>JAFSKK010000023.1 GCA_017448965.1 Bacteroidaceae bacterium | reverse complement strand
GACCTCGTATATGCTTATTGGGGACTTACAGAGGCATTACAAGACAGGAATCATGAAAATTGCTGCATAACGAAAGATCTATCGGAATGCCTCAATGCAAAAAGAAAAAAAGAGGATGTGCCTATTTTGACACACCCTCCTTCTTTTTGTGTTCCGTCATCTCCAAAATGTGTTGCTCGCAACCTCCAAACAATTTGGCTTGAATACAACTTTCACTTTGGCTTGATTACAACTTTCAATTTAGCTTGATTACAACTTTCAATTTAGCTTGATTACAACTTTCAATTTGGCTTGAATACAAAAACCGATTTGGCTTGAATACACAAACGTGTCATCAAGCCAAATATTGAGTTGTATTCAAACGAAAAGTAAGACTATATACAAGTAAAATAGGAGAATGTATATAAGCTAAGTATTTTGGAGACTATGGAGGACACATGAGGGAGGTAGTGGAAGAAAGAGAATTGGGGCTGTTGGCTGTTGTAAATAATTGATGCTTCGTTCAACTTTTTTCTCTTTTTCTTTTGTTTTCTCTTATTATTCCGTAACTTTGCATTGCAAACTTACATCGTGTCATCTTACTATATGAGATTGGTACGAGGAGAGAGCACTACATTTCGAAATGCGTCGATGACGCTTTGTTTTTGGCTACCTTGAACCTAGGAAATTCAAACGTACAGTTCAAAGACATTGCAGAAGTTGGTGCTACGGGTCGGTATATGCTATCCCGTGAGCGTGCCGAGGGCAGATTGTGCCCTCATGCACGCTTTTATGGGCATACTATTATACCAACAGCGTGGGTGTCATTCTGTTTCGTTTTTCTGTACAGGTTTTCCTAGGACCTAAGGTGGCGAACGAGCAGAAACCAGATACCCCGCTTTTCTTTTTGTAGTCATATGAACATCAATTTAACAAGTCCGATAGGTATCTGGCGGGCAAAAAGTGATTCGTTTTATGCGACAAAAAGGTTTCTTGCAATTAGCTGTATTGATTGTCTGTGTTTGGCTTGTTTACTCTTGCACAAAAGAAGAAAAGAAGGAAATTGTATGTTGGGGCGATAGTCTTACCTCACCTCATCACGGGAAAGGCATCAAGGGTGTAATAAAGGGGATGGTAAAAAGGGCAGAAGCTTACCCCGAACATCTACAGGAGATGTTGGGTTGTGATTACGAGATTATTAATGGAGGTGTCGGAGGAGAGAACACCTTGACGATTATGGCTCGCCAAGGAGCCTATCCGATGAAACTTGCTCATGATGTTGTCATATTCAAAAGTGATGAGGCAAAATACAAAACCTTCATAGGGAATAATGATGTTCACGCATTTGTTTCTACATATAATGAGAAACCCGTATCCCCTTTGTTGCAATGTGGTTGGGATGAAGACAGCCCTGCACAAATAAACCCGTGTACAATTAATGGAAAATCTTTCTACTTATCTTCTGATGCAAAATTTTGGAAAGAAGAAGGTAAATATAAGTTTGAGTACAACTATTATATTGATGCTGATAATGAATGGTTGGCTACTGACACGCTTAAAAGTGGAAGTATTGTGGAAACATACGCAATGAAACATCTGCGCTCAAAATACGCCAACGTGTTCTTTGTGGGGCAAAATGGAGGATTTGATGATGTTGCAGATTTAATCAAGCAATTGAAGGCAATGATTTCATACAGCAAATCCGAACGTTATATCGTTATAAGTTTTCACAATCCTAATATGGTGATAAATACAATTCCGAGGATGAGAGAAATGGAAGATTCACTCAGCCAAAGCTTTGGGAAGCATTTCATCAATTTGAGAGAATATATGGTGAAACAAGGACTTTCTGATGCAGGACTTCAAGCGACACAAGCAGACAAGGATTCTATTGCAAAGGGAAAGGTTCCACCTCAATTGATGACAGATGGAACTCATTTCACATCAACGGGATACAATGAAATAGCCCAATTGGTTTATAACAAGATGAAGGAATTGGGATATTAAAGGGCAATTTAGCAGAGGTCTCCATATGCACAGGTTTAGTGCAATAATAAGACTATGAGTCTTGGCTTTTTTCTTTCTTTTCTTTGCTTGCTTAGAATTTAGTTGTATCTTTGCAAAAAGAATGATAAAGAAGCAAATGGAGGAAGATAAGGATTTCTTGCGGCAAGATAACAACTACCGCACGTTGAAGGCTTTTCAGAAGGCGGAGTGCATCTATGATGTGACTTATTACTTTGCGAATAAGTTTCTGCAGGTGGGTGACCGCACCATTGACCAGATGGTGCAGGCAGCCCGGTCGGGTAAGCAGAATCTGGCAGAGGGGAACATTGATGGCATCACGTCGCGTGAGATGGAGTTGAAGTTGACGAATGTGAACAGGGCTTCGTTGCATGAGCTGTTGCTGGATTACGAGGACTACCTGCGTGTGCGTGGTTTAGAACAATGGGCGTATGACGACCCTCGCTGTGTGCAAACACGTGCTTTCTGCAAGACACATCTGGATTCTGCCATCTATCGGGAGAAAATCAAGGAGCGTTCAGACGAGACGATTGCCAATATCGCCATCACGCTGATTCATCAATGCGACGTGCTGATAAAAGGGCTCATCGAGTGGAAGAAGCGGGACTTTCTGGAGAAGGGCGGCATCAAGGAGGAGATGTATCAGGCAAGGAAAAACTGGCAGAAGAAGAATGGTGCGTATGGAAGGATTGCGTATGAAGGACATGGGTATGGTGGGGGAAATGGTGGGCAATATGGGCATAATGGGGTTAATGGGCAAGCAGATGCTCGAGATACAAAGCCCATTCAGCCCATAAGACCTATTGACCCCAATAACAAGAACTAGGCAATGGGTCCAGTGATTCGCCCCCCCTAAAAAAGAACTAAATATTAGCTTGATTTCGCTTGTTTCTCTAAGCACTAAAGCATAAGGGCAAAAAAAATGGGATGCCGCTGCATCCCGAACCTTTGTTAACCTTAAATCTAATACTATGAAAAACACGTTGCAAAGGTAGGCGGTTTTTTTGTTATTGTCAAGAAAAAAAAGAAAAAAGATGAAGTTTTTTTAATTTTCTTGATTTGTGTCAACAAAAATGGGCAAAAAAGCATGAAAAAACCAAAACTTTGGCCTGAAATTGTGTGTATGTCATTTTTTCTTCTTAATTTTACATCGTAAATAGGTAGAAAAGGTGCTGTTGATACTTTTTTGAGGGGTGGAGACGATGTGTTGATGAAGGTGAAGAGGACTTGCGGATGGATGTTTTGAGGTGGATGAAAGTGCTGTTGAGTTGAGAATTGCATATAATAACGACAACATAAAATGAATTACAAATGGAATTACGAACCACCAACAACCGAGGACCAGGCATGTGCCGCAGCATTGGCTGAAGAAGTGAGAGTCAATGTGGCTGTGGCGCAGATGCTTGTGGCACGCGGCATCCGCACGGCTGAACAGGCAAGGAAGTATTTCCGTCCGCAACTTCTGGAACTTCACGACCCCTATCTGATGAAGGACATGGATAAGGCAGTGGAGCGATTGAACGAGGCGATGGGTCAGCGTGAGCGCATCATGGTGTATGGCGATTACGACGTGGACGGGTGTACTGCTGTGGCCTTGGTTTACAGGTTCATCACGCAGTTCTATTCCAATGTGGAATGCTATATTCCCGATCGTAGCGATGAAGGATATGGCGTATCTCTGCAAGGAGTGGATTATGCGGCAAGCCAGGGTGTGAAACTGGTGATTGTGCTCGATTGCGGCATTAAGGCAATCGACGAGATTCAATATGCCAAGGAGAAGGGCATCGATTTCATCATTTGCGACCATCATGTGCCCGATGAAGTGTTGCCTCCTGCAGTGGCCATATTGAATGCGAAACGGGTGGACAACACCTATCCTTATCTGGATCTATCAGGTTGTGGCGTGGGCTTCAAGTTCATGCAGGCTTTTGCTATCAGCAACGGCATTCCTTTCAGCACGCTCATTCCGCTGCTCGACCTCTGTGCCATCAGCATCGCGAGTGACATCGTGCCTATCATGGGCGAGAATCGCATTTTGGCCTATCATGGCTTGAAGCAGTTGAACAACAGCCCCAGCGTGGGTGTGAAGGCGGTGATTGACGTGTGTGGTTTGACGGGCAAAGACTTGACCATGAGTGACATCATCTTCAAGATAGGACCGCGCATCAATGCCAGTGGCCGTGTGCAGAACGGCAAGGAATCGGTCGATTTGCTGGTGGAGCGCGACTACGACAAGGCGCATGCAATGGCTGAGACCATCAATCGCTATAATGAGGAGCGCAAGGAACTCGACAAGCGCATGACCGAGGAGGCGAGTCAGGTGGTGGCACATTTGCCCAAGATGGAAGACACCAGTGCCATCGTGATTTACAATGCCGATTGGCACAAAGGAGTCATCGGCATTGTGGCTTCACGTCTGACAGAGGAGTTCTTCCGTCCGGCAGTTGTGCTGACACTCGATGGCGACATCGTGACGGGCAGCGCACGAAGCGTGAGTGGTTTTGATGTCTATAAGGCTATTCAGAGTTGTGAGGACTTGTTGGACAACTTTGGCGGTCACACCTATGCGGCTGGTTTATCTATGAAGGTCGAGCACGTGGCGGAGTTCTCGCGTCGTTTCGAGGCATACGTGCATGAGAACATCGATCCCGAACAGACACGACCCAATCTCGATATTCATGCGGTGATCAACTTCAAGGACATCACGCCCAAATTCTTCAACGACCTCAAGCGTATGCGTCCATACGGTCCCGATAACCCCAAACCAGTCTTCTGCACGAAGAACGTGTTCGACTATGGAACGAGTAAGGTGGTGGGTCGTCAGCAGGAACACATCAAGCTGGAGTTGGTGGACAGCAAGTCAAACAACGTGATGAACGGCATCGCTTTCGGCCAGAGTTCGGAGGCACGCTACATCAAGACCAAACAGGCATTCGACATCGTCTATAGCGTGGAGGAAAATGCACGCAAGCATGGCGAGGTGCAGTTGCAGATTGAAGATATTAGAACACACGAAGAAGAAATAAAGGATTAAAAAGTTGAAGAATTGAAAAATTGAAGTTGCCATGCGGCGTGTTGTCACATCGCGTCAGCCAAAAACTTCAATTTTTCAATTCTTCAATTCTTCAATTTTAAAAAGTGCAAGCACTCGAAATACTCAAGCAATACTGGGGATACGACTCTTTTCGTGGCATACAAAGTGAAATCATTGAAAGCATCACCAGTGGACGCGACACGTTGGGACTCATGCCGACGGGTGGCGGCAAAAGCATTTGCTTTCAGGTGCCAGCACTGATGATGGAGGGGGTGTGCATCGTGGTCACACCGCTCATCTCGCTGATGAAAGACCAGGTGCAGCAACTGAAAAACCGAGGCATCAAGGCTGAGGCTGTCTATTCTGGCTTGATGCGGGAAGATATTGTGCGCCTGCTCGACAATGCTGTGTTGGGAGCCTATAAGCTCCTCTATATCTCGCCCGAACGACTTTCTTCCGATCTCTTTCTGGCAAAGTTGGCACGTATGCGCCAAGTGAGCATGATTGTGGTCGATGAGGCTCATTGCATCTCGCAGTGGGGCTATGATTTCCGTCCTTCCTATCTGCAAATCGCCAAGATTCGTCAACTCCTGCCTTCTGACCATGTGCCAGTTTTGGCACTCACGGCAACTGCCACTCCGAAGGTGGTGGACGACATTCAGGCGTGTCTCCGCTTCAAGGAGAAGAACGTCTTCTCCATGAGTTTTGAGCGCAAGAACCTCATCTATGTGGTGCGCGAAACGGAAGACAGGGCAGGGGAGATGCTGCACATTCTGCAACGTGTACCTACTGGCAGCGCCATCGTATATACTCGCACTCGTCAGCAGACCGTCGATATAGCCCGCTATCTCGAAGAGAACGGCATCACGGCCAGCAACTACCATGCAGGCTTGACCGATGCTGAGAAGGACTATCGGCAGACGAACTGGACAAAGAACCGTGTGCGTGTGATGGTGGCAACCAATGCGTTTGGCATGGGCATCGACAAGCCCGACGTGCGCATGGTCATCCATTTCAACATGCCCGACTCGCTCGAAGCCTACTTCCAAGAGGCTGGACGTGCAGGACGAGACGGAAAAAACTCCTACGCGGTGCTGCTCTACAATCAGCAGGACATCAAGACACTGAACCGACGGGTGCCCGAGACCTATCCCGACATCGACTATGTGAGGCAGACCTACGAGAATGTGGCATGCTTCCTCCAGGTGGGTGTTGGCGAGGCATTAGGACGCACCTTCTACTTCCCCATGGAGACCTTCTGCCGTTTGTTCCATCAGTTCCCCGTACAAACCAATGCGGCACTCAACCTGCTCAACAATGCGGGCTACATTGAGTATCACGAGGAACAGGAGTTTAAGTCTGCCCTCCACTTCATCCTTCGCAAAGAAGAACTCTATCGCATCTACGAGGCCGACGAGCAGACAGACCTGCTCATACAGGCCATCCTCCGCACCTACTCGGGTGTGTTCGCCAACTTCGTCTATGTAGAGGAAACCAATCTCTCCCATCTCACAGGACTCACTCCCGAGCGGGTTTATCAGATACTCAAAGACCTGCATCATCAGCGCATCATCGACTTCATTCCTCGTCGCAAGACACCCACCATTGGCTACACCGTTGCGCGCGTCGAAACCGAACTCATCAGCCTTCCTTCCATCGTTTACGAAGACCGCAAAGCCGATTTCGAGCAGCGCATCGACCAGATAGCCCACTACGCCACCTCCACCGACACCTGCCGCAGCCGTCTGCTCCTCCACTACTTCGGAGAGCAAACCGACCGCGATTGTGGGCAATGCGATGTGTGTCTCGCCAAGAAAAAGACCCCATCCACCCATGCCGACGAAGTGCAGCAAGCCATCCAATCCATCAAGGCATTCCTGCAAGACGGACAAGAACACCCGCTCACAGACCTCAAGACACTCCCCCTCAAAACGGATGTCCGCGAAGATGCCATCCGCTACATGATAGGCGAAGAGCTCCTTGCCGTCCAAGGCCTCAATGTCTCTCTAACTAGTCCCTAACCCAAGTTGATACTTTCTTGGAGTTAAAGAAGTTAGAGAAGTTAAAGAAGTTGGAGACAATACCAAAACAGTAGCATAACATACGTCTTTTAACTTCTAAGCGTAGCGATAACTTCTAAAAAAACAAATAACTTTCAATTTTCAACTTTCCATGAACAGTTTCGAACTCATAGCCCAAACCACTCAAACCATAGCCTCCAATCCCTCCGATGTCGAGGCACATAAGACTCGTGCCCTCATCCTTTGCCAGATGCAGCAATACGATGAGGCCATGAAAGACCTCAACACCCTCATCGACACCCTCCACACCGACGATGCCGAAATCTACCAACTGCGGGGCACCCTCCGCATGAATCAAGGCGACAAGACAGGTGCCCTTGCCGACATGCGCAAAGCATTAGACCTCAATCCCCAACTGCTCCAGCAACTCAGCGGTGAATTCAAATCCACAGAAAAAGGGCATTGTCAATGACTTTTTTTTAGACACAACGCCTTTGTGGTGATGTGAATTTGTGAAATCGTGAAAATGCGCACTACTTGATGTTCTTGCGAATCTTGGTCAGGTACTGCTGCATGTGCTCTTCGTCGCGGGTGTCGATGATTTCGATGATTTCTTTCATCTCCTTGCGGATTTGCTCGACTTGCCCTTTGGTGTAGGGGTTGAAGAGGATTTCGCGCAGGAGGGTGTCGTCTTCGGAGAGGACGCCTTTGGCTATCTTCATGTGACGCTTGAAGGTGGTGCCCGGGGCATCTTGATGCTTCATCACGGCAGCGAAGGCGAAGGTGGAGATGAAGGGGATGGAGAGGGAGTATGCCACCGTCTGGTCGTGCTCCTCGAAGGTGTATTCGAAGATGTTGAGACCGAGGCGGGAGTAGAGGTCCTTGAAGAAGCAGCGTCCCATGTAGTCGCCCTCGTTGATGATGATGGCGTTCTCGTCGCTCAGTTTGCCGAGGTTGGCAAAGGTGGGGCCGAACATGGGGTGGGTGCTCACGTAGTGGAAGCCGCTTGCCTCGTAGTACTCCTTGAAGCCTGTCTTCACCGACGAGATGTCGGAGAGGATGCAGTATTCCTTGGGCAGATAGGGTATTACTTGGTCGAACACTTGTAGCGTGTACTTCAGGCTCACGGCATTGATGACGAGGTCCGCTCTGAAGTCGCCGATTTCTTCCAGCGTGGTGAAACGCTGGGTGTTGTACATGAAACGGAGGCGCTTGGGGTCGATGTCGTACACCGCCACTTCGTGGTCGAACGACAGCAGGTCGGTGAAGAATGAACCCATCTTGCCTGCTCCTAATATGAGAATCTTCATAAAAACAGAGTTTTTAGAGAATTGAAGAATTGAAGAATTGAAGTTTTTGGGCTAACGCGATGTAAGAACTCGCCGCATGGCAACTTCAATTCTTCAATCTTTCAATTTTTCAATTTTACTTGTTGATGATTTCAATCTGCTGGTGTACACTCTCTTCGTGGATGCTCTCGAACACCTTGGCTACGAAGTCGGGGCTCATGCCGCAGAGGGAGCCTTGTACGCCACGCTTGGAAAGGATTTCGTTGTAGCGGACGGCCTGCAGCACGGTCATGTTGTGCTCCTTCTTGTAGTGGCCAATCTCGCGGCAGACACGCATGCGCTTGGCGAGGATGTCCATGAGCTGGTTGTCCAGTTCGTCAATCTGCTTACGCATGCTGGCAAGACCTTCGGTGGTGGTGTGCTCGTCGCGAATGACGAGCAAGGAGAGGATGTAGTCGAGCACTTCGGGTGTGACCTGCTGCTTGGCATCGCTCCATGCCTTGTCGGGGTCGCAGTGGGCCTCGACAATGAGTCCGTCGAATCCGAGGTCCATAGCCTGCTGGCAGAGGGGGGCAATGAGTTCGCGGCGACCACCGATGTGTGAGGGGTCGCAGATGATGGGCAGGTTAGGGATGCGGCGGTGCAGTTCGATAGGAATCTGCCACATGGGGGAGTTGCGGTAAATCTTCTGCTCGTAGCTGGAGAAACCGCGGTGGATGGCTCCCATGCGCTTCACGCCTGCTTGGTTGATGCGTTCCAAGGCACCAATCCACAGTTCGATGTCGGGATTGACGGGGTTCTTCACGAAGACGGGCACGTCCACGCCTTTCAGTGCATCGGCAAGAGCCTGTACGGCAAAGGGGTTGGCGGTGGTGCGAGCGCCCACCCAGAGGATGTCCATATCATACTTCAGTGCCAGTTCCACGTGTTCAGGTGTGGCGACCTCGGTGGAGATGAGCATGTGGGTCTCTTCCTTCACCTGCTTCATCCACGGCAGGGCTGCCTCTCCGTTGCCTTCGAAACCTCCTGGTTTGGTGCGGGGTTTCCATACACCAGCGCGGAAGTTGTGGCAGCCTTTCATGGCCAGTTCGCGTGCTGTTTTCATCACTTGTTCCTCCGTCTCTGCGGAGCATGGGCCTGCAATCACGAACGGACGTTCGTTGTCGCTTGGCAAATTCAATGGTGCTAAATCTAATTCCATACTTTTTAGAATTGAAGAATTGAAGAATTGAAGTTTTCCTTTACAGTGGTTGGAATTGAAGTTTTTCGTTTCTACAATTCTGTGGGGTTATCTTTTGTTTTCTTTATTGTATTTACTAATGTTCCAATGATGATTCGTAAATCAGTCATCATAGACTCACATTCTTTTTCTGTCAGATAATCTGCTTTATGTAATAATGTAATCCAATACTTTGTTTCATTTGCCTCTTTCAGAGAGATTGATAATTTGGAAAGAAAATCTGCTGTACTTTGTGCATGCTCACTCTCAGCGATATTCGCTCCGATACTGGTACCACAGCGCAATAATTGCTTTGACATTACGTGCTCGTTTTTGTTATTGCACAGATACTTGTATAGATTGACAATTCGAAGAGCGAAATCCAAACCCAAGTTTGCTATGACAATTTCTTTCATCGTGTCCAATTATATATTTATTGTTCTACATACACGCCGCATGGCAACTTCAATTCTTCAATTTTTCAATTCTTCAATTTTTCAATTCTCTGAAGCGCTTGCTTCATCTTTTCGTCCTTGGCACAGAGGCTGATGCGGATGTATCGTTTGCCGTTGGAGCCGAAGATGAAGCCGGGGGTGATGAAGACGCGGGCTTCGTGGAGCACCTTCTCTGTCAAGTCTTCCACATCGGCAATGCTGTCGGGGATGCGTCCCCAGAGGAACATACCCTGCTGCTTGGGGTCGAAGGTGCAGCCGAGAGTGGTCATGATCTCTTCGGCAATCTTGCGACGGGTGGCATAGATCTCGATGTTGGCGTGTGTGTGCCATGCTTCTGTGTTGTCGTATGCCTGTGCTGCGGCTAATTGCAGGGGGCGGAAGGTGCCTGAGTCGATGTTGCTCTTGATTTTCAGAATCCACTGCACGAAGGTGCTGTTCGTTGCCAGCATGCCGACACGCCAACCTGGCATGTTGTGGCTCTTCGACATGGAGTTGAATTCGATGCAACACTCTTTCGCTCCTGGCACTTGCAGGATGCTCAGGTGCTCGTCGCGGTTGAGGATGAATGAGTAGGGGTTGTCGTTCACCACCACGATGTTGTGCTTTTGGGCAAATGCTACAATCTTCTCGTACAGTTCACGAGTGGCACGTCCACCTGTCGGCATGTTGGGGTAGTTCGTCCACATGAGTTTCACACCTGTCAAGTCCATCGCCTCCAACTGTTCGAAGTCGGGTTGCCAACCGTTGTTCTCCAAGAGGTCGTAGTTCACAATCTGCTGACCGAGAATCTTGCTGAGCGAGGTGTAGGTGGGATAGCCTGGATTGGGCACCAGCACCTTGTCGCCAGGGTTGCACAGAGCCAAGGTCACATGCAGGATTCCCTCCTTGCTGCCGATGAGTGGCTGAATTTCTGTAGCAGGGTCGAGTTCCACGCCGTACCATCTCTTGTAGAATCTGGCCATTGCCTTTCTCAGTTCGGGAATGCCGACGGTTGGCTGATAGCCGTGTGCATCGGGACGCTTGGCATGCTCGCAGAGCACGTCGATGGTTTCAGCACTGGGAGGCATATCGGGTGAGCCGATGGCAAGCGAGATGATGTCCTTGCCCTCCGCATTCAGTTTTGCCACCTCCTTGAGTTTTCTTGAAAAGTAGTATTCGCTTACAAGCGATAATCTATCTGCAGGCTGTATCATATTAGAATTGAAGAGTTATAGAATTGAAGAATTGAAGTTGCCATGCGGCGAGTTCTCACATTGCATAAGCCCAAACTTCAATTTTTCAATCTTTCAATTTTTTAATTTTTTTCGATGGTGCTTTTCCCTTCTACATATTCTCCCAAGATTTTCAGTTGCTTTGTCAGTGGGCGTACTGCGTCGATGCTCTGACGGTAGCGGGTGTAGTCATCATACATCACGTCGATGTAGAACATGTATTCCCATTCTCTGCCGATGATGGGCAATGACTGAATCTTGGTGAGGTTGATTTTGTAGAACGAGAAGATGCTCAACACCTGTGAGAGGGAACCTTCGCTGTGGGGAAGGCTGAACACGATGCTTGACTTGTTCGACTTGCTGGGCACACTCAGTTCCTCTGCCATCCAAGGGTCAGCCACAATCAGGAAACGGGTGAAGTTGTGCTTGTTCGTCTCGATGCCCTCTTGCAGAATCTTCATGCCGTAGAGCGGAGCTGCGTACTTGGAGCAGATGGCCGCATGACCTCTCAGGTTGTTCTCGCTGATGTTCTTGGCTGAACCTGCCGTGTCGTCTGTCTCCACAATTTTGAATTGGGGATGCTGCTTCAGGAAGTGTCGGCACTGCATCAATGCTACAGGGTGTGAGTTCACCTCTGTGATGTCTTCCCAATCGTCTTCAGGCAGACACATGATGCTGTGTGAGATGCGGAGTTTGTGTTCGCCCACAATCTGCATGCCGCTGTCGCGCAGCAGTTCGTAGTTGTGTAGCAGCGAACCTGCGATGGTGTTTTCTATTGCCACCATGCCAATCACGTTCGAGTCCTTCTTCATCTCCTCGAACACCTCTTCGAACGTGTCACAACAAATCAGTTCGATGTCTTCACTCTCGAAGTAGTAGTGGCTTGCCACATCGTGGTAACTTCCCACCTCTCCTTGTATTGCTACTCTTCTCATATTATATATAATGTATGGTTTTCTCCACCAAAAAGCCCCACTCATCAGAGCGGGGCTATATTGTTTCAATCTTGTTGTTGCATCGTTTATCTATGAACACATAACTACCCGCTCTTACTCGTTGCCAAAGTAAAAGTAAAAATAGTAATATGCGTTAAACAATGACTTCATTTGTCCTTTTTGTCTTTTATTTTCGCTGCAAAAGTACACACTTTCCTCGAAACCACAAACATTTTTCAAGAAAAAATGAGATTTTGGTGGAAAAAAGTTGCTGGAGTGGTGATGTTCCTCACCAAGCGGTGACAATTGATGGTGTCTTATGTGTCGCTATCTCTATCTCCTGACGATATGCTTTTTCCCGCCGCTGATATAAATGCCAGGGCTGAGAGGCTGCCCTTTGATGCGGCGACCATAGAGGTCATAGACTTTTTCACCCGTTTGGGTGGGTTGATGGTCAACAGACCGAATGTCCGTTGCCTTCTCTCGTTCGATGATGCGGTGGCGAAGGGCTGAACGGACACTATAATAGGCCGGCTTTTTTTCCACGCCTGCCGTGTAGAGCAGCGGATTGGAAGCCTCTCTCCAGCTGTTGTTGTCTTTCAGTCCCCAGATGACGAGGTCGGGGCAGTTGTCGTTGTTGAGCATGATGTCGGTGATGACGCGGTAGTTGCGCGCCTGTTCCTCGAGATTGGCGGCTGTGGTGGATGGCACACCCATGTCCAACTCGGTGATGATGCACTGAAGTCCAGCATCAGCAAAACGTTGGATGGTCTTGGCAAGTTTTACAGAATCCACATCACCGATGGAGAAGTGGCATTGTAATCCTACGCCGTGGATGGGGATGTCGCTGTTCTTGAGTCGCATGGCAAGATTGTAGAATGCGACCGATTTAGCTACCCCTTGCATCTCCACGCCATAGTCGTTGAGGAAGAGCAGGGCATCGGGGTCAGCACGATGGGCATAGACGAAAGCGGAGTCGATGTAATCTTCACCGATAGCACGCATCCACACGCTTTCGCGCAGGTCGTAAGCTTCAGGATGGGTGCGCACGGTTGTCTGGTCGTCGGACAGACATTCGTTCACCACATCCCATTCCGTCACTTTCCCTTTGAAGTGTGTCACAACGTTGGTGATATGGGTCTCCATAATCTTCAGAGCTTCAGCGCGGCTCCAGTTCTTGTCGTTCTTCTTACCATCGCTTGACATCCATGTGGGCAACTGGGCATGCCATACGAGGCAGTGCCCTCTCATCTTCATTTTGTTGTTTTGGGCAAAGTTCACCAAGTTGTCGGCTGTCCAATAGTTGAACTCGCCACGTGAAGGTTCCAGCACGTCGAATTTCATCTCGTTTTCTGCCACGAGCATGTTGAACTGCTGCTTCACCTCTCTTGTCTCAGCCAATCCCTCGTTGGTGATGTCGTTTTTCCAGGTAGAGATGGCTGTGCCGATATATTTCCCATTCTGCTCAGCATATTGACGCAAGGTGGTCTTGTCGGTTTGATCGTTGATGCCGTCATCGTAGAAGGCGCCCATGTGCTCCTTGTCATCAGGATTGTCAGGGTCATCAGGATTGTCAGGGTCATCAGAATCGTTGAACGACACGAGGCGCAGCACGACGGTGTACGCTCCGTTTTCTTCTTTCTCTACAATCTCCCAAGTGTAGCGTTCAGGCTTTTTCAGTTCGAAATGCCAGTCGCCCGTTTTGTTCTTGGCGGTGAGCAGGTGGAACTCGTCTCCCACTTTTACGCCAGCATCCTTGTCCAACGCAATTTGGATGAGAGGCATCTTGTCGCTGGTCATGAAGTCTTGTGTCATGTCGAAGTATTTGACGGTGCCGTTGACCATCAGTTGGTCATACTCGGATGCCGATTCAATCTTGAAACGCAGCACAGATTTGGGACGCACAAAGAGGTTGGTGTTTTTGGATGGCGTGGCATAGTTCTTCAGGGTCAGTGTACCCACAGCATCATCGCCTGGTTCTATTGTTCCATAGTTGTCCACTGTTCCTGCGATACTTCCTGTACCGCCAAGTACACCACCTTCGAACACATACGCAATGGCTTCGTTGGCATCTTTCTTGGCACCCAAGGCTCCTCTCAGTTTCTTGCTCTCGGCCTCAAGACGGTCGTTCATCACCAGAACTCGGCCGTCCGTCACTCGCAAGCAACCTGTCAGATAGTTGTTGTTGCCTGTGATGCGGCAGGTGCCTTTGCCTTCCTTGATGATGCCCAACGGGTGCGTGTCGCTATAGTCGGGTGGGGCGATTTTTCCTGCCAATGTGGCATCTGCTCCAGAATAGCCCACCAGAAAGTATGCCGCACGTGTGTTCGTTTTCATATATCCAATAATGGATGAACCCACCTCCGTGTTCAGGTCGCCAATGCGGAAACCGGCTCCATTGGTGTTGGCCTCGCAACAGAGAGTGGCACCTGTGTGCAAGATGACGTGGCATCGCTCCATCGAGTTGTTCACTTTGCCCGACTTGATGTCGCTCTCCATGTTCTCTGGCGAGAAGCTCTTGCCGCCATGTGCCATCACCACACCATAGAATGCTAAACCAGGTGCGTTCTCTTCATAAGGATAGATATGTACGTTTCCTGTGAAGTTCGTCCAGTTCGGCCAACTGGCACCCTTTTCTGTGCCCAAATAGCAACGTTCACCTCCGGCATATAGGTTCAGTGTGCCTTTTCCTGAGACAGTAGAACTGAAATAACAATAGCGAGCCATCTTCACATCCACTTTCTTGAAAGAGGATGCATAGATGCTTTGGTCGTATGATTTGTAACTGCTGGAAGTGTTGTTTCCACTGATGTCGATGGTGGTTTGTGCCAATGCAGGCATCATCAACAGGGATGAGATAAGTGTCAGTAATGTCTTCTTTTTCATGTATTTTGATGAGATTTGGGTGCAAAGTTACGAGTAAAAATGGAAAAGTGAGTTTGTTTTACGAAGAAAAGGCATTTATTTTGTGGTTTATTTTGTCGGATGACGAAAAAACGTTAACTTTGCAGCCGTTTTGTGTTTCAGGACACAGGACAGATTAGATTTTATCAACATAATGTCTAACTTTATTAATTACAAACAAACAATTAATTTATTTTATGGCAATTAAAGACATTAAACCGCTGGAAGGTTTCGATTGGGATGCATTCGAGAACGACGGCGTGAGCAGTGCTGACAAAGCCGCTCAAACTGCTGCCTACGAAGGCACTCTCAACAACGTGAACGACAACGAGGTGGTTGACGGTACTGTTACCGCTATCAACGATCGTGAAGTTGTTGTCAACATCGGTTACAAGAGCGAAGGTATCATCGCACGTAGCGAGTTCCGTTACGCTCCAGACCTCAAGGTGGGTGACACCGTTGAGGTTTACATCGAGAATCAGGAAGACAAGAAGGGTCAGCTCATCCTCTCTCACAAGAAGGCACGTCAGAGCCGTTCTTGGGATCGTGTGAACGCTGCACTTGCAAACGACGAGATCGTGAATGGTTTCGTGAAGTGCCGCACAAAGGGTGGTATGATTGTTGACGTGCTTGGCACAGAGGCATTCCTCCCAGGTTCTCAGATCGATGTGAAGCCTATCCGCGATTACGATACATTTGTTGGCAAGACCATGGAGTTCAAGATTGTGAAAATCAATCAGGAGTTCCGCAACGTGGTTGTTAGCCACAAGGCTCTTATCGAGGCAGAGCTCGAGGCTCAGAAGAAAGAGATTATCTCTAAGCTCGAGAAGGGCCAGATTCTTGAGGGTACTGTCAAGAACATCACCAACTACGGCGTATTCATCGACCTTGGTGGTGTTGACGGTCTCATCCACATCACCGACCTCTCTTGGGGTCGCGTGAGCGATCCAAAGGAAATCGTTCAGCTCGACCAGAAGCTCAACGTGGTGATTCTCGACTTCGACGACGAGAAGAAGCGCATCGCTCTTGGTTTGAAGCAGCTCACTCCACACCCTTGGGATGCTCTTGATGCTGACCTGAAGGTGGGTGACAAGGTTCATGGTAAGGTGGTTGTGATGGCCGACTACGGTGCATTCATCGAGATTGCACCTGGTGTAGAAGGTCTCATCCACGTTTCTGAAATGTCTTGGAGCGCACACCTCCACTCTGCACAGGAGTTCATGAAGGTGGGCGACGAAGTGGATGCTGTTATCCTCACACTCGACCGCGAAGAGCGCAAGATGTCTCTCGGTGTGAAGCAGTTGAAGGACGATCCATGGGAGAAGATTGAAGAGAAGTATCCTGTAGGCAGCAAGCACACTGCCAAGGTGCGTAACTTCACTAACTTCGGTGTGTTTGTAGAGGTTGAGGAAGGTGTTGATGGTCTCATCCACATCTCTGACCTCTCTTGGACAAAGAAGGTGAAGCACCCATCAGAGTTCACCAAGATTGGTGAGCCTATCGAGGTGCAGGTGCTCGACATCGACAAGGAGAACCGTCGTCTCTCTCTCGGCCACAAGCAGCTTGAGGACAATCCTTGGGACAAGTTCGAGGAAGTGTTCACTCAGGATTCTATCCACGAGGGTAAGGTGATTGAAGTGCTCGACAAGGGCGCTGTTATCGCCCTCGAAGGTGGCGTGGAAGGCTTTGCTACTCCAAAGCACCTCGTGAAGGAAGATGGTAGCCAAGCTCAACTTGGCGAGACTCTCCAGTTCAAGGTGATTGAGTTCAACAAGGAGGCTAAGCGCATCATCCTTTCTCACTCTCGCATCTTCGAAGATGTTGCACGTGCTGAGGCTCGTGCCGCCAAGAAGGCTGAGGCTGCTGCCAAGAAGGCAAGCCGTCCACAGAAGGAGCAGGCTCCTGTAATCAAGAACGTGGCTGCTTCCACTTCTCTTGGTGACATCGATGCACTTGCTGCCCTGAAGGAGAAGATGAACGAAACTAACGAGTAATTTATTGCACACAACTTAACACCCAAGGGACATGTCCACACGGATGTGTCCCTTGATTTCTTTTCATCAACCTTATGAAGAAGATATTGCCATTGATGGTTGCGGCCTTGTTGCTGATGCTGTGGGCTTGCGACTCGACATCCACTCCACGTGGTGGTGGAGCTTTCGATGCGGCAGACGAGGATATCCCGACTGCCGAAGACATCGCTTCTGATACCATCGCAGAGAAAGAGAATATCGACAGGGAAAGTGCCTCGTTGTGTGTGAAGTTCAGCGAAGCAAAGGGAATCATGGACGAAGTGAGGTCGCCTGATGGTCTTGTCTCTGCCAAGAAGAAGTATATGGAGATGACCCAGTCACTCCGCAGCGAGATGGCTACGTTGAGCAAGGAGGAGAAAGCTGCTGTGACCAAATATCAGCAAGAAGCTGAAGCATCCTATACAAAGGCTTGTCGCGAGTATGAAGTGCCTGCCAACGGCGTGATTGCCAATCTCAACAACCTCATTCGACGTATTGATCAGATACACACCAAGCAGGAACTCAACAGATTCCAGGATTGTCGCTTGGGCATGTTGCAGAGTCTTGACGACATTCATCTTTGTGTGGAGCATAACAGCAGGCAAATTCCAGAGGTGAAGCGTCTGGCACAAACGTTGAAAGGGAAATACTCGTCAAAGCGGCATGAGTTGGGAATGGAATAGTCCTCTCTGCAAGAAGAAATAGAGCATATCCACTCGCTTTTACTTAAAAAGGCTGAAAAAACAGAGCGTCGTTTTGTTTTTTCAGCCTTTTTGTTTTACCTTTGTGCCACAATCAGAAAAACCAATAGTTAGCTATATGTTTGCAAAAGAGATTTATGTGCAGCGTCGCGCAGAACTGAAACAACGGGTGGGCGAGGGACTTGTCCTCCTGTTTGGCAACAACGACGCACCCAACAATTATGCTGGCAATCCTTACCGATTCCGTCAGGACAGTTGTTTCCTGTATTATTTTGGTCAGAAACGTGAAGGGTTGGTTGGCGTGATAGATATCGACAACGACCAAGAGTACATCTTTGGCAATGACATCGACATTGATGACATCATCTGGTTTGGTTATGTGCCTTCTGTGGAAGACCTTGCAGCCGAGGTGGGTGTGAAGAATACGGCTCCGATGGTACAATTGAAACAGCTGGTGGATGCTGCCAAAGCAAAGGGGCAGACCATCCATTTTGTGCCTCAATGCCGCCACGATCTGATGATTCAGTTGGCTGACCTGGTGGGCATTCATCCGTTGCAGTCGAAAGAGAAGGCATCCGTGAAACTTATCAAGGCCATTGTTGATATGCGTGCCGTGAAGAAGCCTGAGGAAATCGTGGAGTTGAAGGCGGCTGCCGACATCGGCTACAAGATGCACACCACAGCACAGAAGTTGTGCGCACCAGGTGTGACAGAAAAGTATGTGGCAGGTGTCATCGAAGGCATTGCGATGAGTTTGGGCGACCGCTATTCATTCCAATCCATCCTTTCAATGCATGGTGAGATTCAGCACGGCTTCCCCAGCCACACACCGATGGAGGCAGGAAGGCTGATGCTCTGCGATGCAGGTGCTGAAAGTAAGGAAAACTACTGTTCGGACAACACGCGTGTTACACCGATTTCAGGCAAGTTCACCCAGCAGCAGCGCGACATCTACGGTGCTGTGGAGGCTGCCCACGATTGGGTGATTGCAAATGCCAAGCCCGGTGTGAAATGGCTTGATATGCATCTTGGTGCTTGCCGCATCATCACCGACCATTTGAAGGCTATCGGTTTGATGAAGGGGGATACCGATGAGGCTGTAAGCGCAGGTGCTCATGCTATGTTTATGCCACACGGACTTGGCCACATGATGGGATTGGATGTGCACGATATGGAGGGCCTCGGACAGAACTATGTGGGATTTGACGACGAGGTGCAGCCTTCCACTCAATTCGGGCTTAACTGTCTCCGTTGTGGTCGCCGCATGCAGCCAGGCTTCGTGATGACTGTCGAACCTGGCATATACTTCATCCCTCATCTCATCGACCTCTGGAAGAGTCAGGGCATGCACAAGGACTTCATCAACTACGATGCCGTTGAACCATTCCGCAATTTTGGAGGTGTACGTCTGGAGGATGATATCATCATCACGGAAAAGGGTTGTGAGATTGTTGGTGACAACGTGATTCCATACCATATCAATGAACTTGAAGATTTTATCAACAAATAAACGATCACACATGAAAAAATTATTGATTATTGCTGCCCTGTTGGTTGGCGGCACTTCGCTCTTTGCACAAGAGAAGAACGAGGGATTCCAGTTCACCGTCGTGAAAGAGAATCCTATCACATCCACCAAGAATCAGAATCGTTCCGGCACCTGCTGGGCTTATTCTTCGCTCGGCTTCTTCGAGGCAGAACTGCTCCGTATGGGTAAGGGCACTTGGGATTTCTCTGAGATGTATCTCGCCCACAAGACCTATGAAGATCGTGCCAAAGCAACTGTGCGTCTGCATGGTGATATGGATTTCAGTCAGGGTGGTTCTTTCTATGATTGCGTTTACTGCATGAAGCATTACGGCATGATTCCAGAGACAGCGATGCCAGCACCAGGCACCCTCTATGGTGACACGCTGCCCAACTTCAGCGAGTTCTTCAGCATCCTCGAACCAATGGTGGAAGCAGTTGCCAAAGGTGAGCAGAAGAAACTCTCTCCCGTTTGGTTCAAGCCCATCAATGCTACGCTCGACGCCTATCTGGGTGAGTGCCCCACAGAGTTCACCCACAACGGCAAAAAGTACACTCCTCAGTCCTACATGGCTTCCACAGGCCTGAACATGGACGACTATGTGAGCCTCACCTCCTTCACGCATCATCCTTTCTACGAGCAGTTCATCATTGAGGTGCAGGACAACTGGCGTTGGGGACTCTCCTATAACCTGCCTCTTGAAGAGTTCATGGAGGTGATGGAATCAGCGGTGAAGAATGGCTACACTTTTGCATGGGGAGCCGATGTCTCTGAAAACGGATTCTCTCGCGATGGTATCGCCGTGTGTCCCGACTTGCAGAAGTTGAAGGAAACCAGCGGTTCTGATTATGAGCGTTGGTTTGGCTCCTCTGGCACACCCGCCCGTGCATCCTACACCGCTCGTCCGTTGCCTGAAAAGACCATCACGCAGGAGATGCGCCAAGAGGCTTACGACAATTGGGAGACAACCGACGATCACGGTATGCTGATCTATGGTATCGCCAAAGATCAGAACGGTAAGGAGTATTTCATGGTGAAGAACTCATGGGGCACTGACTACAAGTACAAGGGCGTTTGGTATGCATCCAAAGCATTTGTGGCTTACAAGACCATGAACATCCTCGTTCACAAGGATGCTCTTCCGAAGAATATCGCCAAGAAATTGGGCATCAAGTAAACGGCTTGTTGCCTGTTATCATAACAGCAAAATGGGAACCTCACACATGCAGCGGTGAGGTTCCCATTTTTTGTTCGTGGATATCGTCAATCTTCAGTTCTTTTTGGCAGAGAAAACAAGTAGGGCATACGTGCCGAACACTTGCAGCAGCAGGCCTGGCCAGCCGATGGTGAAGTCGGCAATGGTGGCGGAGATGCCGCCCGTGAGTGCCAGTTCGCTGAGACCTCCCAGCAGTTCGGCTGTCATCACCACGCCTGTGAGCAGCAACAGGTTCACCTTCTTGAAATATTGTGCCGTCAGTCCTGCAGCAACAGCGAGGAAGGCCAGTTTGAGCGCCATCACAGGCACTACACCCCATGCTGGTGCACCAAACACAAGGTTGTTCACCACAGGTGAGGCAAGAGCGGCCAGAAGTCCTGCTTTCCAACCGAATTTGTAGGAGCCAGCCAGAATGACGAAAGAGAGTGGGGCAAACATGATGCCACCCTGCGGAATGAGATGAAACAACTGAGGCAGCGCCATGTTGGCAACCACGAACGCGGCTGTCCACAGATACGTCTTCACCTCGTCATAGTTCAGCGTGTAGAGTTGTGTGTTTGTAGTCATAAGCGTGTCTTCTTTTTTATGAGATTTGTGCAAAAATTTGATTCACCATCACTTGTGGCAATGCCATCCTCCCGTCCTCGCTGTGGGCATTGATTCCCTCCAGAAAGTGAGGAAGTTCCTGCTTGTACACCGCTTTCATGTAGGTGTTGAGCTCATTGCCGTTTGAGCAGGAGTAGGTGATATTGGCCAGTCGGTCGGCCAGTTTCACGAAGGGGGCGTAGGGTGTCTCGCGGATGCCTCGGTAGTAGTTCTCTCCGGCACGTTCAGCGCGTGTGCGTCCCTTGTCATTCGTCAGCGCATAGACGATTTCAGCAGCCATGTATGCCTGTTCCTTGTCCATCCATCGGCTGGCCAACCTCGTCACATCGTTGTAGGTCTGTCGTGCATCCTCGATGCTGTCGTGGAAGTAGGCTCCGAAGAACAAGGGCAGCACATCCTGCTCGTCAGCACACACCAAGTGCCCGTACTGAGACACCGATTCCGCCACCATATCCAGATGCACTCCATACGGATGCACCTTGTCATACATTTGGTTCACGCTCGCGTGCAACGCATGTGCCGTCGCCTTCATCTCCTCCAACGTTTGGCTGTGCTTATCGATCAAGTTCTGAAACTCCGCCTGTGTCATACAATTTTTTCACAAAGGTAGCACATCCCATCCACACCTCCAAACTTTTTCTTCACTTTTTATCGTTTCTTTCGTTTTGACCAACTTGATAGTGGAATGATGGCTTTTTCCTTTCTTCCACTGCCTCTTTGGCGGTGTGACTCACACCGGGTAGGTCGGTCTGAGTCACACCGAGGGTGTCGGTCTGAGTCACACCGATTTTGAGGCTCTGAAAGAGAGTCGTTGGTGGTATTGGAAAGAGGGATGTGGAGGTAGTGGAAGTGGCGGGTGTGAACTGCCTGCATCACTTCGTATGCTTGTCGAGCAGCGAGAAGCAATGCTTGTTGATGATTTCCTGAAGGCGTCGGTCGGGATTGTGGCGCACTTGGCATTGGCGGTCGAACACCATGAGTTCGCCGTTGGTGGGGGTGTAGGGTTGCCAAGCGGGGAGGGAACTGATGCTGGGGTTGCCGGTTTTGGCGAATTGTGCCCATGCGGATGACATGAGGTTGCCCAACTGAAGGTCTTGTTCGGTGGGGTTGGGAAGGTTGTCTCCAGCGTGTTGGGGGGCGTTGAAGCAGAATTTGACTTCGGCACCATGCGTGGAGGCGCGACTGACGGGAGAACGCCATGTGAACATATACATGTAGGTGGGTGCCTTGCGTGTTTCAGCTACAGCATCGGCGGTGATGAGGGTCTTGGCGCGGAAGAGCCAGTCGATGCTCAGGAGGTCTTGCGGAGTGTGTTGGGGATAGGCAGCCCTGAAGGCCTCGATGTAGGCATCGGTGTCGTCGCCAAAAGTCTTGCGGAGTTCTTCGCGGGCTTCTGTCGTTGTGAGCGGTTGATTGTAGCGCAGATGTTGCACCTCGTTGAAGGTGGTGCCGATGAGCAGGGGCACATCGGAGGAGAGTTCGGCAAAGCCTGGCTGGAAAGGTTGCTGCATGACCACTTCGCCATCGGGGGTAGGGCCGAATCCCCACATCATGGGGGTGCCAGGAAGGCGTGTGCCGACGCTATGGGCCATTGCTCGCTGTCCTATGGCGTAGAGGTCTTCGTAGGGAATATCGTTGAGGCGTTCCACTTCGTTCTCTGGGATGTTCAGTTCTCTCAGCACAGCCTTGCCCAGTTCTTGTGTGGCGGCTTGGGTGTTGATGTTGAGGATGGTTCCGCTCATGATGATGGCTTTGTGGAAAAGTCCCTTTGCGTCAGGCATGCACATGAGTGTGCCCACTTTTCCGCCACCGCCTGATTCTCCAAAGATGGTCACGTTGGAGGGGTCGCCACCAAATGCGGCGATGTTGTCGCGTATCCACTTCAGCGCAGCCACAATGTCGAGCATGCCCACGTTGCCGGAGTGCTTGTATTTGTCGGAAACAGCCGAGAGGTCGAGGAATCCCAAGATGTTGAGCCGATGGTTCAGACTGACCACCACCACATCTCTCTTGGCCAGCAGCATGCCTGGGTCCCAACTGGAGGTGCCAGAGTCGAAGCCGCCGCCGTGAATCCACAGCATGACAGGCTTGTGTGCCTTCAGGTCGGTGGTCCACACGTTGAGCACACAGGAGTTCTTTTCCGACATCTCGGCTTCGCTGAGTTGGCGTCCTGAGGTGTGTTGCATCGCTTGAGGCCCCCAGTGGTCGCACAGCCTGATGCTGTCCCACGGCTCTACGGGCAGGGGAGGCATGAATCGCTCCACCCGTGCGTATGGGATGCCCAGATAGGCCAAAGTGCCTTCTTGCACCGTTCCGCTGATGAGGCCAGATTGGGTGCTCACCACAGGAGTGTCCGCAGTAGCAGTTTCATCGTTTGTCGTGATGTCGTCTTGGATGGATGAAGCAAAGATGGTCTCGTGGGACATGAACAAAAGGGCTGTTACTGCCAGAAAGGCCAAGATGATTCTCTTCATATTCAGTTCTGGGGTTAGTGAAGGAAATAGGTGATGTGGGTGCAAAGTTAAGTTAAAAGTGATAAAACACAAAAAAAACCGCACATTTTTGTGTAAAAAGTGCGGTTTTTGTGCAATGAAGGAGTTCTCTGTGGGAATGTGACGGCGAGAATTATTGGATGCGGATGTCTTCGTGGATGGTCAGCCGGCGAGAGTCGATGCTTGCCATACCTCCCGATTTCTTGGTCAAGTGGGCACACTCGCCTTTCAGTTCCACCTCGCCTGTGCCGCCAGCGGTGACGGTGAGGTCTTGGCATTTCACGTCGAGGTCAGCATCGCCTGTGCCGCCAATCTCCACCTGGATGTCGTTGGCTTTCACATCGGCTTTCATGTCGCCATCGCCGCTGATGCTGATGTCGGCTTTCTCACACTTGATTTTCTCGGCTGTGATGTCGCCCTTGCCGCTGATGTGGACGGTGAGTTGTCGGCATTCCACACGCTCCAAGTCCACATCTCCTGTGCCGCTGATGAGGATTTGCAGGTCACCCTCCAGCTCGTTCTCGTCCTTGATTTCCACATCGCCTGTACCGCTCACGTCGATGCTCTCGAGATTGGGTGCAGTCACCATGATTTTGATGGTGGGAACGGTGCCTTTCGAACCTGTCTTTTGTGCCACGATCAGTGTGCCGTCCTTCACCGTGATGTCGTTCTCAGCAATGGCTTTCTCGTTGCCATAGGCTTCCACCTTCAGTTCATCGCCTTGGGTGAACTTGATGTCGGCATTGCCCTTCAGGTTGATGTGGGTGAAGTCTTCGACCTCGATGGTTTGTGTGACGACTTTACCCCATTTCTCGCTGTCGCGATAGGAGTCCTTGCCTGCTTCCTTGCGTGCCAACCGGTTCAGGTCGTCGCTGCTGAAATTGCAGGATGTGATGGTGGCTGCCACAGCGGCAAGGCTGGTAATCATTAGGATAGTTCTGAGTTTCATGCTGTTATTTTGTCATTTGGTAGTTGTAAATTCCTTGGTTCAATTCGCTGATGCTGATGTTGAGGCTGGTCATGAGTCGCGCTACATCTGGCAGCGTCTGGTTCATGAACTCCTCGCGCTTCATCTGCAGGATGGCGTCTTTTGCGCCAAGAGAAACAAAATAGCCGAGGCCGCGTTTGGTGTAGATGATGTTCTGCCCTTGCAACCAGTCGTAAGCCCGAGCACAGGTGTTGGCGTTCACCTCCAAGGTGGTGGCGTATTCCCTCACGCTTGGAATGCGCTCATCTTCCAACAGCTTCCCTTGCAGGATGTCCTCGCAGATGAGGTCGGCTATTTGCTGATAGATGGCTTTGTTGTCTTTGAATCGCATAGTAGTGCTTTTTATGGATAGTGGTGCCTTTTATTTGTTGAAAGGTGCAGAAATCTGTGCCTTGGTGTAGCGGCGATAACTCCACCAGATAAGCCCTGCAGCCACCAGGAGGCTGAGCACGCCACCAGCAACCGATAGACCTGTGAGGAGGTTGATGACATCGTTGTTGTCCATATCAGAGTCGGCAATGGCATCGATGGCCTCGCCTGTTGTGACGGCTGTGATGATGAAGAAGCAGATGCTGCCGACAGCGCTGAGGACTTGGAGGGCGATGTAGGTGAGGATGATGTTGTACTTGTACTTCAGCGCATTGCCAAAGAAGAATGTGACAATCTCGCAGAGGGCGGTTGCGATGATGGCGAAGGAGACAGCTCTGAGCAGGTAGATGGTCTTCACGTCTTCTGCGCTTACGTCTCCACCTGAAGAAATGGATGGGAGGGTGAGCATGTCGCCAGATGTAATGCTGAGCGTGATGATTTCGCCAATGGAGCGCGAGAGTGACCCGATGCCGTTGTCTGCGCCATACATCATGAGTGTGAGCAATGCGTTGAGACCATCGGCAATGAGCATCGAAACGAGACAGAGCACGAAACCGCCTACCAGCATGAGCAGGGTGTGCCAAGTGAACTTCTCCAGATTGGTGGCGGGCAGGGTGAGTTCGATGATGCGCCCCTGTTTGTTGCGCAGATTGTGTGCCCAACAGCCGGCGAAGATGCTCATCATTACGAGAAAGAAGCATATCTCGTAGGAGGCAGTGAGGTAGTTAAAGGTGTAGTGTGAGAACTCGCCAGGTTCTGGTACTGTGTTCCATTCACTCAGGTTGCTGGCAACGTCGTGATAGATGTTGTAGCGTGCGATGAAGCCCATCATGGCGATGCCGACGGCTCCTGCAATGGTGACGAGCAGCAAGTTGCGGAAGAAAGCCTTGTTGATGGTCAGGTCATATTTTGCGAAGTTCGCAAAGCGGTTTTTATCGAAATTCATAGTGGGGTTGTTTTTTTTATGATTTTTCGGAGTAATCGGAATAGTCAGAGTATTCGGAGTAATCAGAGTATTCAGAATAGTCAGAATATTCAGAGTAATCGGATAATTGGGTTTAGGAAGCAGAAATTTGTGCACGATTGAGGGCCTCGATGAAGAGTTCCTCAAGGTTGACAGGCTCTTCCATATTCATCTTCTCGTTAAGGAGGACAGCGTTCTGCTCGATGATGGTCACGTGGTCGAGCAGGGTCTCCACATCGCGCACCTGATGGGTGGAGATGATGATGGTCTGGCCTTCGCGCATACCTTGTGCCACCACTTTACGGAACTGGCTCTTGCTGGGGATGTCGAGTCCGTTGGTTGGCTCGTCCATCAGGAGCAGTTTGGTGCGTGTGGCGAGGGCGATGCACATGTAGATCTTCTTTTTCTGACCCATCGAAAGGGCACCCAGGTTGATGTTAGGGATGCCGTCAGCATTGAGGGTGGCGCCGTTCACACCTTGCATGTCGAACACTTCGAGCAGGCGCACCAGCAGTTGTTCGTCGAAGTTGGGGTAGAAGGGTTTGAACACCTTCACGTAGTCGGGCAGCAAGATGCTGGGCAGGTTGTATTCTTCGGGCACGATGAACATCTCCTGCAATGCCTCTGGATTACGCAGACGCGTGTCGATGCCATCGAAGGTGATTTCTCCCTGCTTGGGGCGCAGAAGACCCATGATGAGGTAGAGTAGGGTGGACTTTCCTGTGCCGTTCTTGCCCAGAAGGCCGTAGATGCCAGGCTCTTCGTAGGTGAGCGAGAAGTTCTCCAGCACATTGTGGATGGCGTTATAGCCATAGGTCACATTCTTGATTGCTAACATAGTTCTTGGGTTGATAAGTAAATAGTAGGTTTATTTGATGACATTTTAGTGTTATGCCTAAAGGCTTTATTAGTGTACTACTTTAATAGAACAGCGCAAAGGTGGATGTTTTCTTTGATTCCTCCAAAAGAATGGGGGAGAAAGTTTGAACATTTAACATTATTTTGGCAAAAGGTGTCGGAAAAATTGTGTAACTTTGCACCCGAAACGTAAAAAGAGTCTTGTGGAAGCTCTGTTCAGACCATTCATCAGACCCTGATAAAAGAACGTTTCCGACATACATGAAAGTAAAGGAAATCTTAGGAGCCCTTGAAGAGTTTGCTCCTCTGGCCCTGCAAGACGGCTACGATAACGCGGGATTGCAGATTGGATTAGCAGAGGATGCAGAAACTACAGGGGCATTGTTGTGTTTAGACGTGACTGAAGAAGTCGTGGATGAGGCCATCCTGCGTGGATGTAACCTCATTGTGAGTCATCACCCCCTGCTCTTCCACCCTTTGAAGAGCATTTCTCCAAGTGACTATGTGGGACGCACCATCATCAAGGCAATACAGAATGGTATCACGGTTTATTCGGCTCACACCAATCTGGATTCGGCTCATGGTGGAGTGAGTTTCAAGATGGCTGAGAAACTGGGCTTGATGGCTCCTCAGTGGCTGTCGCAGAAAGATGATTATGTGTGTGGCGGAAAAGCTACTACAGCAGGTGAGGGCATTATCGCCGCTTTCCCTGTAGCGTTGTCGCAGAACGACTTCATGGAGCGAGTGAAAGAGGTGTTCCACCTCAGATCGCTCCGTGCTAACATGGCCAAGAAGGAATCGATTACACGTGTTGCCCTCTGTGGAGGTGCTGGCGCTTTCCTCATTCCCAAAGCGATTGAGAAGGGAGCCGATGCTTTCATTACGGGCGAAATCGGTTACCACCGTTTCTTCGGCTATGAGAAAGACTTGCTTCTGCTGGAGATAGGACACTTTGAGAGTGAACAGTACACGCTTGAGGTGATGCGTGACATCATCTTGAAGAAGGCGTCTTCACTCCCTGTGCATTTTGCAAAGACGAATACAAACCCAATCAATTATCTATAAAAATGGCAAAGAAAAAAGACAACCCATCGGAAATGCCAGTGGAAGAGCGTTTGAAAAACCTCTACCAGCTGCAAACCATCTTGACTGAGATTGACCGCATCCGCACCTTGCGTGGTGAACTCCCATTGGAAGTGGAAGACCTCGAGGACACCATCGAGGGATTGAAGACTCGTATCAGCAAGACTGAAGTTGAGATTGCTGACATCCGTGCGAAAATCAATGAGTATCGCGGCAAGATAGAACTGGCCACATCGCAGCTGAACACCTATAAGGAGCAGCTGGACAATGTGCGCAACAACCGCGAGTATGACCTGCTGAACAAGGAAATTGAATTCCAGACGCTGGAGGTGGAACTCTGCAACAAGCGCATCCGTGAGGCACAGTTGATGGAGAAGGGCAGAGAAGAGTTCTTGGCAAAGAACAAGGAAGAACTGGATGGCCGTCTGCAGGATTTGGAACTGAAAAAGAACGAACTGGATGAGATCGTTGCTGAAACCAAGTCGGACGAGGAGAAATTGCGCGAAAAGGCCAAGAACCTTGAAACAGTTATCGAGCCACGTCTTCTGCAGAGTTTCAAGCGCATCCGCAAGAACAGCCGCAACGGTCTTGGCATCGTGTATGTGCAGCGTGATGCTTGCGGTGGTTGCTTCGCCAAGATTCCACCACAGCGTCAGCTCGATGTGCGTATGCGCAAGAAGGTGATTGTCTGTGAGTATTGCGGCCGCATCCTCATCGACCCAGAATTGGCTGGCGTGAAGCAGGAAGTGGTTGTGGAAGAGAAGCCAAAGCGCCGCTCTCGCCGCAAGAAGGAGGACGAATAAAGACTTTCTTCCTGTCGGACGAAGAGAACGTAAACGGACACAAAAAAGAGGCGGGGAACACTCATGTGGTGCTCCCCGCCTCTTTTTTGTATATATGTATGTGCGCGCGTGAGGCTTATTTGCCGCCTATCCGTTCCAACTTGAAGTCTGTGGCCGAGAACCAGCCCGTGGAGGATGTGTTTTCTTCGTCGTCAATTTTCACACCATAGGTGAGGGTGGTGGGTTCTTTCACGATGATGTTGTCGATGTACACATAACTCCATCCATATCCTCTTTGATTGTTGGCATCGATAATCTTCTTGCGGTCGCTCTCAGGAATCCGATTGACCAGTTCCTTCAGCACAGGGTCGTTCAGATAATTGGGGTCATCGCTCTGATAGAAACCAGCTTCCATTCCCAAGATTTCCCAAATGTTGCCGATTGCATTGCCGTAGTTGGGAATCTCCCTCATGTTGGCAGGAAGCCCGTTGTAATAGAGCGAGTCGCCAACGGCATCCTGTCCGTTCACATAGATGAAGCAGCCATCGTGGTCGGCTCTCACAGCGGCGCTGAGGCGATAGATGCCAGGCACCACTTTCTCTGATTTCTCTGTCACGAGGAGGACAGGGTTGTTGTTGTTGCAGGCATCGAGATAGCGCACATTTGTGTTGCCGGTCATGTACTCTCCGCTGTAGGTGTAGCGGTCGGTGTTTTCAGCCTTGACGAGTTTCCATCCGTCCTTCTGGAAGAAGTTCCAGTCATCGTCGTTGAAGACGAAGCCGTCGTGGGTGTGTGTCTTCACCCATTCTGCATGCTCCATGTCCCAACGTGCGGATTGTGTCTTCTGCAATCTGCCCGCTCCATAGATGGCGAAACCAATGAAGCCAATCAGCGATGCCACCCATAAGACGAACCACATCACGCGCTGTCCTGTGCTCATCGAAGGAGTCTGTCCAAACGAACTGACTGCTGCATGGATGGAGCAATAGAGCAAGATGGCGATGGATGCCAGCAACATGATGCCGCTCAGGATGACGGGGTAGAAGATGGCGTTGATGTCTTCTGTCTTGTCAATGTTCCACCAGCTATCGGCCATCATGTCAGAAGCCGCCACAAAAGCCACGAAGAAGCAGAGTGCTACAATGAGTCCAATGGTCAGCGCTGTGCTCAATCCCACGCAGTTCACACCGATGAAAATGTCCCACAAGGTGCTCTTGCCCTCTTTCTTTTTCTTCATCGCCATTCCTTCTTGTACCTCCATCGTCAGGTTTTGCTGGTTCACTTCTAAGCCCTTCATGCGCAGTACATCCTCAGGAGTCTTCGTCTCAGGTGTGAAGATAGCCACCAGCAGATAGATGATCAATGGGAGGACATCGAGCGGAACGAGGAAGAACAGGACTGCAAAGGAACTGAATAGGCCCAAAAAGGCGGTGACAATCAATCCTGGAACGATAATCCACAAGAGAAGCGCAATCACGAATCCCCATCGCCATACAGAAATGCTGCTGCCAAAGTAGTGTGCGCATCCTGCCAGCACACCTGCCAGCATCTTGTTCTGCGAGTCGCGGAAGAACTTCTTGCCGTTCTTCTTCTCTTGGACGCTTGCCTGCTGGTTTCCTTTTTCTTGGGTGGCGTCGGCGGCTTGAGCGGCTTCTTCTCCTGCAATATCTTCCACTTGACCAATCTGCTCAATCACACCCTGCACATGCTCGATGGTGATGGCCTCGATGCCCTGTGCCCGCAATTCGTCGAACAGTTCAGCGATACGCGCTTCGATGTCGTCCGCTATTTCCTCGCCACCCTCCTGCTTCGTGAAGTAATCGCGCAGGGTGTCCGTATAGTGGCTGAGCAACTCGTAGGCATCCTCGTCTATCTGATAGAGTCTGCCGCAAAGATTGATGGTGATATTCTTTTTCATATGCTTGTCTTCTTTGTAAAGTTTTTCTTTTCCTTATCTATCAATGTATGATTTTAGTTCTCGATGAGTATTTCCCTGTTTTTCAGATTGTGTACTGTGCTTTCCAGTTCTCCCCAGGCAGTGTCCAGCTGCTCCAGCGTTTCCTTTCCAGTTGCCGTCAGCACATAATACTTACGAGGCGGTCCTTGAGTGCTCTCTTGCCATTCATAACCCAAAAGGCCATCGTTCTTCAGTCGTGTGAGCAGCGGGTAGAGCGTGCCTTCCACCACCAACAGGTTGGCCTCTTTCAATCGCTTGATGATGTCAGAAGTGTAGTATGCTTTCTCGCTGAGTAATAGCATGATGCAGTACTCTAACATCCCCTTCCGCATCTGTGATTTTGCATTGTCCACATTCATACGCATTTGGTTTTAAGTTCTTAATTCGCGGCAAAGGTATGTAAAATCATAATACCTTGCAATACATAGTAGTGTAAATTAACACGAATTAACAAATAAAGCCCTTCAAAGAGGGCTTGTTTGGCGGAAAAGTGGGGGTGTAAGTGAGGAAAAACAATGAAAAAGAGATAGAAGTTCAGCTTTTGGAAGTGTTCAAGTCTGCGAACGTGGGAATTTCTTCCGCAAAAGTGTATGTGCCGTGCTGAATGTCCACATGGCAGCAATAGTGCTGCATCCCATTGCTCACCACCAGCCATTCGACCTCCAGCACCATATTGTATCGGCAAATCTGCTCAAACACCCTTTGGGTAATCTCCACATCAGGACGCTTATACTCCACAATCATCAGCGGTTTCAGCCCCTCCTTCCGATACACCACCGTGTCGCATCGACGGCTCATCCCGTTCAGCGTCACCGCCACCTCGTTCGCCATCAGGGCAGACGGATATCCCTTCTGCTCCACCAGAAAATGCACAAAATGCTGCCGCACCCACTCCTCTGGCGTGAGTGCCACAAACTTCTGACGAAGCACATCCAGTATCTTCACCATTCCATTCATTTTCTTGATGTTTGCCTCAAACGGAGGTAGATTCAGTGGCTGCATGCTCGTTCTTCTGATTTGGTCGCAAAGGTACGAAAAAATCTTGTACAAACGCCCACTTAAGCTTTTCCCTTTTTCCCACTTTTGAGGATTTCTACCAAAATCTTCAGTTTTTTAAACCTCCAATACTTTCCTTTTTCAATTTTTCCCTATCTTTGCACCACGAACAATCCGACTTATGGCAAAGACAAACATGACACATCGGGACATCTTGGCGCAGGTGCGGGCGAAGAAGTTTCCACCCATCTTTCTTTTGATGGGGGACGAGGCATACTACATTGACCTCATCGCGGAGGAGATTGCCAACAACGCGCTGACGAAAGATGAACAGGATTTCAACCAAACGGTAATATATTGTACGCGCGAGACGGCTGTTGCTGACGTGGTCAATTGTGCGCGCCGTTACCCGATGATGGCAAAATATCAAGTGGTAATTGTTAAAGAGGCGCAGAATTTGTTAAAAATTGACGAGTTGGCAGTCTATGCTCAAAATCCAATGCAGACCACAATTTTGGTGATTTGCTACAAAAATGGCAAGCTGGATGGGCGTAAGAAACTGGTGCCAGCCGTCGAAAAAGTGGGGATTGTCTTCGAAAGCCAAAAGCTGAAAGAGGGTATGCTGCCATCATTTATTACTGAATATCTGGGTGGAAAGCAGATTACCATCGAGGAACGGGCTTGTATGATGATGGCAGAGAGCGTGGGTTCTGACCTGAACCGCTTGGCTGGCGAGCTGGAAAAGCTCGTGCTTGCCTTGCCAGCAGGGCAGACGCGCATCACTACAGACTTTGTGGGGAAGAATGTCGGAATCTCTAAAGAGTTCAATGTGTGGGAGTTACGTACCGCTGTGGCCAGCCGGAACATTGAGAAGGCCAATAAGATCATGTATTATATGGAGCAGAACACAAAGGCAAATCCTACGGTGATGACTGTCTCCTTCCTGTTCAACTTCTTCGCGTTGGTCATGCAGGCGTATTATTCGCCAGATCGCTCTGAACAAGGGCTGCTGCGGCATCTGGAGATTCGCCAGGCGTGGCAACTTCGCGAGTACACGACCGCTATGCGCAACTATACGGCTGTGAAAGTGATGCAAATTATCGGGAAACTTCGTGAGACAGATGCTCGTTTGAAGGGTATCAATCGCGGAAATTTGACTGACGAGGACATCATGCACGAACTCCTCTTTTTTATCCTCCATTGATTTTTGTTCAGGAAAAACTTCCTAAAAAAATTTGAAGGTGATTTTTGAGTGCTCCAGGCGGTCTCAAAAGTTGCCTTTTTTGTTCTCGAAAATTTAAAAAATGAGGATTTTTTTAGCGTAAAAATCGTGAACAAAATCTCTTTCGTCAAAAATCTCGAACAAGAATTTTGACCATCTTTCAGCGGAGTATCAGCACTTTAACTCGCAAAATGACCGTTCAAAAAGGCTCAATTTTCAATCAAAAATACGGCTCAAAATCACCTGTTCGATTCTCGAAAAAAGAGGGCAATTTTTCAATTTTTCAGAAGATGAAATTTTTACATTAACATTCGTTTGTAAATCACATCGTGCATTTTTACAAGATTGAGCACATGCGGCTGTAAAAAGTGTTTACAAAGAGAAACGCCACAAGAGGTGGCGCCGTTTTTACGAAAGTAAAGCACGGAAATCCTTTACATTTACCACAATAAAGGCAATCTGTTTGTAAATTATTAGATATGCACTATAGCAATGACCACCATAACCATCTGTATTATCTATATTTATGTTCATGTGCTTTACCTAGAAAATCAACGATGCCCCCCAGCTACACCCTTATAGAGCACGTTTTCCACTCTATGCCCCATGAAATGCCAATATTCCTTGTTATTAACCAACAAGCAATCAGTTGTTTGGTTTTAAAGCAGAAAGTGATAGTAGAACCCCCTCTCACAGGTGTAAATTTACAAGTATTCATGATTTACAAGACGAAAGTAAAATATGATTTACAAATCAAAATATTAAAAATAGAAAAACAAAATATAATATTACAAAAAGAAAGGAAAATGTTTTGATAATTGGAAAATAGTCCCTACCTTTGTAAAAACTTTCGAAATATGACTGATAAGGAAAAAATTGAGCTGATCATTCAAGACAAGCACTTGAACAGTACCCAATTTTGCAATGAAGTATGCATTGCTCAGGGTACCCTCTCTCACATTCGTAGTGGTCGAACTGAACCGACCCTCAACACTCTTCGTAGCATCGCACAAGCGTTCCCCGACATCAACCCTGCATGGTTGTTCTATGGTGAGGAACCGATGTATAAAAAAACGGACTCGCCTACTCCCCAAGAGGCAGATGCGGACGACACATATATATATAATAATGATGGCGGCGAAGAGGTGTCTGGCGACAACCAACTTTCTTTTGAGTTCTCTGCCAATGGTGCTCCAACCTCGCCTAAGGGAAATTCGATGATGGGTAACGGGGGCTCTTCTTCCCTCTCGCAAGGTGGAGGTTCTTCTCGCCGTTCTTCTGCGCAGTCGGCGGTGTCTGCTCCTGTGAATGTTCAGGAGATTGTTGCTGAGACCTTGAAACAGCAGCAGAAGCCTCAGCGGAAAGTGGTCGAGGTACGCATCTTTTTCGATGATGGCACGTTCGAGACCTTCAGCGCCAGTTAGTATTGAGGCGCATTTTGAGGAGGGTGTTCTCTGCTGAAAATGCAACATTTTTTCAAGGTTGTTAACAAATAGGCTGTTTTTAACAAATATGGGGCTAATTAGTTTGTTTGTTAACAACCTTGTTTTGTGCCATTTTCCCATGAAAATAGGAAAAACGCCCTTTTGGGGTGAGAAAATGTCGCCTCTTTTGCGAGAAGGGGTCGTCTTTGACCAAAAAACGCCATCTCTTTGGGTGAGATGACGTGTAAAATGGTGAGTGACTCGGATGGGACTCAAACCCATGACCTGCAGAACCGGAATCTGATGCTCTATTCAACTGAGCTACCGAGCCAATAATTGCATTTCGGGTGACAAAGTTAGGAATTTTTGTTGAGATTCTGTATTTTGTTGCAGATTTTTATGCTTTTTTGTAGATTTTGTGCTAATTTTGCAAAGATATATGCCCGTCATGGGGCTGTCTGTGGCAGTGAATCCCCTGTTTTGATGTGGCATCGTTGAGTGTTCAACGTCTTACCTAAATTGTACCAAATGATGAAAAATAGGATTCTATTAACGATACTCTTCCTGGGGTGTATGTTGGTCGTGTCTGCTCAATCTCGTGAGCGGCTGCACAAGCATGGCGACTGGTTCTGGGGTGTGGGTGCCGGTTTCAGCCAGTCGTTGGCTGAGAATGCAAAGGGAACCGACTTCATTTCCCGCCAGATGCCTTCCCTTGATTTGCTGTTTGGCCACAACTTCACGCCGTCTCTCGGATTCAAGCTCACGGGAGGAATGAACATGCAGGTGTCGCGATGCAGCGATGCTGCAAAAAACGCGATGCCGGAGGTGTATGGCAACGGGAGATACTCATTTCGGTGCCTGACAGCCTCTCTGTCGGGCGTTGCCAACCTGACCAATGTCTTCTTCGGCTACGAGGAAGATCGTCCCATGACGTGGAGTTTTTTCGCAGGTGGCGGTTTGATGAAGACTGTGGCCTTCGACCAGAAGATTCATACCTGGAATGTGACTCCTGATGCAGAGAATCCCTACTACCCTGTGGATGGCTCAGGCGGGATGTATATTGTGGCTCACGCGGGCTTTCAATGCGATGTGCGCATCAGCGAGCCGTGGGACGTGAATGTGGAACTGCGTGCCAATGCCACCGACAACAAGTACAACGGTGTGGCCACCGGCAACAAGCTGGACTTCTATCTCGACCTGATGGTCAATCTGGTTTACCACTTCAAGAACGGCAAGCAGCAGTTGCGGCGTTTCTATGAGCCTAAGCGCGCCCCTTACATCGACCCTGTTCTTATCGACCACACGCGCGATTATCAGGAGACCGTGCGCTATGGCGAGGCGATGTACACGGAGATTCCCTTCTATGCAGGCTTCTACTATCTGAATACGGCCACCACCAAGCGTCTGGAGACGGTGGCGAGGTTTCTGCAAACCCATCCGCTGGTCAATCTCAACATTGTGGGGCATCCCGACATCATGCCCGACGACGATGCTGAGTATCACCGCCATTTGGCTCAGAAGCGTGCCGAGATAGTTCGCGAGACGCTCATCAGCAAGTTCAATGTTGACCCTCACCGCCTGCGCACCACCTACGAGGATCGTGCCTTGCAGTCCTATAAGACTGTGCGTGAATGGGTGCCTGCTGTCAACTTCATCATGGAAGATCCGGGGGATTAAAGTTTCGCAAAAAAATCCTCAAAGCGTTGCAGTGTTGCAGTGTTGCAGTTAGAAATTAGGATACCGAAAAATCAAAAGAAAATTTTATATTTATATATATAAATATAAGTACTTTTTCAAGGGTGTGAACACCTCAAAAAAGAACTGCAACGCTGCAACGCTGCAACGGAAACTCCATGTCTTTTTCCTGATGTAGTTGACAGTTGTTTCTGAACAGGTTGACCACTTACACTGGAATCGTTGACACTTTTACTGGAAAGGTTGCCTTTCAGTGTCGATAAATCGACATCGGTGGTCTCGGTAAATCGCGGGTGGGGATGTCGATCTTTCGACAGTGGAAGCGGTGTGGGGGGGCTGAGCGTGTGGTGCGGCGAAATGTTCAAACGTTTTTTTTTCAGCATTTTTGTGCCCCATAAATTCGTGTATGTCGAAATTTGTTCGTAACTTTGTCGTGTCAAAAGAAATGAGGGGCGAGACGGCCCTCCCCCTTCGATTTAATACCTTCCACCATGAATACTCCGACCCTCTTCAAAGAATACATCTGGCTGGTCAACACCATCTATCGTGCAGGAAAAATCTCTCTGGCCAGCATCAACAGCCGCTGGATACAGACAGAGATGAGCGGTGGGCTTCCCCTCTCTCGCTCCACCTTCAACCGCCACAAAGACGCCATCGAGGACATGTTTGGCATCTACATCGACTGCGACCGCAGGAATGGCTACAAGTATTACATCGGCAACGAATGTGTGCTGCGCGAAGATAGTGTGCAGAACTGGATGCTGTCCACGTTGACAGTCAACAATCTTGTGAGTGAGAGCATGAGCCTGCAACATCGCATTGTGCTCGAAAACATCCCTTCTGATGGTGAACATCTGGAACAAGTCATCAAGGCCATGAAAGAAAACAAAAAGGTCTCAGTTCAATACAGACGTTACCAATCAGCCGAGGCCAAGACCTTCACACTCTCACCCTACTGCATTAAACTCTTCCGTCAACGCTGGTATCTGTTGGGCAAGTTCGCTGATGGAGGCTTCGCCATCTTCTCCTTCGACCGCATAGAAGACATGGTTGTGACAGAAGAAACCTTCATGATAGATAAGGACTTCAATGCCTCCGACTTCTTCAGCGAGTGCTTTGGTGTGGTGATTGGCGACGGCACTCAACCCGAACGCATCATTCTCCGTGCCTTTGGCAGAGAGAAATACTACCTGCGTGACCTACCCCTGCATCACACTCAGAAGGAACTGAAACCCAAAACACAAGCAGGGCGTCAACAGCAGGAGGAGCAAGACTTTTCCGATTTCGCCTACTTCCTCCGTCCCACAGCCGACTTCAAGGGGCATCTCATGTCCAGAGGCGCTTGGCTCAAAGTCCTCGAACCTGAGTGGCTGGCACAAGAAATTTGCCAATGGCACAAGGATTCCATCAAGAGATACCAAGAAAAATGAAGAAAAAAATCAAAAAACCTGAAAATATCTAAAACCTGTACCACGATTTGGAACAACATGGGCGTAACTTTGCATCGCGATTCAAAAAAAATGTCATTCGGTCAAAAAGTTCTGCTTATGGAAACTATCAGAAAAATCATCATCAATGCAGCCCTTGGCGCATTAGTTCTCACCTTCATCCTCTTCTGGGTGTGTGCAGGCATCGGCATCCAATCCATCTCCATCTATGCCGCCTTCCTCGTCTTCCTCTCCGCATCGGTTTTGCTCGCCGCTTCACCTGTGAGTAGGGAGGAATGAAAAAACTCTCTCACACATGTATGTGGAATAAATAGAATGTTGTATCTTTGCAAAGTTGTGGTGGATTTGGTGTAAGAATCTGGATGAATATTATATGTGGATTGATTCGCAGCTTGACTTTGTGGAGAAACGCGGTAAACGTATCAAAGAGTTTTGTGGTATTAAAGATTAATAGCTCAATGCGATGGCGGAGAAGATTGCCAACTTGTGATTCGTTTATTTCCTCACCTTCTTGTTGAGGCGTTTTCTTAAGGAAAAGTGTTGAATCGTGGGAAAAATCCTTACTTGACCACCACGTCCACGTATGAGTCAGGGCATTGGATTCTCTGATGAATGAAATCTTGGAATGTAAACAACCTTGATTTCGTGATGGAAAATGCCGAAAATGTGATTTTTCCTTTGTTTTTTATGCCGAAAATGTGATTTTTTGTCTATATTTGTAGCCGAAAATGTGATTTTTTGCGATATGAAACTGCTAAAGAGGAAGATAGACAAGTACCTTTGGGATTGGAAAAACAACCCGAAGAGGAAGCCGCTGATAGTGAAAGGTGCCCGCCAGATTGGTAAGACGGAGTCCATCAGGGCATTCGGAGAGGCCAACTATGAGTCGGTCATCGAAATCAATTTTGTGCTGCAGAAGAAGTTCAGAGCTATCTTTGACGATGGGTACGAGGTGGATACCATTATCAAGAACATCTCGTTGTTGGAACCATCATGGCGATTCATCCCGCACAAGACGCTGATCTTCTTCGATGAGCTGCAGAAGTGTCCCGATTGTGCCACCTCGCTCAAATCGTTCTGCCAGGACAAAAGGTATGACGTCATCTGTTCTGGTTCGATGATGGGCATCTATTACGAGGAAATCGAGAGCAATGCTGTTGGATTTAAAGAAGATTTCGATATGTTCTCAATGGACTTTGAGGAGTTCCTTTGGGCCAAGGGCTATCAGCCAGAACAGGTTGAAGACCTGTATCGCCATATGGTTGAGCTGAAGCCGTTTTCACAACTGGAGATGGAGACCATCATGAATGTGTTTCGCGACTACATGAGTCTGGGAGGAATGCCCGAAGTGGTGAAGATGTACATCGACAACGGCCACTTCGGAGGCATTCTGGAACTGCAACGCCAGTTGCTTAAAGACTACGAAGAGGACATCACGAAGTACGCCAAGCAGATGGACAAGGCAAAACTTCTGGCCGTTTATAACCATATCTCCACCTTCTTGGCCAAGGACAACAAGAAATACCAGATTACGAAGATAGCCAAGGGGGCCAGGAATCGAGAATATGTGGGTGCTGTTGATTGGCTAAAGGAGGCAGGCGTCATCAACATCTGCTATTGCTTAAACAATGTTGAGTTGCCGTTGAAGGGTAATTACATGGCTGACTACTATAAGCTGTACTATCACGACACAGGTCTGCTGATCGCCTCGCTCGATGAAGAAGCCCAAGAGGATCTGCGTGCCAATAAGAATTTTGGCACCTACAAAGGTGCGATATACGAGAATGTGGTTGGCGCGATGCTCCGCAAATCGGGCTACGAGCAGCTGTATTTCTACAAACGTGAGAATCCCGCCCTCGAAATGGACTTCTTTGTGCGCGATGCTGATTCACTAGTACCCGTTGAAGTCAAGGCCAAAGATAACGCTACTGCTTCGCTGAATAATCTTATTAAGTGGGAATCCTACACCGACGTGAAATACGGTATCAAACTTGGCTACAAGAACATCGGTTGGAATGGGCAGTTCTATACCTTCCCGTATTTCCTCACATTCCTGTTGAAGCGCTTTCTTAAGGAAAAGTGTTGAATCGTGGGAACATTTCCTTACTTGACCACCACGTCCACGTATGAGTTGGGGTAGTTGTCGCGCATCACAGCTGGGGTGATGACGCTGTTGCCAACGCCGTTGTTGCCTGTCACGAGCATCTTGTAGAAGTTGTTTCTCACGATGCCATATTCCATCGTTCCCATTGGGTCGGTCGGGTGGCTGCGATGGTGTATCCAATAGGTGTAGTAGGTCTCGTAGGCACCCATGTTGAATTTGCATTGCTTGATGCCGTAGGGTTTCAGTTGGGCATCTGTGTAGGTCTCCAATTCGTCGAGTGTGAGGCCGCTGGCGATGTTCACAGTTTGGATGGAGCCGTAGAAGTTGTAGTTGTACAGGTAGATGGTCTTCGGCCAATATTCAGGTCTGTTCTCTTCTTTCAGCGTTCTCTGTTGGGCATCGTAGAGATAGACAAAGACGGGGTTGACGGCGGCCTTGAAGACGATGCCAGGTGAATAGCCGTTCTTCTGGCTTGTCTTGTAGGAGGTGTTCTCAAGGATGTAGGCGTAGCCGTGATTGTCAGCCGATGGCATAGAGGCGAAATCGCTGGTGTTGAAGGTGCCGAACCACGATTTGTAGTATTTATTGAAAAAGGCGGCATCGATGGTGTTGGGTGTATTCTTGTAGAAGAGGGGGTCAACCACATACTCATCGTCTTCTTCCTGATAGTCGCTAAAGTTGTCGGGCAACACAAACGAAGGGGTCTCGTTGAAGTCCGGCAGGTAAGCTTTGTGCTGGAAGAGGTAGTATTGCTTGTTCATGTTGACCAGCTTGTAGTTGGTGATGTTGATGTCGGCATACTTTCTCCCGTCGTGTTTCAGTTGGAATGCGTTCTGCGAGACACCAATCTGCAGTTTTGCAACCGCGCGTTCCGATTGCAAAGATGTCGTACTTGCCTGCTTTGAGGCTGATTCTGTCGTATAAGTAGGTGATGTCGTACTCAGTGTTCCAAACGGCATCTTCTTGTGTGAGATCGCTGATGATTGCCTTGGTGAAGAACTTCTTCGTTTCAGCATCGAAGAAATAGACATTCAACCGGCTGATGGTGTATTCGTTGTGGAAATAAAAATCTTCCATATCGATGCTTCTGTTGGCCACCTTCACGCGCAGCGACAAGTTGACAGATCCTTTGTCGTCTGCTTCATTGCCCAGCAATGTCTGCAATAGGCCATCGAGCGTCTCGAAATCTGCTATAGGAGCATCAGAGAAGGCCGCAAGCACCTTTCCGTCCTTGTCAACCACGTATGTGCGGGGAATCGTCTTGGTGGCAAACTGATAGTAGAGGTCTTTCTCCTTGGGCAGATAGTATGGCAGAGAGAGTTCTTCCTTTTCCCAATATGCCTGTATGTTCTCCATCGTCTCGCTGCGAGGCACATTGAGTATAGGCACTTGCTCGTGGTATTTGTCGTAAATCCGCTGCAGCACCTGAAACTCCTGCTGGCAGTCGGGACATCTGGTGTCGAAAAAGTTCAGGATGTACACCTGTCCTGCAAGTGTCTTGGATGTCACTTCCTCTCCCTCAGAACTTGTCACCACGAAGTCGGGCACAGCGTCGCCCACATGCACCAGCATCGTGGCGTCGCCATACTCTTCGTTGTCATTGATGCACGATGTCAGCATGGCAACGCAGAGAAGGATGAAAAGTCGTATGCTAAGGGTTCGTGTTGAGATAAACATGCGATAGTTGAATCAAGTTATTTCCGATGCAAAAGTACACAAAATATTTGCAGGTGTCAGCAAAAGAGAGGAAAAAAAGAGTTTTTTTGTACGATTCCCCAATTTTTTGTATCTTTGTATGGTTTTTGAAAATTGAAAATTGTCGATTATGATACAGAAGAGGCTTGGGATGCTTGCCACCATCCTTGTTCTTTGTGGCACTTTGGGCGTACTGGCTCAGACGAAGGGGAAGAAGACCACGCCGTATTGCTCGATTGACGAGTTGCCCGATGCGTGTGTGTATCTGCCTGCACCTCCTGATGTGACGGAGGCGGCTTTTGTGGATGATTACAATCAGTATCTCTGGGGCAAGTCCGTGCGCCCTACGGCACGTGGCAAGCGAGCCAGTTGGGAGGCACGTTTTGGTGTTGCCCGCATGGCGACGGTGTATGGTGAGGCGATGAACATCACCATCAGCCAGCAGGGGACTCCAGCCCTTTGGCGTTTCATTCAGCGTGTGGGGGATACAGGTAGTCGCTCGACCACGAAGGCGAAACGTAATTACATGCGTGTGCGTCCTTTTGCCCGCATGAACGAGCCGATGGCGAGTGAGTTTGACGACGAGAAGGGGCTTCGTACTAACGGCTCTTATCCCTCTGGTCACACAGGTTTGGGATGGGCTGTCGCATTGGCGATGGCGGAGATGGCTCCTGAATATCAGGACACCATCTTGCGTAGAGGTTTTGAGTATGGGCAGAACCGCGTCATTGTGGGTGCTCATTGGCAGAGCGATGTTGATGCTGGCTATCTTACGGCTTCTGCTGCGTATGCCCGTATGCATACGTCGCCAGAGTATTGGGCAGATTTGAAAGAAGCCCGTGCTGAATATCGCCGCATGAAAGGAATGAGAAAAGAACCGCCTTTCATGATGGGCTATCCGAAGGGCAAGAAGGTGCTGGATGCACCGATAGATACTGCTTCCAGTCGTTTTCAAGGCGATTGGACTTACTATTGGCTGGCAAAGTGGGAAAGGAACACTGAGCGTGGATGGCAGGCGGTGCGCGACACGGCTTGCTCGGAATCGGCTTTCTTGCAATGTTTTGCCCCCTGTGTAGATGTGCCTCTTGATGGGGAGGAAACTCCTGCTATTGCAGCCTTAGTATCGAAGGTGTATGTCGAACTCTGTTCCGTGACCACAGAGGCGAAGACGACGGGGTTCCGCAAACGTCCGTTTGTGCAGTTTGGCGACGAAACTCCTGTTCCAGAGTTGGAGAAGGCGTATGTCCATTCGTCCAGTTATCCGTCGGCTCATGCTTTGTTGGGATGGGGCATCGCGTTAGCGCTTGTCGAGGTGATGCCTGATTTTCAGAATGCCATTTTGACACGAGGCTTTGAGTATGGTCGCAGCCGCGTCATTCTGGGACTTCACTATGCCAGCGATGTGCAGGCAGGACGCATCCTTGCCGCTTGTGCCCTTGCGCGTATGCACAACGATGAAAGTTTCTTGAGATTGATGGAAGCAGCCAAGAGGGAATATGCACAGGTGAAAGTGAAATTGCCTGTGCGTCCTGCTGCAAAAGTGTCTTCATTGTCTGCCAACTATTTTCTGGCGAGTTGGCTTTGTCAGGATTTTACTTCAGAATTTTCTTCCCGTTACGGATATAGATGTGATTAGGAAGCGGAGTCTTCGCAGGAATTCCGTTGAGGTTGACGTAGGTGCTGTTGGAAGACGTTTGGGTGTGTTGGGGTGTGGTGAGTTGTTCGATGCCAACAGTTTGGTCGAGGTCGTCGAGGGAAGAGAAGAATCCAATGTACAGAATTTTCGAAGTGCCGATAGAGGAGGAGAGTCCGAAGATGGTGGCACCTTGACAGATGGAGAAGGGATCACCCGTGTTATTGTCGTCAAGGCCTGATTGGGTCATGTCCCAGATGAAGGCCGTTCCCTTCGATAGTTTCTGGGTTTTGGTGGGAACGACCTGGCTGCCGCGATTCACACCGTTGAGCCACCAGAGGTAGGCAGAGCCTGAGGTGGTGCGGACGTTGGTGGCAACGACCACAAGATACTTCTGGTCGGCATTCAGCAAGTATTCGTCGTCCATGTTCTCGTAATTGAGAGACAGGCACAGGTTGTTTGTGCCTGTGCCTGCCTTAATCGTAATTGTGTTGTCGTCGTTGTAGGTGAATTTGCTTTGTGCCACACGCCCAGCATCGCCTGTCTGCCAGTCGGATGCGTTCCACTGATAGGCGTGGTCTTTATAATCCTTCAGCAGTCGGAGGTAATACAGTCCAGGACACAGGGTGTTGGGCGAAGCCACAATCTTGAAAGTGAGTTTCTGCTTCACTTTGCCCTTGCTGTCCACGAGCAGTTCGTCAGGAATGCGGTATTCCACGTTGTAGAAACCGTTCTCGTCGGCACCTCTCACACGTTGCTGCACAGTGATGTCGCCAATCTTCTGGCCGTCGATGTAGATGTCTGCAACGCGTCCATGATCAGCTGTGATGAAGCGGAGCATCACCGACACGTTGGTCTTCTCGCCTGTGGTGTTCTCCACTACATACTGAATGTATTCGTTGTTTCGGGCATCGCGGTAAGTCTCACCACGATAACTGCCGCTGGTGGAACCAGTTGAATACTTTGCCTCATGGCCAGCTTCGCTTTGCTGTTCGCCTGTAGCCACAAAGTCGAGGGTGCGAGCGGTGAGGGCTGCTTCTTCTGCGTCCTTCTTGCCCATCTCAGAGTTGGCATACTCTTCTTCTGTGCCTTGGAAGAAGTAGCAAGAGTAGCGAGAGTGATGGATAGCGTAGAAAGGTTCGAGCATGATGTCGCCCTTGTTCGAGGTGGTCAAGGTGAACTGAAGTTTGGAGAGGTCGTTCTCCTTGATGTTCTGGAGCACGACTGAGCGGTCTCCTATGAGCAACGGTGCTGAAGAGAGCGGCTTGGTGTTGGCACGGGCACCAGGAGAGTGATCCATGCGGCCTTCACCACCATATTCGTTCTGAAGTTTTGCTTCCGTCTCCGTTCGTGCTGCCAAAAGGATTGGGCCATACTTGAAGGCGATGTAACTGCTGTAGTCGGGACAAGGCTCATAGCGGAGCGACATGGGCAGATCCACTTCTCTCACATCGCCCACCTTCCACTTTCTGGTTTCACAAGTGTAGGAAGCCTTTCCGTCAGCACTTGCCCATGCTGGTTTGCGAATGGCGAGGGTGAAGGTGCCGCCCTTCGTGATGGTCAGTTTCGTCTTCTGCTCGTAGGGGAAGTTGGTTTCCTGACGGATGCCGAACTTCTTGCTGCTGAGTTCGCTGGCCGTGAAGAGGTTTACGTAGAGTGTGTCGTTGGTGGCACTATGCGTGTAGATGAAATGTCCGTATTTCGAGTGATTCTCCATACCTGTGCCCACGCAGCACCACATGCCCTGGTTCACCTGCGAGTAGATGCGGTAAGCCTGTGGACGAAGCGTGGTGAAGTAAACGTAACCACCTGTCTGGGGGTCTTGTGTGGACATGATGTGGTTCCACATCGTTGCCTCGTAGAAGTCGGCATATTTGGCATCATGCGTGTCGTCGAAGAGGTCTTCGGTCAGTTTCAGCATATTGTTCGAGTTGCATGACTCAGGGCCCTCCAGATTGTTGATGTAGCGCTCGCCGCTCTGGTGGTTGAGGAAATGCTCGCTCACCGAGTTTCCGCCAATGCAGACGGTGCGGTTGTTGGCCACATCTGTCCAGAAGTTCAGCACCGCCTTGCGATAATCCGTCAGCGTCTTGTCTTCCTGCCAAGCACGTTCGAAGCCGATGTACTTGGGCACCTGTGTGTTGGCATGCTTGCCATCGAGGAAGGTGGCGTTGAAGGTCTTCATGCCGTCAATCATCTGGTGGTGGCTATACTTCTTGGCACCTTCCAGATACTTCTTGTCGCCAAAGATTTTGTAAGCATCGGCCAACGTCTCGTTCATGCCGCCATGCTCCCATCCCAGCACCTGCTGCATCTCATCGGTCGAGAGATTGCTCACCACATTCACGCTCCAGTCAGAAAGCCCCCTGAACAGTTCCTTCGCCAAAGTGCTGCCTGTGTAGAGATAAGCATCGCGCAATCCAGCCAACACCTTGTGCTGACAATAGAAAGGCACCCAACCGCCATACTTGCGGAACTCCGTCAAGTCCTTCGCATACAGTCCTGTCCAAATCTGGTTGATGGGCTGACCACCGATGAAGCCCTTCATGCCCCTCGTGTCGTTCTTGTAGGCATCCTGACAATCTTTCATGATGTTGAGGCAGTAATCCAGCCTCTCCTTCATCTTCGCCTTCATCTCAGCATCGTTGGTGGCAGCGTATGCCAGCGAGAGGGCAGTCACGTAGTGTCCACCCACATGCCCCTCGAGGCTCCAGTCGCTCAACCCCCAGTTGCTGAACGAAGGGTGCTTCGACTCCCAACCGTAATACTTCGAAGAACTGTTCTTCGAGAGTCCTGCCTGGCGGATGAACGGGGTCATCAGTCGGTCGGCATCATACTTCAGCAGCAGTTCGTCGTTGGTCTCCATCATGGTCTTCATCGGTCCATCGAGGAGCGTCACCTCGTTCAGGTCGAAGTGCTGCGGATAAATTTCGCTTTGTCCATTGGCGTTGTTCGCACCCAATGTGAGTGCCGCTGTCGCCAAAGTGATAGATAGAAATTTCTTCATCATAGGTGAGATTGTTTTTGTTCTTTCTGATTTCCGTTGCAAAGGTATCACATTTTTCTCTGGTAACCATACGCCAGATGTAACACAAATTGTCTCTTCTGTAACATGACAGCCCCAACAGAGGCACCACCGCTACTTTTTCTTCTCATACCACTCCTTCAGCACATAAAACGCCCTCTTGCGCTTCCCCTGGTCGGAAAAGAGACCTTTGCGGTTGAAGTAGTCTTGGATTTCGGGCAGTGGGCGACGAGGAGAACGGAAGTCCTTCAGCACCCAAGGGCAAGTGCCAGCCAACCCTTCTATCTTGTCGAGCATGTCGAGGTTCTCCCGATAGAGACGCTCCTGAAACTCCTCTGTCCATCGCTGTTCGGCAGCCCCATGCAGTCCTTCCTTGGCACCACCGCCAAATTCGCTGATGATGACGGGTTTGTCGTAGGGAATCTCCCACTTCATCTTCTTGGCATCGTTCACATCGCGATACCAGCCGACATATTGATTGAAACTGATGATGTCCACATACTGGTTCATGTTATCCTGCAGACGATTCACGTAGTTAGAAGCCGACAGCACCTCCATCGCCATACTGATAAGTCGGCTGGGGTCTTGCTCTTTGGCAGAAGTGGCAAGACGGCTCAGGAAGTTGTCGCGTGCATCGCTGTGAGGAGTCTCGTTGGCGATTGACCAGATGATGACGGCAGCACGGTTCTTGTCGCGGCTGATGAGGTCGGACAGTTGGCGTTGGGCATTGTTGTAGGTGCTGGGGTTGTTCCACGAAATCGTCCAATAGACAGGAATCTCTGCCCACAGCAGCATACCCTTCCGTTCTGCCTCGCGGATGGCGTGTTCGTTGTGCGGATAGTGCGCCAGACGGAGGAAGTTGCAGTTCATCGATTTGGCCCAAGCAATGAGCGTGTCGGCATCGGCTGCACAGTTGGCACGTCGATTCGTGTAGGCCGTCTCCTCATGGGCACACACACCACGCAGGAAGATGGGCTTGCCGTTCAGCAGCAGTTGCTTGCCACGTGTCTCGATGGTGCGGAAACCAATTTCATCCTTGATGGTTTCTGTGCCAAGTTGCAGTTGCACAGCATAGAGTTTTGGGTTTTCAGGCGACCAAAGTTGAGGCTTCACCTTCGCGATGGTGAGCGCAGCTTTTCCCTCAGCATCGGTCGTGACCGTCTTCTTCACTTTCAGTTCGGGAATGGTGAGCGTGACCTTTGCGCCAGCCGACTTCTTGTTCAGTTGTACCGCAAAGTCGAGCATGTTCTGATTCTTGTTTGCCAATTGCAGCTGGTAGTCTTCAATGTACGTGTCCTCCACATTGACCAGCAGCACATCGCGAGTGATGCCTCCGTAGTTCCACCAGTCGAAGATGCGTGTGGGCACATTGTCTGCATGTCGCTTGTTGTCCACCTTCACCACCACGAAGTTCTCACCCTCCTTCAGGACATCCGTCACATCGTAGCAGAACGGAGTGAAACCGCCCACATGCTTGCCCATCTCTTGTCCATTCACAAACACAATCGCCTCATAGTTCACCGCACCGAAGTAGAGTAGGGTGCGCTTTCCGGGCTTCTTCCGAAAGTCGAAGAGGCGACGGAACCACACCGTTCCCTCATAGAAGAACAATTTTTCATCTGCCGTGTTCCAATCGCTGGGAATCTGCATCGAAAGCGACTTGTCGAAGTCATACTCAATCAAGTCGCTTGGACTTTTCGGTTTGGCATTCATGAAATAGCCCCATTTCACGGGGTTCATCCTGTAGTCATAATATCCCTGCTCCTGCACATCCACAAAGTAGTTCCAAGTGCCGTTCAGCGATTGCACATCTCTCGCATACACATTTTGAGGAGCAGGCACCTCAGCAGCTGTCACGCATCCAACAGCGACCATCAGTAGCGTGAAAAGAAGGTTAAATTTTTGTCTCGTCATAATAGGTTGAGTTAGTTAATGATGTGCAAAGGTAAAAAAAATATTCTCTTCTTGCAATGTTTAGGGTGTTTTGTTCGTATATATAAGTAGAAGACTTTCAAAATGACAACAGATATCGACGTAAACCTGATTGAGGGACTGAGGCGACAAAGTTCCAAAGCGCAGCAGCAGATGCTCGAACGATATGGTAGCGATGTCTTCGCCCAAGTGACGAGACTCGTGCCTGGAGTCGAGGATGCGGAGGAGGTGTATCAGGATGTGTTTGTTAAGGTCTTCAAGAATATAAATATGTACGACGCAGAGAAGTCTTCGCTCAGAACATGGGTTTCGCGCATCGCTTACCGCGAGTCCATCAGCTTTCTCAGGCACAAGAGCATGCCAGTCATCTACTATGAGGATCACGATGGTGAAGCTGAGAAACTGTCAGAAAGCGAGGTGGAGGTGACGTTCGGACATCCGAAACCAGAAACGGTGCAGTTGATTAGGGCGGCTCTGAAGCATCTGCCACCTGAAGAGAGAACTATCATCACAATGTTCTACTACGAAGAGATGAGCTTGAAAGAAATAGCATTTGTGACAGAATCACTACCTAACACCGTCGCTTCGAAACTGTGCCGAACAAGAAAGAAATTATGTAAAATCATCAAAATGTTGCAATCATGACAGAGGAGAAATTGAACGCATTACGACAGCAGGACACGAATCTTCGTGACGCTATCTTGCAGGACGAGGTTGAACGCCCGAAGATGCCTGCCGACCTCAACGAGAGGCTGATACAACGTGTGGCTGCTCAGACAGAGAAAAAGACGCATCGTATCGTCTGGCCTTGGATTGCTGCCGCTTGTGTGGCAGGAGTGTTGATGATTTGGCTGACACCACCTAAGGATGAACCAACGGATGTCGTCGCAGAGAACACACCCAAGGTTGAACAACCTATCAAGGTGGATGAGCCTAAGACAAATGTGGAAGAACCAGAAGCCACGCAGCCTGAGGAAATGCCAATACAGGTGAAGAAGGTCAAGGTGCCGACGATTGTTCCAAAACGCGAGACCCATCTTATGGCACAAGAAACACCTAAGGTGGAATCTCCAGAGAAACCAACGGCTGAAGAAGCACCCATCTCTGTGGCAGAGACCGCAAAGCCTGAGGCTCAACCTGTCATGCTGACCGAACGCGACATCCCTGTGACTCGTCCTGAGAACTACAGATACACCCCTGAGGAACTGGCACTCATGAAGAAACAAGCCAATGAAGCCTATCTGAAATGGGTGGAGCTGGAGCTCGAAATATCCAAACAAGCTTTAGAACAAACTGCTCGTGAATAAATCGAAAATTATAGAAATATGAAAAGAATATGTATTATGCTGCTTCTCGTTTGCAGCGCCATCACCACCCTTAGCGCCCAGCAGAAGGGCAAGCAGGACAATGTGCCTTACAACGTCAAGGCTTTGTTTTACACGATTCTCAAGACATGGGGAAGTCCTACCGATGAGGTCTATTTCGTCAACAAGAATCCCGACACCAACCAGATTGAGCAGAGCGTCAAGATTACCTACTTTGTCGCTGATAACGATAAGTTTCCGCACATGGCAGGTAAGACCTATCTGAATCTCAGTAGCATCACCGATGCGTTTAGAAAGGATGAGCCTAAGTCTTACCAGATACTCCACATCTCTCCTGACGACAAGCAGTCGTTCTCTCTGAAGACGGTTGATGAGTCTGGACATGAAAAGATTTATCCAATCCGCCTCGGTGGCACAGAGGAAATGTGGCTCCTGTGCTGCAAGAATCCAGATAATCCCAAGCTGCGCGATGCATACGCCATCAAGTGGACACTCAACAATGATCAGAGCAAGATTCTGGGTGCCATCTATCAGATAACCTCTTTGCGTCCTGATATGTATGAGAAGAACATGTCCAGCGCAGGCCTCTTGAGCGATAACCAGAACACGTTCACGATTGACGGCCGTGTGGGTTTTGACCTGACAGATTCCCTCTATGTGGTGTATATGGCAGATACGGCAGAGGAACTCGACAAGGTGGCAGACAATGACTATGTGGCGACGATGCCTGTGGTGAACAAACGCTTCAGTTTCAGCGTGCAGCTCGACAAGCCCAAGGTGGGGCGAATCCGTACTGTGATGCCTGACGGTTCTCTCTGCCAGTTGTGGACAAATCTCGATTTCGTGCCTGGCGAAACCTACCGCATCACCACACATAATGGTTACTACGACGAGGATCGCGACTACGAGCGACGGGTGGGTCGCTATTCAGGCAAGAGCCTGCTGAACAGACCTCAAATTCAAGGCATTGACGACCAGGTACACCAGATACAGATTGACACCATTCCTGGATATACCGGAGAGGAATTTCAAGTGATTGAGACACGTTCGAAGGAAGAATGGCGGAACTCGCTTGGACCCAACAAAATTGCTCAGCTTGAAATGCAGGCATCGGTGATTGAGATGAACGAGAAAAGAATCAAGGCGGAGTACCAAGAAGTAAAACAGGAGTTGGATGGCATAAGGTCTGGATACAGGATAGAAATGGCTTTTCAGGAAATCCTCAAACAAAACAAGGCGCTTGACAAAAAATATCAGTCTTTCCTGAGAACTGTAAAAGCTTTTGGCGTCCCTTCCTGTGAACTTCCTGACCTATATCAGGTAATCCTGAAGTTCTATACTGACCAGAATAAAGCCCTCTCCGATTTCTACAGGACTTATGGCCACTATACGAAATCCGCCCGCAAAACCCAACAATACGTGAACAAGCAATTGGAGAAGTACATCAAAGAGATGGAAAAAATGCTCTTGATTAACAAGAAAAATCGGATGTGTCAGCTGGCACATCCGATTTTTTTTTTATGTTTTTCCAGTCTTTGTTATGGAAAAGTATGGTCTATTTGCAAAAAATACGAGAAAGTCATGTGTTGTATCTGAAAAAGTCATATCTTTGCCACACTTAAACACAATGCATTTATATGGAACGTTCTGTTTTTAATCAGGCTCAAATTGAATTGTTAGGTGCTTTGTCTGTCATCCAAGATGAAAAAGAACTGATGGCATTGAAGCATACCATTTCAGAGTTTTTTGCTCGTCGTGCTGATGAGGAAATGGAAAAGTTATGGGCAGAAGGCAAGTGGAACGAGCAGACATTGGAAGATTTGAAGTCTGCGCATTATCGTACACCCTACCAGCAATGAAGCGCTTTGTAGTTCTGGATACGAACTGTTTGGTTCAGATGCTGTCAAGTCACAGCGTCTATTATGCTGCTTGGCAGGCTTATCGCCGTGGAGAATACGTGCTTTGTGTGAGCAATGAGATATTGAACGAATACCAAGAAGTGATTGAACGAGTTTCTTCAGCATCTGTAGCTCTTAATGTCGTTAATGCCATTCTTCGTAGCCCATATACGATGTTCTTTACACCACAATATCATTTCAGATTGATTGAATCAGATCCAGATGACAACAAGTTTGTGGATTGTGCCATCATTGCCAATGCTGATTATATCGTGAGTGAAGACCGCCACTTTGATGTGTTGAAAACAATCCCATTCCTTTCAGTTAAAGTCATTTAATTGGATGATTTCATGAATGATTTGAGAGGATTGTAAAGAATAGGTACACAGATGGAAACTTCTCCAAACAATATACAGATGACCTGCCCGAATGGGCAAAGAAACGTTTTTGGGGAATAGCATAAATCATCGGATGTGTCAGTTGTCACATCCGATTTTGTTTCGTCCAGGTTGACGTGATGATTAAGGTTACGTTGCCAATATTGCCCTTAATGTTGTGTCGGTGAAGGTATGCCAAATCTGCAGTTTGATGGGCTTGTAATCTTCAAACAACTGCTTGACGAATTTGAGTTCGAACACAAGGCGGAAATCGTTCTCGCCACATTCCTGCCTTACTTCGTTCTTGGTGCCCACGCGCGCCACCTTGATGAGGTAGAGGTCTCTGATGCCCTTCCCTTTGGTGTAAGGCATGAAGTAGTAAAGCTTGTTGAGCTTTACTGTGGATGGAAATTTCTTGCCCGTGTAGTAGAGTTTAGCGTTCTGCAAGTTGAATGGGTCAAGATTCTCATTGGTCACGAGGCTGACAAGCACATTCTTGCTGTCATCCAGATCGCTGTTGTCCAAGAACTTCTTCCGACTGGTGGCGTTCTTCACGATTTGTTCAGGGTAATTGTCCCTGACATCAAACAGGTCTATGGGAAACAATTCTGGTGGAAGCATTCCGTGAGCAATGCGGTTTCCTTCTTCAAAACGGCTTTCCTCAGGATTCTCCGCATCGATATCGTTGAACAGGCGGATGAGCGATCGTCCTATGGCGTATGCTAGATTGACGGGCACAGCATTGCCTATCTGCTTGTATTGGTCAGCCATGTTCCCTTCAAACAGCCAGTCGTCGGGGAAAGTCTGTATGCGGGCATATTCACGAACTGTCAACGGACGTGTCTCTGTAGGGTGGCAACGCTCTGTCTGTTTCTGGGCTGGAGCACAAGTCAGCGTCAATGAAGGCTCATCCATCGAAAGACGGCGAGCCATGCCTGTCTTTCCTCCGCCCAGATAGAAGCTGCCACCCATGTATTCCTTTTGTTCTTCCACAGGCAGGTCACGCCAATCGCCACCTTCCGGCACCATAGCCATCACACGAGCCTTCTTGGCTGGATAGGTTTGACCATCGGATGCTGGCACATCATGGTCGAAAAGTTCACCTCGGAAAAAAGCATCCCGCAAGGTCATCACACGCCGATAAGGTTCTGGCCAATGGAAACGCGCTCCCCTGCGATATATGTCGTTGCGGATAGCAATGAGAATCAAGCGTTCGCGCTTTTGAGGCACCTGATACATGATGGCTTTCAGCACATGTGGCTCCACCAGTGTGTATCCCAATTCTGCTATTGCATTGCGAATCACTTCCAGCGTATGCCCGTCATCATGAGACAGCAGCCCCTTCACGTTCTCGCCCATAAATACCTTGGGCTGGATCTCACGTATGGCACGTGCCATTTCAAAAAAAAGCGTCCCTCGGGTATCATTCAATCCACCTTTCTTTCCTGCATATGAGAACGCCTGACACGGGAAACCGCCAGAAAGAAAATCCACTTGCCCCCGAAGCGGCGTGAAATCCACCTGATGGATGTCACCTTCCAGCACATTCCATTCAGGATGATTCCTCTTGAGCGTACGGCATGCCATCGCATCCATCTCGTTCAATAGCACATGACGGAAACCAGCCATATGCATTCCCAATGCCAAACCTCCCGCACCGGCAAAGAGTTCCACAGACGTGAAGTCGCGCAATGGAGCCACATGGAACTCTTCATCCCAACGTGTTTCCAGCATTTTCTTCACAGGAGGCACCTCGGTCAGTTCCTCCATGTAGAAGCCTTCCTTTCCCTTGTCGTTCCGATGATATGGATATACACCACTTTCACCCCACTTTTGTGCCGTGGCAAGTGAAGTGCCCATGAGGTCAGCTAAATTCGTTGCAGATAAAAATGTTGGCATTGCTTTACACCCCCCCCCTTTGTCTAATTTCTTCTGCCAATTCTTTTATTTTCTCGGACAGATGTATCCTGGCATCTATACCATCTTCTTCAACAACCTCTCCAAAGGCTTTTGTCAAACGATGATAAAATTTGTTGTCGCCCGTTACATGTTCCCAGAATTCCGCTCCGCAATATACAGGATATGTTTTATCGATATTCCTATAATTGGCAGATAGCTCTTCGGGCTCTCCGTATAACACACCAACAATCATGTCATCAATCTGGAGGGGCAACCTGTCTAATCTGGCTTTGTTCTGTAGATGACCAAAATGCCCCATGATTGTAGCAACATCTGGACTATTGATGGTGTTAGGGCCAGCTTTGCATTGGCAGTATTTCTTTCTCCCATCAATAGCATCAATGAATTCAATGTCAATACCATCTATTCCCGATGCGGAGCCAGCAGAAGCAGCCATTTGGGAAACAAATATTTGAACGTTTTGTCCAAAACTGGTATTGATGCTTGTTCCGAGAATTCTTGGATATAAAAGAGCCTTGGCCAATGATTCAGGTTTTGTGTCACCACACAGAAATGACGCCAGATAATTGACAAGGAATGGATTGATGGAAAAGTTACTCAATTTGAGTTTTTCCATATTTTTCAAATGATTGGGAATGATTATCGTACGGAAATAATCTTTGCCACTGTCTATGATTTGTCTTTTTTGTTCTTCTGTCATCATCTGTCTCGTTCCATTTAATGATTTCGTAAATCCATTCTTTTTTCTTGGCAATTTGGAGTAGGCTTAAAATTGTATCTTCTATGCCATAAACCAATTTGCAATATTACACTTTGGGTCACAAAGTTACAAATAAAATGTGAGAATAAGGGCACAAAAGCAAAAAATATTTGTGTGCGAAATGGAAATTTTTTAACCGGAAGCGTGTCTTGCCCTGAAAAACGTTGAATCAGAAACAACGTTTTTCAGGGCAAGACACGCTTCATATTGGGTCACTTTCCACTTAAATGTTGTACCTTTGACTCCGTCTTAGGTACTCACGCTCGACAAAAAGAAGAAAAAACGCTATTTATCTTCTTTTTGTGCTCACTTAATCGTACCGTTCGCTCCGCGCAAGGTACTTGCGTTCGACAATAAAAGTGAAAAATACTTTTTCCCTTTGTATTGTGCTCACTTAATCGTACCTTTGCCCCCATGAAACTGCCAAGCATTTTTAATTGTTCCAACGATATGGCGCTGGCGGCTCATGTGCGCCAGTATCTGCCCCCGAAGCGCATCCAGCAGATGGAGGCGGATTTGGCGGCATTGGCGCAGGTGTGGGAGGACACGCGGTTTGCAGGGCCGTGGGGATGGAGTCTTGCGACGAAGAGGAGGTATGAGCGGATGGGGGTGCCTGTGGAGCAGTTGCCTTCGGACGAGTGGCTGGAGGAGGTGAGGAGGCTTTCTTCGAGGGAGTTCGCTTGCGGGTATATCAGGGAATTGCTGGACGAACTCAATGACCCAAGGCTGCTTGGCGAAGAGATGCGATGGGTGGAACGGAACAGCCTCTCGTGGGATGCACTCAATGCCTCTGAACCGATGTCCCCGATGTCGGTCAACCGATGTCCCCGATGTCGGTCAACCGACGTCCCCGATGTCGGTTTGGAGGTTGTGGAAGCGTCGCATGCGAGGATATTCAAGTCGCCCTGGTCTTCTTCTGGAAGAGGGGTCTTTGTGGGGGATGAGGATGATGAGCGCACCAAGGCGAGGTTGCAGGGTTTCCTGTCTTCGCAGGGTGGTTTCGTGGTGGACAGGTTCTATGAGGATAAGGTGCTTGATTTTGCGATGGAGTTTTTCATCGATGAAGACCACGTGGTGGAGTTCTTGGGTTATTCTGTCTTTCATGCGGCTGAGCATGGGGCATACGGCTTCAATTATGTGGAGAGCCAAGAAGAGTTGTTGCAGCGCATTGACGTTGCGGGCACGCTTTTGCAACAACTCATCGCTTATCATCAGGAGCATCTCGCCCGAACTGCCTATCACGGCCCTGTCGGCATCGACATGCTGAAGACGGCTGACGGGCACATTCACCCTTGTCTCGAAATCAATTTCCGTCTGAACATGGGCATCCTCGCCCTGCTGCTGCATGAGAAGTATGGCTCTCATGCGATGGTGGATTTAACTCCTGTGGGGGATGGGGGCTTCCAGGCTCGTTTGGCGCTCAACACCTTTGGTGTTATGTGATTTAAGGTTCGCAAGCTCCACTTTCTTGGAGTTAAAGAAGTTAAAGGAGTTAAAGCCGAATGTAATGCTGGCGTGAAAACTCCTCTCCACAGTTGACAGAGTATCGGCTTTAACTCCTATAACTCCTTTAACTTCTTTAACTTCTAAAAATTACTTCTTTAACTCCTTTACCTTCTGTCATCAGAAACGAATGCTGGCACCTCCCATGAAGGTGGCACGAGGCATAGGATAGCCGAGGTTGATTTCGTATTCTTGTGCCAACAGGTTCTCGCCACGCACCCAAATGGTTGCATGCTTGCTGAGGGTGTAGTTGACGGTGGTGTTGAGCAACCAGAAGTTTTCCTTTGTTTCGTTGTCGCCGATAGCGGTGTAGAGGCTGTTGATGTACTGCAGGCCTGCAATGATGTTCCATCGGTGCTGACGGAAGTTGGCACCCAGGAATCCCTTGTATTCAGGGGCAGCAATGACCTTGTTCTTCATGTGCAGCATCGAGTGGTTGGTGGTGAGTTGCCAGTGGCTGTTGAGGCGGTATTGTGCTTCGAGTTCTGCTCCGCAGTTCTTGATCTCTCCCGTGTTTACGTTCTTGCGGTTGACGGTTTGAATCATGTTGTCGCCCTTCAGATAGAAGAGGTTCGCTCCATAGTGGAATGCGCCCAAACGGTGGTGCCAAGAGAGTTCGTAGTTCCAGATGCGTTCTGGCTCCAGTTCTTCGTTGGATGGTGGGTAGAGATACATCTCGCGCATGGTGGGGTTGCGGAAACCTTTGCTGGCCATCAGTTTGATTTCGCCTGTGCTGACAGGACGGATGACGATACCAGCTTGAGGAATCCATTCTGTGCCCGATACATTGTGGTGGTCGACACGAATGCCTGCATCGAAGGTGAGCCAGGAGAACAGGTCTTGACGAAAATCTGCATAGCCTGCTATCTCGTTGCGGTAGGACTTGCCGCTCTGCTTGTTGGGTGTGTCGAGTGTCTCGCCTGTTGCCTTCGAGGTGTAGTAGGCGTTGCCATAGATGTGCTGATAATCCACACCAAGGGTCAGCCGGTTGCCTTTCCAGAATTGGGCACTCTGATACCAAGAGACACCTGCGAGCGCATCCTTCGAACGGAAGTAGCGCTGTGTGGGTTCCTGGGGGTTGTTGGTGCCGTCGTCAATCTTGTGGCGTCCGAAGTTGCTGTAAACACTTAGGGCACCGCTCGTGCGGTCGTAGTGATTTTCCAATGCCGCTGAAACTACCCCACGTGTAATCCATTGGTCGGCATCGTAGAGGGGAGAAGATGTGGTGCCAGGATGGGAAGCGTTGAAGTGAATGACGTTGGCATCGACATAGGCGTTCCAATGGGGCGTGAAGTCGTACCCCAGTTTCACATAGCCGCCACACTGCTCGAAATCCATGCGTGGACGGTGGTTGTCGGCACGTTCGTATTGTGCAGATACGGTGGATGAGAACTTACCGCTGCGCACTTGGTTGGAGGCTTCTGTCTGGATGGCTCCATGACTGCCTACACCCAGGTTGATGTGGGTGGTGACACCATCACGCTGCATGGAATTGCGGGTGACGATGTTCAGCACGCCGCCCATTGCATTGCTTCCATAGAGTACGGATGCAGGGCCACGCAACACTTCCACACGCTCTGCCATCAATGTCTGATAACTGTCGGAGATAGGATGACCATACACACCGTTATACTGCGGATGTCCGTCGATGAGCACGAGCAACTGTCCGGCACCGCCAGTGATACCACGTATGTTGATGCCGCCTGCCTGTCCTGTCGACACACCATAACCCATCATGGAACGGCTGGTGACGAAGAGCCCGGGCACCTGCTGCGTCACCGTTGGCAACACATTGGTTTGGTGCTGCTCTGTCAACGTCTCACGTCCGATGACCGTCACCGTCATGGGCAGATGACGCACGTCCACAGCATTGCGGGTGCCTGTCACCACCACTTCTTGCAGGGAGAGGGAATCGCTTTGGGCGTAGCACACATGGCCGATGGCCATCATCGCCATCAGCAAAGGAAGGAATCTCTTTCTTGTTTTCATGTTCATGTTTGTGTTTAGTTAATAATTGAAGTCTCGCAAGCTCCACTTTCTTGGAGTTCAAGAAGTTAAAGGAGTTAGAGGAGTTAAAGTCGAATGTAATGCTGGCGTGAAAACTCCTCTCCACAGTTGACAGAGTATAGGCTTTAACTCCTATAACTCCTTTAACTCCTGAGCGAAGCGGTAACTTCCGAAAGTTGTATTAATCACTTCTTTTTCTTTCTCTTGTTGGTGGAGGGATGATTGTTCACCTTGGGGTTGATGAGTCGTGGCACATTGATGTGCTGAGGCAGTTCGAACGTTTGCTTCACCTCTTGGAGAGCAGGACTTTCGTTGCCGAGACGATCCATCGCCGTGATGGCATAGTGGCGCACCTTGAGGGCGCGTCCTTTGAGTTGCCATTCGGTGCTGCGGACACTGGTGGCCAGCAGGTTTTCGGCTTGGGTGACATCAACAGGATAGGTGTTGGAACCATAGACATTGTAGAGGATGCCCCCAGCCTTTGGAAGTTGTGGGGCTTTCCAATGCAGTTTCCCCTCTTGATAGGTCAGCTGCGTGGGGGCAGTAGGTGCGATGGTGTCGCCCATCCAGGTCATGCGGGCAGGGAGGGCAGGATAGGGGAAGAACTCTTCGCAAGTGGTGTCGTAGATGCCTCTGGTGTTGTTGGTGAAGAATTCGCCACGGAAGAAGGCGATGCCACCAATGCCGCTGTTGCGGGCGGTGTGCATCTCGGCACGCACGTCGTTGAGACTCCATCGTCCTTCGCGCGGGTCGAGAAAATAGATGCCAAGACCTGGCACGACGGGGTGTCCGTAGGAGTTCTCAAGCCAGTCGAAAAGGAAGGGGTAGAAGTTGTTGCCCGTGAAGTACATCATGGGGAAGAGCATGTCCTGATAGTTTTCCTTCAGCCAGAGTTGGGGGTCTTGATAGACACCGTCATAGCAGTTCCATCCACCAGCACTGTAGCGTTTGGTGCTGCGATACTTTCCAACGGGCGAACTGCTGAGTTTGACCCACGGCTTGATGGGTTTGACGGCATCGTGCACAGCACGGACGATGCGTGTGATGTTAGCGCGTTTCCAATCGGCCTTCGACACACTGGACGAGCGCGGATAGAGCTCATCGTCAGAAAAGTTGAAAGAAGACTCAGGATAGCGGATGTAGTCGAGCGAGATGCCGTCCACATCGTAGTTCTCTACGATTTCGCGGCAAATGCTGGCGATGTAGGTGGCTGTTTCGGGCTTGCTGGGAATCATGAACATCTCGCCTCCCTTGCCCGTTTTGACCAGCTCTGGATGTTTCTTGATGATGGAAGTAGCGCCGTAGCCCTTTTGCCGCTCGTTCGTGCCGATGGGGATGCACACTACCCATGCGTGGAGTTCCATGCCTCGCTTGTGACACTCTTCAATGCAGAATGCCAATGGGTCATACCCCGGACTCATGCCGGGATGGTCGGTGAGGCTCAGTTCCCACGGCTCAATCTTGGAAGGGTAGAGCATGGCGGCGCGTACACGTGTCTGGAAGATGACCGTGTTGATGTTGGCTCGTTGGTATTTGTCGAGCAGACGGATGAGTTCTTCCTTCTGTCGTTCGCGACGGACGGCATCAGTGGCTTTGGTGCGTGGCCAGTCGAGTCCTTTGATGGTAGTGAGCCAGATGGCACGTGTTTCACGAAGGGGATGCTTCCTTTCGTAAAGGTATTCACCACGAGTGTCGTTTGCTGTTACTTGTGCATAAAGCTGTGTCGGCAGAGTGAACAAAAACATCAACAATGCCAACATATAATGTGCATTAGTCATTATTAACATTAATTTTTTTGCAAAGGTAAGTATTATTCCGTACTTTTGTGGGCAATTTGCAAGAATTATATAAAAAATGGTTACTTTTATTGCTTCTTTGTTGCTCCTGATTTTGGGTTATGTCTTCTATGGAGCATTCGTCAATAAGGTTTTTGGAGCCGACTCGCAACGTAAGACTCCTTGCTTTACTTCTCAGGATGGTGTCGATTATATGCCGATGCCGACATGGAAGGTTTTTCTCATTCAATTTCTGAACATTGCGGGTACGGGTCCCATTTTTGGAGCCATTCAGGGCATCCTGTTCGGTCCCAGTGCTTATCTGTGGATAGTGTTGGGGTGCATCTTTGGTGGTGCGGTGCATGACTATATGTCGGGCATGATCAGTATTCGCAAGAACGGTGCCAGCCTGCCTGAAATCATTGGTGACGAATTGGGCAGCGGGGCACGTGTCACGATGAGGGTCATGTCGCTGGTGCTGATGATTCTGGTGGGTGCCGTGTTTGCCACTACGCCTGCTGACATTTTGGATGGTATGGTGACCGACAATGGCTTCCTGTGGTCGAAATACTTCTGGGTGGTCATCATCATCGCTTATTACATCTTGGCCACTTTGCTGCCGATAGACAAACTGATTGGCAAGGTGTACCCCATCTTCGGTTTGGCGCTCCTCATCATGGCTGTGGGACTTGGTTACGGCATTTTTGCCAACGAAGGTTCTCTGCCTGAAATCACGGATGCCTTCTCCAATCATCACCCCTCTTCCAGCATCCCCATCTTCCCAGGACTGTGCATCACGATTGCATGTGGTGCGGTGAGCGGTTTCCACGCCACTCAGAGTCCGATGATGGCACGTTGTCTGCAGAATGAGAAGTATGGTCGCCCTGTGTTCTATGGCGCCATGATTACGGAGGGTATCGTGGCATTGATCTGGGCAGCAGCGGCCATCAAGTTTGCCGATAGTTTGGATGTGGCAGGAAACACGCCGTATGAGAAGTTGTTGGCAGCGATGGTGAATCCAGAGACAGGCAAGCCTTCACCAGCCGTTTTGGTGAACGCCATTTGCTCCAGTTGGCTCGGAAAGGTAGGTGCCGTGCTGGCTGTGCTGGGCGTGGTTGCCGCACCGATCACGAGTGGCGACACAGCTTTCCGCAGTGCCCGTCTGATTGTTGCCGACTTCATGCATTATAAACAGAATAAGATTTATAAGCGTGTGATTCTTTCGTTGCCGATTTTTATCCTGAGCATCGTGCTCATGTTTATCAACTTCGACATTCTGTGGCGTTATTTCGCATGGTTCAACCAGAGTTTGGCAGTGTTCACCTTGTGGGCCATCACCGTATGGTTGACCAAACGCAGTGTGGCTGAACGGACAAAGCCATTCGCCTGCCTCATAGCCTTGGTGCCAGCCCTGTGGATGACCATCGTGTGCTCCACCTATATACTGATTGCTCCAGAGGGATTCCAGCTCAACAACTGGGTGGCTTACATCTTGGGAGGTCTCATCACATTGGGTGTACTCATCTGGTATATCCTGTGGGTTAAGCATTTGGTCTCCTCCCGATAATCACCCTCTCACCCTTTCGACGAAAACGCATGAAACGATATCTCTGGCAACCCATCGCCTTCTTCACGGCAGGTCTCGGATTCTATATATATAATGGTGTTACATGGAACACCTGGATTCAGTATCTGCCCCACATTCTGGGCTATGCAGCCATTTGTGCTGCGTTGGGATGGGCTTTGTATAAGAAAGAAGGGTTAAATAATTCATAATTGATAATTCACAATTCATAATTGATAATTCTTAATTGATAAATGAGCGTATGAAGAAAATCGTTTTTACATTTGTGCTTGCCTTCATCAGCATGGGCAGCGCATTTGCACAGTTTGAAAAAGGCAAGTATTATCTGGCGGCTACCACTAATACTGCGGGTCTTTCCTACAGTAAGCACGACAAGTTTGGCATCAATCTGGGTGTGAATGGCGGCTATATGTTCGAAGAAGCATGGATGCTGATCTCAGAAGTGGGATTCGACTTCCACAACAAAGACATGCAGTCGCTCTATGCTGGGTTGAAGTGCCGCTATCTCATCGAACAAAACGGCCTCTTTTTGCAGGCTGGCGCGAAGTATTTGCATGGTGCACCCAACTTCAACGACCTTCAATTCACTCCAGAGATTGGCTATTGCTTCTTCCTCAATCGCCATCTCACCATCGAGCCATCCCTCTACTACGACATTTCCACCAACAAGTTTTCCGAGTATAGCAAAGTGGGTGTGAAAGTGGGACTTGCATGGTATTTTGATAACGATAAAAAACCTTCCGATTATGTTAAGCGTAGAAGAACTCAATGACCGTCTGATTGATCTCGCCTTTGCTGAAGACATAGGTGACGGTGACCACACCACGCTCTGTTGCATCCCTGCTGATGCATACGGCGAAAGCAAACTTCTCATCAAGGAGGAAGGCATCTTTGCTGGTGTGGAGATTGCAAAAGAGGTGTTCCGCCGTTTCGACCCCACGATGGAGGTGGAAGTGTATATCGAGGATGGTGCTCATGTGAAGCCAGGTGACATTGTTATGTCTGTCAAAGGCAAGGAACAGAGCCTTCTGCAGACAGAACGTCTCATGCTTAATATCCTCCAGCGCATGAGTGGTATCGCCACCATGACCCACAAGTATCAGCAGGCATTGATCGATGCGGGCACCAAGACTCGTGTGCTCGACACCCGCAAGACCACTCCTGGTATGCGTATGCTGGAAAAGGAAGCCGTGAAAATAGGTGGTGGCATGAACCATCGCATCGGACTTTTCGATATGATTCTGCTGAAAGACAACCACATCGACTTCTGCGGAGGTGTTCACAACGCCATTTCACGTGCCAAGCAGTATTGCAAGGAGCACAATAAGGATTTGAAGATTGAGTGTGAGGTGCGCAACTGGAAGGAACTGGACGAAGCTCTTGCTGAGGGTTGCGACCGCATCATGTTCGACAACTTCACGCCTGAAGACACAGCCAAAGCTGTTAAACTGGTGGCAGGTCGTGCCGAAACCGAATCTTCAGGTGGCATCACTTTCGACACCATGATACCTTACGCCAAAGCTGGTGTGGATTTCATTTCCTTTGGTGCCTTGACTCATTCAGTCAAAGGACTTGATATGAGTTTTAAGGCTGCAGGAAGCGACAAGCTTATCATCAAGTAAATCATTTTTATTTCCATACAACAAAAAAGGAGGGGTTGCATCCATGCGGCATGCAGCCCCTCCTTCCGTATTGGAAGAATTTATATCAGTTAATAAACAAAAGCTCGCGATACTTCGGCAGTGGCCAGAGGTCGTTGTCGACCACTTCTTCGAGTTTGTCGATGGGGCGACGGATGGCGAAGAGTGATTCAGCGATGTCGTAGTAGGCAAGTGCCTTCTCGTACTCATCTTCAATCTTGTTGGCAGCCTTGCGGGCATCCACCATAGCGGCACACTTGGTGCGTACCTCCTCGATGAGTTTCGTAACACGCTGGAGCAGTGCCAGTTCTGTTTGTGCCATCGTCTCGAAGTCATCAGGATAGAGGCTCTTCAGTTGTGTGACGATGTTGAGCAGGCGAGTCTTGTAGGCAAGTGCGGCAGGGATGATGTGGTTTTGTGCCATACGTCCCATCACACGTGCTTCAATCTGCACTTTCTTCGTGTAGGTCTCCCATTTCACCTCGTTGCGGGCTTTCAGTTCAGCCTCCGTATAGACGCCTGTGCGAGCGAACATCTCCACCGATTCAGGCTTGGTGAACGACTCAAACATCTTGGGCACACAGATTTCTGTGTCAAGTCCGCGACGTTGTGCCTCGGCCTTCCATTCGTCGGCATATCCGTTGCCATCGAAGCAAACCTTGTCGATGATGCTGGCGATGAGTGGTTTCAGCACGTCCATGAAGGCGATGTTCATAGCCTTGCCTGCTGCCATTTCCTTGTCTACTGCAGCCTTGAATGCAGTCAACTGATCGGCCACAGCAGCATTGAGGGTGGTCATCGCACCTGCACAGTTAGCACATGAACCTACAGCGCGGAACTCAAAGCGGTTACCTGTGAAGGCGAATGGGCTGGTTCGGTTGCGGTCGGTGTTGTCGATGAAGATTTCTGGAATTTCCACCAGACCCAGTGACTTGCCCTTCTTGCCAGCAATCTCGATAGGAGTGTCAGATGGCACTTCGAGCAACTTGTGCAGCACGTTTGTCATCGTGTGTCCGAGGAAAGACGAGATGATGGCTGGAGGTGCTTCGTTGGCACCCAGACGATGAGCGTTGGTGGCTGAAGCGATAGAGGCTTTCAGCAGGGCATCATGCTTCTGAACGGCCACCAGCACGTTCACGAAGAAGGTGACGAACTGCAGGTTGCCCATCGCATCCTTACCAGGAGCCAGCAACAGAGTGCCTGTATCGGTGCCGAGCGACCAGTTGTTGTGCTTACCTGAACCATTGATGCCAGCAAATGGCTTCTCATGCAACAAGAGCACAAATCCGTGCTTGCGGGCAATCTGGTTCATCAGGTTCATCATCATCTGGTTCTGGTCGTTCGAGAGGTTGGTTTCGCCATAAATAGGAGCCAACTCAAACTGGTTGGGTGCCACCTCGTTGTGACGGGTCTTCAATGGAATGCCGTGACGGTAGCCAGCGATTTCCACGTCCTTCATGAACTCCATCACACGGGATGGGATGGCACCGAAGTAGTGGTCGTCCAACTGCTGGTTCTTCGACGATTCATGACCCATCAATGTGCGGCCTGTCAGCATGAGGTCAGGACGTGCAGCGTAGAGGTCTTCGTCCACGAGGAAATACTCCTGCTCCCAACCCAGATAAGAATAGACCTTCTTCACTTTGGGGTCGAACATCTGGCAGATAGGCACAGCGGCGTCGCTCACAGCCTTCAGCGATTTCTTCAGCGGAGTCTTGTAGTCGAGCGCCTCACCTGTGTAAGACACGAATACGGTAGGGATACACAATGTATCGTCTTGAATGAACACAGGAGAAGTGGGATCCCATGCCGTGTAGCCACGTGCCTCGAAAGTGGCACGGATGCCACCGCTTGGGAAGGAACTGGCATCAGGTTCCTGCTGAATGAGTGACTTGCCATCAAACTCTTCCAACATACCGCCCTTACCGTCATACTCCATCAGTGAGTCATGCTTTTCGGCAGTTCCTTCGGTGAGTGGCTGGAACCAGTGGGTGATGTGCGTCACGCCGTGCTCCATTGCCCAAGTCTTCATGCCGTCGGCCACTTCGTTGGCAATGGCACGATTCAGCGCATGACCATTGTCGATACAGTCAATGAGTGCCTCATACGTATCGCTGCTGAGGTACTTGCGCATCTTCTCGCGGTTGAACACTAATTCGCCGAAATACTTCGATGTCTGTTCGGTTACTTTCTCAGCAGGCACTGCTTTCTTCTTGAAAGCATCCTGCACCACGTCAAATCTTAGTTTGCTCATAATGCTCCTTGTGTTTGTGATTATTATATTTTAAATTTCAATTTTTCATTTTTCATTTTTCACTTTTCATTTTTCATTTTCTCCATTTTCATGCACGTCCTTCACGGCTCGTCCGCTGGGTTCGTTCATGTTTTTGAAAGCAGCGTCCCATTCGAGGGCGATGGCGGTGGAACATGCCACCGAGGCTTCCTGGTTTACGCTTCGTGCAGCCGAATCGCTGGGGAAGTGCTCTTCGAAGATGCTGCGGTAATAATATTCCTCCTTGTTCAGTGGCGGGTTGATAGGGAAGCGTTCTGCTGCATGTGCCATCTGCTCGTCGCTCACCAGTTTGGAGGTGATGTCCTTCAGCGTGTCAATCCAACTGTAGCCTACACCGTCGCTGAACTGTTCCTTCTGTCTCCATGCCACGCTGTCGGGCAACATGTCGGCAAAACCTTCGCGCACTACGCCCTTTTCGATGGTCTTTCCAGGACACATCTTCAGTGCGGGGTCGATACGCATGGCAACGTCAAGGAATTCTTTGTCGAGGAAGGGTACACGTCCTTCGATGCCCCATGCCATCAGCGATTTGTTGGCTCTCAGGCAGTCGTAGAAGTGGAGTTTTTTCAGTTTCCGCACCGTCTCCTCATGGAAGGCCTTCGCGTTGGGAGCCTTGTGGAAGTAGAGGTATCCTCCGAAAATCTCGTCGGCTCCTTCGCCGCTCAGCACCATCTTGATGCCCATGCTGCGGATGACGCGTGCCAACAAATACATAGGAGTAGAGGCACGTACAGTCGTCACATCGTAAGTTTCAATATAGTAGATCACATCGCGGATGGCATCCAAACCTTCCTGGATAGTGTAGTTCACCTCATGGTGCACAGTGCCGATGTGTTCGGCCACTTCACGTGCTTTTGATAGGTCGGGGGCACCTTTCAAACCCACTGCAAACGAGTGTAGTCTTGGCCACCACGCATCGTGTTCATCATTCGTTTCAATTCTTTTGGCGGCATATAACTTTGCAATGGCCGACACCACCGAACTGTCCAAACCGCCTGACAGCAGCACACCGTATGGCACGTCGCTCATCAACTGGCGTTTCACAGTTGCCATCAATGCCTCTTTCACCATCTTCACAGCCTCCTCGCGGTCGGATGTCGCCCACTTCATATCATCATAGCTGAACCAATCGCGTTGATACCAGCGTTCTGTCTGACCACCGTGCTTGCTTGTGCAGAAATGTCCGGGAGGAAAGGGCTTGTACTCATCACACTGACCTTCCAAAGCCTTCAGTTCGCTTGCCACATATACGGTTCCATCCTGGTCGTGTCCTATATATAAAGGTATAACACCGATGGGATCGCGTGCCACCAAGTAGTCGTCAGTTGTAGCATCGTACAAAACGAACGAGAAGATGCCATTCAGTTGGTCGATAAAGTCGGCTCCATGCCGCTCATATAAGGCTAATATGACCTCACAGTCAGAACCTGTCTGGAACTCATATTGACCTGCGAACCGACGTCGAATCTCCTGATGGTTGTAAATCTCGCCATTTACAGCCAGCACCTTCTTACCATCAGCCGAATACAATGGCTGCCCACCCGACAGCGGGTCAACAATGGCTAGGCGCTCATGTGCCAGCACAGTCTTGTCGCTGCTGTACACTCCGCTCCAGTCGGGACCGCGATGCCGAATCTTTGCTGACATCTTCAACGCTTGCTCGCGTTTCTGTCGAGCGTCGCCTTTCATCTTCAATATACCTACAAATCCGCACATGTCTTTTTGCTTTTATGCTTGCGCTGTTAGAATCAGTTTGTTTTTGTTTTCCTTATTTTGGTTGCAAAATTACAAACTTTGTATTTAATATGCAATCATTTTGTAAACAAATATTGAATTTTCTTATCATTTTATTTGTTTTTACTCTTTTTGCTACACAAATGCAGGAGAAAAAGAATTCCCCTCTCCCTCTTGGGGAAGGAGAGGGGATACTGGTGGGGATTAAGGACGCAAAGTTAATCCAAAGACCAGATAAGCTTTTTGGCTGCATGGATTGGCTGCCACTTCTCCGAAAATAGGAATGCTGAACGATTCGGTCACCTTGATTTCCTTCGTTGCGCGAAGTGCGAGGTTGGTCACGGCGAAACCGGTTGTGCCATAGGCAGTGGTGTAGTAAGGAACTGCTCCTGCTGTGGCTGTCCAGTCACATGTGGCGAGTTTGAAAGGCGCTGCTATCTCGAAGTAGGAACTGTAAGCGCGTTTGCCCTTCTTGGTCACACCGTCGTTTCCTGCAAAGTTGGTGAACCATTGAATGCTTGCCCAACCAAAATCGTAGCCAACATTGGCTTCAAAAAGGTGGTTGGTGCGATGAGCCTCATACATGAAGTAACGACTCTCGGGGTCTAACCCTTCGCTGAACCAGTAGTCGGTCACACCGATGTTGAAACCTCCGATGGTGTATCCAAGAGTGAGGTCAAACTCCTTTGTGTCGTCAGGATCGGTCAATCCCACGCTGCCCCAGGCAGAGAGTGAAAGGCCTTTATAGCTGATGCCCAATGTGGGTTGGAATGCCGTGTGTCCTAAATCTTGTCCACGCCAGATATATTGATTCACCACGTCCGCTCCGATGGTTGCTTCCACTTTCGTCTTTTGTGCCTCTACGGCTGTTGCTCCACAGAGCAACAAAGCCGTGAGGGAAAACAATCTAATTACCTTTTTCATGACTAAATACTTTTTGAAGTTAATAACTTGGGTTTATTGAAAAATGAGAAATTATGAATTATGAAATGTCAATCATCAATTAACTTTAGTTGTAGCAGCTTTCTCCGTGTTCGTAGATGTCGAGACCTTCTTCTTCAATGCGGGCGTCCACGCGGAGTCCATGCAGTTTCTTGATGCTGTAGAAGAGGATCAGGCCACATGCGGCTGCCCAAAGGTCGACGACGAGGATGCCGAAGCACTCAGCACCGAAGAAGCCCCAACCGCCTCCGTAGAAAGCACCGTTGCTCGTGGAGAGCAGACCTGTCATCAGGGTACCGAGAATACCGCAGACACCGTGTACGGAAGATGCGCCTACAGGGTCGTCGATGTGCAGTTTGTGGTCGATGAACTCAATGGCGAAGACCAGCACGATACCGCAGACGAGACCGATGATGACGGCTCCAATTGGAGAAACGAGGTCGCAACCTGCAGTGATACCTACGAGGCCGGCCAAGATGCCGTTGAGTGTCAGAGAGAGGGAGGGTTTACCATACTTGATCCAAGTGAGGAACATGGTGGCAACACCACCTGCCACAGCTGCAAGGTTCGTGGTCAGGAACACGTGAGAGATGGCCACGCGGTTCACTTCGCCAGAGGCTGCCAACTGGCTGCCAGGGTTGAAACCGAACCAACCGAGCCAGAGGATGAACACGCCGAGGGCTGCCAAGGCGAGGTTGTGGCCCGGGATGGCACGGCTCTTGCCGTCCTTGCTGTACTTGCCCAGACGGGGACCGAGGGCGATGGCACCAATCAATGCCAACACGCCGCCCACACTATGCACGATGGCAGAACCGGCAAAGTCGTGGAACACATCGCCGAAGGTCGTCATCATGAACGAGTCGGCAGCATCGTTGCAAAGCCAACCGCCGCCCCAAGTCCAGTGACCCTCAACGGGATAGATGATGAGTGAGATGAAAGCGCTGTACACGAGATACATCGAGAACTTCGTACGTTCAGCCATAGCACCGCTCACGATGGTGGCACTGGTGGCACAGAAGACGGTTTCGAAAATCAGGAAACCTTCCACGGGCAGGTCGCCCGAATAGAAAGAGAGGTCGCCCCAGTTTGGTATGCCGATGAAACCGCCAAGGACATCGCTGCCGAACATGATGCCGAAGCCGATGAAGAAGAACAGCAGGGAGCCGAACATGAAGTCGACAAAGTTCTTCATCAAGATGTTTGCACAGTTCTTACTGCGTGTGAATCCCGCCTCACACAAGGCGAATCCTGGTTGCATCCAGAAGACCAACATGGCTGCTAATAGCATCCATACGGTATCGAGTGAAATTCCTACTTCGTTCATTGTTGTGTTTTGTGTTTGTGTTGTGACTAATTCTTGTTTGAGTCTTACGTGACTGCTAAACTTTTACTTCTTGTCTCTCAATACGGTGTCACCGTTCTCGCCTGTGCGGATGCTCCATGTGTCTATCATGTCGCTCACGAAGATGCGTCCGTCGCCGATCTCGCCCGTGTGCGCCACCCTCAGGATGACCTTCACTGTTGGGTCCACGAACTGGTCACGGCACACGATGGTCAGCGCAACGCGCTCAATCACATCTGTTGAGTACTGAACGCCACGATAGATGCGCTCCTCACGGCTTTGTCCGATGCCGTGCACGTTGTGGTACTCAAACCAGTCGATGTCTGACTGCAACAATGCTTCTTTCACATCCTCGAACTTTGTCTTGCGGATGATTGCTTCAATCTTTTTCATTGTGTTTGATTTTGTGTTGTTAATAAAAAATGAGTTTTTAAAAGAGAAGAGGCTGATTCATATTGAACCAGCCTCATTGATTATTTTGTGTTTGTGTTTGTTTTTTGCTTGTTTTGTTTGTGTTTATGTGTTCATCCGACTGGTAGATTCACACAGCAAGCATTCAGAACCTGATTATTCTGATTCTGCTGCTGGAAATTGCTGGTCGGAACCATTGAAAAATATGTGTAAGTCTTTGTCATAATGTTGATATCTTTTCTGATTTTGATGCAAAGGTATAGACTTCTCATTAAATAGTAAAGCAAAATGTAAGAAAAATCGATATTTGTGCTTACATATTGATTTATGTCAATAATACAGGTGTATTTTGTGACTTTTTGGTTTATTATTGCGGATTTATGCTTACCTTTGTGCGTCAATTTAAACAAAAATGGAACAAATAGGTATGAAACAGCTGATTCATTTCACAAAAATGCATGGTGCAGGTAACGACTACATCTACGTCAACACATTATTATATTATATAGAAGATCCGGCAGCGGTATCTATTGCATGGAGCAAACCCCACTTCGGGATTGGCAGCGATGGGCTCATCCTCATTGGTGCACCCACCCGTCCCGATGCCGACTTCTCCATGCGTATCTTCAACAACGACGGTTCCGAAGCCATGATGTGTGGCAACGGCACCCGGTGCGTGGCGAAGTTTCTCCACGACAAAGGCATGACCGACAAGAACCCCATCCGTCTCGAGACACTCTCGGGCATCAAGGTGCTGCAACTGCATCTGGACGAAGAAAACAAGGTGGAGGCCGTCACAGTGGATATGGGAGAGCCCGTGCTCAAGGAACCGCGTCAGTTCGGTGTGTTGGGCGGAAGGGCGCAGGATTATGCCATCACCGTCGATGGACGTTCCTTCAGCGGCACTTTCGTCTCGATGGGCAATCCTCATTTCGTCATCTTCCTCGACGAAGACGTGGAGCAGTTCCCCTTGGAATATTATGGTCCCCTGTTGGAACATCATTCGGTGTTTCCCCAGCGTTGCAACATCGAGTTTGCGCAGGTGCTGGAAGATGGAGTGATTCGTATGCGTGTGTGGGAACGTGGCTCAGGCATCACCCTCGCTTGTGGAACGGGTGCATGTGCCACTGCTGTAGCAGCCCATCTTACGGGTCGTGCCACTCGGCAAAGTGATATCAAGATGGATGGTGGAACCCTTCACGTCGAATGGAGCGAGACCGACAATCACATCTTGATGACAGGTCCTGCCGCCATTTCCTTCGAAGGGGAAATCATGCTTTGATGGCCACCTTGATTTGTGCCATGTTGCTGCGTGAGACAGGGATGAATTCGTGACTGTGCTTGATGAGCAGTTGCATCGTGCCAGACTTCGAGACGATTTGCTCCACCTGTCCGAGGTTGACCAGGAAGGCACGGTGGCAACGCACAATCATGGGATAAGGCTGCAACTTGTCCTCCATTTGTTTAGAAGTGGTACGCAGCATGTCGTTGTGCACCTGACCCTCGTGCAGATAGAACACTTTCATATAGTTGCCCACCGCTTCAACATAGAGCAGGTCGGAAACCGGAAGTGTGAGGGTTTCACTGGTAGTGCCTGTGAGTGTGATGCATGAAGAAGGTTGTGTGACATTCGCTGATTCCTGTGATTTCAGTAATTGCTCGTTCAATAGCCTTGTTTCTCTCAGTTCGGATGCCAGATATTGGCTGCGAAACTTGAATCGCCAATATAATCCGATAGCAAAAGAACAGAAGGCGATAATGATCAAGGACTCAAAATAATTGCTCCATGAGAGTTGGTTGCTTTCTACTTTATCACTCATGACAAAATGACGATAGAGGCAGATGAGCAGCGCAACCAGTGGTGTGTTGATGATTTGAAACCAAAGGTTGCGACGGATGATGTAGCTGACTCCGCGTTCGATGGATCTTGGTTTCCTGACGACATATTTCAGCACACCTTCTGTCAGCATGCAATTCATGATTCCCAACACCCATAACACCAGCAGGTGAACGTATGCCTGCCATTGCCATGCGTCAAGTCCGAATGGCTTGAACACAGCCAATGCCGCCACCATAAACGTGGTGCTAATGATACGTGTTGTTATCGTTTCTTTCCGTCCCTTATTCATACAAGCGACAAAGGTACGGATTTTTTTTGTCATTCATCCCAAAACCATGCAGAATATCCCAGATATTAGGTGATACGGGCAGAAGCGTGTACCTTTGCAGTCGAATTATGAATGTTTAATCAAGTGAAAGAAATGATGAAAAGAATGTTTTTAGGAACAACAATAGCGTTGTTGTTTCTGATGCCCACGATGATGAGGGCACAAGCCACGCAGGTTGTCAGAGGACATGTCTGCGATGTGGCATCTGGAGAACCGATGATTGGCGTGACCATTCAGGTGGAGAATGGCATTACGTTGGGTGCCGTGACTGACATGGACGGTTATTTCGTGGTGGAGAATGTGCCTGTGGGACGTCACTCTGTCCGTGCCACTTATGTGGGTTATGAACCGATGTTGCTGAAGGAGCAACTGGTGTCTTCCGGTAAGGAATTGGTGCTGAACTTGCGCATGCGTGAGAACATATCAGAACTGGGCGAGGTGGTGGTCAAGCCACGTGTGAACAAGCAGATGCCGCTCAACGAGATGGCGCAGGTGGGTGCCCGTATGTTCAGTGTGGAGGAGGCGAACCGCTATGCTGGTGGTATGGCTGACCCTGCCCGTACCGCTTCCATGTTTGCCGGTGTGGCAGCAGGTGGTGCGACGAATGGTATCAGTATTCATGGTAACTCGCCCCAGATGCTGCAGTGGCGTGTGGAGGGTGTGGAGGTGAACAATCCGAACCACTTTGCCGAAATCACCGAAGCGGGTGGGGGTGTGTTCACTTCGCTTAATGGTACGGTGTTGGCGAATAGCGACTTCATGACAGGTGCTATGCCTGCGGAGTTCGGCAATGCCCTGTCTGGTGCGTTCGACATGAAGATGCGTGTGGGTAATAACTGCAAATATGAGCATGCCATTCAAGTGGGTACGTTGGGTGTGGATTTCGCATCCGAGGGTCCATTGGGCAAGAAGTCGAAGGCCTCCTATCTGGTGAACTACCGCTACAGTTTCCTTGAGATTGCCAAGAAACTGCATGCCATCAACATGGACAAGGAGACGCTCGACTATCAGGATTTGAGTTTTAAGATCAATGTCCCGACTGCCAAGGCGGGTACCTTCGCCCTGTGGTTTACGGGACTGATTGACAACTACGAGAACGAGGTGCCCGATGTGTCGGATTGGGAGACCTTGTGGGACTCTAACGATTCGTGGTCACACCAGAAGAACTGGGCGAGCGGTCTGACCCACACCTACCGTTTCCGTACGGGTGGTACGCTGACATCGAGTGTGGCTTATACGGGTGCCTACACCCGTCTGGAACAGAATGATTATGATGAACGGCTTCACAAGACGCCCAACATGGCAGCACGAAATGTGTCATGGAACCTCATCGTCAGTTCACAGCACAAGCATAAGTTCTCATCGCGCTACACCATGCAGAATGGCTTTGAACATCGCCATATGGATTTCTGTACTTGGATGGACTATATTCAGGAAGTGGGCGGTCCCCTGTATCGCATCTATGACTCGGAGGGCAACACAGGCCTTACCCGTTTCTACACGAACCATAAGGTGGAACTGGACCGTCGGCTCTCCATGGTGGCAGGTGCCAATGTGATGTGGTTCAACCTGAATGACCAGTGGCTTCTTGAACCCCGTGTGAGCCTGCAATACAAAACCTCTGCATCCAGCACGCTGTCTGTGGCATACGCGCTGAACAGCCGCAAGGAGTCGATTGACACCTACTTTGTGACCGCTTACGGTTCGTCTCAGACTTCAGGCTCTCCCAACAAAGACCTTGGCCTGACCCGTTCACACCACATCTCTGCTACCTTTGCCCAACGCCTCGGTGACAATGCGATGCTGAAGATCGAGCCTTACTGGCAGTGGATTTTTGATGTGCCTGTAGAAGAGGGTACGACCTATTCCATCATCAACCATCGCCAGTTCTATCAAGACAGGGTGTTGGTGAACAAGGGTGCAGGTCGTAACTACGGTCTCGACCTCACGCTGGAACACTATCTGAAAAATGGATTTTACGGTATGTTCACGGCCACGCTCTTCAAATCGGAGTATCGCGATGCCCAAGGTCAGTGGCACCACACACGTCATGACCGTGGTTACATCACCAACCTTTTGGGTGGTAAGGAGTGGATGGTGGGATGTTCTAAGAAAAATGTCTTCGGACTGAACGGCCGCCTCACGCTGATGGGTGGTGACCGCTACACACCGATGGCAAAAGGCACCACTTACGAGGATATTGCCCAACGTCCTGACAAGACGCTCATTGAGGATGGTGCCAACCCCTACAGCCGGCAAATGAAAATGAATGTGGGCTATGCATTCTCTGTGAAGTACACCCTCAACGGCCATCACACAGCCCATCATTTCATTCTTGAATACCTGCAACTGCGCACATTCCATGGGCAGACCTTCGACATCCATACCCACAAGGTGGTGGACAAGTACACCTCGCTGACTTTCCCCAATATTGCCTACCGGGTGGAGTTTTAGTGTCATGAATAATGCGATTAAGCGAGGGCAGAGTTAAGCTTGTTTAAACTATGCCGAGCATAGCATTTTGCACGCAGTGAATTTGCAGGACTCTCAGGAAAGCGTTACTTTTGTGGCGAAAATAAAAATAACAAAGATAAACAATGAACATTAGATTAGAACAAACAAAAGATTTCCGTGAGGTGGAGAACCTTACGCGTGAAGCATTTTGGAATGTCTATCGTCCTGGATGCACAGAGCATTACGTGCTCAATCAGTATAGAACAAATCCCGACTTCATCCCAGAGTTGGACTTTGTGATGGAGGAGGATGGTAAGATTATCGGCCATGTGATGTTCTCGAAGGCTGAGATTATGCTTGACGATGGAACGGTGTTCCCTTCCTGGACTTTCGGACCTATCAGCATTCACCCAGATTACAAGCGCAAGGGCTATGGCTTGCAATTGCTGAAATATGCGATAGAAAAGGCCAAGGAGATGGGTATTGGTCTTCTGCAGATGGAAGGAAACTACGAGTTTTATAAGCATGCAGGCTTCGACCTTGCATGCAAGATGAAGATTCACTACCACGCAGAGCCTCGTGAAGCCGAAGTGCCTTACTTCCTCGCCCAGGAATTGATTCCTGGCTATTGGGGTAATCGTGAGGGAACCTATTGCCCTCCCAAGGGTTACTTCGTGGCTGATGAAAACCCCGAAGCATTCGAGGCATACGACGCCACCTTCCCTCAGAAGGAGAAAGCATTCCAAGAGGGACAACTCCCTCAATTCTGTCAGAGTTGTGGTATGCCTTTGACTCGTATCGAGGACTGTGGCACAAATGCGGATGGTAGCACCAATTTCGATTACTGCCAATACTGCTAAAAAGACGGCCGCTTCTTGCAGGAGTGCACGATGGATGAGATGATTGAGCATTGCGCCCAATTTATTGATGAGGTGAATAAGAACATGCCCAAGCCTATGACAAAGGAGGAGTACAAGCAAATGATGCGTGGTTTCTTCCCAATGCTGAAACGCTGGAAAATATGAATAAAATGATTGCATGCTGTGGCATCAACTGTGAGACCTGCGAGGCTCGCATTGCCACGATGAAGAACGACGACAAGATGCGCGTCGAAGTTGCGCAGAAATGGTGTGAGATGAACCACACCGACCAGATTACACCAGAAAGTATTAATTGTACGGGTTGTCGTGTGGAAGGTGTTAAGTTCTACTTTTGTAGCCATATGTGCGAGGTGCATAAATGTGTGGCTGCCAAGGGTTACGAGACTTGCGGCGAGTGCCAAGACAAAAACACCTGCAAGAAGGTTGGCGTCATCTGGGAGAACTGTGGCGAGGCGAAAAAGAATCTGGGAGAAGAGTAAAATATGGACAAAATGAACAACAAAGCACTTGTCGTTATCGACATCCAGAACGACATCACCAAGCATTACCGCGACATCATCGGCAATATCAATGCCGCTATTGACTGGGCTGTAGCAGAGGGAATGCACATCGTGTATATCAAGCATAACAACATCACCGCTGCTACGAGAACGTTCAAGCCTGGCAGTAAGGGAGAGGAACTGGTGCCTGAGATGAAGGTCGTTTCGGAAAATATCTTCGTGAAGACGAAGAGCAACGCCCTTACAAGCGAGGCGTTTTCTGCTTTCATCGCAGCAAACTGCATCAATGAGTTCTACGTAGCAGGAGCAGATGCTACAGCCTGTGTGAAATCGATGTGTTTCAACATGACCAAAGCAGGCTTCACGGTACATGTTCTCTCTGACTGTGTCACCAGCTATGATCTGAAGAAGGTGCCGGAGATGCTCGCTTATTACGAGAACAAAGGTTGTGAGGTGAAGAAACTTTTAGATTTCAAATCGTAATGGAAACAAATCGTATCAGATTACGACTCGGAGCAGTGCTCCACTTCCTTATAGCCATTGGCCATGTCGGCTGCCTGTTCGCTCTGGACGAGGCATTCGAGGCCTATGGTATCCGTGAAATCATGCATCAGATGGTGGCTGGACAAGTCTGGATGCTGTATGCCCTGACCATCGGTCTTGTCCTCGCCTTCACCCTGGCAGGACTTTATGCCCTCTCTGCCACAGGTGACCTCCGTCGCTTGCCTCTGACGCGCATAGCCATCATAACCATCGTTGTGCTTTATAGCCTTCGTGCCCTGGCTGGAGGCATTAGCTGCATCCATGATTTCAAATGGCTGCAATTTATCTCATCTCTCATTCCCGCCATTATTGCATGGTGTTACTGGCCGGGAGTAAAAAACAATGAATGATATGAAAGAAAGATTCAAATTCAACACCGTGGGGCTTTTCACCCGCGACAACAAAGCGACGGTCGATTTCTACACGAAGACATTCGGTTTCACCACCGATTGGGACGGCATCCAGCCCAACGTGGAGATGACGCTGGGCGACATGCGTATCATCCTCTTCCCGCGTGACGCTTTCGAACAAATGGTCTCTCGGAAATTCCAATATCCCGAGGGGTTCAATGGTACGATGGAATTGGCATTCGACGTGCCCACATATTCTGATGTCGACAAGGAATACCAGCATGCGCTCGCGAATGGTGCCGCTTCCGTTCTTCCTCCCACCACAGAGCCTTGGGGACAGCGCACCTGCTATGTGGCCGATCCCGATGGAAATCTGATAGAGATAGGTTCGTTTGTCGCAAAATAGTATTGAGGTTGATGATAATATCAAGGCAGATATGAACATATTGATTCTCTCAGGAAGCCCTCGGAAGGGCGGCAATACGGATTTGCTCGTAGAAGCATTCGTCAAAGGTGCCTCGCAGAAACACCATGTGGAGGTCGTGTCTGTACACGATTATAAGGTCAGTCCCTGCAAGGGTTGTAACGCCTGTTTCAAGAGTAAAGACTATGCTTGTGTGCAGAAGGACGATATGGCGGTTATCTATGAAAAGATGAGCCAAGCAGATATGCTTGTGATAGCATCGCCTGTGTATTTCTACGGAATTAGTGCCCAATTGAAGACCATCATTGACAGGCTCCACAATCCCATCCGCAATTCGTTCCCCGTCAAGAAAATGGCTTTGATGCTCGTTGGTGCAGCCACACTACCAGAATTGTTCGATTCTATTCAAACGGAATATACCCTTTGCCTGAATTTCTTCCAGTTGGAGGATGCCGGTCGCGTATTGGTTTGTGGCGTCAAGGATAAGGGCGACATCAAAAATACCGATGCCTTAAACCCAAATCGGTCATTAGAAAAATTGTCTAACTTTTTGTTGGAGAAATCATCCACAAACGGAACAAATGTAAGTTCTGAAAACCGATTTCATCAATAATAGGAACTTTGAAATTGACATTTTGTAAGTGATTTTTT
>JAFSKK010000022.1 GCA_017448965.1 Bacteroidaceae bacterium | reverse complement strand
CAATTCCTTTGAGTTTCACCGTTGCCGGCGTACTCCCCAGGTGGGACACTTAACGCTTTCGCTGGGGGACTCACCCAAAAAACGGGCAAATCCCGAGTGTCCATCGTTTACCGCGCGGACTACCAGGGTATCTAATCCTGTTTGATACCCGCGCCTTCGAGCATGAGCGTCGTTAACGGGCCGGGAGGCTGCCTTCGCGATCGGAGTTCTTCGTGATATCTATGCATTTCACCGCTACACCACGAGTTCCGCCTCCCCTTCCCGCAACCAAGACCGCCAGTTCGCGCCGCTGGACGGGGTTGAGCCCCGCGATTTCACGGCACGCTTGACAGTCCGCCTGCGCTCCCTTTAAACCCAATAAATCCGGATAACGCCCGGACCTTCCGTATTACCGCGGCTGCTGGCACGGAATTAGCCGGTCCTTATTCACGGGATACCTGCAAAGCGCCACACGTGGCGCACTTTATCCTCCCGCAAAAGCAGTTTACAACCCGTAGGGCCGTCGTCCTGCACGCTACTTGGCTGGTTCAGCCTCTCGGCCATTGACCAATATTCCTCACTGCTGCCTCCCGTAGGAGTCTGGCCCGTGTCTCAGTGCCAGTGTGGGGGACCTTCCTCTCAGAACCCCTGCGGATCGTCGCCACGGTGGGCCGTCGCCCCACCGTCCAGCTAATCCGACGCGTCCCCATCTCCGGTCTCGTTTCATGGCGCCGCCATGCGGAAGCGACACATATCGGGTCTTAATCCTCATTTCCAAGGGCTATCCCCGGGCCGGAGGCAGGTTGGACACGCGTGACTCACCCATTCGCCGGTCGCCATCGGGAAAAGCAAGCTTCTCCCATGCTGCCCCTCGACTTGCATGTGTTAGGCCTGTAGCTAGCGTTCATCCTGAGCCAGGATCAAACTCTTCACTGTAAGTATTTCATCTCCGAACCCCCGTGGGGGATTCCGTGATCTGTCCGACCGGCCAGGCTTTCCTGCTCCATTGTTCGTTTATCGTCTTCTTGTAAAAGGAATGACTTCTGCTTGTGCGCACAACATGTGAACATGAGTGCGCGCTGCTTGTCTTGTTTATGTTCGCAGTCTGTCAAAGATCGAGCTTTTGAGCCTCCCTTTCGGAAAGCGAGTGCAAAGGTACGGACTTTTCAGATACTGGCAAAATTTTTAGACACTTTTTTTTAAAAAATCGTCAGATTTCGTTCTTTGATTGACTTACACATATTATATATAAAGAGAGGATGAAGAAAAAAGGTGGGGAAAGTGCCAAATTCGGACTTTCTCCACCTCTACCGATGATTGAAATCATTCTATCGAATTCACAAGTCGAATTCACAAGAAAAGAATGTCACTCGTTCTGTTCACCCCAAGAGATGTGCGTGTTCTCTTGAATCTCCTTTTGTGGAATCTGGTAAGTCCAATCTGGCGATTGCGGTTCCAGATCAAAGATGAAACCTTCCATGTGGTTCGTCCCTTCATAATCACGTACAAATCCAAGGTTGTTGCGTTTGAGGTCAAAGTAGGCGAAACCTTCCCCCCACAACTCAATTCGACGCTGCAAGAGGACATCCTCCACCGTCACTGTCTCCTCGTGCCATGATGGCTGACGATATTCCATCAGTTCACCCAGCACCTGAGCGGCTTCCGCATTCTTGCCCAAATGCGCCAATGCTTCCGCCTCAATCAGGTACATTTCAGCTGCGCGCATATACACATAGTCTTCGGTCATGTTGCCGTCAGAGCCAAACTTCAAACTCGCATACTCTCCACTCGCAGCTACAGTCGGTTGTGTATCATCTCCTTCTGGACCGTTGAAGAGTGTTTTCCGTTCATCATCATCAGCTATCTGGTCATAGAGCGACGCATCTATACATCTGGGTGCATAGTTTAAGCCGGCATAACCTGCCTCATAGTTCGAGACATGGGAGAAGAACGATGCGGAATAACCTGAGTTCTCCTGGCTTTCTGCAAAGCCCCACATCCACTCAGCGTTTTTGATATCCATGAAACCATCGTGTAGCAGTTCGGCAGCCATGGGTTCATAGCCTTGACGCGCGGCATGGGCGGCCTCGGCAGCTTCTTCCCACTGCTGCGACAGCAGATAGAAACGAGCCAGCAAACCATAAGCCACATTAACATCGATGTTATTCTTTGAGGTGCGCACATAATCTGCTTCCGTCAAGTTCTGCACAGCATTTTCGAGGTCTGTCTGTATCTGTGCGAACACTTCGCCCACCGTGTTACGGCCTAAAGCCTTATCCATCTCCTCTGGCGTTTTGCCGTCGGCAGTCACATACTTGAGAGGCACACCCGGACGGTCACTTGCGACATTGCCATCTTCATCCAAATAATTCTGGTATAACTGGATGAGCATCATGTAGGACAATCCTCTCACAGCCTGCGCCTGCCCCACCAGAATCATTTCTTCTTCCGTTTGTGGACCCTCGGGGAAGAGGTTGATGAGATCATTTGCGTATTTGACCATCGTATAAAGGGTTCCCCAATGTGATGCTGTCCTATTCCATGACGCCATTCTGTTATCCATCTCATAGTCATAGATGAAATGGCTCGAACCCGCCATCACCATGTCTGCACTATTCAGGTCAGCCACATGAAGAATGGACATATAACCAAAACAATCGTGACGATCCAATCCAAGTGGGTCATTCACCATCATCACCCACATTCCGTTCACAAATGCTCCTGGATCTTGAGCTGCCAACGTTGCCGCATCAGTCTCCTCCAGATATCTCTTGTTCTCTGTGTCAAGGTAATCGGTGCCACAACTGGCCAAGACAAGTGTGGCCACCACTCCCGCAACTATATTTTTTACAACTTTCATATTTCCAAGACTTTTATATTAGTTAACCATTTTTAGAAAGAGAGGTTGACACCTATCGAATACGAACTCAAGGCTGCATACCCGAAACCAGAAGAACCACCGAAAGCTGCTCCCCCATCATTCATACGAGGATCGAAGCCCTTTCGTTTAGAGTGGAGCCAAACATTGTCACCAGAAAAGTAAACACGCAGTTTTTCAATGCCAGCTGCACTCAGCAGCTTCTTGGGGAAGGTATAGCCCAGCGTGATGTTACGCAGGCTGAAATAACTGGCCTTTGTCAGGAAGAAGTCACTATTGTACGCTATTCTGTAAGAATCCGTATCCCACATCATCAAAGCAGGAATGTTCGTCTGTGTGTTTTCAGGAGTCCAACGGTTGAGCATGTCCTTGTGGAAGTTCATACCATTATCACCTGGCTGCATCAGCGATGCATAGTTGTTATCCAACACCCAACCGCCCAGTTGGAAAGCAGTCTGAATGGAGAAGTCTATGCCCTTCCACTCCAACGAAGTGGACAAACCGCCCACAAACGATGGGAACGGACTCTTTCCAATCCTGCGCTTTGCAGCCCATCCTTCACTATTCACAATGTAGCGGGCTTCACCCGTCTTGGCATTGTAGTCTTCGTATTCAGCCTTTTCTTCCTCTGACAGTCCATTCCATTCCTCAGGAGTCATCTCCTCATAGGCGTTATACTGCACCATACCCGTTTCCGGGTCTACGCCCACATACTCATAGAGATACCAGTCGTACAATGAGCCGCCCACGCTTCTCCAATAGTCTCCCGCTTGATAACCATCTGGATAGATGCTCTTGTCACGCTTGGAAACAGGCAACTTGGTCAGTTTATTCTTGTAGTGCATGCCGTTGAGCGAAACGTTCCATTTGAAGTCCTTAGTCTTGATGATGTCGGCACCAAGCGTGAACTCAAAGCCGGTGTTCCGCATATTCATCTCGTTGCGATAGATTCCATCAGGCATACCATCCGATGGCATCAGCGGAGAGTAATAAAGCATATCGCGCGTTTCCTTGACGAAGAAGTCGAAATCGAGAGTGAATCGGCGGAGGAAACTCGACTCAAAACCGATGTTGAAGTTACGGCTTTTCTCCCAGGTCAGGTCTGGGTTTCCATAGTTCGCTTTCATCACAGCTGGCTCACCACCAATCACATGGGTGCGTCCCACATTGTAGAGATTTGTGTAGTTGTGCGCATAGCCCACATTGTCATTGCCCTGTGTACCATAACTGGCTTTCAGTTTCAGATCATCAATCACGGAGATTTCTTTCATCCAAGGCTCTTCCTTGATGCGCCACGCGCCACCAACAGCCCAGAAAGTACCCCATCGGTTGCCCTTGGCAAAGCGGGAACTACCGTCGCGTCGGATGCTGGCCGTGAAGTAGTAGCGGTCAAGGTAGTTGTATTCGCCTTTGGCAAAGACACCTTCCAGCGCATATTCTGTGGAGTAGCTGGTAAGAGATTCATACTGGCCAGCTGTGGCAAATTCCGAATTATAGGGGCTGACGAAGTTGGCCATTCCACCGCCCAGATATTTACTGTGGTCTTTCTTGTTTTCATGGCCGAGCAGCACATGAATGCCATGATTGCCAAAAGTCTTGTTCCAATCAATCAACAAGTTGGCATTGAACGCCTGATAGCGTTGCGATGATCTTTCTCCGCGTCCATTCACCGCTGCTGCGTCTCCGCCGATAGGCGTATAGAAGTCGTTCGTATTGGTGTTGAAGAGGTCATACGCCATGTTGGCAGTCACCTTGAAGCCGTATGGCAATGTGAATTCCGCATATCCGCGCGAGGAGAAATTATCCCTCAGCACCTGGTGTTCTCCAGCCGCAGCCTCCGCATAGGGATTCGTTTCAGCACCAAACGTGCGACCGTACTCCGCACCGAAGTCATAGATGCCACCCGACGCATTGAGAGCGCGCTTGCCCTCTTCGTCATAGAAATAGATGGGATATACAGGCGCGATGAGTTGTGAAAACATGAAGAGGTTGTTGTAGGAATCACTACCTTCATAGTCAGCGTAAAACTTCTGGTCTGTGCGGGCGTATGATATGTTACCGCCCACCTTGATCCATTTGTTCACCTTCTGGTCCACCTTCACTCGACCGGTAAAACGGTCAAAACCCGAACCGACCACATAGCCCTTGTCATTCAGATAACCGATTGACGCATAGGCCTGCGTATCTTCATTGCCACCTGAGATGGAGAGGTTATATTCTTGACGCAACTTAGACTTGAAAGGGTCTTTTCTCCAATTGTCGCTCCATTTTCTGGTCTTGGCAGCAGGGTTGAGTTGACCGTTTTCATCCACCAGTTCGTTGTCGGCCACACCTACAAATGAATTGTATCCCACCAAATCCGGTATCAGGTTTTCCGATGCAATCGCATTGGCATCCTCTCCATAGTATCCCTGAAGCAGGTTGCGGTACGACTCCCACATCATCTTGTACCACTGACCATCGTCGGTGATGATGTTGTAGTTGCCCACACCACGGGTGTTCACACCCAAACGGGCATCGAAGTCAATCTGCGCCTTTCCACGACCGCCGTTCTTCGTGGTGATCATGATAACGCCATTCGCGCCACGTGCGCCATACATGGAGTTAGCGGCAGCATCTTTCAGCACGGTCAGCGTGGCAATGTCCTTCGGATTGATGGAGTTGAGCGAACCTTCGTAGGGAACACCGTCCAGCACAATGAGAGGCTCCTGGCTTGATGAAACAGAGCCAATACCGCGGATGATGATGGAGGCTTCAGAACCTGGCGTGTTGGACGCCGACGACAGTTGCACACCTGCCACAGCACCCTCGAATGCGCGTTCCACACTCGACACCTGCATTTTCCTGATGGATTCGCCCTTCACCGTTGTGGCTGCACCCGTGAAGGAGTGCCTCGACTGTGTGCCGTAGGCCACCACAATCTGCTCGTCAAGCGTACGAGAGGTGCTCTCCATGTAGATTTTCACATAAGATTTGAGAGGCACCTCCTTTGTTTCCATACCTATGTAGGATACAACGAGCGTCTTTCCCCCTACAGGCACGTCCTTGACAGTGAATTTTCCATCAATGTCGGTGGCGGCACCAACACCTGCAGCCTCCTTCACAACCACGGAAGCACCAATCACAGGGTCGCCTGTCTCAGCTTCGTACACTATGCCCGACACCACATTTTGGGCAAACATGATGCTTACAGCCATTAGCCAGACAGCAAGGAATGACCATAATCTCTTTCTCATTCTGTTTTGGATTCTTAATTAGGTTAGTATTCAAATACAAGCACAAAGGTAACACTTTTTCACATCCTTTCCTTGATTCACCAAACTTTTTATCATCATTTTCTTAAAAAAGTTGAAAAAGTGGCAGGATTTGTCCGAAAACGTTTACCTTTGTAGGCGAAATGGACGGAAAAAACAACCACAAAGAGCAGATTGACCGCATCCTCATCAGCGGCAAAGCCTACTGCGATCCAGACTTCTCGGCTGCCAAGCTGGCTGAACTAATCGGCGTGACGGTCTTCCAACTTTCGCGCATCCTCCGCAAGGAGTACGGAACCTCCTACCCCCACATCGTGCACACCCATCGCATCCTTGACGCCAAGCGCCACCTGAAGGACAAACGATATGCCCCCTACTCCATCGACGACATCGGTGCGCTGGTAGGCTTTAAGAACCGTCAGTCCTTCTTCGCGGCCTTCAAAAAAGCTACCGGAACAACCCCTGAAAAGTTCCGCCAAATGTAACACTTGTTACACACGCAGTGTTACAAATGTAACACAAAGAGGCTCGCAAAAGCGGTTTTTCTTGTTCCTCATTCACGCAAGACGGTGCGACACATTTCCGGCACTTATTATCAATAACATATACAATGAAGACAACCCTAAAAACAATGATGATTTCAGCACTTTTGGCAACTGCGACATACCACGCAGATGCCCATCAGCAAGCAACTCCTGCGGATATCACGCCCAAGAAGGAGAAGAAATTTGAGTACAACAACGAGCGTTTTGCCGACCTGCAGATGCTCCGCTACAAAGTGGAGGGATTCGAGAACCTGACCTTGAAGCAGAAGACTTTCATCTACTATCTGCAAGAGGCAGCGCTTTACGGCCGCGACATCCTCTTCGACCAAAACGGCAAATACAACCTGCGCATCCGCAAAATGCTGGAAGATGTGTATGTGAACTATCAAGGCGACCGCCAGAGCCAGAACTTCAAGGCATTGGAGGAATACCTGAAACGCGTGTGGTTCTCCAACGGCATCCATCACCACTACGGAAGCGAGAAGTTCGTGCCCGGTTTCACGCGTCGTTGGCTACAGGATTGCGCCGTTTGTTCCGATGAAATCGCCGATGTCATCTTCAACCCTAACGTGATGCAGAAGCGGGTGAATCTGGCCGAAGGAGCCGACCTGGTGAAGACCAGCGCCAGCAACTACTACGAGAACGTGACACAGGAAGAAGCAGAAGCTTTCTATGCCAAGCAGAAAGCGGAGGGTGACTCTCTCCACCCCGTCATGTATGGCATGAACTCGCGCCTCTGCAAAACAAAAAACGGCGATTTCATCGAGAAGAAATGGACTATCGACGGACTCTACGGAGCCGCCATCAAGAAGATTGTGGAGAACCTGAAACTGGCACGCCCCTACGCAGAGGACGAGCAACAGCAGAAGGTCATCGACCTGCTTGTTTCTTACTATGAAACAGGCGACCTGAAAACCTTCGATGAATACTCCATCGCCTGGGTGGAAAACACAGAGCCGCTGGTGGACTTCGTCAACGGTTTCATCGAGTGTTATGGTGATCCGCTTGGCTTGAAATGCTCGTGGGAAAGCATTGTGAACTTCAAAGATGTTGAAGCCACCAAGCGCACGGAGACCCTGAGCCAAAATGCACAATGGTTTGAGGACCACTCTCCTGTCGCTCCTGAATTTAAGAAGGAAAAGGTGAAGGGCATCACGGCCAAAGTCATCAAAGCCGCCATCCTCGCAGGCGACCTCTATCCTTCCACTGCCATCGGCATCAACCTGCCCAACAGCGACTGGGTTCGTGCCGAACACGGTTCGAAGTCCGTCACCATCGGCAACCTGACCAATGCCTACAACCAAGCCGCTAAAGGCAACGGCATGCTGCAAGAGTTCGCTTACGGCAAAGAAGAAATCGCCTTGGTGGAGAAATATGGCGATTTGACCGATGATTTACACACCGACCTGCACGAATGTCTGGGTCATGGTAGCGGGAAACTGCTGGAAGGTGTGGATGGCGACAGCCTCAAAGCATACGGCAGCACGATTGAAGAGACACGTGCCGACCTCTTCGCGCTCTATTATCTGGCCGACCCCAAACTGGTGGAACTCGGTTTAGTGCCCAACGCTGAAGCCTACAAAGCCAGCTATATCGCACAGATGCAGAATGGTCTGCTCACTCAGTTGGTGCGCATCAACCTCGGCAACAACATAGAAGAGGCGCACATGCGCAACCGCGCCTTGATTGCCCGTTGGGCATTGGAACACGGCAAGAAGGACAACGTGATGGAACTGGTGAAGCGTGATGGCAAAACCTACGTGAAGATCAACGACTACGAGAAACTGCGTGGCCTTTTTGGAGAACTGCTTGCCGAGATCCAACGCGTGAAGTCAACTGGCGACTTCAAAGGTGCCCAAGCACTTGTGGAGACGTATGGTGTGAAGATTGACCCCGAACTGCACAAGGAAATCCTCGACCGCTACGCCAAACTCAACATCGCCCCCTACAAAGGCTTCATCAACCCTGTTTACACCGCTGTGCGTGACGCTCAAGGCAACATCACCGATGTGACCATCTCCTACACAGAAGGCTATGCCGAACAAATGCTCCGCTACAGCAAGGACTACAGTGTATTGCCTTTGGTGAATGAATAGATATTTTTTCGCCTTCGGCGGACGAAGGCGATAAACAATTATGGTACAATACATTATCAACGACATCAAGAAGGAGTTGCATGCCAACATGAACGGGGTGGCTTCGGCACATGCGAGACAGACGGAAGACTATCGCGTGAACTGGGGTGTGGAACTGCCGAGAGTGAGGAACATTGCCGATGAAATCGCAGAAAACTGCATTCAGAGGAACCTCTCCCAACGAGAATTAGCACAAGCCCTGTGGAAGGAAAGCACACGAGAATGCAAGATACTCGCCTGCATGCTGATGCCTGCCGATGAATTCGACGAAGAGGTGTGCGACATCTGGGCAGAGAGCATCCACACGGAGGAAATCGCCACGATGTTCTGCCTCTTTCTCATGCAACGACTGCGGTATGCCAGCACAAAAGCCTACGAATGGATGGCACGTGAAGAAAGAATGCTGCAAACCTGCGGTTTTCTAACTTTGTGCCACCTGATGAGAAAGTACGAACTCAGCCCTGACGCGCAAGAAGAATTCTTGGATCAGGCCGCTGCATCCTTAGACAACAAGTATGCCCTCAAAGCCCTACAGATTTATGCCTCACTGAGCGAAGATAACGCTCGGAAAGTCAAAAAAGTGGCTGATTATTTGTAGCAGCGAAAGAAAAGCCGTAAATTTGTCGCCATAATGGGCAATCTGGGTATGAAAAAGGATAAGACAGAAGGCATAAAGGCAGATACTCCTCGAGACATCCTCACCCGTTACATGACGGAACAAGGCATGAGGAAAACTCCCGAACGGTACGCCATTCTGGAGGTGGTCATGCAGATGAAAGGCCACTACAGCGCCGACCAGATTCTAACCATGATGCCCGAGAATTTCCACGTCAGTCGTGGCACCATCTACAGCACCTTGGCGCTGTTGGTGGAGTGCGGATTGCTATACAACCATCAAACGGATGGGGCAACACTTTATGAGTGTGCCTATGGCAGGCTGGCACATCACCACTACATCTGTACAGGATGCCAGAAAATATGGGATCTGCAGGACAAATCAATTGAGCAGGTGGTATCGAAAGTGAAGACCCCCAGGTTCAAGAAACTGCGATGCAGCACTTATATATATGGTCTCTGCAACATCTGCCAAGCCAAACTGGCACGTCTGAAGAAGAAAATGGACAAAGAGAAAGAGGCCAGCATGACACGTGAGGAGAAACGATTCGCCAGAATCAATGAGGAGTTGGCTAAAGCGGCAGAATGGTTCAAGTAAAGATAACTAAAAACTAAAATCAAATAAAACAATGAAAGTAGATGTACTGTTAGGTCTTCAGTGGGGAGACGAAGGTAAAGGTAAGGTGGTGGACGTACTGACACCACGCTATGATGTGGTAGCCCGTTTCCAAGGAGGTCCTAACGCTGGACACACACTCGAATTTGAGGGAGAAAAGTATGTGCTCCGCTCGATTCCATCGGGCATTTTTCAGGGTGACAAGGTAAACATTATCGGTAACGGCGTGGTGCTGGCACCCGACCTCTTCATGGACGAGGCGAAAGACCTTGAGAAGAGCGGCCACAACCTGAAGAACCGCCTACACATCTCTAAAAAAGCGCACCTCATCATGCCGACCCACCGTCTGCTCGATGCTGCCTACGAGGCTGCCAAGGGGAAGAACAAGGTGGGCACCACAGGTAAGGGCATTGGCCCCACCTACACAGACAAGACCAGCCGTAATGGTCTGCGTGTAGGCGACATTCTTGACAACTTTGAAGAGAAGTATGCGGCGCACAAGGCTCGTCACGAGGAGATTCTCAAGAGCCTCAACTACACCGACTACGACATCACAGAAGTGGAGAAAAAGTGGATGGAAGGCATCGAATACCTGAAGCAGTTCCAGCTTGTTGACTCTGAGCACGAAATCAACAATCTGCTGAAGCAGGGCAAGTCAGTTCTCTGCGAAGGAGCTCAAGGCACCATGCTCGACATCGACTTCGGTTCTTACCCCTTCGTCACGTCGTCCAACACCATCTGTGCAGGTGCCTGCATCGGCTTGGGTGTTGGTCCTAATAAGATTGGCGATGTGTTCGGCATCATCAAGGCATACTGCACTCGCGTGGGTGCCGGTCCATTCCCAACAGAGTTGTTCGATGAAACAGGTGCCAAGATTCGTGCCATCGGTCATGAGTATGGCGCTGTGACGGGTCGTGAACGCCGTTGTGGCTGGATTGACCTCGTAGCATTGAAGTATGCCATCATGGTCAGCGGCGTGACGAAGCTCATCATGATGAAGAGCGATGTGCTCGACGACTTCGAAACCATCAAGGCTTGCACCGCTTACAAACTGAAGGATGGTAGTGTCATCGACTACTTCCCCTACGACATCAGTGACGGACTTATTGAGCCTGTCTATACGGAGTTGCCAGGTTGGAAGACCGACCTCACCAAGATGACCAGCGAGGCAGAGTTCCCCAAGGCATTCTCCGACTATATCGCTTTCTTGGAGAAGGAACTGGAAACGCCTATCACCATCGTCAGCGTAGGTCCAGATCGTGCACAAACGATTGAACGCTAAGAACCCACCTGACACTTTGAAAAATGACATGAAAGGCTAAAAGCCTCGATTTCATCGAATGAAAACTGTCTTTTCCGCATGAGACGAACCGTCTTATCACTCATACTTCTCATCATACTGACGACCTGCTGCACTCGCAGAGGACGTCAGTATGATGCTGTTTTAGCGGACATCGACAGCCTGACGGAAGTGGATGCCGACAGTGCAAGAAAACAGTTGGAAACTCTGCGCCCTCAGATAGACGGAGTGAAGGAGGACACCAGAGCCTACTACGACCTGCTCTGCGTGAAGGCGGCGGATAAAGCGATGGTGAAGCATACATCGGACTCGCTCATCAGTGAGGTGGCCCGTTACTATAAGGCACACCCGAAGAGCGGGCATCTGCCCGAAGCCTACTACTACGTGGGGCGTGCCAACTCCGACATGCAGAACGGGGAGAAAGCCCTCATCTACTTTCAGAAAGCCTTGCTGGAGGACAGCATCCATGTGACCACACGGCTGAAAAGCCGAGTCTTTGCTCAGATGGGCTATATCTACCTGAGAAACGGGCTGTTAGAAGATGCTATCAACATGCAGCAACTGGCACATTTCTACTGTGAACAGATTGGTGACACGCTGGGCATGCGATATAGCGCAGAAGACATCGAGACCATCAAGGCCATGAGCCAAGACCTTCACATCAACGAATATTCGAGAAAAGAGATGATGGCAAGGGTACAGCGGCTCAACACACAGGTGAAGAACCAGATACTCAGCAGCGAAAATAGCAAACTACAAACGGAAAATGAGCAGAAAGAACACCTCGTATGGGGCATCGCCCTTGCTGCCATGATGGTGGCGGTGGCACTGTTGGCTCTGCTGCTGACACATCGTCACAGACGGAAGAATCGGGCAGTTCCTACGGCCAAACGGTTCTACGACAAGGAAGTGAGCCACCTGTTGACCACACATATATATAATAATAAGGTCTTGAAGACTTCCGATTGGCAACTCATCGAGGAACGGCTGCTCCTGTCCTTCCCTTCCTTCCGCGACAACCTTTTCTCCCTCTACCAACTCTCCGAAACCGAATACCACATCTGCCTGCTCATCAAACTTGAGGTTTCACCCTCCAACATGGCCAAACTGATGGCAACAGGCAATAGCACCATCTCGCAGAGCCGCCTCCGCATGCAACAAAAAGTATTCAACGGCCAAGGCACGGCAAAGGATTGGGACAATTATGTGCTTTCTTTATAAACTACCTGAATGTCATCCACTTAAAAGAAATTTGTGAACAATTTGTGAATACTCAACAGTAATTGTGAAGGAATTGTGAACCCATTTTCTTGGCACTGTCGGGCAAGAACGTCTATCTTTGCAGCAACAAAATGTTTCATTAAAAACTTTCGTACAATGAAGACGATTCGTATGACACTTCTGGCTATCTTCAGCCTTTTCTCGTCAGTCTTTTGTTTCGGTCAGAACCAAGGCAATGCCCAGCCACAGCCTATGGTTCCTAATCAACAATTACCACGTGCCTACACGCTTCCACTTCCGCTTCCCACGTCTCCCGACCTTGGAAAGATGTTTCCCATCGATTCAATCATACAAGAAGATATGGCTCGGATACAAAAAGAGGTCATGAAAGGGCAGAAGCGGAAAGAGAAGAGTTGCGAGGTCGTCAAACGCTCTAAAGGAAGCATCACCTTCGTGGTGGACGAGAACCTGCCTGCACCCCAACGGGACTTCCGTGCATTTAGCGGTGACAGAGTGGCTGGATGGATGCTGAAAGATGAAGGGATTCCCCAAGAGAAACACAAGATTGTGGCCGCCAGTTTCCTTAAAGACAAACTGATTGCCACGGACAAAGACATCTTCTTCCAATGCATGATCCTTTCTTACTCCGACCACCGACCTGTGTGCATCTCCCCCGACATGGTATGGATGCTCATCAGTCAGGGATTTGCCCGATACGTCAACGCACACCCAGAAGAACTGCGTGACCAATTGGTCTATCACACAGGCAAAATGGATTTGGTGGTTGAGTCCAAGAACGATGTGCTCTCAAACAAGGCCGATTGGGAGCAACTGCTCAATGGCTTTGCCGCACAAATCGACAAACATACCAAAGGGAATATCGCCACAACACTCATAGCCGACTTCTCAACCACCAGCCTTGCAGAACGCATCGCCTCACAAATCACGCTGATGGAGAGTGTCAAAGCCTATTTCAACTATAGGGAATTTTCGGCGTCATGCGGCATCCCAACGGTGACATTGACAGGAACCCCTCAGGATTGGCAACGCGTACTCGACAAAACCAGGCATTTAAAACAATATGGCCTCAACGAATGGATACAGAGTTTGGAACCCATCTTGCAAGAATTTGTCTATGCTGCTGAAGGAAATCCCAACCAGAAGTTCTGGAAAGGGATGGTGAAAAAGCATCGCGTGAAGGAACTCTACGGAGGTGGTTGCGGCTCTGACGAACCCACGAAATTGGACGGCTGGATGCTGAAGCTCTTTCCTGACAAAGACGGCAAGACACTCAATCATGTCACAAAGAGCCACCACATGCCGACGGAACGTGTACGTGTCAACTTCAAGCACATCGTCATGGAACCCGTGCAAGGAGATACCATCAGCGAGACGGATATGGAACTCATGGCTGGCTTTGTAGGCGTAGAGACGGATTCTGCCACTGGAGCCATGACCCCAAAGATAGGATGGCTGGTGCGCTTGGCCGACAACCCCGAATAAGGCTTGTTTCTTCGACTCTTTACATCAATTTCATAACCACAAAAAACTCACACAACAATGAAAACTACCTTTACCCACCTGGTGGCCGCAGCAGCCATCGCCCTCATGCCCACCTTCTGCATGGCGCAAACAGAGAACCCTCGTGGAGTGTATAAACTCATGACGCTCACCGACAAGTATGGCAACCCCATCAAAGAGCCGTTTGACCAATATAAGATATGCACGGACAGCGTAACGCTGATGTTCATGACACAAGGCAGCCACTTCTCTTTGGGCAAGAACGATTCACAAGTGTTTAACTACACAGGCGAAGAACCCGATGCCAATGACACCACCGCCACTCGCATCTTCGACAGTAATGCTGCTCACTTCACACAAAAATGGTGGAGCACCTACTCTAACCATATCTACTTCCCTAAAAACGACTGGTGTACAGAGTATTACGAATCAGGGAAATATTCCGACAACGCCAAGAAGATATTGGATGCGCTCATGTCGCCCACTGCTTCCCACCCCCAGAACCCCTTCATCGGCACATGGCGGTTCATCGGCATGATGGACGAACTGCGGAATGTCAAGAAAGAACTGAAAAAACTCCGCGAGGATGCCGCCAAAGGACAGAACATCGGCCATCTCATCATCACCCCCCACCCCCAACGTGCCATCATGTACAGCAATGGCAGTAGAGGCGGTTCCATCGAACTCTTCATGTACAAAGGTAAGAAGAAAATCTTCATGGGTACGGAACAGCGACCCAACGAGTATGCCATCACATGGCTCAGCAAAGACTGCATCGCTATGGAAGTCCACGTCGATGGATTCCGCACCGATTACCAAATATGGGAACGTGTGACCGACTCAACACCACTCTTCAACAAAATCGCCAGCCAGTACGTGATACACTAAACATCCCCCAACATGAAAAGGACAGCCATCATCATCCTGCTGATGCTCATTGCCACCAGCACCTTTGCCCAACCTCTCGAAATCATGAGGACGGACAGATTGCTCACCGCCCCGGGTTTGCCTCGCTACTGGAAAGGGAAGGATACTAACACACCCTTTATCGAGGCCTTCCGATATGGAGGGAACGAAAAGGCGAAGCGGTGGTGGACAGGCTATTACGAGCCAACCGTTAGCGGAGCCAAAACATCTGAGAAAGCCCGAAAGAAAAGAGAAAGGAAATACGGCCCATACGAGAAGAAAATGGACAAGATGACCGCACTTCATCCTCGATACGGTCACATGTTTCTTGCCAGACCTTCTTTTTATCCTCCATACGGTTTTTCCTACAGCTACAAAGACACGGCATTGGTGTATCTGGAGCAACATTGGGATGGAAGCAAGAAGCACAAAAAGATGACAATGACCACCCACAAGATGAAAGTGGACGAAGCCATCTATGACTCCATCCAATGCTTGCACAAACTGGCGGTTTACACTTCTGCCCAGTTCGACCCCGACTACACAACGCTTGATGGAACCAGTTACCACTTTGTCTGGTACTCTTTCTCAGGCGACAAATACGCCAGAAGCTCCGACAATGGGTCAAGCACCTGCAAGCAGTTACAGAAGACCTTCGAAAACATCTGCGTGGCATTGAGAGCCGACAACCACGACCAACTCCAATCCCTCATGCCAACCGTTCACGAACTCCTCGCCCACTACCGAACCCTCCTTCTGCCCGACGTGCCGATAGACGACTGGGATTTGGATGCAGCAGCCAGAAAGAGAAATAAAGACTGAATCCTTGTCTTTCCTGATTCTTTCTTATATCTTTGCAAGAAATTTACACACCATCTCATTAAACGACATCCACAATGAAGACAACTCACCTCAAACTCATAGCAACCGCTGTATTGGCAATGCTTCCACTTACCTTTTGGGGACAGGATAAGGCCGCTGTCAATCCACGTGGCCTGTATAAGATGACAAAACTGAAAGGCAGGGGAAATAAGGAGATCAATGCTCCCTTTGACCAATACAAAATCTGCGACGACAGAAGCACCGTCACTTTTGCCATACATGCACGAAGCGAACAGACCTTAGAATTCCGTTTCATCATCAACGACCCCAGAGTCTTCAACTATACAGGCACAGACCCCCAAGGAGAAGACGGCCGTGGAGCACAAATATACCAATGTGACGGGCAACAGTTTCACCTCCGGTGGTGGAGCCGAACTAAGAATCACCGCTATTTTCCTGAAAACGGATGGGTGGACGAGAAATACGAACTGAACCGCACATCACCCCATGCCAAGAACATCTTGGAACTACTTCGCAATACTGTATTCACAGATAACCGTCACCCCTTCGGAGGACGATGGGTCATGATCGGCCACACGAACAGCGAAGACAGGGCGAAAGAAATAATGAAGAATCCTGAGAAGAACGAAAAAATGCTCGCACGCATGGTGATAGCAAACAACCAAATACTGAAACTGGAGTATTGGAACTCTATAAGAGCTTTTGCTGGTAATGTCTACCCCTGTTCTGCAATCGGTAAAAAGGAACTACACATTGACAACAGAAGTTATCCCACACAATGGGAGGGCGATGACCTTTTCTGCTACAAGAACCACAAGGGCACGTATGAGGTCTGGCAGCGCGATAATGACAGAACCCCCTACTATGAATTTATCATCAGCCAACTTGCCCAGCGACACCCACAAGAGAAGCCCATGCAACAGATGGAGGAAATGACAGACGAGGCACTTCAGCCTCAGGTTGTACAGAAATACAGAGAGACCGACCCCAATGCCCGCGAGAATCCTCGTGGAATATACAAACTTGTGGCATTGCTGGACAAATATAACATCATCATCAAAGAACCGTATGACCAATACAAGATCTGCACAGACAGCGTGACACTCACTTTGAATGTAAACGACCAGAGTTTCTCCTTACTATCTAACGACAAGACAGTTCTCTCCTTTACAGGCGAAGATCCTGATGCCGAAGATGCCATTGCCACACGTGTTTTTGACAGCAACGCCGACCACTTCACACTGAAATGGTGGAGTACGAGAGAAGGGCACGTATACTTTCCACACAACAGTTGGTGTACAGAATATTATGAGTCGGGTAAGTATTCCGCGAATGCCAAACTGATTCTTGATGCGCTCATGTCTAACAATGCTTCAGACCCCAAGAATCCCCTCATCGGCACATGGAGATACATTGGCATGATGGATGACCTGACCCATACAAAGAAGGATCTAAAAATTCTCCGCCAGAAGGCCGAACAACAAGGGAATACATTTTGGTTATACACCATCTTCACCCCCACTCATACCATCGCCACAAATAGCATAACAGGCACGGGTGTTATCAACACATTTGAATCTACGGGTAAGAAAACGTTCAAGACAGACGGTAAAGAGCACACGTTCACATGGCTTTCCAAGAACTACATTGCCGTGGAGGTAGAATTGTCAGGCTACCGCATCGATTACCAGATATTGGAACGTGTAACTGACTCAACACCCGTCCTCAACAAGATTGCCAGCCTATTCGTCACCCACTAAACAAGAATGAATTCAGCAACTTCACATACAGCGAGATAGCATCGTCTATCTCGCTGATTTTTTTGCCACATGAAAGAAAAACCGTCTGATTTCTTGCTTGTTCAAAACCTTTTATATACCTTTGCGAAAATTTTCGCAACGAAAAAAATCGCAATATGGAAAATCCTTTCAAATTCGGCACTATCGTAGACGGGAAGTACTTTACCGACAGAAGCAAAGAGCTTCAATACGTGGAGCAGATTCTACGGAGTGAAAATCATCTTGTGCTAATTAGTCCTCGACGCTTTGGCAAGTCAAGCCTTGTGAACAAAGCGCTCAAAAGAACTGAACGTAAACACATCATCATCAACATGCAGAATGTGACAAGCGTTCAGAATTTCACCATCCGATTGATGAGTGCCCTTTTCAGACTTTACCCAGGAGAAAGGCTCAAGCATCTGATGACGCACTTCCGTATTGTGCCCACCATCTCCACCAACCCAATGAATGGAGCGGTGGATGTTTCGTTCAACCCATCCATGAACACCGATGTCATGCTGGAGGATGCGATGGAACTTCTGCAAAAGGTAAGCACAGCGGAGAATCGCCTCATTGTCGTGCTGGATGAGTTTCAAGAAGTGACGAATATTGCCAAAGGATTCGACAAACAACTACGCTCCATTATGCAGACGCACCAGCACATCAACTATATTTTCTTGGGCAGCCAAGAATCAATGATGGAAAGCATCTTCGAAAAGAAAAAATCGCCCTTTTACCATTTCGGACAACTGATGCGATTGGCAAAGATTCCCTATGAAGACTTCAAACAATATGTTGCAGAACGGCTAAACGACGATTTAGCAGAAGACATTCTTGCCTTCACCGACTGCCACCCCTACTACACCCAACAAATTGCTGCCCAAGTGTGGGATTTGGTCAACTACGAACACGAATCAACAGACATCATCTCCAAAGCCGTCGAAAGGCTTGTCATACTCCATGACCTTGATTTCGAACGACTTTGGCTCAACTTCAACAAGTCCGACCGCCATGTGCTACAAGAACTGAGCAAACCCAACGGCACCAATCCCCTTGCCGACCGCACCACACCCACCAGCACCACTTTTAGCATTCTCAAGAAACTGATGAAGCAAGGCTATGTCATCAAGACGAACCGATACGAAATAGAAGACCCTTTTTTCAGAAGATGGGTGGAAGAAAGGGGATGAAACAACAGTAACTTATAGTGAGGATAGCAACTTCACATACAGCGAGATGGCATCGTCTATCTCGCTGATTTTTATGTACTCATCAGCCGTGTGGGAACGTGAGGAGTCGCCTGGACCCAGTTTGAGGGAAGGGAAGCGCATGAGGGCTTGGTCGCTCAAGGTGGGAGAGCCGAAAGGTTTGAGACCTTCCTTGATGCAGGCCTGCACAAAGGGATGCGACTCGTCTATCTTGGAGGAAGAAAGGCGGAAAGAACGCGCATGGAGTTCCGAGGTGAGGTGCTCCTGGAAGAAGGCAAAGATTTCCTCGTTCGTATAGCACTCATTTGAGCGCACGTCGATGGTGAAGGTGCACGTGTCGGGGATAACATTGTGCTGCGTGCCCGCATTGACGATGGTGACCGTATTCTTCACAGGCCCCAGCAGTTCCGTCTGTTTCGGGAACTGCCACTCCGACAACCATTGGATGTCTTTCATGGCATGATAGATAGCATTGTCACCCTCGTTGCGAGCCGCATGACCCGCCTTTCCGTGAGCAGTTGCATCAATCACCATCAGTCCCTTCTCGGCAATGGCTGGCTGCATGCCTGTGGGTTCACCCACGATGGCAAAGTCTATCTTAGGCAGCAGCGGAAGGACAGACTCAATGCCATTCTTACCGCTTACCTCTTCTTCACAACTCGCTAAATAAATAAGGTTATATGCTTTCGTCTCGCCCTTCAGCAGTAGAAATGTCTGTAAAAGAGCCATCAAACCTCCGCCACAGTCATTGCTTCCCAAACCATAGAATTTGTCCCCTTCCAGCGTTGGGGTGAAGGGGTCATGCACCCATCCTGCCACAGGCTTCACCGTGTCGATATGTGCATTCAGCAGAATGACAGGCTTAGCCTTCTCCGCATGGGAAGAATCCGCCCAGCACATGGGCTGGCACCACACGTTATTGCCGTGACGCTGCGGGTTCAGCCCTTTCTCCTTCATGTATGCCTCCAGCACATCTGCCGCAGCCGTCTCGTCACGACTCACACTGGGCGTGGCAATCAGCCTTTTCAGCAGTTCCACGGCCTCCATCGTTTCCTTTTTATAAGTCTTTTCCATTTTCTCTTTCCTTTTCGGCGACAAAGTTAGCTTTTTTCTTTTATTTTGCAAAAAAAATCGCACTTAGGGGTATTTGATTTGCTTTTTCGCGTGTCTTACGTGTAAAGAACCTCTACAAAAGTAAATAAGAAACATGATCAGTTACGACAAAAAGACATTTGAGCAGGTGTACAAGAGCAACTATCAGCAAATGTATCGATTTGCCTACTCACTGTTGGCAAAAGACGCATGGCAACGCTCTCAAGACCTTTGCCAAGAAGATGCCCGCGATGCTGTGAGCCAAGTGTTCACGCGACTATGGCATCGAAAACCGCCCCTCGAGGAGGACACCGTCACAGGCTACCTGATGGCAGCGGTGAAAAACCACTGCCTCAACATCCTCCGCACACATCAACAAAACGCCGCCATCGAAGCAGAGCTGCAAGCCGAACAGCACACGCAGCAGGAGCATGAGCGGCAAGAACTCTTGGACGAACTGGCACGAGTCATCGACGAACACCTCACCGAGCAGGACAAGCGCATTCTCGCCCTCCACTACGATGAAGACATGACCTACACGGAGACGGCACAAACATTAGGCATCAGCCCATCGGCCGTCAACAAGCACATCACGCATTCATTATCTAAAATCCGTTCCATCTTTAAAACCGCATCATCATGACTACTCAAGAACTTGACAAGAAAATAGGAATGCCCGACATCAACCAAGAATGGGCAAAGTTTGAGAAAGAGACCATCGCCCCCCATCGGAGGCTAAAGTCCTTCACCGCCAAGGCTGCCGCTGTTGCTGGTATCATCTTCCTGCTCGGTGGGGCAGTCATCGCCTCGGCGGTCATCAGTTCCAACTCCTCCAAATTCCATACCCTCTTCGCCGCAGACGACGACCCCATCTACGATGTCGTGGAGGAGAATCCTGTCTATTCCGATGGGCTGGATGCGCTGATGCAGCACTTCATCCAGAACCTCCACTATCCCCAAGTGGCAGAAGACTGCGGAGTGGAAGGCCGTGTCATGGTGCAGTTCGTTGTGGAGAAAGATGGCAGATGCACTCAATTCAAGGTTCTCAAAGAAGCGACCGACCACAGGAAACTCATCAAGCGGAACGTGCAAGCCACAGGAAAGCCACAAGACCGCGACTACATCACGATGTCGGAGTTTGAGACCGCCCAAAAGGCCTGCCACGACGAAGCCCTCCGGGTGTGCCGCATGATGGGAAAGTTTACACCCGGAAAAATCAAGGGCAAGGCTGTGCGCACACGCTTCACCATACCTGTCACCTTCCGCCTCCAATAAAAAAACAATAACCCCGTGGTGAAGTGTCGGGAGCCTTCTCCCTGACACTTCGCCCTAAAATTCCAACAACATGAAAAGACTTTTTCTGTCCCTGCTCACAGGGATGGCTGCCCTCTGTGGCTTCAGCCAAACGAAAGACAGTGTGGACGTTTCCCAGTTCACGATTGTGTACGACTATGCCTGCAACACCCGCATGGGCAAGACAGGCGAGGCCATCACCGACACCGTGCGTCTCGCCGTGCAGGTGGGCACAAAGGTGAACCGTATGATGGAGTATTATTGGTACGACTACTTCATTCACCATCACCGCCAGGAAGAGACGCTGCACGGCCTATGGTCGCATTGCGTCAACATGATGCCCGAATGCGTTTACACCAATCTTCCAGAAGGTCAGATGACCACCCGCGAGGGAATTGTGCCCAAGCCTTACGAAATTACGGAGCCGATGAACACCATTCGGTGGGCATTGAAGGATGACACCGCCACCATCGCCACCTATCCCTGCCAGAAAGCGGTGGGAGAGTTTGGCGGCAGAACATGGACGGTGTTCTACACCGACGAAGTGCCCTCCACCGCAGGGCCCTGGAAACTGCATGGTTGCCCGGGATTGATTGTCAAGGCTGACGACAGCGAAGGCATCCACCACTTCGAGCTCAACGCACTGGTGACGGAGCACTACCCCATCACCTACACACCCAAACCCGACCACGTGAAGATGCCACACGACAAATACGTGAAGTTCCGCAACGGACTCTTCTGCAACCCCCGTTTCGTGCAGGATCCGCACTATTGGCTGTCGGCCGGCGATAACATTCAAGTGCAATCCTACATGTGGGGACCCACCGACTGGGTGGAGTACTACAACGGCATCTACTCTCCCCACAAAGACAATGTTCGCTACTATCAACCGCTGGAGCTGAAATAGCCTCGGAAGAGCACCCCCTCCACCAGTCACGGAACTGCCTCCACCGATGCACTTCCACAACCACCCCTGAGGCTCTTCCACAACCTCTAAACCAACGTCGGGGACATCGGTCGACCGACATCGGGGACATCGGTTAACCGACATCGGGGACGTCGGTTTAGAGACTACGACGCTGCCCCTCAAGAGGCATCGTAATTCAAGATTAGTTAAACAACGGTATACCACAAAATCGGTCACTTGTGAAAGCCACCGATTTCTTTTCATCACCTTCAAAACCGACTCCACACATGAAAACGTTCCTCATCCTCTTCATTCTCCTCCTGTCCACAGCAACAGCATGGTGTCAGACCTGCGAAGTGACAGGCACCGTGAAGAATCTGCATAACCAACCCGTTGCCGACGTGATTGTCAAAACAGAACGAGGTGGGCGTTCGCTTGCCTATACGACCACCGACCAACAGGGGCGGTACACCCTCCGCTTCGAGTGGAAGGAAGAGGTCACGCTCATCTTCTCCCACGTGGCATACGAGAGGGAGGAAATCTTCTTGAAGGAACACAAGGGGAAACAATCACAAGACGTTATTCTCATCCCCCGCACCATCACCCTGCGTGAGGTGAAAGTGAAAGCACCATCCTTGCAGCTGATGGGCGACACGCTGTCCTACAACCTCGCCTCCTTCTTGGGCAAAGGCGACGTAACCTTGGAGGATGGGCTGAAACGGTTGCCAGGCATCGAAGTGTCGGGCACGGGAGCCATCCGCTACATGGGTCGCCCCATCAGCAAGTTCTACATCGAAGGGCTCGACATGCTGGACGGCAGGTACAATCTCGCCACCAAAAACATTCCTGCCGAATACACCAGCCAAGTGCAGGTGCTGCGCCATCACAAGGAGAAGAAGATGGATGCCGACGAGGAAAGCGCCAATGTCGCCCTAAACATCAAACTGACGAAGAAAGCGAAGTTCAAACCTTTCGGAGAACCCATCTTCGGCGCAGGTCGGATGGAGAAGAAAGCACTCTATGCAGCAGGTGTGACGGGCATGATGTTCACCGACAACTTCCAAACGATAGTCTCTGCCAAGGGTAGCAACCACGGCGATTTCGGCTCCTACGACATGATTGACCACTTTGGCAACAGCAACGTTTCCTCCTTAGCAACAAGCAAATTGGGGAAATGGGGCGGTGGACAGCCACCTGTGGGTGAATATCGGCACCAAACCAATGGCTATGGAAGCCTGAACGGCATCCTTAAACTGGACACCACCCGTCAAGTACGTGCCAACATCAACTACACCTACGAGGAGAACCGCAACAGTTTCTCCACTCAAACTATCTATTTGGGCGAAGGGCTGAACACTTCCATCACTGAAACAACTCGTCCGTGGACACGTCTTCACCGCCCGATGCTCGAACTGAAGTATGAAGACAACGCCACCAACCACTACTTCTGCGACAACCTGCGAGTGAAAGCACAATTCGAGGAAAACACCTGCCCCGTCTCCACCTTTGCTGACGACAGTTCCCCCGTCATCACCACCCTCAACCACCAGCACCGCTCCGCCACCGCCCTCAACATCGCCAACAACTTCCAAGCCAAAGTGCGCATCGGCAGGCAGAAATGGAGCCTCACCTCCAACGTGCAACTCCAGCGTTCGCCCAGCGTTGTGCTGACCATGAATGACCTCACCGAACATGCTCAAAGCACCTCGCTTCTGACCAGCCACAGCACTGCCTATCAATGGAAAATCAACCCACAGTGGCGCATCAACATCCCGTTTGACTTCCGTGCTGATTATCAGATGGTGGAAACCAAACAGCGCGTAAGTGGCTGGAACATCACCCCGTCCTTCTACCCCAACACCGAATGGCGTTCGCCCGACCAACGCATCTACATCAGCATGGTCGCCACGTTGCGCTGGCTCCATCTGCACTACACCCACTGCGCCTACTCACTCCCCTGCCTCAACCCTGCAGCCACCTTCCGCTACACCTTCAGTGGAGAATCGGAACTGCGTCTGAACAGCCAATTCACCACCTCTGTGGGTGATATCCTCGACCTGCTCACCACCCCTGTCCACACCACCTACCGCAGCGTATCAGCGGCATCGGGCATCATCGGAAAACAGCAGAAATGGGCGACCGACCTCAACTATAAGTTCCAGATTCCTTACCAATACTTCACCATCGTCGCCAATGCCTCATGGAACCAAGGCAAACGAAACACACTCACCGCCCAAACCGTCAGCGGCACCGATGTGGCGAACGCTTCTCTGCTACAGCATAGCCACTTCCGCTCCGCCACAGCAGACCTGAGCATCTCGAAATCCTACATTCCCATCCACACCAAACTCATCTTCAAGACCTCCGGATATTGGGGAACTAACGAATCCGTGTCTCAATCCCTCCTCGTCACTTCCTACAACTATGGCTTCACCTGCAGCGGCGAAGCCACTTACAATCCCTTTGCATGGATGCAACTGACAGGCGAAGGACGCTACTCCAAAGGCTACACACGCCGTCTCGGCACCATCGATGCCCTCGATGCCGTCACAGCCATCGGCTACTTCGCCCTCTACCCCATTGAGAATCTTGAAGTAAAGGTCAACACCCACATCGTGCGCCAGCAACTCAGTGCCACCCAACACAAATCCGCTTCCCTGCTCGGTGCCTCTGCCCAATACAAAACAAAACGTGCCGTGTGGAAACTCACCCTCCAAAACCTCCTCAACACTCGCCGCTATGCCTACGCCACCTACACCGCTACCGATTGCTACACCTACGACTGCCACTTGCTCGGAAGAACCATGATGCTGAGCTGTAAACTACATCTGGTGAAGGGGGCGAAAGAATAATAGAATAGCACAAAAAGCAAGAAAGACCCCTCTTTTTCGACTCATTCACATTATTTTACCCTCAAAATCACAGCTTTTTAGGGAGAAAGTCGTACCTTTGCACATTAAAAAGCGACAATTATGACTACAGCAGCAATAGAGATGCGCGATTCCATTGCGACAGACTTGTTTACAATGGACAACTACGAGATGTTGGTGAAGCTGAGGAAGTATATGAATAAACTCAAAGCACAGTTCACCACAAAGGAAGAAGAGAAATACATCAGCAAGGAGGAGCTTCTTGCTGGTATTGATGCGGGATTGAAAGAGATGAAAATGGGGCTTGGAAGACCTGCCAGAGACTTTCTTAACGAACTTCGGCAGTCATGAGAGAAATCGTCGTTCTGCCCACTTTCCAAAGGGAGGCCAAGATTCTCAAGAAGCGTTATCAATCCTTCGTTGATGACTATGAAGCTTTTCTTGACCAGATAGAAACGAACCCACTCATAGGAACAGACTTAGGGCATGGCCTTCGCAAAGTAAGAATGGCTATTGCCTCCAAGTCGAAAGGGAAGAGCGGAGGTGCGAGAGTCATTACTTTTCTGCTCAAAGAACAAGAAAACACGCTCAGTCTGCTTTACATCTACGACAAAGCAGATCGTAGCAACATCAGCAAGAAAGATCTACTCAACCTCCTCCAACAAAACGGATTACAATAAAAACTTAACAATAGAATGGCACAGCAAGAAGACATTTTCAAGAAAGTGGTGAGCCACTGCAAGGAGTACGGTTTCGTGTTCCCATCTTCGGAGATTTATGACGGACTCGGCGCCGTGTATGACTACGGTCAGAACGGTGTGGAACTGAAGAACAATATCAAGCAATACTGGTGGCAGTATATGGTGCTGCTGCACGAGAACATCGTGGGCATCGATTCTGCCATCTTCATGCATCCTACCATCTGGAAGGCTTCAGGGCACGTGGATGCGTTCAACGACCCTCTGATCGACAACCGCGACTCGAAGAAGCGCTATCGTGCGGATGTGCTCATCGAGGACCAGATTGCCAAGTATGACGAGAAAATTGAGAAGGAGGTGGCTAAGGCACATAAGCGCTTTGGTGACGCCTTCGACGAAGCACAATACAGAGCCACTTCACCTCGCGTATTGGAGGAGCAGCAGAAGCGTGATGCCCTGCACCAGCGTTATCAGAAAGTGATGAACGCAGAGGGTGGCATCGACTTGGAGGGCTTGAAGCAGATTATCCTTGACGAAGGGATTGTCTGCCCCATCAGCGGTACGAGAAACTGGACGGATGTGCGCCAGTTCAACCTGATGTTCAAGACGGAGATGGGTGCTGCTGCTGAGGGTGCATCGACCATCTACTTGCGTCCTGAGACGGCTCAGGGCATCTTCGTGAACTACCTGAACGTGCAGAAGACTGGCCGCATGAAGGTGCCGTTTGGCATTGCGCAGATTGGTAAGGCGTTCCGCAACGAGATTGTGGCGCGTCAGTTCATCTTCCGCATGAGGGAGTTTGAGCAGATGGAGATGCAGTTCTTCGTGAAGCCTGGCACGGAACTCCAGTGGTTTGAGGAGTGGAAGAAGCGCCGCATGGCTTGGCATCAGGCGCTGGGCTTTGGCGAGGAGAACTACCGTTTCCACGACCACGACAAATTGGCTCACTATGCCAACGCTGCCACCGATGTGGAATTCAAGATGCCATTCGGTTTCAAGGAGGTGGAGGGCATTCACAGCCGCACGAATTTCGACCTTTCACAGCATGCCAAGTATAGCGGCAAGAAGATTGAATACTTCGACCCAGAGGACAACACCAGTTACACGCCTTACGTCATCGAGACTTCGATTGGTGTGGACCGCATGTTCCTCTCTGTGATGTGTCACAGTTACTGCGAGGAGAAACTGGAAGGTGGCGACACCCGCGTGGTGCTCCGTCTGCCTGCTGCGTTGGCTCCTGTGAAACTGGCGGTGTTCCCTCTCACAAAGAAGGATGGCCTGCCAGAGAAGGCACGTGAAATCATCGATGGACTCAAGTTCCACTTCAACTGCAAGTATGAGGAGAAGGACCAGATTGGCAAGCGCTACCGCCGTCAGGACGCCATCGGCACACCTTTCTGTGTGACTGTGGACAACCAGACGCTGGAGGACAACACCGTCACCCTCCGCTACCGCGACACAATGAAGCAGGAGCGCGTGAACATTGCCGACCTGCGCGGCATCATCGAAGACCAGGTGACCATCACCAGCTTGCTGAAGAATCTGAAATAGCCCCCGCCCCCAAAGGGGGAGGGCTCACGCAACCCCGGATATAGAAATGAAAACTATCATCATAAACATCAAGCGCACCATCGCATCCCTCCCTTTTCGAGGCATGAAGGGTTTCCTCATCGCGTTAGCCCTCCTCCTTTGGGGGTTGGGGGGCTCCTCGTGCAAAGAGCACGAGGAGGTGAGTGAGTATGCCAACTGGCCAAGCAGGAATCAGCACTATGTGGACTCCATCGCCGAACTTGCCAAAACGGGCACCGACGGATGGAGCAAGATGATTGCCTTCAATCTGATTGAGTCGGAAGAGAACCACAATCTGGGCAATCAACACTATATCTACATCAAGAAGATGGAGAATGGTGAAGGGGAAAAGAACCCTGAATATAATGACTCCATCCGCGTGCACTATCTCGGCCGCCTGATTCCTTCTGCCTCTTATCCGCAGGGATACATCTTCGGCAAGAGTTACAACACCTACAATCTGGATGAGGACACGGATGTGCCAGCCCTTTTGTCGGTGGCAGAGAACGTGGTGGGATTTGCCACTGCCACCATGAACATGGTGGTGGGCGACAGATGGAAAGTGGTTGTTCCCTACTATCTGGGATATGGCACAACCACCAACTCGTCGGGTTCCATCCCTGCCTACTCCACCCTCATTTTCGACATCAAACTGGCGCGCATCCACAAATACAAGGTGGACACGAACACCACGTGGAACTAAATAAAGGGTAAAAGGAAAAGTGAAAAGTGAAAAATTTGCTACCGCACCTGTTGGCCAACTGACGACCTTCAGATGCGGTAGC
>JAFSKK010000021.1 GCA_017448965.1 Bacteroidaceae bacterium | reverse complement strand
ATCTTAACACGAATTTCACGAATTGATACGAAACCATGCGGACGGTATTCCTATTACTCGAAGCCGTGGACGGCAACGAATTTCACGAACCATCCGGATGGCATTAGTGCAATTCGTAGCACAGAAGGTGCTTTGTGTAATCAATGCTCGCTGCATAGTTTTGTGAAAATTCGTGTAATTCGTGTTAAAATGAACAAGTTGAACACTTCCGAAACTTGAATTATATAATGTTTTTTGTTGTGTTAATAAAGGGGCTGTCCGATGGTTAGACTGAAGACAAAAAAGAACGTGGACAATTACTTTGTCATATACGTTCTTGAGGTGTCGCCAAACACCTAACCTACTTATACGAGTAAAAGCCCACGCCTAAAGACGTGAGCATCACGGTTTTTACTCCTGTAGGTTCTTTCTGATTTGGCGAATTTCAAGAACAAGACTAAAAAGCGGACGCTTCTTTTTATATATGTGTCATTTTCTTGTTATGCTACATAGGCAATAGTTTTAGAGTGAATGGATGCGGTTATCTTGCTTGCAAAGTTACAACTTGTACTTGAAAAGACAAACTGAAACGAGAAAAAATTGTACCTTTGCCGCCGAATTATGCAAGAGACACTTCGTGGCATCGTGTTGAGAACGGTGAAATATGGTGATGCATCCCTCATTGTCGATGTTTTCACAGAGAGTCGTGGACGTCAGTCGTTCATGACCAGCACGACGCGTGCCAAACGTTCTGTGCGTAGCGTGTCTTTCTGGCAACCGCTGTCGATGGTGGAGTTCAGCGCCGAACTTCGTCCCAATGCGGGCAAACTTCCACGTCCAGTCGATGTGCATGCCTATTATAATTACACCGACCTTCCCTTTTCGCCCGTCAAGTCCTCTTTGGCGCTCTTTCTGGCCGAGTTCCTCAGTGCCGCCCTGCGCGAGGAAAAGGAAAATCCTCTCTTGTTTAAATATGTGGAGTCCTCCCTTCAGTGGCTCGATATGGTCGATTCGCCTGCATCGATGGCCAACTTCCACGTTGCCTTCCTCATGCACCTCAGCCGCTTCATCGGCATCTATCCCAATTTAGAACGTCCCGATCGGTTTTTCGACCTCCTTGCAGGCTCCTATTGCGATCGCCAACCTCCTCACGCCCATTTCCTTCGTGATGCAGAGGCGCGTGCCCTTCCCACGCTTTTCCGCATGGATTATCCCACCATGCACCTTTTCCGTCTCTCGCGACAGGAGCGCCAACGCATTCTTCATGTCCTCAACGAGTATTATCGCCTCCACATCCCCAACTTTCCTGAACTGAAATCTTTGGAGGTCTTGCAGGAACTTTATTCCTGAAAAAGTGGAACTGACACTTCCTCCCTTTCCCCACTTCCATCACCTCCCGCACCCTTCTTCCACTGCCTCAAAAACGGTGTGACTCACACCGACCCTATCGGTCTGACTCAGACCGCCACCCTCGGTGTGACTCACACCGATTTCGAGGTAGTGGAAGGGAGGCACAAGAGGTTGTTGCGTTGAGGTAGCGGTGGTTCTTACAGTGCCCCTTTTGAAAGGCTGGAAGGGGAGGGCCATTCATGAAGAAAACGTTGGTTTGAGGTGAAATAAATGGGAAAATGTTTGGTGGTTTGAAAAAAAGTCCGTACTTTTGTACACAATATATGATGTACTATTCGGTAAAATCTAAATTTATGCATAATATATGATGCAGAACAAGTATGTATTTGACCCCTATCCGCTACAGGTGACGATGCGGCGGTTGGCTGAAAATCTGAAGGCTCGCAGGTTGGAGAAGAAAATTTCGACGAAGAGTCTGTCGGAGATGAGTGGTGTGCCCGCATCCAGCATCCAGCGTTTCGAACTGAAGCACTCCATCTCTTTGGAGTCGTATGTGAAACTGGCCAAAGCCCTTGGCTACTCCGAGGACATCATGCTGCTGCTGTCTGAACCAAAATATGACACGATGGAGGAACTGTTGGAAATCAACAAAAACAAAACCAGAAAGAGAGGTGTGTGATGAAAGATTTGCAATCAGTCATCGTGACTTATCATGGGAGGAAAGTCGGTGTGCTTTCCATCGGTAGCAAGCAGTCCTGTCAGTTTGAGTACGATAAGGATTGGCTTGCCGATGGTTTTTCCATTTCTCCATTGAAACTGCCTCTGAAGGCAGGTCTCTTTACCGCCGACTATCGCCCCTTCAACGGGAACTTCGGTGTGTTTGAGGACAGCCTTCCTGGTGGTTATGGTGAGTATCTGCTTCGAAAGGTTCTCAGCAAATCGGGCATCAACTACGGAGCGTTGACCCCTGTTCAGCGATTGAGTCTTGTGGGCAGTTCGGGCATGGGTGCTCTCTGTTATGTCCCAGAGGTCAAGACACCTCAAAGCGACTGGCAGGGTTCGTTTGATGAGATGCAGCAGATGGCGCTCAACGTCCTGTCGGAGAAGACGGAAGAACATGCCGATGCGCTTTTCTTCCGAAGCGGCAACTCTGGCGGTGTCCGTCCGAAATGCATCTATACGGATTCGGAAGGTCATTGGCTGGTGAAGTTCCGTCACACCTACGACCCCAAGAACATCGGGGAGATGGAATACAAATACAATCAGGTGGCCCGCCAGTGTGGCATCATCGTGCCTGATTTCAAACTGATGGATGGCAAATACTTTGCCACGCGCCGATTTGACATGGAAGATGGCAAGCGGTTTCATGTGGTGACAGCCAGTGGATTGCTCAACGAACCTATCCGCCCTCCCAAGATGGATTACCACAGCCTGTTGCAGTTGACGGGTTATCTCACGCAGTCGCCCGCTGAGGTGGAGCAGCAGTTCCGCAGAATGGCTTTTAATGTCTATGCCCACAACTACGACGACCATGCCCGCAACTTCAGTTTCATTTGCCGAGATGGGGTGTGGACATTGGCTCCTGCTTACGACCTGACCAACGACAACACCTTGAGCGAACATGCCTCGACGGTCAACTATAAAGGACTCCCTACAGACGAAGACATGATAACTGTGGGGACCAATATCCGCATCACTCGCCCTCGCTGTATGGAGATACTCAAAGAAGTGAAGGAAGGAACAAAAGAACTTTTGTTTTTTTAACGTTTTTTGTGTCACATTTTCTGTGTGTGCTGCGTTATATAGGGTGTAATCATCTATGAAATGAATATGAAACAAACCATTCTCACTACATTGCTTGCTCTCGTGGCTCTGATGGGGCAAGCACAGAAGCATTTGCCAGAGATACAATATAGTTTGAAGCCTGCCGTGCTGAAGGGAAGGGTGGTGAAGGCAAGCGCTGAGGAATCGGACACCGTGAGGGTGTATTACCTACTTCGCTACACAACAGGCATGGGAGATGCGAGGCGTTGGCAAGGGACGAGGCTCGATGGCGACGGGTGTTTCACGATGGAGTTGCCTATCGGTATGACCCACCAATGTGAGGTGATGGTGGGTCAGAGCAGTTTTACCTGCTATATCGTGCCAGGAGAGACGGTTTCCTTCACGCTTGACGAACCTAAGATGCAGACGCACGGTCTTCGCAAGGCGCTGAAGTTTGGCGGAGCACTGCCAGACTTCAACCTCGATGTGGCGTATGCCATCAGTAAAGGCATAGACCCTTGTGACATCTATCTGGACATTGAGCGGAAACGCAACACGAACCAGTTGCTGAACGAACTGCCTCAGAAGAACGAGGAGGGGTATTTTGACTATCTGAAAGCCACCTACGAGCGAGTGAACGCTCAGATAGATGCCGACAAACATCTTGGAACAGCCTATCGGGAGTTTGCCAAAGCCGTGAACCTGTACCAATGGGGTGACATGATGATGTGGTGCGGTCAATCCATCCAATACCAAGGTCTTAAGACTGAAGAAGATTATGATGCCTACAATGCGAGGCTGAAACGGCGGTATGAGCAGTATATGCAAGATGATCCATGGGCAAATCCCTTGTTGAGCTATGTGATGTGGAGCTTGCCAGATACATTCATAGACGACTTGTTGGAAGAAGGGGTGAAACTGCCAGACAGTTACCGCAAATGTTACCTTGCCAATCGGTATCTTCAGCAGATGGGACAGGACAAGGAACTTCTCTCCGAAGCACAGCAGGATTCGGTGCGGACACTCCTGCCCGAACTGGCGCCTGAAGTATTGGGCTACCATGACCGCATGGAACGGGAGTTGGCGTTTGTGGGCGAACAGGGCTTGTCGAGAGTCTGTGAATTGCCTGCTGACATCCCCGATGGCGACGTGCTGTCAGCCATTATCGTCCCCTATCGTGGCAAGCCCATCCTGCTCGACCTCTGGGAGACCACCTGCGGTCCCTGTCGGTTGGCATTCAAAGAGATGCACTCCTTGAAACTCGAATTGGGCAGCAAGATACAATTTGTTGACATTGCCAGCGAACACTCCAACCACGACACATGGCAGAAGCTCATCCCCAACTACATAGGTGATCATTACTATCTGACCCAATCGCAACTTGAAGCCTTGCATCGCAGACTCCCATGCGAGACCAATGCCGTACCCATTTGGGTGCTCATCAATGCTGACGGCACGATTCATCATGCCTTTGTAGGTTATCGGGATGTGGAAAGCATGATGAAAGAACTTGCCGAGGTGGAAAAGTGAGGTGATTGTACCATTCTTGTGGCGAAATATTTGGAGGATTTCTTTTACATGTGTATCGTTCGCTCCGCGCAAGGTACTCACGTTCGGAATTATTCAAATAAATTTGATATTTCTCTCACTTAATCGTATCTTTGCCCACGTTTTATTAACCTAAACTGAAAGAACTATGGCAAAGATTCTCTTTATCGTTGGGTCGTTGAGGGCAAAGTCCTTCAACCGCCAGTTGGCCAATGCAGCCAAAGCCATTATCGGCAACCGTGCCGAGGTGGCAGAACTCGACTACAGCGACCTTCCGCTCCTCAATCAGGACATTGAGCAGCCAGAACCTGCTGCTGTGGCTCGAATCCGCCAAACCATCACGGATGCTGATGCGCTGTGGATTTTCACGCCTGAGTACAACCTCAGTTATCCAGGGCATGTGAAGAACCTGCTCGACTGGATGTCTCGTCCTGTGAAACCGCTGGATTACGCTACACCTACCTGCATCAACGGCAAGAAAGTGGCGGTCAGCGGTGCGGGCGGTAAGTTTGCCACAGCCAACAGTCGTGCCAAACTGTCCGAACTCCTCACGTTCATCAAAGCGGACCTCTTGCCCGAACAGACGGGTGTGGCTGTCAATCCCGAAGCATGGGCCACTGATGTTCTCACTCTGACTGACGAGCAGAAGGCTGAACTGACTGCCCAAGCAGAGGCGCTGATGAAGGCTCTCGCAGTTTCTTGATGACAGAATCTCCTTTCTCCCCTAAAAGAGTTTAAAAGCGAGGGGGCATCTGCTAAAGAAAAATAAAAAAGTTGTGAGAGTCAGCGGGTTGGCTTACCTTTGTGCCGTTTCCCGAAACTCTCTCCATGAATAAGTCGTGTATATATTATATATGTGTAGCCATCTGCCTGTTGCAGACGGCTACATTGTTTGCTGTCCCTCTGCCGCAGTCGAAACCTGTACACATTGAGGTGAGGCACGGGTGGGGTGGCAGTCATGTCATGTACTTCTGGCTGACAGACTTGTACACGAAGGAGGAGAAGAAGGTGAGGTCGGAGTATCGGGGCAACGGGGTGGAGGTGCTGAACTTTGACCTTTACCACCCGTTGTACGATGAGTTGGTGGTGGGTGGCAGCAGGCGTGTCCCTTTCTATGTGGAGCCAGGCGACAGCATAATCATCCGTTTGGAGAAGAATGGGAAGGTGGAGTCGTATGAGCGGAAGGATGGCACTCCTGTGAAGTATGAGAACCTCCTTCGCCATGATATCTCCAACCAGATGCTTTATACTCAGAAAGAGTTTGTTGAGGATAAGGAACAGCGGCCGTTTCCAGAGTTTGTTGCCCGTGTACTGCAAAAGATGCAGGTTTCACTCGACAGCGTGAACCGTATGGCCGACCGTTATGGCTTTTCAGGTGAAGAGAGGAATTTGGCGCAATGCAATGTGCGGATGCAGTTTGCGCTATGGGTGTTTGAGTATGCCCCCATGAAGACCTCAGACCTCCTTGCATACGCCAGTCAGCATGAGGGAGGTTGGAAAAGTTTACCTGAGCAGGATCGGGAGATGGCGGCAATAGAAGATGCGGCTAACTATGGATTCATGGGAGAGATGCAGCCCGAAGACAGCACCTACCTCGCTTCGAAGTTCTTCCCAGCCTTTATCCAGAGTTATGAGCACACTCAAGTGCTGAATTATGACCAATATCTTTATGTGGGCACAACTGCCGATGCTGTTGCCCGCATGGATTCCGCCTTTGTGGCAAAGGATATGCTCATCACCCATCTTGATCAACCTTCTCTCTTCATGGATATGGCGATGGCGCGCCGTCATGTAGAGGTGCCCCCTCCTGTGGATGATGGCGGCATTCAGTTGCAGGAGGTGCAGGTGATGGGCACCAATCTCGACCAGTTCTATCGCGTGTTTGGCAGGTCGGAATACAATCCCGAAGAAGTGGTGAGACGGGTATGGGGGCACGATGTGAACCTGAAAGGCCCACTCTCGTCGCTCGTTAATCGCAAGAAAATCAAACGTTATAAACGTGCCAAGAAACTCGTGGAGCAATATGGCGCTGACGATGCTGAACGGGAGGCGTTGATGCGGGCTTATGAGGGAATGAAGAAGTGATTTAATTCAAGTTTCGGATGTTAAGAAGATATAGGAAGATAAAGGAAGATAGCCGCATTTCAGCGGCGGAAGATAGAGGACGATACCTTGCCATTAGCATTACATTTGTCTTCTATCTCCTTCTATCTTCTTCTATCTCCCT
>JAFSKK010000020.1 GCA_017448965.1 Bacteroidaceae bacterium | reverse complement strand
TTGAACATTCGGTTAATGAATGTCACAAATTCAGCCTTCTCTCTATTCGTGTTTACACAAACACGCAGTGTGACACTATCCTCATCTGCAGGTAGGCCCTTTGGCCACCCTGTTTCATCCTTGGATGGATAATCTGGCAAATACTTAGAAGTCAATGTCGATGTCCTATGTTTCACATCGTCTATCGTGACGCTGTTCTTCTTCAGCCGTATCTCCTTTCGTAGCCCGTCTTTGGTCAGCACATAGCGGCCTTTCCCCGCCTCGGCATACTCCCAATACTCACAGTCGTAGATGGCATACTCGTCAAACAGCCCGATGAGCCATTCGCCCGTCACCTCGTCCCTCAGGCAGAGGTCGAGACCAGATTTGATTTGTGCATTACCCACCATTGTGGCGAAGACGAGCAGAATGGTGATGATGGTTTGCTTGTTCATATTCATTTGGTTTTATTTTAGTCTTTCTTTCATCTCTTCCAGCATCAGAATGAAACTGTCGTACCCTGCTTCGGCGGCACGCAGGAGGAGACCGTCGCGGACAATGCGACCATCGGGCGTGAGGGTGACGTTGAAGGGAATGGCATTGAAGCCGAACAATTCTTGGAGTTGATGGAAACGGTTGTCATCGATGATGATATATTTCTCTCCCTCCAGATTCTCGCGGACAAATGCGAGGTAATCCTCGCGATTAGGATTGTGCTCATTGGCAAGAAAAACGAATTTGACATCCGAGCGTTCATGCAGTCGATGCCGGAAGTCTTTGGTTGTCCGAATCTCAGCTTTGCACGGGGCGCACCACATAGCCCAGAAATCCAGAACGATATAGCGACCTGGGTATAGTGCAAGGATGTCTTTCACGAAGTCTGCTGCATCGCCTGCTGGCAAGGGGAGTGCGGCATCCATATCAGCCTGCTCGTTAAGAATCTGTTGTGCCTTCTTTTGAAGCGCGGGATGCGTGAGGAAGGACTGCACCGAACAGAAATCTTCTTCCGCTGTGCCTGCTTCCAACCAATCGCCAATAGCCTCGTTGATGGAATGGAGTTGTAACAATTGCATCGGCAATACGTCGTTCTCCGAAGCAAACAACTGTCGTCCAGTGTCGCGATACAATGAAAGTTGCTCCGTTACCTCATCCCTACTGTTTCCCCATACCGTCCCACGTTTTACAAATAGGGGATAACGAAGAGGTGCTGAAAACTCGAGACCATTCAAATACCATTGAAAAAATTTGGTGGCGAGCATTAGCGAATCATTATTAGGCAACCGCCTCAGCAGAGGATAGATTTCTGGGAGGCTGAGACGTTCCATCATGGCATTACCCGCTGTATATGGAGCCGCAGGGTCATCTTTTGCCATCTTGTCCTGAATCTGACTGAAATAGCTGAGATAGGCGGTTCCGAAAACTGCTGCCATGTTGCATTGTGCCAGTCGGCGTTCGAAAGAGGTGAAGTGGTGCTTATTGGCAATGTCGTCCACCATATGCCGCTGATCCGTATAGAGCGAGTCGGCAAAGCGGTTATAGGCTTCGATATCGCCTTCAAAGAAACGGCATAGCTTTACCAGGCCGAGATAGTCGCTTCTGACTTTCAGCAGTCGTGCGACCTCTGCGAAGTGTCCTCCCCTGTATTCACAATCAGGCACATCTCCATCACGAAAACTAACCGTTATGTCCAAAGTATCACCAGGACAGAGATAGAAAGGCACTTGTTGTTTGCCAATATGTATTTCGCTTGTGTAAAACCAGTTGATGATAGGATGATGAAGCAAAATCCTTTTCTCAAATGTCCCATCCTCCCGTATCTCTGCAGTCGCTGTCTTCAGTTCTCCCGTGAAAACATCCGTCACCTGCGCCGTCAGATTCTGAAAACCCATAGTCGATGAATAGCCCTCAATGCGTCCCTTGATGACTGCCGAGTCTGTGCGGAAGAACACCTCTTGCCCCTGTCCCGTCATTCCAACCAAGGCAAGCAGTGCGGTGATGATGGTTTTCTTCATGTTCGTTTCGCTTATATTTGTCCCTACTATATTTTATACGACGTTCACACAGAAATGTGACATCGGGGACGTTAAATTTTCTTAATCGACTGCGAAGTTGCAAATAGGCACACAAATAAACTCTTGGCAATAGCCTATATACTCATTGTATAAAATATAATGGCCCGCACATTTGAGCATCGTTGAGAGGATTGGCGGTTTTTCCCCGATGATTTGTAACACGATTCGATTGTTTATGTGTTACAAATGTAACAACGGCAGTGTTACATTTGTAACACTTGAGATGTTATATTTGTAACACTGGTGGTGTTACATTTGTAACTATTAGTGCCTCGTCGATGCCCTCTCGAAGCAAAAGAAAATGGGGCTGCGCTAAAAGATAAGTTGTAGATGAAATAACAGATGATAAAATGATAAATGGGGAGTGAAATGGTTCTTTTTGATTCTTTTTTTGTGAAATAATCGGGAGGGTGTGGGAGTATGTGGATTTTTTTGTCTAAATTTGTACCGAAATATGTACAAACATCAACAATAATATGGAAAATAAAATTCAAGAATTGACAGAGAAACTCCTGAAGGATGGAGTGGAGAAGGGCAATGCCGAGGCCGAGAAAATCATCGCTGCGGCGAATGAGAAGGCTGCTCAGATTGTTGCTGACGCAAAGGCGCAAGCTGAGGAAATTGAGGCGGCTGCCAAGAAGAACACCCAGGGCATGGAGGAGAACATGAAGAGTGAAATCAAGATGTATGCTGCTCAGGCGCTGAATGCGCTGAAGAGCGAGATCACCGATGTGGTAGGTGACAAGGTGGTGAAGGCTGCTGCTGCCGACATCGCTGGCAACAAGGATTTCATGAATGAGTTCATGCTGAAGCTGGCTGAGAAATGGGGTGCCAACGAGGACATCGTCATCGGTACAGAGGATGCCCAAAGTCTGAAAGTGCTGTTTGCAAAGAAGGCAAAGGCGTTGCTGGACAAGGGCGTGAAGATTGAGCAGGTGAACGGCAAGAAGACGCTGTTCACGGTGGCTCCTGCCGATGGCTCTTACAAGGTGAACTTCGGCGAAGCAGAGTTTGAGGAGTATTTTAAGAATTTCTTGCGTCCACAGTTGGTGGAAATGATTTTCTAAGGTATGGGAAATTACTATTGTTTAATGGCGGGTCTGCCTGACATCACGCTGGAGGATACGAAGCGCGGGGTCAGCATGGACGACATGAGAGAGGAGCTGGATGCGGTCTTGTCGGACGGCGACAAGAAGGTGCTCTATTACTTCTTCCTCAAGAACGACTGTGCGAACCTGGTGAAGCTGTTGAAGAATCCGAATGCGGAGATTGAGCAGAACGGCAACTTGTCCATGGAACAGTATGTCGATTTGATGACCTCGGCAAAGGAAATGAACTTCAACGTGCATCGCTATCCTGCCTTCATGAGTATGTTCGCGCGCGAGTACGCATATAATAAGGATAAGGAGGGTTACTTCCCCGAGGACGACATGCTCTACAAGTTCTATCAGTATGCCATCGAGACGTGTCCGAACAAGATGGTGCGCCAGTGGTACAAACTGAATCTGGACATCACGAACATCCTCACGGCGTTCTTGGCTCGCAAGAACGGCTGGAATGTGGCTGACTACATCCAGGGCGAGGACGAGGTGACGGAGATGATCTTGACGAACAACACGAAAGACTTCAACTTGACTGCCGAGTATGACTATGTGGCAGACTTGATGAAGATTGTGGAGTGTGAGGATCCTGTGGAGAAGGAGAAGAAGATGGATGCGTTCAAGTGGCTATGGCTGGAAGAGAAAACTTTCTTCAATGTGTTCTCCATCGAGGCCGTGTTCGCCTACCTTTGCAAACTCGACATGCTGGCACGTTGGGACAAGCTGGACGTGGAACAAGGTAAGGAGACCTTCCGGCAGATTATTGAGAATCTGCGAGGGGAGGCGAGAGTGCCCGAAGAGTTTCAGGCTAAAGCACCCCATGTGAGAGACTTGATGGCATAATCAGAGTATTCGGAATAATCGGAATAAAATCAAAGAACAAGATATGACAAAAGGAACTGTTAGTGGCGTTATTGCCAACATGGTGACACTGGCTGTCGATGGTCCTGTGAAGCAGGGTGAAATCTGCTACATCGAGACAGGTGGCGACAAGCTGATGAGTGAGGTCATCAAGGTGGTGGGCAGTGACGTGTATGTTCAGGTGTTCGAATCGACACGTGGACTCAGGGTTGGTGCGCCAGCCGAATTTACAGGACACATGCTTGAAGTGCAGTTGGGTCCTGGCATGTTGTCAAAGAACTACGACGGTTTGCAGAACGACCTCGACAAGATGGAGGGTGTCTTCCTGAAGCGTGGTCAGTACACGGAACCCCTCGACAAGGAGCGTGAATGGGACTTCTTGCCACTCGCCAAAGTGGGCGATGAAGTGGAAAGCTCTGCATGGCTCGGCGAGGTGGAAGAGAACTCGCAGAAACTCAAAATCATGGCTCCCTTCCAGATGGAGGGCAAGGCAAAGGTGAAGAGCATCGTGGCTGCTGGCAAGTATAAGATTCACGATGTGGTGGCTGTACTCGAGAAGGAGGACGGCACTGAGGTGAAGGTGGATATGGTGCAGCACTGGCCTGTGAAGTTTGCCATGACGAACTATAAAGAAAAGCCACGTCCATTCAAATTGTTGGAGACGGGTGTGCGCACGATTGATACGTTCAACCCCATCGTTGAAGGTGGTACGGGTTTCATCCCGGGTCCTTTCGGTACGGGTAAGACTGTGCTTCAGCATGCCATTTCGAAACAGGCAGAGGCTGACATCGTGATTATTGCAGCCTGTGGTGAACGTGCGAATGAGGTGGTGGAAATCTTCACCGAGTTTCCAGAATTGGATGACCCCCACACGGGTCGCAAGTTGATGGAGCGTACCATCATTATCGCCAACACGTCGAACATGCCTGTGGCTGCCCGTGAGGCCTCTGTCTATACGGCAATGACGATGGCAGAGTACTATCGTTCGATGGGTCTGCGTGTGTTGCTGATGGCTGACTCCACTTCACGTTGGGCTCAGGCGTTGCGTGAGATGTCGAACCGTATGGAGGAGTTGCCTGGTCCTGATGCATTCCCGATGGACTTGGGTGCCCTCATCTCAAACTTCTACGGACGTGCAGGATATGTCTATCTGAACAACGGCGAGATTGGTTCCATCACCTTCATCGGAACGGTGTCACCTGCTGGTGGTAACCTGAAGGAGCCTGTGACGGAGAACACCAAGAAGGTGGCTCGTTGCTTCTACGGATTGGAGCAGGATCGTGCCGACAAGAAGCGCTACCCAGCCGTGAATCCTATCGATTCTTATTCTAAGTATCTGGAATATCCTGAGTTCGCTGACTATATCGCCAAGACCATCAACGACAAGTGGATTCCAAAGGTGCTCAACCTGAAGACCCGTATGCAGCGTGGTAAGGAGATTGCCGAGCAGATTAACATCTTGGGTGATGACGGTGTGCCAGTGGATTACCACGTAGTGTTCTGGAAGTCCGAAATCATCGACTTCGTGCTCCTCCAGCAGGATGCCTTCGATGAGGTGGATGCCGTGACTTCTTTGGAGCGTCAGGAGGCCATTCTCGATATGGTGACGGAAATCTGCGAGACCGACTTCCAGTTCGACCACTTCGAGGACTGTGTGGCATACTTCCGTAAGCTCATCAACCTCTGCAAGCAGATGAACTACTCACAGTTCAAGAGCGAACAATATAACGACTTTGTTTCACAAATCAAGGCAATGCTTGCCGCATAAATGACTATGGCTACAGCTTTTCAAAAGATATACACTAAGGTTGGCCAGATAACGAAGGCCACTGTCTCCCTCAAAGCGAAGGGAGTGGGATATGATGAGCTTGCTACCATCAACGGCAAGCTGGCTCAGGTAGTGAAAATTGCAGGCGACGACGTGACCCTGCAGGTGTTTGAAGGTACGGGCGGCATCCCAACCAACGCGGAAGTGGTGTTCCTCGGCAAGGCGCCATCGCTGAAGGTGAGCGAGCAGCTGGCAGGACGCTTCTTCAATGCCTACGGAAACCCTATCGACGGAGGTCCTGAGATTGAGGGTAAGGACGTGGAGATTGGCGGCCCATCCGTGAACCCTGTGCGTCGTAAGCAGCCATCCGAACTGATTGCAACGGGTATTGCAGGTATCGACCTGAACAACACCTTGGTGTCTGGTCAGAAGATTCCATTCTTTGCTGACCCTGACCAACCGTTTAACGAGGTGATGGCATTGGTGGCACTCCGTGCAAAGGTGGACAAAATCATCCTCGGCGGTATGGGTATGACCAACGACGACTACTACTTCTTCAAGAACACGTTCTCGAATGCTGGTGCGCTCGACCGTATCATTGCCTTCATGAACACCACTGAAGACCCTGCTGTGGAGCGTCTGCTTGTGCCAGATATGGCATTGACAGCTGCTGAGTACTTCGCTGTGGAGAAGCACGAGACGGTGCTGGTGCTCCTGACGGATATGACTTCATACGCCGACTCGCTCTCCATCGTGTCGAACCGTATGGACCAGATTCCTTCGAAGGACTCTATGCCTGGTTCGCTCTATTCAGACTTGGCAAAGATTTACGAGAAGGCTGTACAGTTCCCCGAGAGTGCAGGTGGTGGCTCCATCACGATTATTGCTGTGACCACGCTGTCTGGTGGTGACATCACTCATGCTGTGCCTGACAATACGGGTTACATTACAGAGGGTCAGCTCTATCTGCGTCGTGACTCCGATGTGGGTAAGGTGATTGTTGACCCATTCCGTTCACTCTCTCGTCTGAAGCAGCTCGTGGCTGGTAAGAAGACCCGTAAGGATCACTCGCAGGTGATGAACGCTGCCATCCGTCTTTACTCCGATGCAGCCAATGCGAAGACGAAGCTGGAGAATGGTTTCGACTTGACCGACTACGACAATCGTTGCCTCGACTTCGCCAAGGAGTATGCAGGCAAGTTGCTGGCTATTGACGTCAATCTCGATACGACTGAAATGCTGGATGTTACGTGGTCACTCTTCAAGAAGTACTTCAAGCTTGAGGAAGTCAACATCAAGAAAGAATTTACCGACATTTATTGGAAATAATATATGGCGATAAAGTTTCAATATAACAAGACATCGCTTCAGCAGATTGAGAAGAACCTCAAGATGCGACAGCGCACCTTGCCCATTATCAAGAACAAGGAGACGGCGCTGCGTCTGGAGGTGAAACGAAGCAAGCAGGAAGCGGAAGCCTTGGAGAAGAAACTGCAACAGCAGATTGGTGGCTACGAGTCGATGTATGCCCTTTGGGGTGAGTTCGACACGTCGCTGGTCAGCCTGAAAGATGTGCAGCTCGATGTGAAGAAGGTGGCAGGTGTACGTGTGCCTGTGCTGAACAACATCGAACTGGACGTAAAGCCTTTCGGACTGTTCTCTGCCCCGAAGTGGTACTTCGACGGCATCAATCTGTTGCAGGGATTGGCCAAGACCGCTGTGGAACGTGAGTTCGTGCTTGCCAAGTTGGGACTTCTCGACCATGCACGTAGAAAGACCACGCAGAAGGTCAACCTCTTTGAGAAGGTGCAGATACCTGGCTATCAGGAGGCGATACGTAAAATCAAGCGATTCATGGAGGACGAGGAGAACCTCTCCAAGTCTTCACAAAAGATTCTGAAGTCTCTGCAGGAGGCGAGAAAGAAAGGGGAGGAACAGGACGTTTCTCTCGAAGGAAAGGAGGCTGTTGCTGTATGATACAAGACATGAAGAAACTCACGTTCCTCATCACCAGTGGGGAATATGACCAGTTCATCAGCGACATCCGCGAGTTGGGTGTCATCCATGTGGAGGAGCTGCAACAGGGTGCCACCAGCGACGAACTGCAAGCAGGTCTCGACCTTGCCGTGCGCTACAAGGAGGCACTCAAGGCACTTGACTATGCTGCTGAATCCTATGAGCCTTCCACTACCTACACCCCTCAGCCAGCCGATGCTTCCAGAGGATTGGCGCTGATTGAGACGGTGGAGCGTCTGCTGAAGGACGAGAATAGCGTGAAGCACAGCATGGATGCCACAGAGGATGCTATTCAGCAGCTGGAACCCTTTGGTGAATTCAGTTGGGACAGCATCCGACAGTTGGAGAAATCAGGCTACAAGCCTTACTTCTATGCTGTCAATAATAAGATGTATAAGGCAGAGTGGGGCGAGAAGTATTTTGCCACACCTGTCAACGAAATCAATAAGCGAACCTACTTCGTGGCGTTCTCCAACGAGGATACAGAGCCTGAAATCACAGCTGAACGTCTGTTCTTGCCTGAGGAATCGCTCTCTGTCTATCAGGAGAAGCAGAAGGTGCTCAGCGAACAGCTGGCGAGCATCCACGAACAACTGTTGCAGGTGAATGCCGTTGACCGTCCTTCCATCGAGGCAGGACAGGTGGCGAATGAGAACGACATCCAGCTCTCGAAGGTGCATCTCAGCAACGAGAACCTCGTGAATGGTGCCGTGAAACTGATGATTGGCTGGACCTTGAAGGAGAAAGCCGATGGGGTAGTGGATTACCTCGAAAAGCAGCATATCTTCTATGAGATGGAAGACCCTGCGTTCGACGACAATGTGCCTATCCAAATCAAGAATGACAAGTTCTCGTCACTCTTCGAGCCAATTCTGCGCATGTACTCCCTGCCGAACTATCACGACATTGACCCACTGCCGTTCTTTGCCCCCTTCTTCATGCTCTTCTTCGGATTGTGCATGGGCGATATGGGTTATGGCTTGCTGATTCTCGGTGCTAGCATCGCCCTCATCTTTGCCAAGCCTGATTTTGCTGCATACGGCAAGCTCGGTGCATTGCTGGGTGGTATGACCTGCATCTGTGGATTCGTCACAGGCACCTTCTTCGGCATTGACCTCTCGACGGTGGATTGGGAATTCATCAAGCCCATGCAGCCATACTTCATCAACGACTCCATGAAGGAGAGCTTCTTCGGCTACTCGCCCATGATGGTCATCTCTGTCATCATCGGTCTCATTCAGGTGTTGCTGGGTATGACGCTGGCAGGATGCAAGGCGGTGAAGAACTATGGCTTCGTCTATGGTGTGGGCAAGTTCTCGTGGGTGGTGGCGCTCCTGAGTGCTACAATCCTCTTCGGACTTCCACTCTTCGGTGCAGAACTTTCTCAGCCCGTGCAGTATGTGCTCTACGCACTCATCGCCATTTCTGCCCTCGGCATCTTCTTCCTCAACAGCCCGAATGCCTACAAGAAGGATTCTGCGCTGGGCAAGGCATTGGGTGTGGGCAGCAACTTGGGTGCAGGACTTTGGGCAACCTACGGTATGTCCACAGGATTGCTCGGTGACCTCCTTTCTTACATCCGTCTCTTTGCACTCGGATTGACAGGTGGTGTGCTGGGTTCCGTGTTCAACCAGTTGGCAACGGAAATGAGTCCTGATGTACCCGTGGTTCATGAGTTGGTAATGATCATCATCCTGCTCTTCGGTCACGGCATCAACTTCGGTCTCTGCATGATTTCCTCCTTCGTTCACCCCATGCGACTCACCTTTGTGGAGTACTTCAAAAACGCTGACTTCGAAGGCAACGGAAAAGAATACAAACCCTTTCGGGTTATGTAAAATGTAAAATGTATGGCTTCCGCAGAAATGGATTTGAACCTCACCTACAATAGGTCTCTTGACTTCGCTGTACGAATTGTGCGATTGTGCAATTATCTTCAAGAAGAGAAGCGTGAATGCACAATGAGTAAACAGCTGTTACGTTGTGGAACTTCCATCGGAGCGAATTATAGCGAAGCGATTGGGGCAGAATCCAATGATGATTTTATCCATAAATGCTCCATTTCCTTGAAAGAAAGCAATGAAACCAAGTATTGGCTAACATTGCTTCATAGAACTGGATTCTTGACAGATACGGAATACGATTCAATCATATTGGATTGCCAAGAGATTCGAGCCATACTCGCTGCCATCATCAAAAGATGCAAGCAGAAACGTACCTCCTAACATTTTCCATTTTCCATTAAACATCTAACATCAAAAAATAACATTTAACATTAAACATTTAACATCTAAATTTATGTCTCCAGTACTTTTAGCGTACATCGGTGTAGCCCTCGCAGTAGGACTCTCCGGCATCGGTTCCGCCTATGGCGTGACCATCTGTGGTAACGCCGCTATCGGCGCATTCAAGAAGAACCCATCAGCCAGCGGTTCTTACATCGGTCTTGCAGCCCTCCCATCTTCTCAGGGTCTGTACGGCTTCGTGGGCTTCTTCATCCTCAACCCACTCGTAAAAGCTGACATCAGCATGTTTGCTGCTTGTGCCGTTCTTGGTGCAGGTCTCGCACTCGGTGCTGTGGCTCTCTTCTCAGCCATCCGTCAGGCAAAGGTTTGTGCTAACGGTATCTCAGCTATCGGTGGTGGTCACAACGCCTTCGGTACCACGATGGTGCTCGCCGTGTTCCCTGAGCTTTATGCCATCCTCGGTCTCCTCGTGCTGATCCTCATCGCAGGTTCTATCGGCGGATAACATCAATCGCATACACTGACACAACAAAAGGCGGCAGCATCTCGTGCAAGATGCTGCCGCCTTTTTTATGTCAAATGTTACATGTACGATCAATCGATGAATCGTTGAGTCAAACCACCAAACTTCTCAATGCGACGGTCGCGGAGGAAAGGCCACCAACGACGCACATTTTCGCTACGTTGCAGGTCAATGTTTACCACTTGTACCACTTCTTCCTCGATGGGTGCTTGATAGAGTATTTCTCCCTGTGGTCCTGCCACAAAACTGCTGCCCCAGAATTGGATGCCATTGGTTTGGCCCGAAGGATCAGGTTCATGTCCTGTGCGATTGACCGCAATGACAGGCAATCCATTAGCCACAGCATGTCCACGTTGCACTGTCATCCAAGCCTCACGTTGGCGGGCTTGTTCTTCGGGAGTGTCTGATGACTCATATCCGATGGCGGTGGGGTAGATGAGGAGTTGTGCTCCTTGTAGTGCCATCAGTCGTGCCCCTTCCGGATACCACTGATCCCAACACACTTGCACCCCAAGGCATCCAACACTCGTCTGGATGGGGTGGAAACCCAAGTCTCCTGGGGTGAAGTAGAACTTCTCATAGTAAGCAGGGTCGTCAGGAATGTGCATCTTTCGATACTTTCCTGCAATACTTCCATCCTTCTCAATCACAACAGCCGTGTTGTGGTAGAGACCTACGGCACGTTTCTCGAAGAGTGACGTGACAATCACCACACCCAAATCCTTCGCCAGTTTTCCGTAAGTTTCGGTCGAAGGGCCAGGGATGGTTTCCGCCAAATCAAACAGTTCCGTATTCTCTGTCTGACAGAAATACAGCGAGTTGTGCAGTTCCTGTAGCACAATCAGTTCAGCTCCCTGTGAAGCAGCTTTCCTGATGTTGTTGCACAGTTTCTCCACATTCATTTTCGTGCCCTCTTGGCACGCTTGTTGTACGATTCCGACTTTCATCTTTTCCAAATTTCTCGCAAAAGTATGAAAACTTTTCGAGATGACAACGATTGGAACGAAAAAAGTTGGGAATCTGCCCCTTTTCTTTCTCTTCTATAAATAGACTGTCGTTTCCTCCGTGAGCTTGACGTCGATATGCTCGTGGGCCTTATGTCGTTACCCTCGTGGGCTTAGCGACGATGTAGATGAGGAGTGTCTGTTGGGGTGGTGATTTCAGGAGTGAATGACGAAAAAGAATCCCAAATGACAAAAAAGATGGACTTTTTCTTTGTTCTTTCTTGACTTCTCCGTAACTTTGGCGCATTATGAGAAAATTGTATATATATAATATGATGTGCCTGCTGATGATGGTGCCAATGTTGGCACATGCAGGCGAACCGTTTTTGTTCACCACAGCGTGGACAGCACAAGCCGAGTTTGCGGGTTATTATGTAGCTCAGGAAAAGGGCTTCTACCACGATGCTGGGCTGGATGTGAAGATTCAGCATCCTTCGTTGACGAGTTCGGTGTACCACCGTCTGGAGACAGATGAGTGTGATGCTGGCATGTTTGCTCTGATGGCGGCAGTGGACCTGATGGGCAATCAAGGGGCTGAGTTGGTCAACATTTTCCAGACATCGATGAACAGCAGTTATCTCATCGTGTCCCGTTGGGGAAAGAACCCTGTGAAACAGAAGGGCATGAAGGTGGCTGTGTATAACTCTGAACCGAATTATCTGATGCAAACGCTGAACACGCGGGAAAACATGAACTACAAGTGGGTTTATTTCACGAGCAATGTCAACCTGTTCCTTTCGGGTGCGGTGGATGCGATGGTTGTGGTGAGTTACAACGAGTATTACCAACTGAGGCAGGCCAATTTCAAGATGCAAGAAGAGGGTCTGTACCGTTTCAAGGATCATGGCTACAACATTCAGGAGAACGGTGTGTATGTGAAGCGGAGCTATTATGAAAGCCACCCGAAGCAGGTGAAGGCTTTTGCGGCAGCGAGCCGTCGAGGCTGGGAATGGGCTGCTGAGCATCCAGAAGAAGCGCTCGACATCGTGATGAAATATGTGAAGGCAGACAATGTGCCGACGAACCGCGTGATGCAGCGTTTGATGCTGCAAGAGATACTGCGTTTGCAGAAAGACCCTGATTCGGGCAAACGGGAGTTCAGAGTGCGTCCTGATATGGTGAAGCGTGCCAGTCGACTGATGATGGAGAGCGGCATGCTGAAACGCGAGGTCACATACGATGAACTCATGGGGAAGTGAAGAATAGTCAAATATCAATTATCTACCGATGAATATCATACAATACATACGACAATCATTAACGGCAAGGTTGAGCCTGTGGGTCTTTGTGTGCATGGTGGCGCTGTTCATGACGGCATTAGGCATTCTGTTCTACTATTCGCGCATCGCCGTGAAGGACGAAGCCGTAGAGAAAGCCACGCATACGCTGGAGGGCACTTTGCTGCATGTGGAGAACACGCTGCATGAGGTGGAAGTGGCTGCCCACAACATGAAGTGGCAGGTGGAACAACACATCGAAACACCCGACTCGATGTTCACACTCAGCCGCACCATCTTGGAGCACAATCCGAATCTGTGTGGTTGCTCCATTGCATTCGACCCCTATTTCTATCAGGAGAAGGGCAAGTATTTCTCTGCCTATAGCCACCGCAGTGGTGAATTCATCGATACGGAACAAGAGGGTAGTGACCTCTATGAATATTACTGCATGGATTGGTATCTCATCCCTTATCTGCTTGAACAGCCCTATTGGGTCGAACCGTTCCGTGAGTATGATACCGGTGGCATTCAGGTGACAGAAGTCATCACGTCGTTCTGCCAACCTATCCACGATCGCGATGGCAAGACGGTGGGCGTGTTGTCGGTGGACTTGTCGCTGGAGTGGTTCTCACACACGATTAGCGAGGCAAAGCCCTTCCCGCATTCGTACAGCATTTTGTTGGGTCGAGGGGGCACATTCTTGGTGCATCCTGATTCTACCAAACTTTTCTATCAGACGATATTCACTCCTACACTTGAGGAGCCTGATGAGGAACTACAGGCGTTGGGCGAAGCGATGGTGAATGGCGAGAGTGGCTATAAGGTGTTGCATCGCGATGGCAAAGAACTCTATGTTTTCTACAAACCGTTCAAGCATACGGATTGGAGTGTTGCCATCGTTTGTGACGAACAGGATATATTTGAACCTTACAATAGTTTGCAGCGCTATCTTACGCTCATCACGCTGGTGGGTCTGTTGTTGCTGTGTGTGTTCTGTGTGCTGATCATTCGCCACAATTTGCGACCTCTCAAGGAACTCTCAGGTTTGGCACAGCGCATTTCAGAAGGTGAGTATAATGTGCAGGTGCCCGACGACCAGCGACGTGACGAAATCGGACATTTGCAACATAGTTTCTCTTTGATGCAACGCTCGTTGGCACACCACATGAACGAGATGAACCGCACCACCGAAAAGCTGAAGGAGCGAAACGTCGAACTGCAGAAGGCTTATGAAATGGCTCAGGAAGCCGACCGTGTGAAAACGGCTTTCATCAATAACATGACCGACCAGATGTCGCGCCCTGTCCACCTCATATCGGTGGAGAGTGACCTCATCCGTAATGGCTATGCTCAGTTTACTCCAGAAGAGATGAAGGAACACGTGGATGATATGTTGGAAAACACGGAAACCATCACACGTTTGCTTAATCAACTGCTCGATGCTTCTGAGCATGGAACCCCGTCCGAATTGTCGAACAAAGAAACCTCAGCCTCATGAAAAATCCATTGACTCAAATACGCCATTCTCTCTCTATGCGCATCTCCTTGTGGGTGTTGCTCTTTGCAGTGCTCATCTTTGTGGTGTCGCTCGGATTTCTCTATTTCCAGACTCGCACATACATTCGTCAGGATGCCATGCAGCGAGCCGAGAAAGTGTTGAACAACAACATTCTCGATTTGACCGAAATGCTGGCCGATGTGGAGATTGCCACCAACAACACGCTTTGGCTTGCGCGCACACATCCGCAACCAGATTCGATTGAGGTGTATGCACGCAGCATTGTTGAACTGAACTCCGACTTTTATGGCTGCTCCATTGCCTTCGAACCCAACTACTTTAAGGAGAAGGGCGAGTATTTCTCCATCTACGCATACAGAGAGAAAGACTCCATTTACGTGGAGCAGGAGGGTAGTGACCTCTACCGTTATTTCGAGATGGATTGGTACACAAAAGCTCGCGAAACAGGAGAGGCACATTGGATAGACCCATTCTACGATTTCTACCTCGACAACATTTTTGTAAAGGTGATGATTACCTCCTACAGCAAGCCTTTCTTCGATAATGAAGGGAATATCATGGGTGTGGTGTCCACCGATCTTTCCATGCAGCGCTTGTCGTTGGAGTTTGCGAAGAAAAATCCATCGCCCCATTCCTATTTCTTCATGCTCAGCAAGGACGGCGGTTACTGCATGCATCCCGACACAATGAAGTTGAGCGGAAAGACCATCTTCAGCGACCGCGACCCTGAACGTGAGGCTGATGTCATCGCATTGGGCAAAGACATGATCAGCGGCAAGGAAGGAATGCGTAAAGTGGAGATTGACGGTGTGGATTCCTACGTGTTCTTCCGTCCTCTTGCCCGCACGGGATGGAGTTTTGCAGTAGTATTCCCTGAAAGTGAAATCTTCAGCGGATACAACCGACTCTTCTACATTGTGCTTGGCATCATCGTCGTAGGCCTTATCCTCATGCTCTTCCTGTGCAGACATATTGTGAAAAGTGCCATTGTGCCGATGGAACACTTGGCTCAGCAGGCACGTCACATTGCCACAGGAAACTTCTCTGAACGGCTGCCGTTGAGCGACCGTGTCGATGCCGTTGGAACCTTGCAGAACAGTTTCTCCAAGATGCAGCAATCCATCTCCAATCACATCAGCGACATAGAGCTCATGAATGCGGAGATAGAGCAGCGTAATGAGGAACAAGTGAAAGCGAACGAACTGGCACAGGAGGCTGTGCTGAAAAAGACGGCTTTCATGCAGGACATCACTCATCAGGTGCGAACACCTCTCAACATCATCACGGGATTTGCTCAGGTGTTGCGCGAGGGAACCGACTTCATCACTGAAGAAGAGATGGTCACCATCATTGATGCCATGCAAGAGAACTCTAAGAATCTCAAGAGCATCATTAGCATGCTCATGGCCGCTTCCTATCTCGAAGACCGCACCACACTGGAAAGAGGGGATGACGTGAAGTGCAATGAACTCTGCCATGAAGTGGCTGACTCGCTCAAACTCAAGAATCCAGGCACTGTCAAGCTGAAGGTGGAGAGCAGTTTGCCCGATTCGTTCAGCATCCGTTCTCACCGCAAGTGGCTTTTTAACATTCTGCGCGAACTGCTCGACAATGCCAACCGTTTCACGCGCGAGGGATTCATCACCATCAGTTGTTCGAAAAATGGCAACGGAACCGTCAACTTCATCGTGACCGACACAGGCATCGGTGTTGCCGAAGAAGATCATCAGCGTATCTTTGCCCAGTTCACAAAACTCGACGACTTCACAGAGGGCATCGGTCTGGGATTGACGCTTTGCAAACGTGTGGCCATGATGTTGGACGGCGACCTCAACATTGATGCTGACTATACCGATGGTGCCCGTTTCATCTTGACGCTTCCAGAGGAGGAACTATAGGATTTTTACATCTTACATCTACCATTTTACATTCCAAATTTGTTTATTCACTCACTTATCCGTACCTTTGCACAATTTATTGACAAAAGGAATTATAACATTACAAAACAGATATGCCAAAAATCTCTATACGAGGAACCGAGATGCCCAGTTCGCCTATCCGCAAACTGGCACCTCTTGCAGAAGACGCCAAGAAGCGTGGCGTGAAAGTGTACCATCTGAACATCGGACAACCAGACCTGCCCACACCGCAGGTGGCACTGGATGCCATCAAGAACATTGACCGTAAAATCTTGGAGTATAGCCCCTCACAGGGTTATCGCAGTTATCGTGAAAAGCTGGTGAACTACTATGCCAAGTACGACATCAACCTGACAGCCGACGACATCATCATCACCAGCGGCGGTAGCGAGGCTGTGCTCTTCTCCTTCTTGGCCTGTCTGAATCCTGGCGACGAAATCATTGTGCCCGAACCAGCCTATGCCAACTACATGGCATTCGCCATTTCTGCCGGTGCGGTGATTCGTACCATTGCCACCACGATTGATGAGGGTTTCTCGCTTCCCAAAGTGGAGAAGTTCGAAGAACTCATCAACGAGCGCACACGTGCCATCCTGATTTGCAACCCCAACAACCCGACGGGTTATCTATATACGCGTCGTGAGATGAATCAGATTCGCGACCTCGTGAAGAAGTACGACCTTTACCTCTTCTCCGACGAAGTGTATCGCGAGTTCATCTACACGGGTTCTCCTTACATTTCTGCTTGCCATCTCGAAGGCATCGAGCAGAACGTGGTGCTCATCGACTCCGTGTCGAAACGCTATAGCGAGTGCGGCATCCGCATCGGTGCACTCATCACCAAGAACGAAGAAATTCGCAAGGCAGTGATGAAGTTCTGCCAGGCACGTCTCTCACCTCCGCTCATTGGGCAGATAGCAGCCGAAGCCAGTTTGGATGCCCCGGAATCGTATAGTCGTGACATCTACGATGAATATGTGGAACGACGCAAGTGCCTGATTGACGGATTGAACCGCATCCCAGGCGTTTATTCTCCCATCCCGATGGGAGCATTCTACACCGTTGCACGTCTTCCCGTCGACGACTGTGAGAAATTCTGTGCATGGTGTCTCTCCGAATTCAACTACGAAGGTGAGACTGTGATGATGGCACCCGCAGCAGGATTCTACACCACGCCAGGAGCAGGCAAGAACGAAGTGCGTATAGCCTATGTGCTCAAGAAGGAAGACCTCACTCGTGCCCTCTTCGTGCTTCGCAAAGCACTCGAGGTATATCCCGGGAAGTTGAAAATTGAAAGTTGAAAATTGAAAGTTGGGATTCGAACTATTCATAGCAAAACGCATTTATGCAGATAAGGCCAAGGACGGGGAACGATTTTCCCGTCCTGCTATTCGTATAGCCATGCTTGGTGTGGCTATCGGAGTGGCGGTCATGCTGGTGAGTTTGGCTGTGGTGTTGGGCTTCAAGCACGAAGTCAGTTCCAAAGTCATTGGCTTCGGAAGCCACATACAGGTGCTTAGCCTTACACAGAATCAGAACTACGAGATGATGCCCGTGCTCACCAACGACACTCTGATTCGTCGGGTCAGACAAGTGCATGGAACGGGGCACATCCAGAAGTTCGCCACGAAGATAGGCATTCTGAAGACAGAAGAGAACTTTCGTGGATTGACCTTCAAAGGAGTGGGGGAAGACTACGACCTTACCTTCTTCCGTCACGCCTTGACAGCAGGAAAGATGCCCACGTTCACCTCCAAGGAAGCTACCAACGAACTGCTCATCTCCGAGAAAGTGGCAGGCGACCTTGGTGTACATGTGGGCGACAAGATTTTCGCCTACTTTATGGGTGAAGAAGCCATGCGGGCACGTCGATTCAAGATAGCTGGCATCTTCTCCACCAACATGAACGACTACGACCGCAACTACGTCATCACCGACATCTACACCGTGCGGAAACTCAATGGATGGGATGATGAAATGTCCTCAGGATTGGAAATCACCGTCAGCGACTTCGACCATGTTGACCTTCTCGCTCAGCGTCTGCAACTCCTCTGCAAAGATACCGATCGCAACGGTGTCACCTATGGTGTGTTCAGCATCAAGGAAATCGCTGCCCACACCTTTGCCTGGCTCTCCGTGCTCGACATGAACGTTGTCATGATCCTCGTGCTCATGCTGCTCGTCAGTGCCTTCACCGTCGTGAGCGGCCTGCTCATTATCATGCTCGAACGCATCAACATGATAGGCACCCTCAAAGTGATGGGAGCCACCAACGCCACCATTCGCAAAATCTTCATCCATTTCAGCGTCATGCTCGTGGGTCAGGGTCTTCTTTGGGGAAACCTCGTCGGCTTGCTCCTCTGTTGGTTGCAGCAGCACTACCGTCTCATCTCGCTCGACCCCACCATCTACTACATCGACTCTGTACCCATCCGCTTCGACTGGCTCCTCATTCTTGCCATCAATGCCGTCACGCTCATCCTCTCCACCCTTGTCATTTGGGGCAGTTCCCATCTCATCAGCATCGGCAAACCTTCGGAAACTATCCGCTACGAATAGACGTTTGTCCCACAAATTTACAGCTGGAAGATACTATAGAAACCCACTGTCACTTAATATGAGTTTCCACTGTCACTTAATACGAGCTTCCACTGTCACTTAATACAGATTGCCACTTACACTTAACACAGATAGTAAGTGTAAGCGATATCGCAAAGTAAAAAAGTCGCAAAAATTGACCAAGATGGCACAACCTCCGTTAAGGCTATCCTTCTCGACGAAGTAGATGGTTCCCTCTACAACTTGCAGGGTCGCAAACTTACCCGTCCAACTCATGAGGGCATCTACATCAAAGGTGGTCGCAAGATTCTCATCAAATAACCTCCAAAAGGCTACAAATCGCAGAAGTTGTTCATAAGTTATGGACAATTATTCATAACTTACGGATAATTATTCATAAGTTATGAACAAATATTCATAAGTTATGAACGACTTCCTTTGTGGAGTCGGGGACAAGCCGCTTGTGGCGTGAACCCCAAGCCGGATGTGAAGGTTTCGCTAATCCGTATGTGAACAATCTTGCCCATTCAAAAATAATCCCCACCTTTTTTGTTAATTATGTGAAAGTTTGTTACCTTTGCCAGTGAAAAAGTAATAATCCTTATTGGGTTAAAAACAGAGCATCGACATGGAATACCTTGTGGAAATACCGAAAATGCAAGTGATGATGGCATTTGTCGCCACCTGCATAGAAGCCTCGGCTCGCTTGCTGAACACTTCCTACATCAATGGGTATCAGCGTATGAAACGCGTGGACATGATAGAACGCTATATTCTTCCATGCTACGAAACACTTCATACGGAAAGCCGAGAGAATATCGCTGCAGGAATGGTGGAATGCCTGAAAAAATGGGAGGAGCAGAAATGAAAGAAATCATTGTGTATCACGGTGGCACCGAGGTGGTGGAGCAACCCATCTGTAATATGGGACGTCCCAACTTGGATTTTGGCCAGGGCTTTTATGTGATGGATTTTCGGAAGCAGGCTGTGGATTGGGCTTTCCAGATGGCAAATCGCAGGAAGCAGTCGCCAATCTTGAACAGATACCGTCTGAATCGTGAGGCTATCTTGTCGGAAGCCCGTTGCAAGGTGTTTGATGCTTATGACAGCGACTGGTTGGAGTTCATCGTGGCAAGCCGAAGAGGATTACAAGTGGCAAAAGCATACGACTATATAGAAGGTGGCGTGTCAAACGACCGTGTTGTTGATACCGTCAACCTATACATGGCAGGACTGATGGATGTTGACACTGCTTTACGCTGTCTGTCTGAACATCGTCCCAACAACCAAATGTGCCTGCTTGACCAAGAGATAACCCGTAAATACTTGATATTCGATGGAACAGAAACCTTATGAAGACCCAGTGAAGTCTCCCGTCATACAGGAAATCATCATGAGCAACCGGATCGGAGCCATTTCCATGGAGTTGGCACGTCGGCTGAACATCGACCCAGTCAAGGCGCTACAGCTATTCTACGAAAGCCAAACCTGTGCTGTTTTACATGACAAATCCACAGGTCTCTATCTCTATGGAGACCTGTATGTGGCAGACGAATTCATGCGCGAAAAAGGTTGCTGACCTTTTTGGGAAATCCGCAAAACAATAATTTGGCAGGAAAATAATTCTTGCCTTTTTTGTTTCTTTTGTGAATGTTTTTTACCTTTGCAATTGAAAACTAACCTAAACGGATATGGAAGACGGAAAAATATGATGTTTTCATCAGCTATAGTCGCAAGGATTATATGGATGAGAACAAGAACGTGATACCTGGCAATGTGGTCTCCGCCATTAAGGAGAGACTCACGGCTGAGGGCATCAGCTATTGGTTTGACGAGGAAGGCATTTATTCGGGAGATGACTTCGTAGAGAAGATTGTGACCAATATCGAAGCGTCCAAAATCTTTTTGTTTGTTTCTACGGTCAATTCCAACATTTCTCCTTGGACTAGCAAGGAAATAGCTAGTGCTGCAGAATTAAAGAAAATCATCATACCTTTGCGTATTGACGACTCACCTTACAACAAAAAGGTGCTTTTCCGTATAGCAGACCTCAGTTATATACAGTATTATATCAATCCAGAAAAGGCACTTGACGAGCTGGTGACATCTATCAAGGCTTATTTGGAGCAATTGCAACTGGAGGCCAAGCGCAGACAGGAGGCAGCAGAACGGAAGCGTGAGGAAGAGAGAAGAAGGAGAGAGGAAGAGGAAAGAATGAAGCGAGAGGAGGCTGCTCGCATCCAAAAGGGAGCAAGAACAGCTTATTACCGACATAGAAGTAAAATGTGAAGAATTGAATAATAATGAGATGAGTTTAGCTCTTGCCCGTAAAAACCCTTATTACGCAGACGAAAAAGATATATGATGAGGAAAGACGTGGTGCTTTAAAAGAAATGATAGAAAGTAGTAGCCCGATTCAAAAGAAGAATGTGGAAACAGGTACTGCGATTAGAATCTTAGAGGGGCATACTAGTTCTGTCTATTCAGCCTCTTTTAGTCCTGATGGCAAGAGAATAGTTTCAGCATCGAATGACAAGACCATCCGTATATGGGATGTGTCCGACATGTAATCTAAGGCTACTACTAAAACAATACTGTCTCTAATCAACCCCAAATAGCGGAGTGCACAATTTTATGTTCACTTCCCTTTCTATATGATGATATTTTGTAGTTTGTGGGAAAAACCGTACCGTTCGCTCCGTGCAAGGTACTCTCGTTCGACAATAAAAAGAAAAAACGTTATTTCTTTTGTATTGTGCTCACTTATCCGTACCTTTGCAGTCAAAATTTGACAAACCAATGGAATTAGCAAAAAACTATAGCCCTTCCGAGGTGGAGGGAAAGTGGTACCAGTATTGGATTGACCACAAACTCTTTGCGAGTAAACCAGACAGCCGTGAACCCTATACGATTGTGATTCCGCCACCTAACGTGACGGGTGTGTTGCACATGGGTCACATGCTCAATAATACGATTCAGGATATTCTCATCCGTAAGGCACGTATTGACGGTAAGAACGCTTGTTGGGTGCCGGGCACTGACCATGCTTCGATTGCTACTGAGGCGAAGGTGGTGAATCGTCTGGCTGAACAGGGCATCAAGAAGCGTGACCTCACTCGTGAGGAGTTCTTGAAGCATGCATGGGCTTGGACGGACGAGCACGGTGGCATCATCCTGAAGCAGTTGCGCCGTCTGGGTGCTTCGTGCGACTGGGACAGAACTGCCTTCACGATGGACGAGAAGCGCAGCGAGAGTGTGCTGAAGGTGTTTGTTGACCTCTACAAGAAGGGACTGATTTATCGTGGTCTCCGCATGGTGAACTGGGATCCGAAGGCACAGACGGTGCTCTCGACAGAGGAGGTGATTTATCGTGACGAGAAGAGCCACCTGTATCACTTGAAGTATTATGTGGCTGACCCTGAGAACCTGACTTCGGTGGGTAAGAAGGTGTCGATTGACACGTTGGAGAAGGAAGGCAACATCATTCATAAGGATGCCAAGGGCTACTATGCTGTGGTGGCTACCACTCGTCCTGAGACCATCATGGGTGACACCGCCATGTGTATCAATCCGAAAGACCCGAAAAACCAGTGGCTGCGTGGCCATAAGGTGATTGTGCCGCTGGTGAACCGTGTGATTCCTGTGATTGAAGACCGCTATGTGGACATTGAGTTCGGTACTGGCTGTCTGAAAGTCACTCCTGCGCACGATGTGAATGACTACGCACTGGGTAAGGCGCACAATCTGGAAACTATTGACATCTTCAATCCTGACGGAACGCTCTCGGAGGAGGCTGGCTTGTATGTGGGCATGGACAGAATGGACGTGCGCAAGCAGATTGCCATCGACCTGAAAGAGGCCGGTCTGATGGAGAAGGTTGAAGACTACGACAACAAGGTGGGCTACTCTGAGCGCAATCAGGACACAGCCGTAGAGCCTCGTCTCTGCAAGCAGTGGTTTCTCTCGATGAAGCATTTTGCCGACATCGCTCTGCCACCTGTACTCGAAGGAAAGATTAAGTTCTATCCCACCAAATATGTGAACACCTACCGCAACTGGATGGAGAACATTCAGGACTGGTGCATCAGTCGCCAGCTCTGGTGGGGACACCGCATTCCTGCCTATTTCTTGCCTACCGCTGAGGATGAGGAGGAGAAGTATGTGGTGGCATTGACACCCGAAGAGGCATTGGAAGAGGCGAAGAAGATTCCAGGTTTTGAGAATATCACCATCGATCAGCTCCGACATGATGAGGATGCGCTCGACACATGGTTCTCTTCATGGCTCTGGCCTATTTCGCTCTTCGACGGCATCAACAATCCGGGCAACGAAGAAATCAACTACTACTATCCAACCTGCGATCTCGTGACTGCCCCCGACATCATCTTCTTCTGGGTGGCACGCATGATTATGGCAGGTGAGGAATATCAGAAGGACGTGCCATTCCGCAACGTGTATTTCACGGGTGTGGTGCGTGACAAATTGGGCAGAAAGATGTCGAAGTCACTCGGCAACTCGCCTGATCCGCTGGGTCTTATCGACAAGTATGGTGCGGATGGTGTGCGCATGGGTATGCTTCTGTCTGCACCTGCAGGTAACGACATCCTCTTCGACGAGCAGCTCTGCCAACAGGGTGCTGCATTCTGCAACAAGATATGGAATGCATTCCGTCTGGTGCAGGGCTGGGAAGTGTCGGAGTCGCTCGAACAACCTGCCGAGAACAAGAAGACCATTGCTTGGATGGAGGCTTTCATCAAGACTGCCTTGGTAGAGATCAACGACCTCTATTCGAAGTATCGCCTCAACGAGGCACTCATGGCGGTGTTCAAACTCTTCACCGATGAGTTCTCAGGCTGGTATCTTGAGATGATCAAGCCTGCTTATCAGGCACCGATTGATGCTGAGACCTTCAAGGCAACACTCGGTTTCTTCGAGCAGTTGATGAAGATTATCCACCCATTCATGCCGTTCATCACAGAGGAACTCTATCAGCACATCGCAGAGCGTAAGGATGGCGAGAGCATCATGGTTGACCCGCTCATTCTTGATGCGCCCACAGCGGATGAGGCTCGTCTGATTGCTCAATATGAAGAGGTCAAGCAAATCATCTCAGGTGTTCGTGCCGTTCGTCAGAGCAAGAACATCTCTCCACGCGAGCCGCTGACTTTGGAAGTGGTTGCCGGAACCATAGATGACAACAATGTGACCCGTTGCTCCGCTCTCGGCACCATCATCAAGAAGATGGCTTCGCTGGCTGACATGCTGTATGTTGATGCTAAGAGCGATGGCACTTCTGCCTTCATGATTGGCACCGCTGAATATGCTGTTCAACTTGGCAACCTTATCGACACGGAGGCTGAAATCCAGAAGATGGAGGCCGAACTGAAGCACCTGCAGGGCTTCTTGATCGGTGTGAAAAAGAAGCTCAGCAACGAGCGTTTCGTGGCCAATGCACCCGCACAAGTGGTGGAACTCGAACGCAAGAAGCAGAGCGATGCTGAAACCAAGATTGCCTCTTTGACAGAAAGTCTGGCAAAGTTGAAGAAATAAACGCGCAGGAATTGTTGCGAAAATGAAAGTGGCGTGGGAATGTGTGAAGATAAGCACATTGCCACGCCACTTTTTTTTTTACTTGATGACAGGGGTGTTCAAGTCCAGATGAAGATTTGGGTCTTTTTTGTTCTTGACGAGGGTGTTTAGAGCCTGCCCCTTGAACGTCATTGTCTGCTTTCCCTCGTTGATGACGGTGAGGTTCTTCACATCCACATTTGCTTCGATGGTCGAAGAACTGGTTGACATGAACACCGCATCGTCAGCCTTCAGATTGGCAATCTTGAAAGGACCCGTATTGCTTGACTGAAGACTGAATGTGGTACATTCTACGGTGGCAAGATTCACTGCTCCCGTGCCGAGCACTCCCACTTGCAGGTTGTCTCCACGCCATGTGGCTTGGCTCTCGAAGCCTCCGTTGCTACAAACACTCACACATTCCAAAGAGGGACAGGAGATGTACATCTTGACGTTGCTGGTGTTGCCATACACGTTCAATCCTGTGTTGGCATCGCCTTTGAGACTGACTGTGAGCAGGTTGCTGTCAAACACTGTGCTCAGGTATGTCAGCGTGGTGCTGTCGCCCTCCACTTCGATGGAGTAGTTGCCAGGGGTGTAGATGATGTCGATGCATCCGAGGTTGGTCAGATAGTTGAAGTCACTCAGAATGTTGATGCGTTTCTTGATGATATTCTTCTTGACGACCGTCTGTTCGCTTGTCGTTTCATCGGTCTGACCGCCTTCTTCATTCTTTTTATTTTGACATGATGCCAGCATAAGTGCTGCTGCCAAGGTGAGAATTGTTCCGTATCTCATAGAGTAGAAAGTGTTAGTTCGATTGATTTTGTTTGCAAAGATACGCATTTTGTGTGATATATTATTGGTTCTGTCTCTTTTTTTCACTATCGTTGGCTTCGCCGAAGGTACTCTCGTTCGCCAATAAAAAGAAAAACAGTTTTTTCTTTTGTATTGTGCTCACTTATCCGTACCTTTGCAACATTAATTTTTGAAAACAATCATTAAGACATAAAAAAATGGAAGTAGATAACAAATACATGACGCTTGCATACAGGCTCTATGCCATTGAAGATGGTGAGGAAGATGAAGAACCCATTGAAGTGGCGAACCGCCGTCACCCGTTCCAGTTCATCACAGGATTGGGATTGGTGCTCTCGAAGTTTGAGGAGAATGTGCGCAATCTCGTGCGTGGTGATGAGTTCGATTTCGTGATTCCTTGTGCCGATGCATACGGCGATTTCAACGACGAACTGATGTTTGATGTGCCAGAGACCGTCTTCATGGTGGATGGTAAAATCGACTTCAACTATGTGCATGAGGGTGCCGTCGTGCCTATGATGGCTGAAGATGGTAGCCGTTTCAATGCGACCATCATCGAGATGAAGAAAGACGCCATCACTATCGATCTGAACCATCCACGTGCAGGACAAGATTTGCATTTTGTGGGTCATGTCATCGATAGCCGACCTGCCACCAACGAGGAAATATCTGATGTGCTCAATGCTTCGAGCGAGTGTGCTGGATGTGGTGGAAGTTGTGATGGTGGCTGTAGCGGAGGCTGTGGCGGCTGTGGTAATAAATGATGTGGAAACGATGCGAAACACGTTTGGACATATTTTCACGCTGACCACTTATGGCGAAAGTCATGGTGAAGGAATCGGTGGAGTGGTGGACGGGATGCCTGCAGGCATTGCTGTCGATATGGACTTCATCCAGTCGGAACTCGATCGTCGTCGACCCGGACAGAGCCGCATCACGACAGGACGCCAAGAGGGTGACCGTGTGGAACTGCTCTCGGGTGTGTTTGAAGGGAAAACAACGGGATGTCCCATTGGTTTTCTGGTAAGAAACACTAACCAGCATTCCACTGACTACGAGAATGTGCGTCAGGTTTATCGACCATCTCACGCTGACTACACCTATACCCAGAAGTATGGTTTGCGAGACCATCGTGGTGGCGGACGTTCTTCTGCACGCGAGACCATTTCCCGTTGTGTGGGTGGCGCATTGGCCAAATTGGCTTTGCGACAGTTGGGCATCCGCGTCACAGCCTACACATCGCAGGTGGGTGATATTGCGATAGACCGTGATTACCACCGGCATGACTTCACGCAGATAGAACGGAATTCTGTCCGTTGTCCCGATCGCGATGCCGCTCAGCAAATGGAACAGCTCATCCTCAAAGTGAAGGCTGATGGCGACACGATAGGTGGTATCATCACTTGTGTCATTCAGGGATGTCCCGTCGGACTTGGTGAACCAGCTTTCTCCAAACTCCATGCCGAACTTGGCGCTGCCATGCTAAGTATCAATGCCGTGAAGGGATTTGAATATGGCGAAGGTTTCGAAGGAGTGGGGCAGCGTGGCTCTGAACAGAACGACATCTTCTACAATGCTGGTGGACGTATCAGCACCCACACCAACCATTCGGGCGGAATCCAGGGAGGCATCTCTAATGGACAGGATATCTATTTCCGTGTGCTCTTCAAACCTGTAGCCACCCAGTTGCGCCCACAACCAACCGTGACGGTGGATGGCGAAGAAATCACACTCGAAGTGAAGGGACGCCATGATCCGTGCGTGTTGCCACGTGCAGTACCTGTTGTGGAGGCGATGGCAGCCATGACGATTCTTGACCATTATCTATTGAACAAAACAGTGACACTATGAATAAAGTAATGCTTATTGGTAATGTGGGTCAAGACCCACAAGTGAAATATCTCGACCAAGGTGTGTGTGTGGCACAAGTAAGTCTTGCCACAACAGAACGTGGCTATACGTTGCAGAACGGGACACAAGTACCCGAACGGACGGAATGGCATACATGTATTTTCTGGCGTCAGTTGGCAGAAAGAGTGGAGAAATATGTGCATAAAGGGGATAAACTCTATGTTGAAGGCAAAATACAATCTCGTAATTGGACTGACCGCCAAGGTGTGAACCGAAAAGCCATCGACATTATGGTGGACAATATGGAACTTTTGTCTCCAAAGCCTTCGACATCTTCAACAGCACCATCTACTCAGCAGCCAGCTGCTCCTGCTGCTGTTGCACCTTCTGAAAATAACGGGAATTATCCTTTCTGATATCAAAAACCCCCTCTCCTTATGAAACCTACCATCATTGCAGGTCCCTGTGTCATAGAGTCGATGGACTGCCTCGAAGAGGTGGCTCAGGAAATCGTCCGGTTGAACGAGAAATATGACCTTGACATCATTTTTAAGTCATCCTTTGACAAAGCCAATCGCACGAGCATCCACTCTTATCGTGGTCCTGGATTGGAAAAAGGCATGCAGATGCTCTCCAATATCAAGGAGAAGTATGGACTTCGTGTCTTGACCGACATCCACGAAAGCTATCAGGCACAGCCTGCAGGTGAGGTGGCTGACGTGTTGCAGATTCCTGCCTTCCTGTGTCGCCAGACCGACCTTTTGGTAGCGGCGGCTCGTACAGGACGCATCGTCAACATCAAGAAAGCACAATTCCTTTCAGGTCTCGATATGGAATATCCTGTGCAGAAGGTGCGCGAGAGCGGGAATGACAATGTATGGCTGACAGAACGAGGCAACATCTACGGCTACAACAATCTTGCTGTTGACTTCCGCAACATTGCTGATATGCACCATTTTACCGATACGGTCATCATGGACTGCACCCATTCTGTGCAACGTCCTGGTGCCGCTGGAGGCAAGACGGGTGGTAATCGCGAGTTTGTGCCTGCTATGGCATTGGCGGCTAAGGCGTTTGGAGCCAACGGCTTCTTCTTTGAGGTGCATCCCGATCCTGACAATGCCCTTTCTGATGGACCGAATATGCTTTATCTCTCCGACCTCGACCGTGTGATTGCCAGTCTGATGAATGAGTGATGGGGAAAGAACAATGACTCACTAATTGACTAAAGATGAATTCCAAAATTTATGCTGAGCGATGTCTGCGCGATGAGGCACAGGCTCTGCTCGATCTCATACCACAATTGGACAACAACTTTGAGCAAGTGGTTGACCTGATTCACCATTGTACAGGCCATGTGGTGGTGACGGGAGTGGGAAAGTCGGGACATGTGGGTGCTAAGATTGCTGCCACGTTGGCGTCGACAGGTACCCCTGCCATTTATCTCAATGCTCTTGATGCACTTCATGGCGATTTGGGCATGATCATGAATAATGACATCCTGCTGATGATCAGCAATTCGGGCACTACGGATGAATTGTTGCGCATCATTGCTTCGCTCGAAGATCGTCATATTCCTATCGTGTCAATGACAAGTGAAGCAGGTTCCTTGTTGGCGCAACACTCTGATTATCACATCTTGTGCAAAGTGGAACGTGAAGCATGTCCTCTGAATTTAGCACCCACATCCAGCACCACAGCCGCAATGGCTTTGGGCGATGCGCTGGCATGCGCCTTGATGGAAGTACGAAAGTTCCGAGCCAAAGACTTTGCGCAGTTCCATCCAGGTGGGTCGCTTGGCCGTAAGTTGCTGGTGCGTGTGAAAGATGTAATGTACACGGAAAACTTCCCCATTGTTCCTCCTACCATGCGCTTGTCCGATGCGCTTATGATCATCAGTGGCGGCAAATTGGGACTTGGCATTGTGATGGAGGACGAAAAGATTCTGGGTATTATTACCGATGGTGACATTCGTCGTGCGGTGGAAGGTGCACGTGAAAACTTCATCAATCTGCCTGTTAGCGAGGCGATGACCACCACACCTAAAACCATCTCGCCAGAGGCGAAACTTACCACCATCCAGCAGATGTTCCGCAATCACAAGATTCACTCTCTTCTTGTGACCGATCATGGCAAACTGGTCGGCATTGTTGACTACTTTGCAATTATGAATTAAGTGGAGATAAAAAAAGCGGCGGTTAGGACGAAAGCCTTAACCGCCGCTCTTTTTGTTTATGCTTTTTTATCTTAGAGATGAAAAGTCAAGAAATAAGGCATGCTGGCTTGGATGCCTGTTCTTTGGTTGAGATGCTGGATGTTGGAGTAGAAGATGTAGTATTCGCCCATGGTCTGACGCAGTTGCTTGTCGGCATAACTGTTTCCTTGCATCTCGTTCATCAAATTGTCGAACACGGTGGACTTGGCAGGATAGTTGATGATGGAAGCCTCGTCCACCTTGGCCAATTGCTTGGCTTTGGAAATCGCTTCGTTCAGACCGCCCAATTCGTCAACCAACCCTATTTGCTTGGCGTGAATGCCTGTCCAAACACGGCCTTCGCCAATTTTCTTGATATCGTCTTGCTTCATTTTGCGGCCGTCAGCACAACGTTTCGTGAAGAGTTCGTAGCCGCTGTTGATGTAACGCTGTGCGATGGCACGTTCCTGCTCTGTAAACGGACGGCTGATGTCGCCAAAGTCGGAGTGCTCGTTTGTCTTCACCGTGCTGAAATGAACACCCAGTTTGTCGTTGAGCAGTTCGCTGGCATTGGGGAACATGCCGAAGATGCCGATGGAACCCGTGATGGTGGTAGGCTCTGCATAGATGTAGTTGGCTGCACAACTGATATAGTAACCGCCCGATGCAGCCATATCACCCATGCTGACTACGATGGGTTTGTTAGTCTTGATGTTCATCACCTGATGCCAAATCTGTTCACTTGCGTATGCGGAACCGCCACCAGAGTTGACGCGCAGCACCACGGCTTTCACATCATCGTCATCAGCCAGTTTCTGCAAGTCCTTGATGACCTTCTTGCCCACAATCTCAGGTTCTGTGTTCCAGTCGGAAGATGCCTCTTCCACGATGTTGCCCACCGCATAATAGACCGCGATGACATTGCCGCTGATACCTTTAGGCTTACTTTCAGCAATCCTGGCCAAATCCTTCACGCTGACTGTATTATAGTCATCAGGACTGTCAACCTTCATCATGGTTGCAATCGTTTGTGGCACCGCATCGCTGTAAGCAAGCCTGTCCACCAATTTTGTCTTCTGATACAGTCGTGCATCTTGCAAAAGCATCATTGAATCTGCCAACACATTGAGTTGCTCCACGCTGATGCCACGGCTCTTGCTGACTGCCTGGGTAATCTCTTTCCAGATTTCACCGTCGTAGGTTTCTATCTGTTCACGGTTGGCATCGCTCATCTCTTTCAAGAGGAAAGGCTCAACGGCACTCTTGTAGGTGCCCACCTTCACCACCTGCATGTCAACACCCACTTTCTCCATCAGTTCCTTGTAGTAGGTGACGGTGCTGCTCAATCCGCTCCAGTCAATCATTCCTTGTGGATTGACAATCACGGAGTCGGCCACTGAACAAACATAATAGGCACCCTGTGTGTAAACATCGCCATACGCCACAATGAACTTACCTTCTTTCTTGAAATCGACCAGAGCCTTGCGGATGCTTTGCAAAGTGGCTGGCATGGCTCCAGCAAAAGTGCCCGCCTCCAGATAGATGCCCTTCACTTTCTTTTCCTTCTTGGCATGGTCTATTGCCAAGAGAATGTCATCAAGGCCTTGTTCCTTCAGAGCGTTATTGCCAAAGAGTTCTGCAAAAGGATTTTCATCGCTGCGTTCGCTGATGCTGCCTTGTAGTTGAATCACCAGCACACTGTTATCCTTCACATTAGCGGTTGCACTACCCATTGATGCCATGCTCACCAGACTCAGCATCGAGAGGATCACCACGATGGCGACTGCGATAAACACGCCCACAACGGTGGCGCATACATACTTGAAAAACTTTTTCATATCGTTGGTTTTGTTTTAGTTGTTGATTCTTTTAGGTTGATAGTTTTTCCAGAATTTCTGAAACAGCGTGGTGCAGATAGTGAGATACACGATGAGGTGAACGATGACTATGGGATATCCTCCCAACCCTTCTGTGAAACTCACGTCCTTGGCAGCATCGCCCATGATGTACATCATCACCACCACGAAACTGTTATTCAGAATGTGCAATATACTAGGAATAACGATATTCCCCGTCTTATAGTATATGATGCTAAAGATAAATCCCATTGCAGCAGCAAAAGGAATTTGTGCGGGGTTCATGTGGATGATGCCAAACAACAGCGCACTTGCCGTGATGGCCACCCATTTGTTCATGCCGTTGCGCAGCATATAACCCAAGATGCCCTCGCGGAAGATGAACTCCTCGATGATGGGGCCTACCACACCGATGGACAATATGCCTAACCACGAACGGGACATCGCGATGAATTGATCCTCCATCAGGTTTGGCAGATCAATCATCTCCTCCATGATGTCGAGCACAAAGATGCCGAGGATAGCGGCTACAATGGACACCGTGCCCCATTTCCATTCGATGTTTTTGACGTTCAGCACCTGTTTCCAGTTAATCATGCCTAACAGACCAATGATGGCTATGGTGGCGATGCCACTCAAATCAATGGCCAACGAAATGATAGCTGGTTGACTATTCATAATGTTTTCAAAACCACTCGTTCTGATGGTCTTCAGCAATTCTGGTTGCAACACAAGAAAGAACACCACAAGGCCAATTCCTGCTAACGTCTGCATCACCAGAAATGCCACCACAGCCAGGATAGGATAAATTATTTTTTTCATGTTATCAATTTCTTATTCCTCTTTGTATTCCAATATATCGCCTGGCTGGCAATCCAGCACTTTGCAAATCGCCTCCAAGGTGGAGAAGCGCACAGCCTTCGCCTTTCCCGTTTTCAGCACCGACAGGTTTGCTTGCGTGATGCCGATGCGTTCAGCCAATTCTCCTGATGACATCTTCCTACGTGCCATCATCACGTCTAAGTTCACGATGATCATGAGTCTCTAAACTTTAAACTCTAAACTCTAAACTTTATATCGTCAACTCCTGTTCTTCCTTCATCTGACGGCCAATCTTGAAGATTTGTCCCATCAGCAGCATGCCGAAAGCGGAGTAGAGCAGGGCGATGTCGGGCTTTTGAAGGATTTCCAGGTTGTATGCTTCAAATTCAAACTCCTGCACGTTGAGGATGTAATTGTAGAGCGTACCGATCCAGCCCAGCACGTACATGCCGAACACAGCCCATCCGCCCCAAGCCAGTTGCCTCTCCATGCTTTTCTCGAAGATGCCTCCTTTGTTCACAGTGACAACCAGTTTGATGAATGCCACCAAGAAGACAATAATCAGGAAGAAGCTCAGATGACCGATGCCCTGCATGACAATCATTCTGCTGCTATTGCCATTTTCAGGCATTACAATGCCTGCTGCTATCGAGATGGGCATTTTCTCTCCTGTTTTCAGATTGACGATGCTGTCTCCCGTGGCAAAATCCATGATGTGTTCACCCTTAGGCATCATTTCCACCCCTGTCATTCTATATACTCTTTGAAGACTCTCAAAAGGTTGATGCTTGGCGCCCATTGTTCTCCCCTTCCTTGCAGCTTCAATGCCTGCCTTGCCACCAGTGTACATGTGGTAGCATGTTTCAAACATGTGGATGCCGATTCCGAACACGATGGCTGCTATCAGCAGGCCACAATAGATGTTGAACTTCTTTTTCATTTTTTTGTACCCTTTCTTTGTTTTGGTTGTTAGTAATTTTATTGTTTTAGTTTGTTTATTTATTGTTATTCGATAACTTTTTTCGGTGCAAAGGTAAAACAATAAAAAATATCCACCAAATAAAAACGGAAAAATTTTATCGTTTTTCAATAAAATTTTTCCGTTTGATGTTTTTCATCTGTTTTTACAGTCTTTGAGGGACTCACAGAAAACTGTCGTCGAAGCAGAGTGGAAGGAGGTCTTTGATGCTGTGAATACAACAGATGCCTTGGGTGCCGTAGAGGAGCACTTCGATGGGGTGTTGGGCACGTTGTTCGGCCTCAAGGAGCACCTGACGGCAGGCACCACAGGGAGAGATGTAGCGCTGGAGCAGGTCACCTTCCGTATCTCTTGCTGCAATGCAGATGCGACGGATGGCAAGGTCTGGATAGCGTGAGTTGGCATAGAAGACTGCGGTGCGTTCGGCACAAAGTCCAGAAGGGTAGGCTGCATTCTCCTGATTGCTGCCAGAGACGATGGTGCCATCTTCCAGTTCGACTGCGGCTCCCACAGAAAAGTGAGAATAGGGTGCGTAACTGCGATAGGTGGCACGACGAGCCTCATCCAAGAGTTTGGTCTCTTCCTGAGTGAGTTCGTCTTCCTGCTTGATGAGGTACGATAGATGGATAGATTGCGATTCCATGTTGGGTGAATGGTCTTTATTCTGCCAGATATTCTTTCATGCTTGCTTTCCAGTCGAGGTCGTTGCTCAGGTCGGTCAAGTCATCGACTTTCCACTCGCTGTCTTCCATCACGAAGTTCACGCGTACAGGTATAACGCCGAAGTTGTGCAGTTTGAGTGTCACAGCTGCTTGCCAAGGCGTGTCGTCCATCAGGAGTTTCTCCACATAGAAGTCGGTGGCATGCAGATTCTTCTCGTCGAAGTCTTGTCCCATCACCCAGTAGTCGGCATCGAAGAAGCCAAAGTCTTCGTCCTTGTCCTTCTCAACAACGGCTGCAACGGTGGCGTTCCAATCCTTCGAGCAGAACTGTTTGTCGAGTTTGTTGGATTGTTCTTGCCAATCTTCGCTGGCATAGGCATTGTGTACGGCCTCATAGACTTTCTGTGCTTGCGCCAGCACGGCTGCCTCCATTTCTTCAGCTGTGGGCACGTATTCCGAGCCGGGACCGTCGAGCATGAAGACAGAATCTTCGGATTCTCCGCCTGAAGTGTCTGAAGCTTTGTTGCCGCATGATGTCCCTACGATGAGGGTTGCGAGAGCGATGGGAATGAATAAGAGCTTTTTCATGTTTTGTCTGTTAGGTTAGGTTGTTTTTTGGTTAGATGTTTTGGAGAGTGAAAAGGTCTGGATAACCTGTTGATGTGTTACCCAGACCTTTGTCAGTTATTGCGAGAATGCTTGTTCTTTATTCTGCTGCTGGGGCTGCCTTGCCTTTGTTGGCGAGTTCGGCCAGCTTCTTCTTACCGTTGAAGGCAAATACCCAGATGAGGAGACCTGCAACGACTAAGATGAGAATACCCACGAGTGGACGTGCGAGCACCCATGCGATAGCAATCACAATGAGTGAGTAAACAAGGCCGACGATGGTACTGATGATGCCCACACCGAATGCGAAGAGGCTTGAGAGGAATGGAACCACCTTGAGCAGGGTCTCTACGAATGAGAAGAGGCTCTTGATACCAGAGATAACGAGCAGGATGCCGACGATGCGGAGAATCCAAGTCCACATGCTGTTGCTTTCGTGGTCATCCTGGAAGATTTCCTCTGAAGTCATCTTGCCCATGCGGAGAGTCTGGTATGAGCCATACTTGGTCTTGTAAGACTTGAAGGTGTTGCCGTCAACCTGTGCGATGATAGTCACCTTAGCAGGAACCACCTTCTCGAAAGTGATGCGCACGTCGCCAATCTCAGGAGCGTTTGCGCTGCGGCCGTAGTAGAGTGTGTTGCCAGCCTGGTGAACGTATTCGAGGTCAACCTTGTTGTTCGTTGCAACGCTGTCGGCAGCAGCTGCAGTGCTGTCAGCAACAGCAGGCTGAGGAGCAGGTGCAGCAGCACCGGCAGAAACACCTCTCACAGCGAAGAAAGTGTTAGCAACAGAAGTGTTGATTGACTGCAGCAACTGTGGGTTGACGTTGAGTTCAACAGCCTCTTTTGAGCTGATGGATGAGATGAGAGACTCGCTCAGCACGTATGCGCCGAAAGATACGTTCTTGGCGTAAACCTTCTGCTCTTCCACCTGAGCCAGTGTGAAGTTCTTGTTCTGGTAGGCAGGATCCTTGAAGTCAGCGCTGTTCACAGGGCTGCTCACCCATTCTGGTTTGTAAGTGTAAGTGGTGGTAGTCTCCTCCTTGCCGCCGAGCTTGTCTTCTGACTTTGACTCAGAGTGCTCAACATACTGGTAGTATTCTACCTTGCGAATGAGGCCGATAGCGTTCTCGCTGATGCCAAATTCCTGGTCGGTCAGCACTTCCTCAGTGGTTGCCATAGCAGTGGCGCACACCACTTCGCCTTCAAATTCGGCGCTCTTCTTCTCAGGGTTAGGCATGTCAACACAAGCCTCCTGAACAGCATCGAGTTTGTTGTCCTGCTTCACATAGTTGAACTCATTCCAGAAAAGCAGAATGGTTGCGCCGATAATCATGACAAATCCCATGAGAACCGACTTGAGCGAATTGCCCACACGGGTACCATAACCCGTGGTTGTTTTTTCTTGATAAGCCATAAGTTAAGATTTTTAGAATTTGTAAATAGTAATATAATGTGTAACTTTTGTAGTTTTCGTTGCAAAGTTATGCTTTTTCTTTCATATATGCTAAACATTTTTTGTTTTTTGTTCTTTTTCTCCTTCTTTTTCCCTTTGAGGGTGATGAAATGCATCCAGTGCCGCTTGTTCCCGAATAAGTGGTTGAGAAAGAGTTGATGCCGCGCTTTAGAGGCAACGTCGTAAGGCTCGCGAGGGTAGCGTCGAAAGGCTCACGAGGGCAACGACGTAAAGCCCGCGGAGGCAACGTCGTAAACGTAATTACGGTAGTGGCGTAACCGTAATTACGGTAGCGACGTGGAGGTAATTACAGCAACGACAGTGCCGTTTGAGAGGGTGTGGCAGATGAACCGACCCCCTCCCTGCACGGGCGGCTGAAGGGCATTTAGCGGGCAGATTTCCGCAAAAAAGGAGTGGGGATTTGTCTGTGTGGAATAAAATGCGTACTTTTGCACATCATTTTTCATAACTAATTAGAAATCTATGGCACTTAAAGCTTTGAACGCTCGCACGGCTCCGAAGAGCCATGCACCGGAGAGAATCATCCAGTTTGGCGAAGGAAATTTCCTTCGTTGTTTTGTGGATTGGATTGTCTACAACATGAATCAGAAGACTGACTTCAACGCCTCAGTGGTGGTGGTGCAGCCTATCGAGCGTGGTATGGTTGACTGGCTCAACGGTCAGGATTGCCTCTACCACGTCAACCTGCAGGGTCGTCTGAATGGCGAGAAAGTGAACTCGCTCACCCGCATCGACTGCATCAGCCGTGCGCTGAATCCATATTCGCAGAATCAGGCCTTCATGGCGCTGGCCGAGCAGCCTGAAATCCGTTTCGTCATCTCGAACACGACTGAGGCGGGCATCGCTTTCGATCCAGAGTGCAAACTTGCTGACGCTCCTGCATCTTCCTATCCAGGCAAACTCACTCAGTTGCTCTATCGCCGTTTCAAGACCTTCAATGGTGCTGCCGATAAGGGTCTGATTATCATGCCTTGCGAGTTGATTTTCCTGAACGGACACCACTTGAAGGACTGCATCTACAAATACATCGAGTTGTGGAAGGATGACTTTGGTGCCGACTATGCAGCGTTCAAGGAGTGGTTCACAAAATACAACTATGTGTGCGCGACGCTCGTCGACCGCATCGTGCCTGGTTTCCCACGCAAGGAAATTGCTGAGATTCAGCAGAAAATATGCTATGCCGACAATCTTGTCGTGCAGGGTGAAGCCTTCCACTTGTGGGTGATAGAGAAGCCTGAGAACATGGACATCGACGACCTCAAGGCTGAATTCCCAGCCGAGAAGGCAGGTCTCAACGTGCTTATCGCTCCAAGCGAAAAGCCTTATCACGAAAGGAAGGTCACCTTGCTGAACGGTCCTCATACGGTGCTGTCTCCTGTGGCTTATTTGAGCGGCATCAACATCGTGCGCGATGCCTGCAACGACGAGGTGGTGGGCAAATACATCCACAAGGTGCAATTCGACGAACTCATGCAGACGCTCAACTTGCCGATGGAGGAACTGCAGCAGTTTGCCACCGACGTGCTGGAGCGCTTCAACAATCCATACGTTGACCATCAGGTGACGAGCATCATGCTCAACTCCTTCCCCAAATACGAGACTCGCGACCTCCCTGGCGTGAAGGTTTACTTGGAGCGAAAGGGAGAACTTCCTCAAGGTCTCGTCTTCGGTTTGGCCGCCATCATCACCTACTACAAAGGTGGAACGCGTGCCGACGGTGCTCCTATCGAACCCAACGATGCACCTGAAATCATGCAATTGCTCAAAGACCTGTGGGCAACGGGCGACACACAAAAGGTGGCTGAAGGAGTGCTTGCTGCAGAGAACATCTGGAAGGAAGACCTCAACAAGACGGTTCCTGGCCTCACCGCGCTCGTCAAGAAAGACCTCGATCTCATTCAGGAGAAAGGCATGCTCGAAGCAGTAAAGACCATTCTCTGAAGACAGAAATAAACACAAGAAGGGCAACCTTTGCTGAATGTAGCGAAAGGTTGCCCTTCTTTTTGTTTGTCCGTTGTCAATCCTTCTTGGTGTCGCGGAATTTCTTCAGTTCACCTTCAATCTCGTCAAAGTTGTCTGTGAGGCTCAGTTGCAAATTCTTGTACTTGCCCTTCTCAACCAACTCCTGCAAGAAAGGATAGACAGGCATCTCCTTTGTCCAGAAATCTGTGCCGAGGAAAATCATCGGGCTTGAATAGCCAAACGAGAGATAGTGGTTCTGCACAGCATCTTGGAAGATTTCCTGCATCGTGCCAGCACTTCCAGGAGTATAGATGATACCACCAAACGCAACGGTAAGGATGAGGTCCTCACGAATGCTGTTCTCGAAGAACTTGGCAATGTGGGTGGCAAACGGCGCTGATGGTTCATGACCATACAGATAAGTGGGGATGCCAAGGCTCACATAGTCGCCCTCCAAAGGGTATTTCTTCATCACTTCGAAAGATGAAGCAAGCCAACCCTCGTCTTTGAAGGAAGGAGCCTTTGCCAGCATCTCGACCGCATCGTTGACTTCCTCTTCGGTTCTGCCTGCCATCCAAGCGCCCAGATGGGTTGCCTCCATCGCACCAGGACCACCACCGCTGAGCATAATGAAGCCCTGTTCGGTGAGGCGCTTGCTCAAAAGCACCACCTTCTTATACATGGGGTCGGTGCGCAACAAAGCGTGTCCACCCATGATGCCGACGCAGAGACGTGGGTCGTGCTGACGGAAGAACTCGTCGAGGGCTACGTGGATGCCGTGATCGTGGAGGGTGCGTGCCAACGATTCCTCCACATCCTGAGCCTGCTTGCCCTTCTCGATGTAGTGTTGGTACACCTTGGTGTCATAGCAAGTCTCAAAAGTCTCAGGCTTTGTGGGATCATAACCGGCATAGAGGTCTGCCGCGCTGTAGAGTGATGTGCGGTTGACATCGTAAGGAACGGTTTCGAGATACTCCAATGCTTGCTCCGTGAAGAGTTCGTTGGTAGGAGTGGTCGGTTTTTGTTGATTGCAGGATGTGACTGCAACAAGCAGCGTGAGTGCTGCCAAATAAATCTTTTTCATTGTTGTAGGGTTTAGGTTTATTTGAGATGTTTTTTGTTTGTTGTCTTCTTCTTTTCTTTCGCTTTTGCTTTTCGACGAATGCTCTCAAATTGGCGGCGCCATGAGAGGCCAATTCCCTGTGTGTTAAGCGTGGACTTGGTGAAATAGCGGTCGTTGGTTTGGTTGTAGGCCTTCACATAGAGATTGCCCTTCTGGTCCATACGCCACTTCACTTCAAAGTCGCCTATAAATCCGGAGTTGTTCGTCATTGCGTTGTCGCGGTATCCAAATGCACCATTGATGATGAGCCGTTCGTCGAGTAATCGGCCTTCGAGGATTCCCTCCACATCAAGGTCTTGCCATCCCTTTTCACCAGTGGTGAGGGAGGAACCGAAATTCCAGTTAGGATTGTTGCCCATCATGTTGCTGAGCATCTGATTGATTTGACCGCTCAGCGTGGAAGAGAGCAGGGAATTGGCCGCTTGCCCCGAATTGCCGTTTCCATTGGCACGAGCGTATTCGTTGGGGTAGAAACGTCCGACTCCCAGCAAATAAATGGCTTGCGTGTTCATCTCTTCTTCTGAGTTAATCATGGAACGAACCAGTTGGCGCACCTCCTCGTTCACATTGGGAAGATCGATGTCAAACTTGAAGTCCATATTGCCGAGTTTGCCTGTGATGTCGAGCAAACAAATGACTTTCACTTTGTTGTTCTGCGAGAAGGCCGTGGTGTTTGTCAAGTCGCTGATCGGTACGGAATTGATGGTGTGATGGCAGAGGAGATGGATGTTGGCATCGAACGGGTTACCGTTAAATTCCACCATGGAACCGGGTTGCAAGGCGAGGTCGCGGAAGATGATGTCTTGCAGATACAGACGGTATGCCCCCGACTCGATATTGTAGTTGCCAAACATCTGGAATGAACCCTTGTTATACCACTGTGCTTTGATTTTAGCGTTTCCAAAAGTGTGCATGTAACCATCGTCGGCCAAGTTGTCCATGCGCAACTTCACTTCACACGCAGGAGTGAGATTGATGTCGAAGTTGATGAAAATATCGCTGTTGTAGTTTTTCTTCGCCTCTTTCACAATGGTGAGGGAGTCTTTGACTACAGGTTTTTCCTCTTCTTCGGGGCTTCTGTTGAAAAAGCGTGGGTTGAAGGCTGTAATAGAATCGCGGTCGCGGAACTCAATGAAAGAGTTTCCTGTGATGGCATCAGGAGTGGCAGCATCATAGGCAAAAACAGAGCCCTTGGTGGGAGTAACACTCGCGTTGACATAAAGCGGATGTCCGTCACTTCCATCGATAGTCAGATTTCCGTCGGCAAACACGGTGGCAAGGAACTTATCGCTGTTGAACTCCTTTTCGTCGTATGCCAACAACTCATGCAGGTCAGCTTTGAAATGATAGGCGAAGTTCTTCATGTTGCGGTGAGTCACCTGACCATTCAAAGTGGAACGATGGCCGAAGCGATCGTAGATGCTGATGTTCTGGAAGTCAAACAAGTATGGCCTCATGCGAATGGTGTCACCTTCAATATGATAAGGCACGTTGGTGGCACGTAACCGCAGATTCATGTTAGGCACAGCATCAGCAAGGATGTTGACGTTGTTGAAGGGTCCGATAATGCGAACAGGCCCTGTGATATAACCTGATATTTCTTTGAAGATTCCTCGAAGGAAACCATGAAGGAATGTGGCATTGGTGTTCTGCGTGTTGACAAGAAGGGATATGTCGTTCTTTGCAGGAGAAATCCAGCCATCCACCGTGGTGATGCCCGTGACGTTCTTTTTTTGTCCAGTCAATGCGTCAGGCACGTCGTACTGGTCAATGATTCGACCTTCCACCACGATGCCTTCTACTTCCTTGTCCCAATGTGCCGTGATGTTGGCATCACCCAACGGGCCTTCTTGAAGGGACATGTCCTCCACATACAGGTTTGTTCTGATGTCAGGAACTCCACCCCCCATCACATTGTTTACGACAGCTCTACCAGAAGCCTTCCCTGCAAATCGTACCACATTGAAATTGGCAAGCGATTGCAAATACTTAATTTCCAAATTGCTCAGTGTTGCCACTAATGAATCGGAAGGCGAGGGCGAAGCCTTGCCGTCAATGGCGAGGAAACTGTTTGTTCCCATTTTGGCAAACTTCACATTGTGGCATTCTATATCCTTCTTATATAAAGAAATGGTGGCTGGTGAAACCGTCCATGTTGTGTCGTTGATAACGGCTTGGGATGGATGAAGGGTGATGTCTGTCTTCATGCTTCCCAAGGAGTCGTGCAAATGCACCATTGGCATCAGTTGTAAATCAATGTTGTTGTGTCCACTGATGCTAAGGTGCAAGTTACTGCCTATGTAATTGTTGTGTACATCGGCATTCAATTCCAGTTTTGTTTGGGTTGAAGGCTTCTCGTCATCGTCGCTTTCTTGGTAGGTCGATGCCATTGCACGTAAGTTCATATTGTCCGTCGTGCTGTTGCATTTTACCACAATGTGTTCGTAGGGGGTGTTGTTGTATTCGATTTGTGGAGCATTGAGTTGGAAAGACATCTCCTGAACCCTCGTATCCATTGCTCCGTAGATGTGGATGGGGTGTGAGAGGGCAAAGTCCACATTCGTGAAATAGTGTAGCAATGGTGTGTCGCTCAATGTCAAATCATAGTCAAAGCGGGCAGGTTCTGCCTGTGTGGGGGATACAAGGATGGGGAGATGGTGGGCTATCTGGTTGCTGAAACTTTGTGCAACACCAAGTAGGCTTGCCTCTCCTTCAATGTTGCCAGAGAGGAAGTCGCTGTTGATGGTGTAGAGACTTTGGTTCTCACCTTGTCTCTCGGCTGTTATTCTGATGCCCTCAAGATGGTAATGCTCCGTGGGAGCATAAAGGTTGAAATCTGCGATGTCGAGCGCTCCATAGAGATGGTTGTAATCAGCCCCTTTCAAGTTGGCTGTTACATTCATGTCCACATTCTCTATGTTATATTGATTAGTGAGATTCAAACGATTAAGCCTAAATTCTTCCAGCAAGAGATTAAGTTCCATTCCTTTTGATGGGGAATCTGTATAGGCGAAATCAGCAGTACCTTTGGCATTGTTGTCATTGAGAGAGAGCGTACCTTCTATAGCTGTTGTTGTGCTTCGAACATCCACCTTGATATCCTGATAGTTATAGTCCTTATAATAGATATTGTGGATGTCACCTCTTAGAGCACCTGCGGGGAAGGGGGTGGTCTCGGTCAAATTCATGGCAACCTCTAAATCGAACGATGCAGTACCTAATGGACTGTCCTCTTGTAATGCGCCAACATTGACGTTTTTGCCGCTTATATTTGCTGTGAGAAAGTGTTCTGCACCGTATGTCAAATCGTAAGATGTGTCTCCAATTCCTGTCAAGATATTGCCTTGTGAGGTGATGTCTCCATTGGCTGCATAGTTAATGCTTCCTTCGTAATCCACATATTGTATAGCATTGATGATCTTTTCTTGGTGATGCTCGGGAAAGAGCACGTTGGCCCAATAGAGCATCTCATGATGGCTAACATACAATGTGTTGATGTTAGCTTGGATGTTCCTCTTCTGTTTGCTGAATAGACCAGTTGCAGTTGCTGTGGCGCGCAATAGGAAATCCCCATCAAGGTCTCCGATGTTGCATTCGTTGATACGAATCACTTTTTCGTCGCCTTCTGCGGAAAAAGTGAAAGGAATGCTTCTCGTCAAGTTTGACAGATCGCTATACAATGCAGTAAGGTCGGAAGGGGTAATATGACCCAGAATAGGGGTGCCACTAAATTTAAAAGTGCTGTCTGCCTCGAAATGTCCGTACTCCACTCGTAGTGAGTCGGTAGAAATGATGGAGTGGGGAAGAGAAAGGCTGAAATCCGATAATAGTGCCTTTTGTTTATTACCCACCAGTTTTGCCCGTGTGTCTAACAGCTGCAACCCAGAATTGAGATCTTTCGCTTGTAGTCGTCGTACAGAAATGTTGAGAGTGTCATCCGTCAAACAACGCAACATCAAATTCATGCCTACATCTTTCAGGTTCAAATGATTGACATCCAAATGGCCTGGGTGACGTTCTTCCGACAGGATGTCGTATGTGATGTCGACATGTCGCATGATCAATGACCCGACATGCAGATTCAGTTTGGTGGGTTTTTCTTCTTCAGACGAGAAAGCATCAACGATGAATTGATAGTTTGGAGGACTATCGGGGGTCTTTTTGTATAATGTGGCTTTGGTTCCGAAAAGTTGTGCCGTGCCAATGTCCACGTTTCCTGAGAGTAATGAGAACAAATTGAGGCTAGCCGACATACGTGCCACCTTTGCCATTTGTTTCCCACTCGGTTCGTAGATGGTCATGTCATTGACAATCACTCTGTTTAAAAATCCGAGGTTGATGCTTCCAATTTCAACCTTCGCATGCAGTTGGTCAGATAAAGCGTCTGCTGTCCAATTAGCCAAGGCGCTTTGCATAAAAGGCAAACTGAACAACAACACGATGGCTGCATAGATAGCAATCACCGCGCCTACGATGTTGAGTAATATTTTCTCAATCCGCCTCAATGTCTCGAAAGGGAGAGGTGTGTCAGAGATTCAATTTTCTTTTATAATCCACCATTTTGATGGCAGTCACAGCGCATTCGTCGCCCTTGTTGCCCATTTTTCCACCAGCACGCTCTTCAGCCTGTTTCATGTCGAGCGTAGTGATGAGTCCATAAATGACAGGAACATTCTGTACCGCGTTCAAACGAGCCAATCCATACGTGACTCCCTGGCAGATATAACGATCGTGCGGTGTGTCTCCGCGAATGACGCAACCGATAGCGATGACTGCATCCACACCTGTTTTCACCATTTGTGATGCACCATACACCAGTTCAAAACTGCCTGGAACCGTCATCACTGTGATGTCTTCAGGAAACACTCCATTTCTCATTAGCGTTTGCTTTGCACCCTCTAACAATGCAGCTGTGATGTTCTCATTCCATTCTGCCACGACAATACCAAATTTCATGCCGGTGCCATCAGGCATGGAGTTGATGTCGTAATCGGATAGGTTGTGATTCTTGGTTGCCATAATACTTTTTATAAGGAATTAGAAATGAGGAATTAGGAATTGCTGGTTTACCATCTTTTGTGGTGCCAATTCCTGATTCCTCATCCCTGAAATCTGTTTTTACAATGCTATTTTGTAGCTCTTTCTATATACTTGTCAATGTCTTGAGCGATTGGGCTGAGGACGTGCTCCTTCTTGATTTTGTTGTAGAGTTCCAGTGCCTTGTCGTTCTGACCAGCTGATTCGTACAATTGTCCAGCTTGAAGAAGGAACACTGGGCTTAACGCATCGTTATCTGCCTCTTCTGCTGCTTTCAACAGTGTTGTGATGCCTTTTTCTGTGTCGCCCTTCTTCACATAAAGGTTGCCAAGAGCGGCAATGGCTGCGGGTGAAACCATTTCGTCATCTTGTACGGAGAAGTCCTCCAGATATTTGATGGCTTCGTCCACCTTGTCTGTCTTTGCATAAGCCAAACCTGCGTACAATTTAGCCAGATTGGCAGTTTTTGTTCCGCTGTACTCATCAATTACCTTCAGGAATCCCTTTGTGGTGCCTTCACCTTTCAAAGCCTGTTCATACTGCTGCTGAGCGAAAGCGGTTTGAGCCCCTGCAATAGCCTTCTGAGCCTCCAACTCTTTCTCTGCCATGAAGTGTCTGTAGATGTAAACACCTGCTACAATCACAATGATAGCACCAATGATGGCAGCAATCGTCTTCCAGTTCTTTTCGATGAATGCCTCGCCCTTGTTCAGTTGTACGTCAAGTGCAATTGGCTCATCTGTCACTTTTTGTTTTTTGTTTTTTGCCATGATATGTTTTGTTTTTTATTTCTTTTTTTTGCAAAAATCATGCAAAATTACAACATTTTCCTCGAATGCTCAAACATTTTCTTAAAAACTTGCATCACAATTTGACTAAACACACCGAAACGATGGAACTTTGTTGCTCTATTCTATAAAAACGGCTTCTTCACTGAGTAAAAATAGCGTGTGTACGCTTGTAGGTTGTTACTTCTGCAGAGCTGATCGTGCTTCAACGAGGCGAGTGATCGCTTTGTTGATGAGGTCGTGGGTGCCAGAGCCATCGTTCACGTATTGTACAACCATATCGGCATAGCTGATGGCCTCTCGCAGTTCTGTCGTCTTGTTGGGAATGGTTTTCGTTTCTGTGAGCAGCGGAAGCAGTTCGTTGAGGTCTTCTGGCTCGGCAAGGTTGCCGGGGCGCATGGTGTTGATGGCCACATTGAGGGCAGAAGTGACAGCGTTAATTTCTTCTTGGCTGAGTTCCTTGGCGGGCTTGTTGGCTACCTGCTGAGCCGCCTCCATTTGGGTGAGCAGACGAGCGTAGCCGTTAGGTGCCCAAGGAGAGAAGGCTGGCACCTTCACGGTGAGAGCTTTCCATGCATTTTGGCCATCCACTCGCTCTTTGGCTATTTGTAATGCTTGTTGTAGATTCGTCTTGTCAATGCCCTTCTTGGTCTTCTGTTTGGCTTCAGTCAAGACGTTCAAACGGAGATAGTGGGTGGAGTGGCTCGTTTGGTAATAGTCGGGTTGGAACTGTTTACCTGCCAACGAGAGGGTGAAAAGATTGTCGCCATATTTGCTGTCGAAGGTGCTGCCATTCAGATGGATGTCGCTTAGATTCGACTGAAGAGTGAAATCGGCATCTTTCCATTCCTTCACGTCGGGAGTTGCCATCACGAGTGGCCCATACATGATGGCACCCACCCATTCGGGATTGAATGGAGTGCGTGTCTCGTTCTTGCCTGTAGCAGCGATATCCATCTTGTCAGGCCCCCAATTGATGTGTTTCGTGAATGGCATTGTCACTTCTATCTTGTCACCATTTTGCCACTCGCGTCTTGGAATCTCCATGTATGAACAGGGCTGATAAGTTTTGGCAATAGATTTGCCATTCAACTTTACGTCGAAGCCTTCAGTGGCCCAGTAGGGCACACGCAGTTTTATGGCAAAAGTGGCATCTTTGCTCTTGTCTGTTCTATTCACAACCAGCGTGCTGTTTTCAGCTGGCCACTGGCACATCTGTTCAATGCAAACACCTTTGTCTTCCCACCATGCAAGCGTGGGCAGATAGAGGGCAACCCAAAGGGTTTGGTCATTCGTGAAGTAAGCAGCTTCTTGATACTTCACATGGTTCTCCACGCCAGTGCCGCCACAGCAGGTGGCTTGTGGGGTCTCGTTGCCATAGGGTTTGATGGCATTCATGCCGACAGCATATTGATAGGTTACTCCCCAATGGTCGGGATGAAGGGAACCGACAATTTGGTTGTAGAGAAGACGTTCGTAATAATCCATGTAGGCGGCGTTGTCAGGGTCAAAACAGTTGAGGTCTTTGGTCAGTTTGGCAAGATTGTAGGCGCAGCAAGTCTCATTGATGTCTGGGTTAGGATACATGTTGCGATGGTGGTCGCTCATGACGCTGGTGTTCATGGAAAGAATTTGGGAGTAAGGCTGCCGGAACATCTCGCCGTTGCCTACACCACCCATCGCATAAGCGTAGCGTCCCTGTACCAGGTTCCAGAAGTTGTAGGCAAGGTTGTAGTAGTATGGGTTGCCATTGGTGATGTAAGAGCGCAAGGCTCCGACAATCATTGGGATATGCTGATTCGCATGACGTGTACGGATGTCATCTACATTTTTGGCCACGGGGTCAAAGAAGGCCGGGGAGTCAAAGCAGTTGGCTGCTTCTATGAGGTGTGCCTTCTCGGTGGGGTCACTGACCATCTCGGCAAGTCGTGCCAACGATTCTGCCATACCGCCCACTTCGCCTGCTATGTACATGTTCCACATCTCGTAGCGGTTACCAGGCTTGGCTTGACGTTCGGCCTTGTCGCCATTTGTCTTCACGTAAGTGCGGTAGTGCATTCGGTTCCACACCCACAAACCCATGTCTTTTGCAATGAGCAGGGCTTTGTCGGCTATCTGCTTGTCATCGATGTTGTTGACAATGTCGATGAGACCTGCCAATTGCTTGTGGATGGTGTAATAAGGAGCCCACACCCATTCTTCATTATTGTACGCGCGATAACATTCAATCAGCGCAGGATGGGCGGCAGGGATGGCGTTGAGGTAGCCGTAGCCATAGTGACAATAATCCCTTTTGTATTCGTCGAAGGCGGCCCAGTTTCCTTTCATCTGCTTCAGTTCTTCTTCTGGCGCATAGTCACGTGCCTCCCAATAGCGATTGAGGGTGCTGTCCCATACAAAGGTGCGTTCTTGACATTCACGCAGTTCATTGACCATACGGCGGATACGCTCACGCAGTTCATTCTTTTCATGGTCGCGATTGTTACCACGTTCGGAGCAGGAGGCAAAAGCAAAAGCAAGGGCGCTCATGTAGTGTCCGCTGCCGTGACCTTTCAGTTTGGTAGTGGGAGAGTCCCATCCATCCGACCGTGTATAACCCTCTGTGGGAAGCCCGTATGTGTCGCGATAATTGTAGAGTTGTTGTGTGATGTCAAGCGCAAGTAGTGTCTTGATGTCCAATTCCTGATTGTGCGATAAGCGATTGTTTCTCTGAATGTAAACATCGCTTAATGGAAGTGGTTGTGCAACAGGCTTGGGGCTTGGCACCTCCCATGCTTTATCCACCACTTTCACGTTAGCGGTGATGGGGTAGCCGTTGTCGGTCGTGTTGTCGCCGATAATGAATCCGCTGACGGTGTACTCTTTGCCAACAGGGTATAATTCGGGGTTGGCTTCCTGTTGTTCGGTCGAGAGCAAGGAGTTCGACCATTTGGTTTGTCGCCATTCGTGGGTGCCGTCACTGTATGTGACCCACACCTGCCAAGGTAGACGTGGAGCAGTCCCTACAGGTGTTTCCACTTGGATGGTTTCCACCTTCACAATGGTGCGCTTCTTGGCTTTGGCTGCTTGGCCAGGAACATTGAGTGTCGTTGTGGCCAGTGCTGTTGTGGGCCAAACAAGACAGATGGCCATAATGCCACAAAGGGTAAGTTTTAAGTTTTTCTTCATAATCTAACAATCTTGAAATTTTTTGTAAAATTAGTGATTTCTGTCGATATAAAGATGCGATGTGTGTGAAAAAGAACGATTTTAGGACTATTCATGACACTTTTTGGACGATTTTTTCTACCTTTGTATCGCCACATGTGACTTTTTAGGGATTTTCCCTATTGTGGTAGGGATTTTAGTACCTGTGCGTTGACAGAATATTACGACCTTTGCAATGGAGAAAACTATCCTATAAAATATTTGTACAAATAAGATAAAATTATGAAAAGATTATTGACATTGGCTCTCGTTCTGCTTCCTTTGTTCGGAATGGCACAGGATGACCTGTATTTCACCTCATCCAAGAAGGCAAAAGAGGCAGCGCAGAAAAGATCAACCTCGTTGCGTGCGAGGACGGAAACAGTGGCTCCACCTTCCATCGTGGATTATCACAGCAACCAGCGTTCCGATGATGATTATAACCGCCGTTACATACAAACGGGGGAGTATCAGACATCGGGTGGTGCGGTGTTGGACGACTCATTGTCTGCCCGCATCGATTCAGTGGAAAGCGATTACTACGACATGAACGACCCTGAACTGGATTATCGTTTCTCTCGTCGTATTGTTCGTTTCCATAGCCCCCGTTACTATGCGTTGACCAGCCCATATTATTGGGATCTTTATTATGGATGGGGTGCATGGGATTATCTTTATGACCCCTACGATCCGTGGTATTGGCACTATGGCTGGGGATACGGTTGGGCATGGGGACCTTGGGATTGCTGGTATGGCAGCATCTGGGGTTGGCATCATCCGTATGCATGGACTTATTGGGGATGGGGACCAAGTTGGAGCCATCCTGTACACTATGGAGGGTATCGCCACAATGTGGCACCTCGTCAGTACAACTCTGCCCGTGGTCACATGGCTGCCAACAACCGCCTCCGCACCAACGCATTGGGTCGTTCCATCAATACCACACGCACAAGTGCGCTCGGTCGCACAGGTGGAGAACGTGGCCGTGTGATGGGTGCAGGCAATCGCACGTTGGCATCAGGAAGCCGTACGATGGCTTCGGGTGACCATGCGATAGCATCAGGTTCTCGTGTGGGTTCACAAGGAATCCGCACTTCTGCGCAGGATGTTCGCGGCACACGTGGTGGTACCTATACTAACTACACCGCCACTCGAACAGGTCGCACAGGCAGCTCAACCAATGAGGGAGCGCGTACACCCAGCATGACCCGCGAACGCACCAGTGCAGTACAGCGTGGAACCGCTGTTCGTGGCACCAATGTGTATAGCCCGTCACGTTCCTACAGCAACCAAAACAGCAGCAGCCGCACATCGACTGTGCAGTCCGCTCCTTCCACACCATCTTACACACCTTCCACACGTAGTTCTTCCGGCAGTTTTGGTGGCGGAGGCGGTAGCTTCGGTGGAGGTGGTGGCAGTCGTGGAGGCGGTAGCTTCGGCGGCGGTGGTGGAAGCCGTGGAGGCGGCGGCGGTGGTGGCCGACGTTAGTGCCTTGAGATGACAAGAAGAATATATCATGCCTCTTATGAGTGTTACACATTATTATTATAATACCATATATCACATGAAAAGAAATAGGAAATATCTTTTGCTTGGCGCACTGGTCAGTGTGGCGAGTGTGGCATACGCACAAGACAGTTACGATGCACAAAACATCGTGAACAGCGACCTGAATGGAACAGCACGTTTTGTGGCGATGGGTGGTGCCCTCGGTGCATTAGGAGGCGACATCAGCGTCATGAGCACCAACCCTGCGGGAACAGGTATGTATCGCAAAAGTGACGTGTCTTTGTCTCTGAGTGGACTCTTCACGTCAAAGAGTGCGATGGGTCATGACAAGGCGCGCATGTCGCTCGATCAGGGTGGTGTGATTATCGCCTTCGATATGGACAACCCTTCCAGCCAGGGGCTTCAGTTTGTCAACTTTGGCGTGAACTACCAAAAGAAACGCAACTACCTAAGCAACCAGTTGACCGACGTGAAGTATCTGGATGGCGTTTTCAGTCAGACTTATCAGCTTGCCGATATGGCCAATTGGGCGATGGGCGATGCAAGACGTGCAGGTTATGCTTATGATGAATGGTTCGGCACAATGCTGAAACTGGCAACGGCTGAGGATAACACGGTGTTGGTGGATGCTGTCGATGCTGACGGAGAAAAAATCAGGGACGATTATGACAATGCCTTGTACAATGGCGTCGGAGCGCACAGTGCCTATTTTGAGAAGGCGACCTTTGGAGGCAACATTCAGGCAGACATCAATGTGTCTTTCAATGTGAGCGACAAGTTTTTCTTTGGTGGTTCTGTTGGCGTGTACGATATCGAGTATGACCGTGAGTCGTTCTATCGTGAGGTGGATGGTAATGGCAATAGTTACGACTTCACCAACTGGTACAAAACCAATGGCGATGGTTTCGATGTGAAACTTGGCTTTATCTGCCGTCCTATTGAGGACAGCCCCTTCCGTTTTGGTGTCTCTGTCCACACTCCCATCTGGTATCGGTTGACTGATTCCAATGGTGGAACGCTCTACTACAACGACGATAGGATTGGCTACCTCGAGAATGGGGAATACGACTATAACTTCCGTACTCCCTGGAAGTTTAGCGCCAGCATTGGCCACACCATCGGCAACAAGTTCGCCATCGGCGCAGAGTATGAGTTTCAGGATTTGAGCACAGCCAAATACAGCGAAGTGGGTAACCACGAATCCGATTATTTCCGCAACACGAACAAGATTACTCAGGAGACTCTTCGTGGACAGCACACGCTGAAGGTCGGTGTCGAATTCAAGCCCATCGAAGCCCTCTCACTCCGTGCCGGTTACAACTTCGTTTCATCGCCTTTCAAGAAGAATGCTTTCCGCACGATTGGATATGACGGCATCTACACCGAAACCGACTATACCAACTGGGGGGCCACCAACCGCTTCACGGTGGGTCTTGGCTATCGCTACAAGGGTGGATACTTTGACCTTGCTTGGCAGTATCAGGCACAGAAGGGTGACTTCTACGCCTTCGATGATGAGAATCTCAAAGCTACGTCCATCAAAAACAACCGTTCACAACTCATGGCCACAGCCGGTTTCCGCTTCTGAACGGATACTTTAACAAGTTAAACAAAAAGTCCGCTCAACCTGCGCATCATGCAGATTGAGCGGACTTTTTATCTTTAAACCTTAAACTCTAAACCTTAAACTTTGCTCTCCAGTTCTTCCAGCAGTCCCTGGCAAGCATCTTCCAAAATTTCAATCACGTTCTCAAACCCTTGGTCGCCGCCGTAGTAGGGGTCAGGCACATGGTCGATGACGTGTGTGCGGCAGTAATCCGTCATGCGCACAATTTTGGTTTCCGCTTCCACAGATGGAGCCAGCCTGTGCAGTCGTTCCCAGTTGCTTTCGTCCATGCTCACGATGAGGTCGAACAGTTCGAAGTCCAACTCTCTGACAGGGCGTGAAATGTGTGTCAGCAGATATCCGTGCCTTTGGGCGTGAAACTTCATGCGTGGGTCAGCCCCTTCTCCTTCATGGTAGCGGATGAGTCCTGCAGAGTCAATCTCATACTTCGCTTCCAAACCACGTTCCTTCACCAGTTTCCGCATCACCGCTTCTGCCATCGGCGAACGGCAGATATTGCCCAAACAGATAAAGAGGATTTTGTTCATTATCTGACGATTTTATTCGTGTTCTGGTCGGGAAAGACAATTTGGGGTTGGAAGGTGCGGGCTTCCTCGGGAGTGATGGTGGCATAGGCCATGATGATGACGATGTCGCCCACCTGCACCTTGCGGGCGGCAGCTCCGTTCAGACAGATGCAGCCGCTACCGCGTTCGCCCTTGATGACGTAGGTGTCGAATCGTTCGCCGTTGTTGTTGTTGACGATGTAGACGCGTTCGCCGGCAATGATGCCGACGGCATCCATCAGGTCTTCGTCGATGGTGATGCTGCCCATGTAGTTGAGGTTGGCTTCCGTCACCCTCACACAATGCAGCTTCGATTTCAGCACTTCTATCTGCATAGACGCTCTTTATTTGTAGTTGATATTGTCGATGAGTCGGATGGGGGTGGCACCACAGAAGACGGTGATGCAGCCCTGGATGTGTTCTGCATCGTCCCACGAGGAGACACTTTCGAGCGTGAGGGCATTCACGATGTCGTAATACTGCACTTCGAGCCCTTCTACGGCATTGATTTGATTGATAGCCATTTGACGCGTCTCTTCTACCGTATGACTTCTGCTGAACTCAACGCTGGCTTTCAGCGCCTTGTAGATGTTGGGAGCAATGACTCTTTCGTTCTCTGCCAACAGCGTGTTGCGGCTGGAGAGGGCGAGGCCGTCTTCCTCACGCACGATGGGGCAGGGACAGATTTCGAGGCGTTTTGCCCATTCGGCATCGCGTGACACATAGTCAGCCACCATAGCCTTGATGACAGCAATCTGCTGGAAGTCCTTCTCTCCGAAGTAGGCCTTGTCGGGCTCCACGAACATGAAGAGTTTGCTCACAATCTGGCACACGCCATTGAAGTGTCCAGGACGAAAAGCTCCTTCCATCACCGTGTCGGTGGGAGGGTAGGAGAACGAACGCGTGTCGGGTTCTGGATATACTTCCTCCACCGACGGGGCAAACACATAGTCGGCACCGATGCTCTGAAGCAGTGCGCAATCGGCCTCCAACGTGCGTGGATAAGCCTGCAAATCCTTTTTGTCGTTGAATTGGGTGGGATTGACAAACACGCTCACCACAGTGGCATCGTTTTCGTTGACGCTTCTTCTCACAAGCGATGCATGACCTGCATGGAGCGCACCCATCGTCGGCACAAGTCCGACGGTCTTGTTATCACTTCTCAGGGCAGAAACCTTGGCCTTGAGTTCCTTGACTGAATTGATGATTTCCATTACCTTCTTTTTGAAAAAGTGGTGCAAAGGTACGGATAAGTGAGAACAATACAAAGGAAAACTCCAAGTTTTTACTTTTATTGTCGAACGTAAGCCCTTTCGACTCAGATTCATCATGAGGCTGTGTCAAAATACATACTTCAACAACCTCTCAACCGATGTCCCCGACATCGGTTAACCGACCTCCCCGACATCGGTCGACCGATGTCGGGGAGGTCGGTTTTGGAGGAGTGAGTGGAGGTGTTCCTTTTTTCTTCCAAATTGGAATCAGTAAGGTAATTGTATCTCTTGTCAATAGAGAAATAATAGTAGATACAATATTTGGTGTTACGATTCTTTTGTCGTACCTTTGTATGCCCAAAACAAAACCATTAAGAACTATGAACAAGAAAATAATGATTACCGCCCTGTTTTTCATGGCAGGCATCGCAGCAAATGCCCAGTTCATCTTCCGCATCAGCGGCAACGGGCTGGAGAAACCCTCGTACATGCTGGGCTCGGTACATGTACTGTCAGGCGACCTGCTCGACAGTATTCCCGCCTTTCTGGAAGCCGAGAATCAATGTCAGCAGTTGTATGTGGAGGAAGACTTTTCCGACCCACAAAATAAAAAAGACAGACGAGCCACAGGCCAACAGTTGGTGACACTGCCCGACGGTAAGACCATCTCCGACATCCTGGGCAAAGAGAAAATGAATATCTTGCAAGAAAGGACGAAGGAGTTGCTCCACATCAATCTGGCCGATTCCGCAGCACAGAAATACTTGCACTATCAGCCTTTCTATTTTACGTTTTTGTTTTACTCGATCATTAATATGGAGACCTTGCAGAAATATCCAGCCATTCGTAACGGCAACATGATGGATGGAGCCTGTATGCAAAGGGCCAAAGCCCGCGGATGGAAGGTTGGCAATCTGGACCGTCAGCCAAAGCCCGAAGAAGTGGACGAAGCCAAAGAACACGAGAGTCAATCCATCGATGCGCAAGTCGATACGCTCATGGAACTGCTCAACAACTTCGACGAGCACAAACAGAAAGTGCTGAAAGAGTTTGAAGGGTTACAGACTATGTGCGACTATTGGTCTGCGGGCGACTACGAAGGCTTCGAACGTTTCATACAGCCAGTAGCAGAGGCCTGTCCCGCCCTCTATGCCGACCGCAACAAGAAGTGGATGCCCATCATCACCGAAGCCATCAAGGAAGCACCAACGCTCTTTGTCTTTGGAGCTGGTCACCTGACAGGTTCAGAGGGAATCGTCAACCAGCTTCGCAAATCGGGATTTGTGGTAGAGCAAGTGAAGTAATCGCCATCATTTTTATATCTTTGCCAGCTACTACCATCTGGGATTGAAGGAGGTAATTATAAAATGGGACGAAGTGTCAATCTCCGTAAGCATAGCGTAGTCATAGCGACTGCTTGGGCTTGGAGCTGAGTCTTATGGGATAGCTGATGACCAGCTCAGCGCAGTCGGCTCGGGTGAGATGTGCCTTCACTTCGATGCCTGCTGTTAGGGAGTGCAGTTGCGGAATGGTGTAGTGAACACCGATGCGGTTGAAGAGGAAGGGGTCGTTGCGTTTGGAGTAATCGCCCAGTTGCTTGTAGAGGTACATGCCTCCACCCAGTGAGAGCGAGATGTTTCCATAGAAAAGGGTGTGTTTCACGTCGAGGGCTATCGTCCAAGGACTATGGGTACAGTTGTGACCCCTCTCGATGTCGAGGTCGCGAATATGGGCATAGCTGGAATAGTATTGGATGTCAACACCACCGCCTATGGCTCCGATGCGGCAATAGCGATACATGGCATCGGCTTGGAAGGATGCTACGGAATAGAGTGTGAAGTGCTCCGTTCGCCAATCAGGATGGTCTTTTGTGAGCCAGTATTGGGTGTGCTCCCAATCTTCTATGTGTGTCTTTGCGCCCACGCCACCTTTGAAGTTTAGGTACCAATAGGGCTTGAATTTGGGAGGGATGTAAGTTTGGCGATCTTTGAGCAATGCTTCATAATAAGGATAATAGATCACACCGAGTGTGGGGCCAAGCACATTGGCACTGCGGTTGGGCTGGCGAGTGCTGCCGTTGCTGATGTGCCAATAGTCGAGACCTGCCTTGATGCCCCATGAGGGGGCGAAACGATAGGTGGCATTCACACCGCCACCTGCATAAAATAGCAGGTGTGAGCCTATCATGTCATTGTCCACACTGGTGTGCTTGTCGTATTTGCGGGTGGAGTAGGCCACGCCCAGATTGCCGCTGAGGGCTATCTCCCAATGGCGACTACGGTGGAGAGGGTAGGAGAAGGAGCCAAAGATGGCAAAGGAATTGCCCAGATGCGTGTTGTAAGGAGACAACTCATAATGAGTTTCATCCAAGTTGTCCCAGTGGGGATAGTCGATGTTGCGGTGCATGGAAGCACCATTGTTTTTGCTGAATTTGCCGACGATGGAGAAGGTGGGGTAGTGGTAGTCGTGAGCATAGGCATCGCTGTCGGAAGGCAACGACACATGATTGAACTTGAATGCAGCCGAGTAGTCGGACTTCCTCAGCATATAGGCTTTCTGGTAGTTGTCTAACACCAGCACCTGCCCTGCCTGAAATTCCGTTTCATAGCCCCAATGCTTGGGTTGTGATACATCGGCAATGTTGACGGTGTCATCTTTAGTCACCGCCGGCTGCCCTTGTGCTGCAAGACACGATAAGAAGAAAAATAATAGGAGTACCTTCAATTTTTATCGACAATGGATAGAGGAAGTGGCAACCATGCACGGATGCAGATTGCCACTTCTTGATTGTTACTGAAAAAACAGAGAGTTGCTTACTCACCCTTCACAGCTGCGATGCCTGGGAGCACCTTGCCTTCGATGGCCTCGAGGAGTGCACCACCACCAGTGGAGATGTAAGAAACCTTGTCAGCAAGACCGAACTTGTTCACACATGCTACAGAGTCACCACCACCGATGAGTGAGAATGCGCCTTCCTGAGTTGCCTTAGCAACAGCCTCACCTACAGCACGAGAACCTGGAGTGAATTCTTCGCACTCGAAGCAGCCAGCAGGACCGTTCCAGAGGATGGTCTTGGCACCTTCGATTGCCTTAGCGAACTTCTCACGGCTGATTGGACCAACATCGAGACCGTCCCAACCTGCTTCGATGGCGTTAGATGGGAACACCTTGATCTCAGCACCTGGCTTCACAGAGAATGTAGAGAAGTCGTAGCCTGTGCAGCATACAGAATCCTCACTAAGTACGAGCTCTACGCCGTTCTCCTTGGCCATCTTCTCAACGCCAAGAGCTACATCGAGCTTGTCAAGCTCAACGATAGAGTTACCGATTTCACCACCATGAGCCTTCATGAAGGTGTAAGTCATACCACCACAGAGGATGAGCTTGTCCACCTTGCCGAGGAGGTTCTCGATGATACCAATCTTGGTGGAAACCTTAGAACCACCCATGATAGCAACGAATGGACGCTTGATGTTGTTGAGCACGTTGTCAACAGCCTGTACTTCCTTCTCCATGAGGAGACCGAGCATCACGTCCTTCTTGTCGAAGTAGTCAGCGATGACAGCAGTAGAAGCGTGCTTACGGTGAGCTGTACCGAAGGCGTCCATCACCCAGCAGTCAGCGTAAGAAGCGAGCTTCTTTGCGAACTCCTTCTGGCTTGCCTTCATTGCCTTCTTAGCCTCGTCATATTCAGGAGTACCTTTCTCAACACCTACAGGCTTACCTTCCTCTTCAGGATAGTAGCGGAGGTTCTCGAGAAGGAGCACTTCACCTGGTTTCAGAGCAGCAGCCTGAGCGTCAGCCTTCTGGCAGTCGTCAGCAAACTGAACAGGAACACCAAGTGCCTCGCTCACAGCAGGAACAATCTGCTTCAGAGAAAGCTCTGGCTTTACCTTGCCCTTTGGCTTACCCATGTGAGACATGATGATGAGGGCACCACCTTTTTCAAGGATGAGTTTGAGGGTGGGAACTGCACCACGAATACGAGTGTCGTCAGTGATGACACCATTCTGAATTGGCACGTTGAAATCTACACGCACGATTGCCTTCTTGCCGGCAAAGTTGTACTCATTGATTGTCATAATCGTTTGGATTTTTAATGTTAAGTATAAAATGTTTATTACTGAATTTATCTTTTCAAATTTCTAATATTGTTCGTTCTCATTGGGGAAGTTGCCTTCTTTCACATCTTCCACATAATGTCCGATGGCATCGGTCATCACGGTGTTAAGGTCGGCATAGCGGCGCAGGAATTTCGGAGAGAATCCGCGTGTCATGCCCAACATGTCGGAAATGACCAGCACCTGACCGTCGCATCCACCACCAGCACCAATACCAATTACGGGAATCTTCAGTTCGCTTGCCACCTGTGTTGCCAACTTAGCAGGGATTTTCTCCAGTACGACAGCAAAACAACCAACATCTTCCAAGGCATGAGCATCGCTGATGAGTTTCTGTGCTTCTGCCTCTTCTTTGGCACGAACGGTATAGGTACCAAACTTGTTGATGGATTGAGGGGTCAAGCCGAGATGTCCACAGATTGGAATACCGGCATCCAAAATCTTACGAACGGCAGGGATGATTTCCACACCGCCTTCGAGCTTGAGGGCATCACAATGGGTTTCCTTCATGATGCGGATGGCATTAGTGACAGCCTCCGTCTCATTCACCTGGTAGGTGCCAAAAGGCATGTCGCAAATGACCAATGCACGCTTCACACCACGCACGACAGCCTTTGCGTGGTAAATCATCTGGTCGAGTGTAATAGGGAGGGTTGTCCAGTTTCCAGCCATCACATTACTGGCTGAATCGCCCACGAGGATGATGTCAATGCCGGCATTGTCGGTGATGGTAGCTGTTGTGTAATCATACGATGTAAGCATGGCAATCTTCTTGCCCTCGGCTTTCATCTGAATCAATCGATGCGTAGTGACCTTTCGCTGGTCTTCTACTAAATATCCTGCCATGTTATTGTTTTTTTAACGAGTGGCAAAGTTACACATTATTATTAAAACTCAAACAATAAACGTGCATTTATTTGTCGTCGTGTCAGATAATTTGGCACTGCATACTGATGATTTGTAATGTCTGTCACCCAATAATAACTGTTCACGTTGGAAATGTCGAGGAGGTTGAAGGCATCAATGCCCAGCCAAATGTTGCGGAATGCGCGGCCAACGCCTGTGTAGATGTGACGGTCTTCGTTCTTGAGCAGTCGGTAGCTGATGCCTAAATCAACACGTCGATAACTTGGCATACGGAACACCTGTTTCTCACGTCCAGAGTGTGGAGGACCAAAGGGAAGTCCACCTGCATAATGTCCCTGCACGGTCACTTTCCAACGGTCGGTGTTGGGGAAATAATCGCTGAAGAAAACAGCACAATTCAGCCGCTGGTCAGTAGGACGTGGTACATACTGTCCATCGTTAATCTTTTCAGCCGTTTTCATGATGCCCACACTCAACCAAGAATCCGTTCCGGGCACAAACTCTCCATATATCTTCATGTCCAATCCTGCTGCATAACCTTTCGAGATGTTTCCGCCATAATACACAACACGCACATTGTCAATATTGTAGGGAATCAGATCGTCCAATGCCTTATAGTATGCCTCGGCTGTGAACTTGAATGGACGCATGTTCACGCGGAACTTATACTCCATCCCCAACACGAAATGGATGCTTCGTTGCGACTTGATGTCCTTGCGCAAGAAAGCTGTTGTGTTGCCGTTCACGGTGGTGGTGTCGCGCATTTCCTTGTAGAAGGGTGTCTGATAGTACACACCGGTGGAGAAGCGGTACGTTAAATTGTCGTTGTTTGCAGGTGTGAAGGCTATGGTGGCTCTGGGCGAGAAGAGTGTTTCCTTGTTCCAGTCCCAGTGTGTCAGACGAGCACCATAGTTCAGCACCAAACTTCCTTCCTCATATTCTTTACGGAAAGTGTCTTGAAAATAAAACTCATAATGCTTTGATTTTTCACTATTTAGTGAAGTCATATTGTAGATGAGGTCTAAACGATCAGACGAGTGGGGGAGTGAGTATCCTGCCGAATCTCTCATCTCCCATTCCCGCATGGTTTCATCCACTTTTTCCATCTTCATCAATAAGCCATAGCGGAAATCGTGACTGGTCAAACGGTTGCGGCCAGTGATGCCGACATTCATCATGCTGGCATTAAGACGGTTTCTCGCATGTTCATGATAGGTTCCGATGCCTAAACTTTCGGTGTCACCTTCGTTGTTCAGCCAGTATTCACCATTGATGTCGTAAGTTTCCCGTTCTCTTGTCTTGAAGCCTGACCAGTTGAAGGTCAGTGAGTTCATTTTGTTGAAATTATGGGTGGCAGAGAAAGCACCAAAATAGGTGTGGAATTTGTCGTGTTCGCTGCCATCGAAATACACCTTAAATTCCTTCACATCCTCGGCTGTACCAAACTTGGTGGTGCGGTCGCTTGGTGTGAAGTCATAATCGTTCGTCGAAATTACACCCATCAAATCAAACGTCCATCGCTGATTAGGACTCCAGCTCATATAGGTCTGATAATCAAAGTCCTTTGGGTCATATTCTCCCTTCGTCTCCAGTGTACCCAACAAATTTTTCATGGTTTTGTAACGCACGGCGTGTGTCATTGAGAATTTTTCTGAGCCAAATCCCACATAACCACTGGCGCCCAACAAACTGGCGCTCACACTGCCTTCAAAACCTTGCACTTTCTTGTAGGTAATGTCCAGCACACTCGACATCTTCTCGCCATATCTGGCCTCAAAACCACCAGCAGAAAAACCGATACGCTCCACCATGTCCGGGTTGATGATGCTCAAACCTTCCTGTTGGCCACTACGAATCAGCAAGGGACGGTAAACTTCTATTCCGTTGATATACACAGAGTTTTCATCGAAAGAGCCGCCTCGTACATTGTATTGGGAAGACAACTCATTATGCGTGGACACACCTGCCTGGCTCGTGATGAGTTTCTCCACGCCCCCTCCAGAGGCATTGCCCATGTGACGCATATCCTGCATGCTCACATCAGTCATGGTGCTTGTCTGCCGACGGATATCTGTCACTTCAACCTCGCCAAGTTCATAACCTAACGAGGGCAACATGACATTCAACGTCACAGAATCCACTGGATTTTCCAGCACACGTTTCCTGGTTTCATAACCAATCATGGAGAAAATAACCACCATGGAATCGCTGCTTTCGCAAGAAAAACGATATTCGCCCTTCAAATTACAAACAGCTCCACATCCAGTACCTTCCACACGAACCTGAGCCAGTTCAAGAGGAGATTTCTTGTCATCAATTACTTTGCCTTTAATAATCACTGTTTGTGCTTGTGCACACAACACGCCAAGCCCAAACAGCAACAATGCCGTTCCTGTATTTTTATAAATAATGTGTCTAATCATCATAAAAAGAATAACGAAAACACCCATTCACATATTGTGTAAGCATACACAATCCTTTTATTTCACTTTTTGAGTTTAATCGCGGTTATGTTAAATAAGAAAAATGAATGACTACTCCATTTCTGTGAGTGAAGAAAAAATTGTACCTTTGCAGCGAAGTTATAAATTGAAAAGAAAATAAAGAAATTCATCAGAACTCATTATGCATACAAGACAAGAAAAGATGGAGGCTTTCGGACGTCTGCTCGATGTGATGGACGACCTCCGCGAAAAATGTCCTTGGGACAGAAAACAGACAAACGAATCGTTGCGCGCCAACACTATTGAGGAAACCTACGAACTTTGTGATGCGCTCCTCAAGAATGACAATGCCAATATTTGCAAAGAATTGGGCGATGTGTTGCTCCACATTGTTTTTTATTCAAAGATTGGCGAAGAAAAAAATGCGTTTGATGTAGCCGATGTCTGCAATCACCTCTGCGACAAACTCATTTTCCGCCATCCACATGTGTATGGTGATGTGAAGGCGGAAACAGCCAGCGATGTGAAACGTACCTGGGAGCAAATCAAGACCAAGGAGAAAGATGGCAACAAGACTGTTCTTGCTGGTGTGCCCGATGCACTCCCTTCACTCATCAAGGCCTATCGTATTCAGGACAAGGCTCGCAATGTGGGTTTTGACTGGGAAGAACGTCGAGATGTTTGGAAAAAAGTGAAAGAGGAAATCACGGAGTTTGAGGAAGAGATGGATGCGCTCTACAACAAAGCCGAAACCGAAGAAGAAAAAGCGGTTGCCAAGCAACACGCCACTGAAGAATTTGGCGATGTTATGTTCAGTTTGATCAACGCAGCACGCCTCTACAAAATCAATCCTGATAATGCGCTGGAACATACGAACCAGAAGTTCATCAAACGCTTCAATTATGTGGAAGCCAAAGCCAAAGAAAAAGGCCTGGACTTGAAAGACCTGACCTTAGAACAGATGGATGCGTGGTGGAACAAAGCGAAAACGATGAATTGAGGATTCGTGTTATTTCATCTTATCAATCAAAGTAATTAGGCTTTCTCTTTCGTGCCTCCTCCAAACTCACCATGTCGGACTCCCCTTTCCCTTTTTCGGAACGGAGTTCGGCATATTTTTTATCCAATTCATCGGTCAATTCTGCCCTTGTTTCAGGATTCAGCAACTTGGCACTGGCTATCACATTCTGCGAAGCATCTTTCATCCAGAGGACTGGACCGTGATAAACGGGCGCAATCTTCAGAGCCGTATGCAATTCGCTGGTTGTCGCACCGCCAATCATAATGGGGATGTTGGCACCACGTTCTTCCAACGCACGAGCCACATTCACCATCTCCTCCAGAGACGGTGTGATAAGTCCAGAAAGCCCGATGATATCGATTTTTTCTTCAATGGCACGATCCACAATGGTTTCTGTTGGCACCATCACGCCAAGGTCGATGATTTCGTAGTTATTGCAAGCAAGAATCACACTTACAATGTTCTTGCCGATGTCGTGTACATCGCCTTTGACAGTCGCCAACAACACTTTCCCCGCTTTCTGTGCTTCTTCCGAACGGCTGGCCTCAATCAGTGGTTGCAGAATGCCCACAGCCTTTTTCATTGTTCGAGCCGTTTTCACCACTTGTGGCAAGAACATCTTACCGGCTCCGAAGAGTTCTCCAACGGTGTTCATGGCATCCATCAGGGGACCTTCGATAATTTTGACTGGGTTATCATATCGTTGAGCAGCCTCGTCCAAATCCGTTTCCAAATAGTCACCAATACCCTTCACCAGTGCGTGCTTCAATCGCTCTTCCACGGTGCCGTTTCGCCAATTATCCGCTGCGTTCTTGGGTATAACTCCTCCATTTTTAAGTGCCTCCTTTTCTGCATCTTTCTCAGCCTTGATTCGAGCGGCAATTTCAATCAATCTTTCCGTTGCTCCGGCATCTCGGTTCAGCAGCACATCATCAATGGCTGTCAGCACATCGACGGGGATGTCGCTGTACAGAACCTGTGTGGCTGGATTGACGATGCCCATGTCTTGCCCCTTGCTGATGGTGTAATAGAGAAAGACCGCATGCATCGCCTCGCGGATGTAATTGTTACCACGAAACGAGAAGGACAAGTTGCTGATACCACCCGACACATGCGCTCCTGGTAAATTCTGTCGAATCCACTCGGTCGCACGGATGAAATCGAGGCCGTATGCATTATGTTCCTCCATACCCGTTGCCACTGCCAACACGTTGGGGTCGAAAATGATGTCGAGTGGATTGAAACCCACCTTGTCCACCAATAGATGATAGGCGCGCTCACAAATCTCGATTTTTCGTTCAAAAGTGGTGGCCTGCCCCATTTCATCGAATGCCATCACCACTGTGGCGGCACCCAAACGTTTGATTTCACGGGCTTTTTCCAGAAACTTCCTCTCACCTTCTTTCAGTGAAATGCTGTTCACGATGCTCTTTCCTTGTACACATTTCAAGCCTGCCGTAATCACATTCCAGTCGCTGGAATCGATCATTACAGGCACTTTGGCAATGTCGGGATCGCTCATCAGCAAATTGAGGAACGTGACCATTTCATGCTTGACATCCAGAAGGCCGTCGTCCATGTTGACATCGATGACCAGCGCACCATCTTCCACCTGTTTTCTTGCGATGGAAAGGGCTTCTTCGTAGTTCTTTTCGCTGATAAGACGGAGGAATTTGCGCGAACCAGCCACATTGCACCGTTCGCCCACATTGACAAAACGGAGTTCTGGAGTGAGTTCCAACAATTCCAATCCACTCAGCCACATGTTCACAGGCTTTTCAACAGGCACATGGGGATTCATCCCCTCGACAAGGGCTGGATACAGTTCTATGAATTTCTCGGTTGTTCCGCAGCATCCACCGATAATGTTCACCAATTCCTCTTCCACATATTCCTTCACTTGCTCTGCCATCATTGTGGGCGTTTGATCGTAAAGTCCCAATGAATTGGGAAGTCCAGCATTCGGATGTGCTGAGATATAATAAGGCGCTTTTTCAGCCAGCACTTTCAAGAAGGGTTTCAACTGACGTGCGCCAAATGAGCAGTTCAATCCGATGGAAAAGATGTCGGCATGTTGAACACTTGCCAAGAATGCTTCCAGAGTTTGTCCAGATAGTGTTCGTCCGGCCGTGTCGCTCACGGTGATGGACAACATCAACGGCACACGCTTCCCTACTCTTTCCATCGCCTTTTCTGCTGAATAAATGGCGGCTTTGGCGTTCAGTGAGTCGAAAATGGTTTCAATCAAAAGGGCATCCACCCCACCCTTCAGCAGTGCCTCCATCTGCTCCACGTATGCCTCAACCAGTTCGTCATACGTCAGGCTTCGCAATGCGGGGTTATTCACATCTGGCGATATGCTCAGCGTCTTGTTCGTCGGACCTACATCGCCCAACACAAAGCGCGGTTTCATCGGTGTTTTCCGTGTGTATTCATCGGCCAACTGACGAGCCAATTTTGCGGCGGCCAAATTGATGTCGCGGCAATACTCCTGTACATGATAATCGGCCATCGACACACGTTGCGACGAGAAGGTGCTGGTGGTGATGAGGTCGGCGCCTGCATCCAGATATTTCCGATGGATATCAGCGATTACATCGGGACGGGTCAAGCAAAGGATGTCGTTGTTGCCCTTCATCAATCCTGGCACATCGGCGAATTGTGAGCCTCGGAAGTCTTCTTCCAAAAGCCCATATTGCTGAATCATTGTGCCCATTGCACCGTCCAGAATCAGTATCCGCTCTTTGATGATGTCGTGTATGCCTTTGTTTGTGCTCATTTCCCTTTTCTGTTAGTATATGTGAGCCTTTTTCACTCTGTCTATCTCCCTTCTGTCCTCTTTCTCCTTCAGTGTCTGACGTTTGTCATACTCCTTCTTGCCTCGTGCCAAAGCGATGTCGAGCTTTGCCAAGCCTTTTTCATTGATATACAGACGGACAGGCACAATGGTGAATCCTGGTGCTTTCGTGTCTTCCTGCAAGTTGCGGATTTCCTTACGATTCAGGAGCAGTTTCCGTTCCCTGCGTTCCACATGGTTATTGTACGAGCCCTCCGAATAGAGTGCCACATACATATTCTTCACCCAGATTTCCCCGTTGTTGATGTAGCAGTAGGTGTCCACCAGGCTTGCCTTGCCTGCACGGATGCTCTTGATTTCTGTACCCGTCAACACAATGCCAGCCGTGAAGGTATCGATAAACTCATAGTCGAACGACGCCCTCTTGTTCTTGATGTTCACCTGCTGATTCTTCACCACTTTCTTCGCCATAGTCCTTATTATCAATTGTCAACTAAATAAACTTGTCCATGTTCTCCACAATCATCTTCGCCACCGCTGGAGTCACCTCTTCCTGATGCTCGTCCAGGAAATCATCGCCCAACTCGTTCAGTTCCTCCAGTTGCTCATACATCGCCATGAATTCCTCGTCATCCATCTCTTTGGCAAAGTCCTCCTGATGCTTGTGGTACTCTTTCTTCACCTCATACAGCAATTTGGAAAAGTCCTTCATCACCTTCTCTTGACCTTCCACACTTCCCCACTCTTTTTTCACCACCATTGGGAACGGGCCTTCCAGCACATACGGCGCATACCCATTCATAATCAGTTGAATGAATCCACCCTCCATCACCTCGTCCAGCACATAGCGGTAGCACAACACTGCATGTTGATCCGCATTCAGCATCTCCATATTCTCCGCCGTCAATGCACCACCAACAGCCGCCAGATAACCATCCGTCACCCACTGGATGAACCCGATGCAATCCAATTGTTCATATTGTTCCCGTACCAGTTGCTTGTCCAAATGTACCATACTTTTTGCATTTAAAAGTTTGCAAAGGTACGACTAAGTGAGCACAATACAAAAGAAAAAATAAAGTTTTTACTTTTATTGTCGAACGTGAGCACTTTCGGTGAAGCCAATGCATATCACTTTACAAGAATAAGTAAATTTTCCCTCCCTTTACCATTCATATTTCCTTAGGGAACACACTCACAAAGCTCACGAGGGTAACGACGTTAGGCTCGTGAGCTTTGTGGAAGGAGGCTCGTGGAGGATGTGGAAGGAGGGATACCCTTTGTGCTACCTTGTTTTGCCCCTATTGGTTCTTCCCTTGTAGATGAAACTGCCGATGGCAAGGAGGATGATGAGGATGGTGACGACGTATGCCCAGATGTGGGTGACGCGTGAGGTGGCGGTGATGGTGTAGTCGCCAGGGATGAGGCGTTCACCCGTGAGTGGGTAATAGATGGCACCCTCCTTGATGATGCCAGCACCAGGGTTGATTACCGTTCCTGGCATCGTGAGAGAGTAAGGAACATCGAACCAGAAGATGTCAAGTTGAGTGGCGAGTCTGCTGGAGAGTCCTGCTCCGAGAGGGGTTGTGTCATCAAAGAATTTAGCATAGGCGTCAGAGTGAAAAAACTCTTTGTAAACATCCTGTGGCTCAGTGTCCAACTGGACGAGACCTTTGCTGAACATATAACTTGCCAGAGAGTCGTGAAGTGACACAAAGAGTTCCTTGCTGATGGGTGGATTTGGGATGGAATCGTAGTTCTCCACCATGTATTCAAACGCCGTCTGATATAAGTTCTCCGTCAACCACTTATCCACCAGCGGTTCCATCTTCTTCAGTTTTTCGCTTGCCTCTGCTCCGCTGAGTCCTTGCGTGAGGTTGGGCTGTCCTGTGAACCAAAAACTAACGACATCCTTGTCTGCATAGTCGGTGACTGGGAGTTTGAAAGTGTCTGTCACTGAGATGAAAGTCTCCGTGAAGGCATATTCCGTGTAGAACCAGCGGAAGCGTTTCTCGAGCGATGCCTTAGATTGGATACGACTGCCGTTCAGGTTCAGAGGTGTCTGTTGGCACATCTCCTCCACAGAGTTGAAACTGATGGAGAACGTGGTGGTCACCGTGTCGCCATCCACATCGGTGTGTGTGCTCATGAAGGCATCCGTGTTTAAACATTCTGGCAAAGGCTGTGCCCAAGCTACATTGTTTCCCCCCCAGAGGGAATCGCGCATTTCTTTCGACATGACGGTGTGGTAGGAGACTTCGCGCTCACAACGGCCGTCTTCGTGAATGATGGTGTGCAACTGCACATTCGGTTTGTCGCAAGAAGCGACGAACACAGCTGATGTCAAGAACATCAGATATAAGCTAATTTTTCGCATAGAGCATTCTTTTGATTTGAGTGTAACTGATTGTTTTGGATTGACTTGCCTGCAAGTGGCGTGTGTACATATTCTCGAGCGTGCTACTATGAGGGAAGTCGGTTGTATAAGCATAGGCATTTTGTGCCTCTGTCTTCACGGGTTGGTTCACATAGATGAAAAGCCCTATTAGCAGCATGGCTGCCACAGAAGTGATGGTGCGCAGAGCCACGAGGACGGCCTGTTGCTTCGATGCCTTCTGAGGAAGATGCTCCTCTCTGTCGGGAAGGCTTTCCATGATGCTGTCCACCATTTCATCGGGGGGTTCCAGTGTTGGCATCTGCCCCTGAAGCCTGTTGAATAATTCATCTATCGGTGCCATATCCTAATTGTTTTAATCGTTCACGAATTGTTTGCCGAGCCACATACAAGTTGCTCTTCACCTGTTGGGCATCCAGGCTTGTTATCTCTTCCACTTCCGATGATGAAAGCCCCTCCAGTTGACAGAGCGTGAACATCATCCGCTGCTTCTCCCCCAGCCCTTCGGCCAACATTCTCACAATCGACACCCATTCCCTATTTTCTAACGTCCGGTGTGTGTCTGTATCGGAGGCGAAACGTCGAAGCACTTTTTCGTCTTCAGGCATGGGAACGGTGTGCTTCATGTTCTTCAACCTGTCCAGACAGAGACGTGTGGCGATGGTGTAAATCCATGTGGAGAAACTCTTCTGCAAGTCATACTCTCCCATGTTTTTCCATACACGGATGAAGGTCTCCTGCACCATATCCTTCGCTTCCTCTTCGTCGCATAACAGTTTCAGAGCCAAAGAGAAAACCATCCGCTGATACGTCTGCACCACGTTGCGAAAAGCTTCCTTCTCGCCTCGCTGGCACCTGAGCACTATGTCCTCTTCTATCTGAATCATTGTTTGAGTTTCTTTGACCTGTATACGACTGAGCGGAAGAAAAGTCAAATGAAAAAGTCAAAAAAAATTAATCCTTTTCTTTTTCTGTCTCATCGCGCGTGGGAAAATGGCCTAAATGCTTCATCTGCCTGATGCACCACGATTGACGGCGATACATATACTTGGTGGGGTTAGCAGAGTTCATCTTGATGGGATTAGGCAGTGTGACGGCAATCATGGCACATTGGTTGCGTGTCAGGTTTTTGGCATCTCGGCCAAAATGCTCCTGTGCCACAGCCTGTGCGCCATAGATGCCATCGCCCATCTCAATGGTGTTGAGATACACCTCCATGATGCGCTGTTTGTCCCACATAAATTCGATGAGCACCGTGAAATAGGCCTCCACCCCCTTGCGTGCCCAAGCCAATTTGCCTGTGGCGGCTGTGGGGAACAGAAAAACGTTCTTGGCTGTCTGTTGACTGATGGTGCTACCACCTCGAAAACGTTTGCCCTCCTCACGCTCTTCCAACACCTTTTGAATGGCATCCCAGTCAAAACCGTTGTGGATGAGGAACCTCTGGTCTTCGCACGACATGACAGCCAAAGGAAGATCGGGCGACATCTCTTCGAGCGGCACCCATTGGTGATGCAAACGTATTTTCTCCCCACGGGAAATCTGTTCATACACTCTGATGAACATCAATGGTGACGAATAAACGGGCACAAAACGATAAAGCAGAACAAGAAGGATGCTCCCCGCAACCAACGTGATCAGCGTCCACTTCAGGAAGTTGCCAATCCACGAAAACAGTTTGCCCATGCTTTTATTCCAGTGTGCCACCTGCGCTTTTATCAACAGATTATTCTTAAAAAAATATTTTTGTATGCAAATGTAAGAAGATTTATTGACACAATGCACGTTTGTGAGAAACAAAATGGAAAATTGTACCCTTTTCGCCCTTTTCATTCTCCTTTTTGCCTTGTTCCATTCCTTCATTCCACCCTTGTGACAGACCTACAAACCACCTCATTGCTGACTTCCCTACAAAAGCCTTCTTCACAACATGAATATGACAAAACGGCCTTTTTTGTGACCTTTTTTTATCAAATATGCCATCTGGAATGCTTTTACACACAAACTTTTGTATTATTTCTCAAAAATGAGTATATTTGCCACGATTACACTAACAACTATTCATGCAAAAATAAAACTAACAACTTTAAATAAAGTGATTCATATGAACAACATTCTCAGGACACTCGCAGTTCTGTCTGTATCGCAAGTCATGCTATGCAACGCAAACGCACAAACAGGAACAGACTATCTCAACGCCTACAAAGTCTCAAACTGCGCCATCCCCTTTGATGTCACAGCTGAAGGAACCCCCTTCCATATCACATGGGGCATGGACACAGCATGGGACTGGGATTTCAATGTAAACCGAGGTATTGTTCACATCGGCAAGGAATATCTCAAGACGGGACGTGTCAGTTTCCAGCCTATCGACCTTGTGACAGACAATGGTGACGGTACATACACCCTTTCTTCACGTCAGAAGGCAAGGCTTAAGCAACGCATTGACATGATTAAAACCACTGGCACAAAGCAAATCAATCTCAACTGCGACCATGAGGTTCTATTTCTGGAGGTCGACAACAAAGGTGTATGCGGCAAAAAAGAGGACTTCACAGGTAGGGACAACTATGCAGGCAAGCCAGAGGAGTGGTACAAGCTTATCAAGGCCACTGTGCAGTACTGCCAAGCACAGGGACTTACCGTCATCAGCGTATCGCCATTTAACGAATCTGATTACACCGATTGGCACCAGTACTATGGCAAAGAGGAAAATGGCATGAAGGATTTCTATGCTATTGCAAAACTCATCAAGGAGGATCCTTTCTTCGAAAACATCCGCGTGTGTGGAGGCAACACCCTCAATTGTGACCGTGCACTTCCGTGGTATGACGCACTCAAAGATTATCTGGACGAAGGCAACACACACCAGTTGGCAGGAAGTATGGCCAATTATGCAAACTTCTTCACCACAGTCGTACAAGATGGTAAGTTGGCCACCAACGACGAACTCCACAATGTGGGAGAAGCCATCGTTGGCGCAGAATACGGAATGACAACTGGAATCTGGTGGGGATTCGACGGTCGTGCAAGAGGTCAGTTCTGCAAGGACTCCAATGAAGGCGTAAGGCTCGGATATGGCCAAGACGAAAAAACTTGGACATCTGGTGCCATTTACAGAAATGATAAATACAACGAAGTTCACGCTTTCTTTGGAAGTTCTGAGCGTCAGGCAAACAATGCTAACTATAGTTTGGTTTCTAAAAACAAAGATGTGTATTTTAACGGTTTCGGACCCACCCGCGAATACGTTGTCAACATGCCTGGAGGAACTGGCTATCAGAATGGGCAGATCAGCGCAGAGCGACTGATTGATATCACCTATGGTGAAGACGTGCCACAAGCCTTCATCGACGGTACATACCAGATTATGAGTTACTACGGCAAAGGTCTCCTTTCCACGTCTGAAACAACCCCGCAAAACGCTGCAACCGTCAGAACAAACGCAAGAAAAGCCAATGCCACCAACCAGCAATGGGTGGTGAAACCCGTGTCAAAGACTGATGCCGATGGCGATATTTCCTACTGGTCGTTCAAACTCAACAATAATGACAACCGTTACCTCAACCTTCTGAACCTCAACCTCAACAACGGTGCCACCACCATAGTTTACACACACGATGGCAAGCGCTACCTTGAGGAGAAGTGGTATCTCAAGTATGCAGGCGAAGGCTGCTGGTACATCATCAGCGCTGCCAGCAACAAGGCTCTCAAGTGCAGTAGCAAGAGTTCCTCCGCATCCGTAACGCTCAGCGAATGCCCTACCCCGTCCACAAACAAGGCAACAAGACAGATGTATATGTGGCGTTTCATGCCGCTCGATGCCCTCTGCAGCAATGTCGCTCCAGTCTGGGCAGACAACACTGTCAAAGCCATCGGCTACAACTCAAGCATCCACCTCACTTGGACTCCCCTTGAGAACGAGGCTGTCACTTACAACATCCTCCGTTCCGAAGCAGGACAGAACGACTACAACACCATTGCGCGGTCCGTTGCGGGTGGTTCATACATCGACAACACCATTCTTCCTGGAGCATACGACTACAAGATTGTGCCAGTGGCATACAACGGAACACGAGGAACAGCCTCTGAGGTGTCAACTTCCTACACCATCGATGACGATGCCCTCATCGCACAATACCAATTTGAAGGAAACCTTGATGACAATTCCGTGAACCAAATCGGTATGGCAGTAAATGGAAACCAAACATACTCCAAAAGTCTGTCAAAATCCGGAGAGCAGTCACTTAATCTATCAGCTCAGGCAACATTTATGAAAGTGTCGCATTCACTCACCAATCGTGACGATATGACTATCATGATGTGGGTGAGATGGAGCGGCGGCAACGCATGGCAGCGCATTTTCGACTTCGGCAACGGCACCAACGAATACTTCTTCCTCACTCCAAGCAACGGCAGCGAGATGCGTTTCGTCATGAAGAACAATGGCGATGAGCAGACTCTCTCCACGTCAATGCTGAGAACCAACATTTGGAAGCACATCGCTCTCAAGTTCCACAAGGAAGGCGAGGGAGATGCAGCCACCGAACAAGTGACCCTGTACATCGATGGCGAACCAGTGGGAAGCAAAGAATTCACCATTCTGCCCACGCAAGTGGCTCCCTCGCTTAACTACATCGGCAGAAGTATGTTCGCAGGCGACCCCAACTTCAAGGGCTACATCGACGACCTCCGTTTTTACAACTACCCCCTCACCCAAGAAAAGATTAAGGAGGCAATGGACGACACCGATGTCATGTCGAAAGACCTCAGTGATATTTCTACAGGCATAAAGATCACGAAGGCTGCCAACAAACGCATCACGGCCATCTACACGCTCGAAGGCATCAAAATCCCTTCACTCCGCAAGGGCATCAACATTGTCAAGTACTCCGATGGCTCAACCTTCAAGATCATGAAGTAAGAAACGATTATATACAAGGAACCCTCGACGAAACCTCAAAAACAGGTTGTCGAGGGTTTCTTTGTGTCTTGTCGTCGGATTCATGTCTATTTTCCTAAAATAAAAAGATGTCTATTCTTGGCATGTGAAAATTCGCCCTTTAAAACCATGAAAAAAAAGGAAAAGCACACAATAATTATCAAACAAGGGTATTGTTTCGAGTTTTTTCCGTAATTTTGCACCTTCGTAACAATAAACAAACAAAAGACTAAATATGGCAACAGAACTGAAAGACCTCACGAAGAGGTCGGAAGATTATTCAAAGTGGTATAACGAACTGGTGGTGAAGGCTGAATTGGCAGAACAGGCCGACGTGAGAGGATGTATGGTGATTCGTCCTTACGGATATGCCATCTGGGAGAAGATGCAGCGTGTGCTCGACGATATGTTTAAGGAGACAGGTGTGCAGAACGCCTATTTCCCATTGCTCATTCCGAAGAGTTTCTTGAGCAAGGAGGCCGAACACGTAGAAGGATTCGCCAAGGAGTGCGCTGTGGTGACGCACTATCGCTTGAAGACGAACGAGACACATGACGGCGTGGTGGTGGATCCTGCTGCAAAGTTGGAAGAGGAACTTATCATCCGTCCCACTTCTGAGACCATCATCTGGAACACCTATAAGAACTGGATTAAGTCATATCGCGATCTACCTATCCTGTGCAATCAATGGTGTAACGTGATGCGTTGGGAAATGCGCACCCGTCTGTTCCTTCGTACTTCGGAGTTTCTTTGGCAAGAGGGTCATACGGCACATGCCACTCGCGAAGAGGCGGAAGAACGCGCCAAGCAGATGCTGAAGGTGTATGCCAAGTTTGCTGAAGAATATATGGCTGTCCCCGTCATTCAGGGTGTGAAGAGCGAAACCGAGCGTTTTGCAGGTGCCCTCGACACCTACACGATTGAAGCCATGATGCAGGATGGCAAGGCACTGCAGAGCGGTACCAGCCACTTCCTTGGCCAGAACTTCGGTAAGGCGTTCGATGTGCAGTTCCTCAACAAGGACAACCAGACAGAATATGCATGGGCCACTTCATGGGGTGTTTCCACCCGACTGATGGGTGCCCTCATCATGACCCACTCCGACGACAACGGTCTGGTGCTTCCTCCTGCTTTGGCTCCGCTGCAGGTGGTCATCATCCCAATTGGCAAGGGCGACCAGATGGCTATGCTCGATGAGAAGGCTGAGGTCATCGTGAAGAACCTGAAAGCAATGGGCATCAGCGTGAAGTATGACAATGCCGACAACAAGCGTCCAGGCTTCAAGTTCGCCGATTACGAGTTGAAGGGTATTCCTGTACGCCTCGTGCTGGGTGCCCGTGATTTGGAAAAGGGTCTTGTGGAAGTGATGCGTCGTGACACTTTGGAGAAAGAAAATGTAGCCATCGAAGGCATTGAAGACTACATCAAGAATCTGCTCGACAACATCCAGCAGAATATCTACCAGAAGGCACTCACCTATCGCGATGCACATATCTACGAGTGCGACAACTACGATGAGTTCAAGGAGCGCATCAAGGATGGCGGCTTCTTCCTCTGCCATTGGGACGGCACCGAAGAAACCGAGGCACAAATCAAGGAAGAGACACAAGCAACCATCCGTTGTGTGCCATTCATGTTCGAACAGACAGAAGGAGTTGACATGGTGAGCGGAAAGCCTGCCAAAGCACGTGTGCTGATTGCAAGAGCTTATTAAAAGAAGAAGCAATGAAAAAATTGACCTTTTCACTTGTGTGTGTGCTGACGTCTATGGGGATGTCGGCACAAACAGATTCCACCCAGTTCATGAAACAACTCTGTGCCTTGGAGTGCGTTAGTCAGGTGAAGCCATTGGAAACAACGCGTTTTAAGGAAAAGTATGTGTTGAAGATGGAGCAGCAGGTTGATTGGAAAACTTCTTCAAAAGGCACATTCGGAGAGCGTGTCATCGTGGGAATGAGAGGTCTTGACAAGCCTACCGTGATTGTCACCGAGGGGTACTTTGCCGAGTATGGATTGTATCCTGAATACGAGGAGGAACTGAGTGCGCTGTTCGATGCCAACGTGGTGCTGTGTGAGTATCGCTACTTTGCCGAGAGCGTACCACAACCGACTAATTGGGATTACATGACTGTCGATAACTCTTTAGCGGATTATCACCATGTACGCCAAGTGATGGGCAAACTCTTCACAGGAAAGTGGATTAGCACCGGCATCAGCAAGGGTGGACAGACAACGATGTTCTACCGTGCCACTTACCCCGACGATGTGGATGTGAGTGTCAGCTATGTGGCTCCGCTGAACCGCTCCATCGAGGACGGTCGGCATGAGAAGTTTCTGGCAAAGAAGGTCGGCACCAAGGAGAAACGCAAAATTATCGTTGCGGGCATGCAGGAGTTGATGAAGCGAAAGGCGGAACTGATGCCAATGTTCCGCAAGTACAACGCTGAGCATGGTTACCAATTTTATCTGCCTGAAGAAGACATCTACGACTATTGTGTGTTGGAGTATCCATTTGCCTTGTGGCAATGGGGTGAGCCTGTTTACAGCACCGTTCCATCGCTGAAAGCAGACAACGAGGTCTGGTTTAAGACTTTGGTGGATGTCGCAAGCCCAGATTACTTCGCATATCCTAATAAATACACGCCTTTTGATGTACAAGCCATCAAAGAGTTGGGTTATTACGGCTATTCGCTCAAGCCCATTAAGAAATGGACTTCGCTGAAAAGCACGAAGGGATATCTGAAACAAATCATGCTGCCCGACAGTTTGCGCCATTACGACTTTGATCCAACCCTCTACAAACGCACGGTGAAGTTCCTGAAAGAAGAAGACCCCACACATATCTTTATATATGGTGAGATTGACCCTTGGAGTGCCAGCGGTGTCTGCACATGGCTCAACTGCAAAAAGAAAAAGAACATGCGTGTATATGTACAACCCAATGGAAGTCACAAGGCACGCATCTACAACATGCCCGATGACATGAAAAAGGAAATCATCGAAAGACTGACAAAATGGCTGGAGTAAATACTACGGCATCAGTTTTGTAGGTCTTCTGAAAGCGGTGATGACAAACCACCATTCATAACAATATAAACGACGTTTTCCGAAATAAATGAACTATAAATATTCAGATAGAGTAACACGCATCTTGGGTTACAGCAAGGAAGAGGCAATTCGTCTTAACAACGACTATATCGGTCCTGAGCATTTGATGCTGGGATTGATTCGTGATGGAGAAAGCCGTGCCATCGACGTGTTGCGCAAGAAATTCTATGTGAACATTCCTACGGTGAAGGATGTGTTGGAACGTTCGGTAAGGGATATGGGCGAAAGACTTTTGTCCACGGATATTACATTGAACCAGAAGTCCAACACCATCATGCGTTTGGCAGTGCTTGAAGCGCGTTTGCTGAAAAGTGACGAAAGTGATGCCGAACACATGTTGCTGGCCATGCTCAAACAGAACGACAACATTGTGGCGAGGATTTTGAACGATTGTGATGTCAGCTATAATGCCTTCTACGAATCTTTGACCACTCAGCCCGCCACCACTCAACCCAAAGCCGATGTGGATTATGACGAAGAGGAGGACGATGAGGATGCTCCCCCTCCATCGAGTGGTAACACCTCTGCCAACACGACCAATTCCACTTCGTCAAAAACCGTCAAGAAAGGCAATTCTGACACCCCCGCAGTTGACAAGTTCAGTTTTGACTTGACTCGTGCTGCACGCGAAGGCAAACTTGATCCTGTGGTAGGACGTGAAACGGAGATAGAACGTTTGGCTCAGATTCTCTCACGCAGAAAGAAGAACAACCCTGTGCTCATTGGTGAGCCTGGCGTAGGAAAGAGCGCGATTGTCGAAGGTTTGGCCACACGCATCAACGAGCGTAAAGTGGCTCGTGTCCTGTTTGGCAAACGCATTGTGAGTCTTGATATGTCGAGCGTGGTGGCTGGCACCAAATATCGTGGACAGTTTGAGGAGCGTATGCGCAGCATCATCAACGAACTGCGTGCGAATCCCGACATCATTGTGTTCATTGACGAAATACACACGCTTGTGGGTGCCGGCAATCAGGCTGGCCAGATGGATGCTGCCAACATGATGAAACCCGCTTTGGCTCGAGGCGAGTTGCAATGTATCGGTGCCACGACACTGGACGAATACCGCAAGAGCATCGAGAAGGATGGTGCGCTGGAACGCCGTTTCCAAAAGGTGATTGTGGAACAGACCACCCCAGAGGAAACCCTTACCATCCTTCATAACATCAAGGATCGGTATGAAGATCACCACAATGTTACCTATACAGATGAGGCTTTGGAGGCATGTGTGAAGCTGACTGAACGATACGTCACAGACAGAAGTTTCCCCGACAAGGCAATTGATGTGTTAGACGAGGTGGGCTCGCGCGTACGTATTATAAATATAAGTGTGCCCAAAGAGATTGAGGAGAAAGAATCTGAATTAGCGACTCTGAACACTCAAAAGGAGAATGCGGTGCGGGATGAGAACTATGCTCTGGCAAGCACGCTTCGCGACCAGGCAAAAACCCTCAGCGAGGAACTGGAGCTGATGAAGAAGCAATGGGAAGAAACATTGGTGGATAAGCGCCAGAAAGTACAGGCTGATGATGTCGCACAGACGGTGTCGATGATGACGGGAGTGCCTGTCAGCAAGATGGCCAATGCCGAGGGCATCCGCATGAAGGGCATGAGGCAAGAGTTGAAAAACAACGTCATTGCACAGGATGCAGCTGTCGATAAACTGGTGAATGCTATCCAGCGCAGCCGTGTCGGCTTGAAAGACCCCAACCGCCCTATCGGCACATTCATGTTCTTGGGTCCGACCGGTGTCGGAAAGACATTCTTGGCCAAGAAACTGGCAGAACACATGTTCGGCTCAACAAATGCATTGATTCGTATCGACATGAGTGAATATATGGAGAAGTTCACCGTTAGCCGTTTGGTCGGTGCGCCTCCAGGATATGTGGGTTACGAAGAAGGTGGCATGCTCACCGAGAAAGTGCGCCGCAAGCCCTACTCTATCGTTCTGCTCGACGAGATTGAGAAAGCGCATCCCGATGTGTTCAACCTGCTCCTGCAGGTGATGGACGATGGCCGTCTGACCGACACACAAGGTCGTACCATCGACTTCCGCAACACTGTCATCATCATGACCAGTAACGTGGGAACACGTCAACTGAAGGAGTTTGGCCGTGGTGTCGGATTCTCTGCAATGGTGGGCAAGGATGACAAGGAAGTGTCACGTTCGGTGATTCAGAAGGCACTCAACAAGCAGTTCTCGCCTGAGTTCTTGAACCGTATCGACGAAATCATTACGTTCGACCAACTGGAGTTGGATGCCATTCTACAAATCATCGGCATCGAACTGAAAGGATTGTACAAACGTGTCGAAGATCTTGGCATGACACTCGAAATAACTGACGAAGCCAAGAAGTTCATTGCCGAAAAGGGTTATGACAAGCAGTTCGGTGCACGTCCGCTCCGTCGAGCCATTCAGCAACATCTGGAAGACCGAATCAGCGAAATGCTGGTGGAGGAAGAGGTGACGACTGGCGACACTATCTTTGCTAATCTGCAGGACGACAAAATTGTCATTGTGAAAAAGTAACAACAAGATTTGACATCTTATAACCGACAAAATGTCAGTCATGTAAATGGCTGGCATTTTTTTTGCACCTTCATCAGAATTGAAAAATTGTAAATAGCCAAATAGAAAACTTGAATAGTAAATCGAAAAATAGTCAATAAAATCATGTCACAACAAGGTAACATTGGGGTTACGACCGAGAACATCTTCCCCGTCATCAAAAAGTTTCTCTATTCAGATCACGACATTTTCATCCGTGAGATTGTAAGTAACGCAGTCGATGCCACCCAGAAACTCAAGACCCTTGCCAGCAAGGGTGAGTTGAAGGAGGAAGCAGGAGACCTCACCGTGCGTGTTTCCATCAACAAGGACAAAGGTACGCTGACGGTGAGTGACCGCGGTATCGGTATGACCGAAGAGGAAATCGACAAGTACATCAACCAAATCGCTTTCTCTGGTGCCAACGACTTCCTCGACAAGTACAAGGAAGACGCCAATGCCATCATCGGCCACTTCGGATTGGGCTTCTACTCAGCCTTCATGGTCAGCAAGAAGGTGGAAATCATCACCAAGAGTTGGCAAGAAGGCCGCAAGGCTGTGAAGTGGAGTTGCGACGGTAGCCCTGAATTCACTATCGAGGATGCAGAAAAGGCTGATCGCGGTACCGACATCGTGATGTACATCGACGACGACTGCAAGGACTTCCTCGAGAAGTACAAAATCAGCGAACTGCTCAACAAATACTGCAAGTTCCTCCCTGTGCCCGTCGCATTTGGTAAGAAGACCAAATGGGACGACAAGGAGAAGAAGAGCGTGGAGACCGATGAGGACGATGTCATCAACGACACCACCCCACTCTGGACCAAGAAGCCTTCGGAACTGAAGGACGAGGATTACAAGGAGTTCTACAAGAAGCTCTACCCCATGAGTGACGAACCCCTCTTCTGGATTCACCTCAACGTTGACTACCCCTTCAACCTCACGGGTATCCTCTACTTCCCCAAGGTGAAGAGCAACCTCGACATCCAGAAGAACAAGATCAACCTCTACTGCAATCAGGTGTTCGTGACAGACAATGTGGAAGGCATTGTGCCCGACTTCATGACTCTCTTGCATGGTGTCATCGACTCTCCAGACATTCCGCTGAATGTGAGCCGTAGCTACCTCCAGAGCGATTCCAACGTGAAGAAGATTTCCACTTACATCTCCAAGAAGGTGAGCGATCGTCTCTCCTCCATCTTCAAGAGCGACCGCAAGCAGTTTGAGGAGAAGTGGGATGACATCAAGATTTTCATCAACTACGGAATGCTCTCCGAGAGCGACTTCTACGACAAGGCCAAGGCGTTCGCCCTGCTCAAGGACACTGAAGGCAAGATGTACACAATCGAGGAGTACCAGACCCTCATCAAGGGAGAGCAGACCGACAAGGATGGCAACCTCATCTATCTCTATGCCAACAACAAGGATGACCAGTACAGCTACATCGATGCAGCCAATGCCAAGGGTTACAACGTGCTGCTGATGGACGGACAACTCGACCCAGCCATGTGCAACATGTATGAGGAAAAGCTGGAGAAGAGCCGTTTCACCCGTGTCGATTCCGATGTGGTGGATAAACTCATCGTGAAGAGCGACGAGAAGAAGGAGGAACTGCCTGAGGATGACAAAAAGGCACTCACCGAGACCTTCAAGAACGCCCTGCCAAAACTCGACAAGATTGAGTTCAACGTGGAGCCACAAGCATTGGGCGAGACTGCCGCACCTGTCATCATGACTCAAAGCGAGTACATGCGCCGTATGAAGGATATGTCACGTCTGCAGCCAGGTATGGCCTTCTACGGAGAGATGCCAACGATGCTCAATCTCGTGCTCAACACTGATCATCCGCTCATCAAGGCAAACATCAAGGATGCCAAATCAGAAGTGGTCAGCCAGCTCATCGACTTGGCATTGCTGCAGAACGGATTGTTGAAGGGCGAAGCACTCAACAACTTCGTGAAGCGAAGCATCGAACTGATTTAAACAAACGAGCACACGTCAGAACCAAAAAAACAACGGATTCCACCATCGTGGAATCCGTTGTTTTGTCTTTAACTTCTTTAACTTCTCTAACTTCCTTTTTACAACTTAATTTTCTTACCGTTAACGATATAGATGCCGGGGCGCGAAGGTGCAACCACTTGTCGTCCTTGCAAGTCGTATATTTTGTTGTTCGTCCTACCCTTTGGGTCATTGGGAATCATGATATCCTCGATGCCTGTTGGGTCATCATATTCGATACTGGAAAGTTGGGCATAGGCATCGCCTGCTGCAAGATGTACGTTGAACACGAAACGGGCGGTTGCGGTTTCTGTGGCACTCTTCTTGTAAACCAGTGCCTGCGAAATGGTGTAGGTCTTGCCATTGCTGCTCTTTCCTGGGTATTGTCCTAAAGTGAACGCCAACGTGGAAAGGTCGGCTTCACTATACACATAGCCTGACCCATAGTCACTCACAGTGCCAGAGGCATTGAACCAGTGACCGTAACCGTTGGCTGTACTCTTGTTGTTCACGGTTTTTCCGGTCTTTGGATTACATGGGTAGAACATGATTTTTCCTGCGGAAGGGCCACTTGCGGAATAGGCCTGCATCTTGCCAGCAATCTCGCTCGCGTTCATCTGGAATGCGGTGCCAAGCGTAGCGTTGGCTTTGCCCGTGATGTTGAACGTCACACCAGGATAAGTGGTCGAAGAGGCGGGGAAATACACATCGTAAGTCAGCGTAACGTCACTGATGGCACGACCATCGATGACAGGAGCCACCGTTGGTTCATAGACAGTAGCCTTGGTGCCCAACCGGGTACCTTCCAACTCGAAGCTGTAAGGCCACATCTCCGCATTGTCCACTTTCTCCGTCCATTTATGCTGCACATACTTCTTGGGCGCAGGAACCACGATGAGCCATAGCCGTTCCACACCTTCAGGCACTGTCATCTTCACATCTTCAGTCTTCACATCTGTGCCTGTACAATAAAGCTGGTCTTCGTTGAAATACTGACGGGTGCCATCCTTCATCAATGCCACATAGCCCAGACGGAAACCACGGTAGGAGCGGTTCGAGTTGGTGACATACAAGGTGCGTTTCGTCGCTGTCCATGCTGTCTCGCCATTCAGCATCTCAGCAGGATCGCCAGAGGCCAGTTTCGTACCCGTACCACGCAATGCCGTGAAATGAGTCGTGATTTCCGTTCCAGCCTCAGGCACTTGCAGAGGAATCACGTTGAAACCGCTCGATTGGGGTGCTGAAGCAAGTGCCACCTGATAAGCCTCCTTCTCTTCGTCAATCTTGATACAACGGTATTCGAAGTCACCAATATAAGCGTTGCGATAGGGTTTGCAGGCCTCCATATCCCATGAGGCACAATGAGCAGCATAGTCATAATAGAGTTTGAACAGCCCTGTCGCATCAAGATTCTTCAGTTTCATCAGCGCCTGAATGAAATCGGTGGCGTTACCCTTGCTCTGACCCGTCATAGGCGTGTTCCACACCTGTGCAACAGTCGTGAGGTCGTTGTAGTATTCGCAAAGATAATAGAGGAACCAGTACGATTGGTAGCGTTGCCATTCATGCGAGAAAGCATAGTTGTGAGACTTGCGGAACACCGAGATGCTCTGTGAATACATCTCCTCGGGATATGACTGCAACGACTGCCACTGTGCGGTCTGTTCCCAAATGGCCTGACCATTACCGCAAGCGAGGTGGAAGCCCGTGTTGTCGGTCGATGAATCCGTGTGTCCGCTGTGTTCTGCATAACACATATAGTGGAACGAGTGCCCCACCTCATGCGCCACAGCCGAACCGACAGGTTTACAAGCAGAAGGGCCTAACCATAAGGCGCTGATCTGATAATCGTAGCCACCGCCATAGCACACCCAATCCGTGGTGTGGTTGAGCAGCACCATCACCTTATACTTCGTCACGTTCGAATTCTGGGGATCTACAAAACCGAGTTTGTTAATCTCCAAATCATAAAAAGCCTCACACTTCTGCAACAGGTCTTGCTCATCCACTCGATAGGCTGATGGTGACTTCGAAGGCAAGGTGTTGCCATAATACTTGTCCCAGAACACGATGACATTGTCCGATTCCACCGAACGGCTCTTCGACCATGTGTATTTGTTGTCGGGATCACTTTCCTTGTAAAGCAACGAATCGCTCGGCCAAGGGTTACGCCACTCATTAGGAATGTAAACTGTTTTCTGTGCCATCGCTGCCATTCCTGTCAGCATGCAGATGGCCAAAGTAATCATTCTTTTCATACGGATATGTTGAGTTAGTTAATTTTCGTTCCTTTCTCGCTCCTCGCCCCTAAACTTTTCCGATGCAAAGTAACGAAATAAATACAGAAACAAAGCGTTCAATCGTCCAAGACTATAAGAAAATCGTCTATAAAGACAGAAAAAGCACCTGTTTGGACATTATTTCCCATACAGAGAACCCGCTTCTTCCCCACTTCCACTACCGTAATTTCGACAACGTGTGCTGCGTAATTACGGTAGTGGAAGTGTCGTAAATACGCCAACGAGGGAGTATTAAAAACACCACTCCACTTCCTCCGTGAGCTTACTTCCACAATGCTCACGAGCCTAACGTCGTTACCCTCGTGAGCTTTACGAGTGTGCATAAAGCCCAAGGGCATCACAAAGTTGTTAAAACGTGTTCGGAGAATGCCGTTGTTTCGTGTCATTTCGTCACGAAAATAATCTTTTTACTTTCAAATAGTGAAAAAACGAGCTATATATGATGATAAAACGAAAATAAGTCCGTAACTTTGCAGCAACAAAATGAAAGACTATTATGTGTGGAATCGTTGGATATTTAGGTAAGCGCAATGCCTACCCCGTCCTGATCAAAGGACTGAAGAGATTGGAATACAGAGGCTATGACAGTGCAGGAGTGGCACTTCTGACAAAAGATGGCGGCCTGCATGTGTATAAAACCAAAGGAAAGGTGGCCGATTTGGAGGCGTATGCATCGGATAAAGACACCACTGGAACTGTCGGCATTGCCCACACACGTTGGGCCACTCACGGCGAGCCTAATTCCACGAATGCCCACCCACACATTTCTTATACGGGCAATCTGGCTATTATTCATAATGGCATTATCGAGAACTATGCTGTGCTAAAGAAGCAACTCATGGAGCAGGGCATTGAGTTCAAGAGCAACACCGACACCGAAGTGCTGGTGCAGTTGATTGAGTATGTACGCCAGAAGCGGAATGTGGATTTGCTGACGGCTGTGCGCATCGCGCTCCGTTCGGTGATTGGTGCTTATGCCATTGCCATTCTCGACAAGGATGACCCTGACCAAATCATCGCAGCCAGAAAGAGCAGTCCGCTGGTGGTGGGTATCGGCGAAGAGGAGTTCTTCCTTGGTTCTGATGCCAGCCCTATCATCGAATATACTGACAAGGTGATCTATCTGGACGATAAGGACATTGCTGTCATTCGTCGTGGCGAAGAAGTGAAAGTGGTTGACTTCAACAATGAGAAGATGGAACATGAGGTGACAAAGGTGGACTTGAATCTGGCCCAGATTGAGAAAGGTGGATTCCCTCACTTCATGTTGAAGGAAATCTTCGAGCAGCCTGATTGTCTGAAAGACTGTATGAGAGGCCGTGTGAACGTGGATGCAAACAATGTGGTGCTCTCTGCCATCATTGACTACCGCAAGCACCTCATCAATCCTCGACGCATCATCATCGTGGCATGTGGTACTTCATGGCATGCCGGACTTATCGGCAAACAGCTGATTGAGGACTTCTGCCAGATTCCTGTTGAAGTGGTGTATGCTTCGGAGTTCCGCTACAGCAAACCCGTCATCAACGAACAGGATGTGATCATTGCCATCAGTCAGTCGGGTGAGACCGCCGACACTTTGGCCGCCATTGAATTGGCCAAGAGCAAAGGTGCTTTCATCTATGGCATCTGCAACGCCATCGGCAGTAGCATTCCTCGTGCCACCCACACGGGTTCCTACATTCACGTAGGTCCTGAAATCGGTGTGGCTTCCACAAAGGCTTTCACTGGTCAGGTGACGGTACTCACGATGTTGGCTCTTGCATTGGGCAAGGAACGCGGCACTATCGACAATGTGCGATACACCAAGGTGTTGGCTGAACTGAACGCCATTCCACAGAAGATGGAGGATTTGCTGAAGCAGAGCGATGCCATCAAGGACATTAGCCGCATCTTCACCTATGCCCACAACTTCCTCTATTTGGGACGAGGTTACAACTACCCTGTCGCCCTCGAGGGAGCATTGAAACTGAAGGAAATCTCTTACATCCACGCCGAGGGTTATCCAGCCGCCGAGATGAAGCACGGTCCTATCGCCTTGATTGATGACGAGATGCCTGTGGTGGTGATTGCCACACACAACGTGCTCTACGAAAAGGTGGTCAGCAACATTCAGGAAATCAAAGCGCGCAAGGCACGTGTCATTGCCATCGTTTCAGAGGGTGATGAGACTATCCGCAAGATGGCTGACAGCGTCATCGAACTGCCCCAAACCGAGGAATGCCTCGAACCGCTCTTGGCATCCATCCCGCTCCAGATGCTCGCCTATTACATTGCCGTAGCTAAGGGCAAGGACGTGGATCAGCCGCGTAACTTGGCAAAATCAGTGACTGTGGAATAATAAAAAAACACTCAATAGCACAAAATGAGAAACGTAACACTTTTGTTAGAAGACGGCACCGCTTTCCACGGCAAATCTTTCGGTTATGAAAAGCCCGTGGCTGGCGAGGTGGTCTTCAACACCGCCATGATGGGTTATCCTGAGAGTTTGACCGACCCCTCCTATGCGGGTCAACTCATGGCACTCACCTACCCGCTTGTCGGCAACTATGGTGTGCCTCCCTTCAGCATCGAGGAGAACGGCATCGCCACTTTCATGGAGAGTGACAAAATTCATGCTGAAGCCATCATCGTCAGCGACTACAGCGAAGAATACTCCCATTGGAACGCCAAGGAAAGTCTGGCTGACTGGCTGAAACGTGAGCAGGTGCCAGGCATCACTGGCATTGACACACGCCAACTCACCAAGGTGCTCCGTGAGCATGGTGTGATGATGGGCAAGATTCTTTTCGACGATGAGCCAAACAATATCCCCACAGCACAATATGAGGGCGTGAACTATATCGCCAAGGTTTCTTGCAAGGAGGTGGTGCGGTATCAGAGCAATCAGAGTTCTCAGAATACTCCCAAGAAGGTTCTCCTTGTTGACTGCGGTGTGAAGAACAACATCATCCGTTGCCTGCTCAAACGTGGCGTTGAGGTGATTCGTGTTCCTTGGAACTATGACTTCAACACGCTCGACTTCGACGGTCTTTTCCTTGCGAATGGTCCTGGTGACCCCGATACCGCCACCGATTCTGTGGAAAACATCAAAACTTTCCTCGCCGCCGAGAAGGCCAAAGCAGCCAAGGGTGAGAAAGTTCGTCCTTGTATGGGTATCTGCATGGGAAACCAACTGCTTTCAAAGGCGGCTGGTGCCAAGATATACAAACTGAAATATGGACATCGTTCCCACAACCAGCCTGTTCAGCAGGTGGGCACTAACCGTTGCTTCATCACCTCGCAGAACCACGGCTATGCGGTGGACAGCACTACCCTTCCACCCGACTGGGAACCCCTCTTCGTCAACATGAACGACGGCTCCAACGAAGGCATCCGTCACAAGAAATTCCCATGGTTCTCGGCACAGTTCCATCCTGAGGCTGCCAGTGGTCCTGTTGATACAGAGTTTATGTTTGATGAATTTGTAGAAATCCTTTAAGACATCAAGACAATGAACAAATCTCAGATAAAGAAAGTGCTCCTTCTTGGTTCTGGAGCCTTAAAGATTGGCGAGGCGGGTGAGTTCGACTACTCCGGCAGTCAGGCTCTGAAAGCCCTGAAGGAAGAAGGTATCGAAACCGTCCTTATCAATCCTAATATCGCCACGGTGCAGACCTCGGAAGGTGTTGCTGACAAGATTTATTTCTTGCCCGTTACACCTTTCTTTGTGGAGAAGGTCATCCAGAAGGAGAAGCCACAGGGCATCCTCTTAGCCTTCGGTGGACAAACCGCACTCAATTGCGGTGTGGAACTCTACCAGCAGAAAATCCTTGAGAAATATAACGTTCAAGTGCTTGGCACTCCTGTGCAGGCCATCATTGACACTGAAGACCGTGAACTCTTCGTGAAGAAGTTGGACGAGATAGATGTGAAGACCATCAAGAGCCATGCTTGTGACAATATCGAAGATGCACGCAAGGCTGCTGCCGACCTTGGCTATCCTGTCATCATCCGTGCTGCCTACGCACTTGGCGGTCTTGGCTCTGGTTTCTGCGACAACGAAGAGGAACTCAACAAGATTGCAGAGAAAGCTTTCTCGTTCTCTCCGCAGGTGCTTGTCGAGAAGTCATTGAAGGGCTGGAAAGAGATTGAATATGAAGTGGTGCGTGACCGTTTCAACAACTGCATCACCGTCTGCAACATGGAGAACTTCGACCCCCTCGGCATCCACACAGGAGAGTCGATTGTGATTGCTCCTTCGCAGACTCTCACCAATAGCGAATACCATAAACTTAGAGCACTTGCCATCAAGATTATTCGCCATATCGGCATTGTCGGCGAGTGCAACGTACAATATGCATTCGACCCTGAAAGCGAGGATTACCGTGTGATTGAGGTGAACGCTCGTCTTTCCCGTTCATCTGCTTTGGCATCAAAGGCAACGGGCTATCCATTGGCTTTCGTTGCAGCCAAACTCGGTCTCGGTTATGGCCTTTTCGACTTGAAAAACTCTGTGACCAAGACCACCTCAGCCTTCTTTGAGCCTGCTCTCGACTATGTGGTGTGCAAGATTCCACGTTGGGATCTCGGTAAGTTCCGTGGGGTTGATCGCGAACTCGGCTCTTCGATGAAATCTGTGGGTGAAGTGATGGCTATTGGCCGCACTTTCGAAGAAGCAATTCAGAAAGGTCTCCGCATGATTGGACAGGGGCTGCACGGATTTGTCGGCAACCACGAACTGGAGATTGATGATGTGGATGCTGCCCTCAAGGCTCCGACAGACAAACGTGTGCTTGTGGTGGAAAAGGCGCTGCACATGGGCTACACTGTTGACCATATCCACGACCTCACCAAGATTGACAAATGGTTCCTCTGTAAGTTGCATAATATCCTCAACACTTACGTTGAGTTGCAGCAGAAAGGAGCCATCCAACACGTTGACGCAGAATTGATGCGCCGTGCCAAAGTCCAGGGCTTCACCGATTTCCAAATCGCTCGAGCCGTCGGTCTCGAAAGTCTTATCGATGCTGAAATCGCCACCAAACTGGTACGTGAACTCCGCAAACAGATGGGCATCCTTCCTTCTGTCAAGCAGATAGACACCTTGGCTGCGGAATACCCTGCCCAGACGAATTATCTCTACCTCACCTACCAAGGTTGCGGTTCTGTAGGCAGCGATCATGTTGCATCAAAGGGAACAAACCAACACGACATCACTTACGAGAACGACCGCCGTTCTATCATTGTTCTTGGCTCAGGCGCTTACAGAATCGGTTCAAGTGTTGAGTTTGACTGGTGTGGTGTTCAAGCACTTAACACCATTCGGAAAGAAGGCTATCGTTCTGTGATGATTAACTACAACCCCGAAACAGTTTCCACAGACTATGATATGTGCGACCGCCTCTACTTCGATGAACTCACCTTCGAACGTGTGATGGACATCATTGAGTTGGAGAATCCACATGGTGTCATCGTCTCGACGGGCGGACAGATCCCAAACAATCTCGCCATGCGTCTCGACAGCGAGCGAGTGCCAATCCTCGGCACTTCTGCCAAGAGCATTGACAATGCAGAGGATCGTGACAAATTCTCTGCCATGTGCGACCGCATTGGTGTGGATCAGCCAGCATGGGCAGCACTGACTTCAATGGACGACATCAACCAGTTCATTGACAAGGTCGGTTTCCCGGTTCTCGTGCGCCCTTCTTACGTGCTGTCTGGCGCGGCCATGAATGTCTGCTCCAACCAAGAAGAACTGGAACGATTCCTCCAACTTGCAGCCAACATCAGCAAGAAGCATCCTGTGGTGGTCAGCAAGTTTCACGAGCATAACAAGGAAATCGAGATGGATGCGGTGGCAAAGGACGGCGAGATTATCGCTTATGCCATCAGCGAACACATCGAGTTTGCGGGTGTACACTCTGGTGATGCCACCATCCAATTCCCTCCTCAGAAGATATATGTTGAGACCGTTCGTCAAATCAAGAAGGTCTCCAAAAAAATTGCCAAAGAACTAAACATCTCAGGTCCGTTCAACATCCAGTTCCTTGCCGAGCAGAATCATCTGCGCGTCATCGAATGCAATTTGCGCGCTTCACGTTCGTTCCCATTCGTTTCGAAGGTGCTGAAACTCAACCTGATTGAATTGGCGACAAAAATCATGCTCGGTGTACATTTCGAGCGTCCTGACAAGAACCTCTTCGATCTCGACTACGTCGGTATCAAGGCATCGCAGTTCTCTTTCAACCGCTTGCAAAAGGCTGACCCTGTACTGGGTGTCGATATGGCATCTACAGGGGAGGTGGGCTGTATCGGCGATGATACCGCCTCAGCCCTACTCTGTGCCATGCTTTCCGTAGGACATCGTATTCCGAAGAAAGGCATACTCCTCTCTACAGGTCCAGGCAAGCAGAAAGCCGACATGCTCCGTGCTGCCCAGCAACTTATCGAACATGGTTACCAACTCTATGCAACAGGTGGCACTTCTCGCTATCTGACAGAAAATGGCATCGACAATACGCTTGTACACTGGCCCAGCGAAGAGGGGCAGCAACCACAAGCTCTTGACCTGCTCCACAGTCATGACATTGACATGGTGGTGAACGTGCCCAAGAACCTTTCTGTGGGCGAACTCACCAATGGTTACAAGATTCGCCGTGCCGCCATTGACCTCAACATTCCTCTTATTACAAACTCTCGCCTTGCCTCCGCTTTCATCGATGCCTTCTGCACCAAAAGTCTTGATGATATTGAGATTAAGGCATGGAGCGAGTTCTAAAGATTAAAATAGCACCGCCGTTACCAATTCACTGGTAACGGCGGTGCTGTTTTTTGATCTTATGTGCAAATTTAGCACTTGATGTTGAGTTCCTTTATAATAGCAGAAATCTTCTCAAAAGTGGAGATACGGGATGGTACGAGTGGGAGACGGAGCTCGTTCTCTATCAGCCCCATTGAGTTGAGCATAGCCTTCACGCCTGCAGGGTTGCCATCAACGAAGAGGAGTTTGAAGAGTTCTGTAAACTGATGGTGAATGGTCAAGGCGTTGTTATAGTCGCCATTGAGAGCAAGACGCACCATGCGGCTGAACTCCTTGGGCAAAGCGTTGCCGATAACGGAAATGACACCGACCGCACCAAGGGTAATGAGGGGGAAGGTGATGCCATCATCGCCGGAAATGACATCAAAGTGAGCGGGCTTGTTCTTGATGATGTCATCAATCTGGGTGAAGTTGCCCGATGCCTCCTTGATGGCTACAATGTTCTCACATTCATTGGCAAGACGGAGAGTTGTCTCTGCAGTCATATTGACTCCCACACGTCCAGGCACATTATAAAGCACAACGGACAGGTTGCGTGTGCTAGATGCTGCAGCGATGGCCTTGAAATGCTGGTAGAGTCCTTCCTGTGACGGCTTGTTGTAGTAGGGACAGACACTAAGAATGCCTTGTATGCCCGTGAAGTCGTCTGTCTTGATTTGTTCCACAACTGCAGCGGTGTTGTTGCCTCCGCAACCCATGAGAATAGGCACTTGCCCATTCACTTTCTCTACTACAAGTTGCTTCACCATCTGTCGTTCTTCAGCAGAAAGCGTCGGTGTCTCGGCAGTGGTTCCCAACAGACAGATGAAGTCCACTCCGTTGGAGAGTTGGTAGTCAAGCAGACGACGCAACGAGGTGGTGTCTACTGTACCTTCTTTGGTGAAGGGGGTGATGAGCGCTACGCCCAGTCCTTTAAATTTGTTATGTACCATATAGATATGATGTTTATTTTCGTTTTACGAGAAATCCTTGATATATAAATCGTCATCCTGAAATCTCTTCATCAATTCGTCCGTGTTAGCCTCAGCATAGTTGTACCATTGTTCGAAAGGCAAACTGTAGGGGAAGTAACCCTCATACACTTTCTTCACAAGGTCTGGTGTTTCATCACATGCTATCCTGAAGAGTTTGAGGAATTGATCCGGCTGTCCCAATTTCAGATAGGCAACAGACTTCGCCGCTGAAATATTCTTGAAAAATGGGCTTTTGTGATTTTCGGGGAAATTGCCTAATGCGTCAAGTACGTCTAACGCGAACTGGTCAAAATTGTTGATCAAGAAGGTGAGTGCAATGTCTACCCCCATCATTACCCGGTCGTCAGCCCACTGCAAAGCCAATGAGAAAGCGACGGTTGCCTCTTGATATTGCTCCAAGGCCAAAAGATTGACGCCTTGCATGAAGTAACCTTCCGCGTATTCTCCGCACTGATCGGTGATGCGCTTGTACATCTCAGCACTTTGCTTGTAATAACCCGTATGGTGATAGATGTCCCCTATTTCTGTGAGTGTTCGTTTGAATTGGTTGCAGGCTTCATCACGTGCCTGTAGTGCTTGTTGAACATCTTTCGATTCACAGCAGATGTTTTTTCTCGCTTCCTCATAGTAGCGATCCGCCTCACGCATCTGTTCTTCGGTGTCGTGAGCAAGCATCTCCAGACATGCAAAAGCCTCTTTGTTTTCACCTGTACGAAACAGTGTTTCGGCATAAGGGATGGCTTGCGACAGGTCACCCCCTTTGTCTAAATAGTCCTTGAAAAGGGCTTTTGCCGTACTGGTCTGCCCCATAGTCTGAAGGGTGTGCGCTTTGGTCAGCAAGGCATCAAGGTCGTCTGGATTGACTGCTAAAGCAAAGTCGCACGACTCCAATGCCTGTTCGTATTGTTCTGCCAAATATTGTGCTAATGCCAAACTTGACCATCCATGTGGCATATAGGGACGCTCTTCCAGCACCTGTGCCAATGACTCACTCATCAAGTCTGGGATTTCATTCTCACGGCAGATTTCTACAATCTGTTCGTCTTCCTCATATTTTCCCAATGGCTGAAAGAGATCGATATACTCGCGAATCCATCGGCGAACGGCTGCCATGTCTGATTTCTCATTCTTGGCACTGTAACCACCGAGTTCGGCCAGCGAGGAGATGATGTGGATATAGTTTTCGCGCTTGGCCTCTTCCGATACGAGCTGATTCTCTTCCATTTCCAACCATGCGCGCCACATCTGTTCTGCCTTTTCCGTGTTGCCATTATTGGCGTATTCCATTTGAGCACGCTGATACAGCACATCAGGGTTTGCCGCGTCCAGACGTTGCAACACCTTCATGGCTTCCTCATAGGAATGTTGGTAAATATAGGCAGAACTCTGCATGGAGAGTAACATTTCCTCATCAGGGTGCATGGACAATCCTTCACTGATGGCATCCAGAGCCAGCGCAGGCTTGTCGGCAGTGAGATAAAAGTCTGCAATGTCGGCAAAATCATCTGCATCGAAATAGGTGCTTCTCCCCTTTTTCCGCTGCTCCTCGTATGCTTTCAGCAAGTCCTTAAACTCTTCTGATTGAAAATAACTTCTCGACATGATACGTATGTGAATCAACCATTGTTCTCATTCATCTCCCTCAAAACGTCTCTTGCACTTGGCCGTTCCTCTCATTGGCTTATCTTCTTCCACGAATCGGTCAATCCCACCGTTCGGTTGAAGACAAGATGGCCGGGTTTAGAGTCAGGGTCAACATTGTAGTAACCAATGCGCTGGAACTGTAGATAATCCATCGGTTTGCGCGTGGCAAGCCACTTCTCCACATATGCCTTCTTCACTTCCAGACTATTAGGATTGAGGAAAGGCCGCATTGCCTCTATGCCGCGCAGGTCGCCATGCTCCTTGGAATAGGCAGCCACTTCATCACGCGGGTTTTCAACCATCCACAAACGGTCGTAGTTTCTCACTTCTGCCTCCAAACAGTGCTTGCAACTTACCCAGTGTATGGTCTTGCCCTTTATCTTCATATTGCTATTGGGTTGACCAGTCTTTGTCTCAGGAATCAGTTCTGCATGAATTTCCACAATGTTGCCTTCAGCATCTTTCACCACACACTCATCCACATTCTCAGAACACTGGATAATGTATGAGTTCTTCAGACGCACCTGCTTGCCAGGACCCAAACGGAAGAATTTCTTTGGAGCATCCTCCATGAAGTCCTCGCGTTCTATCCAAAGTTCGCGGCTGAACTCTATCTCATGTGTGCCGTCGGCTTCATTTTCGGGATTGTTGATTGCGTGGTAGATTTCTGTCTCTCCCTCGGGGAAGTTGGTGATGACCAGCTTGACAGGGTTGATGACAGCGCTGACACGCTGTGCACGTTTGTTCAGATCGTCACGGATGGCAGATTCGAAGAGCGACATCTGATTCAGCGCATCAAATTTCGTATAGCCAATCTTGTTGATGAATGCAAGGATTCCTTCTGGGCTGCAACCACGGCGGCGGAAACCACAGATGGTTGGCATGCGAGGATCGTCCCACCCATTCACTATGCCTTCTTCCACCAAAACAAGCAAATTGCGCTTTGAAAGAAGAATGTGAGTCAGATTCAGTTTGTTGAACTCCGTCTGTCGTGGACGGTTGTCATCGAGAGGATTGTCTGTGCCATCAATCTGCTTTGCCCAATCGACAAATAGATCGTAGAGAGGACGGTGGCTGACAAACTCCAACGTACACCACGAGTGTGTCACTCCCTCCCAATAGTCGCACTGACCATGAGTGAAGTCATACATCGGATATGCGTTCCACTGATTACCTGTGCGCCAGTGAGGCATGTTGAGCACACGATACATGATGGGGTCGCGGAAGTGCATGTTAGGACTAGCCATGTCTATCTTGGCACGCAACACCATCTTCCCCGGTTCCATCTTGCCAGAATTCATCTCCTCAAACAAGCGCAGGCTCTCCTCCACAGGACGGTCACGATAAGGCGAGTTAGTGCCAGCTTGTGTGGGCGTTCCCTTCTGCTCGGCTATCTGTTCTGCTGTTTGTTCGTCTATATAGGCTCTACCCTGCTTAATCAGTGCCACAGCAAAGTCCCACAACTGCTGGAAGTAGTCGCTGGCATAATAGATGTTTCCCCACTTGAAGCCCAGCCACTCAATATCGCGTTTGATGGCCTCCACATATTCGGTGTCTTCCTTCTGTGGATTAGTGTCATCCATTCGAAGGTTGCAGACACCTCCATATTTCTGTGCCATACCAAAATCGAGGGCAATCGCTTTCGCGTGTCCTATATGCAGATAACCGTTCGGCTCAGGTGGGAAGCGTGTTTGCATTCTGCCACAGTTCTTGCCCTCAGCCAAATCTTTCACCAATTGTTCTTCGATAAAGTTAAGAGACTCTTTCCTGCCTCCATCTTCCTTTATTTCTTCCGAAACATATGCATTCATATATGTCTTCCTCTCTATATTATTATACGTGTGTATGTTTTCTTTGTTCGGGCATATAGCCTCCTCTATATTGGCTGCAAAATTACGAATTTTTTCTCGGTTTGGCACATGTTCCGAGATAAAAATGACAGAAAACAATAAATTATCTGTGTATTACGTGCTCTGACAAGAAGGCAAGTGATGCTATTGTTCTTATTTTTTATGGTGATAATAGAGAAAGAATACTGAAAAGAACATCTTTTTCCTTCCAAAAGCATGTGTGTTAAGTGTTTTTTTCGTAACTTTGCAACGTTTTATTTTTCCGCTATGCGACGATTTTTACACATTATTATATATATAACATTTTCTCTGATGGCATTGCCTCTATCAGCGAAAGATGATGGAGGACAATTTATTGTAGTGCTTGACGCTGGTCATGGAGGAAAAGACCCGGGCACAATTGGCTCTGTTTCGACCCACAGAGAAAAGGACATTGCTTACAATATCACCATGGAAGTGGGAAGGTTGCTGAAAAACAACCATCCAGAAATAAAGATTGTATACACGCGCTCCACAGACGTGTTCGTGGAACTCGGTCGACGAGCTGAGATTGCCAACAAGGCAAAGGCAAACCTTTTTGTCTCCATTCATGTCAATGCTTTACCTAAAAATGCAGGGCGTTATGCCTACGGTGTGCAGTCATACACTTTGAGTCTCAAGACGGTTGGCACCAATCTTGAAGTGGAGAAACGAGAAAATTCAGTTATTGCTTTGGAAGGTGATGCCGCAAAGAAATACAACTATAATTCCTCAGCAGATGCACAAATCATGTTCGAGTTGATGCAAGACCACGACATGAAGGAAAGCGTTGCCTTTGCTAAGATGGCACAACATGAGATGGTGCATACAGGCGGACGGAAAGACATGGGAGTGAGACAAGCCAATCTGGCTGTGCTTCGACTCACCTATATGCCCAGCGTGTTGCTCGAGGTTGGTTTCATTTCCACCCCTGAGGAAGAAAAGTTTCTGATGTCAAAGGATGGACAAAACAAAATGGCACGTTCCATCTACAATGCCATTGCAAAATATGCGTCACAAAGAACAGGCAAACGCCCCAAAATAGAAAAGCCTGCTCCATCGACTGAACCAGTAGAGCCTGCACCTCAGGACACTACAGCTCCAGCAACCACCCCTACCACAACCGGTGAGAAAAAGACAGTGTACAAAGTACAAGTATTGGCAGGCAGTGTCAAGTTGAAAAGCGATGACAAACAGTTTAAGGGGCTGAATTGTGAGATGCATAGTAAAGACGGACGCTACATATACACCTATGGATCTGCTTCAACAATCGAAGAGGCTAAGCAGCTACGTCAATCCATTTTGGACAAATTTCCACAAGCATTTATCGTGACATTTGAAGAATAATATGAAGATTAGTAAAGAAATTAAGATAGCCTTGGTAGCAATACTGTCAGGCATCATCATTTATGTTGGCATCATCTTTCTGAAAGGACTGAAACTTTTCAATGATGAGGTGTCATACTTTGTTGAAATATCAGACGTGCAGGGCATGCCTACTGCATCTGATGTCAGGGCAAACGGTTTAAAGGTGGGCACAGTCAAGTCTATCTCTTTCAATCCCGACAAGCAGAACTTAATGGTGGAGATAACGATTGACCCCAACTTTATGATTCCACAAGGAACCAGTGTCTATATGACCAAAGAAATGCTGGGTAGCGCCATGATGAATTTGAAGTTAGGTCCTAACCCTGCCAATGTGATGCATCCTGGTGACACCATCAAAGGGGAACCGATGATTGACCTCATGACAGCAGCTGGTAACATGCTACCACAAGTGGAGGCTATGTTGCCCAAAGTGGATTCCATTCTTACGGCGCTGAACACCCTGACGAATGACCCAGCCCTATCTGCTTCTGTTCAGAACATGGAAGTAGTTTCTGCTGATTTGAGAATCACAACCCGACAAATCAATAGTTTGTTGGGTAAAGATGTACCACAACTTTTGGCAAAGACAAATGCAATTTGTTCGAATCTGGAAACGACAACCAGAACCTTGAATCAAATTGACATGCTCGGAATGGCCCAAAAAGCCGACGAAACACTCACTGGCGTGCAAGACATGACTTTCAAAATCAACACGGCTATGACTAGCAAGGACACTTCGCTTGGAATGCTGATGAATGATAACGCAATAGCTTTGCACATAGACTCAACCATCGTGAACTCGTCGTTGCTATTGGAAGACCTTCGTCTCCACCCCAAACGGTATGTGCATTTCTCTCTCTTCGGGAAGAAAGATTCGGATAAAAAAACGGGAAAATGAAAAGAGAAGAAAGGATGTTATTTGAATATTGTTCAAACAACATCCTTCTTTTTTGAAGGTGTAAGTCAAGCGGCGGAAAACATGTCAAAAACAACGAATTAAGCATAGGAAAACTTTTTTATATAGTAAATGTTTTACATGTGAAACAATCATGCAACTGTTTGAAAGTCAATTTATAGTAGAAAGATGAAATAAAACAAGCCCTCTTTGAACTTAGCAAACGTAAATGCTTGAAAAAAAGCGATTTTCACGGAACGACATAAAACAAGAGGAAAGATAAATTTTGTTGTTTCAAAAAAAAAGCCGAACTTTGCACCTGTTAAGAATTACATGAGAATCACCAACCCTAAAATGGTAGAAATGGAAAAAGATCAAAAACTTCTGTGGGAGAGATGCCTCGAAATCATTCGCGACAACATCACTCCCCAACAATTCGCGGCATCGTTTGCCTTCGTCAAGCTGCACAGCTTTGAAGAGGGTAAGCTTGTGCTCAGTGTGCCGAGCGAATTTGTGAAGAAGCTTTTGGAGGACAACTTCCTGCCGTTAATGGCTTCTACTTTTAGAAGGGTGTTTGGCAATAGCATCAAGGCTTTATATTATAATGTAGAGGTGGTGAGAACGGAACAGGGAGGAAAAGTCATCGAAAAAACAGACATGCCCCTTCCCCGTTTGAATGGTAAGCCACGCGAGGATGTTCGCAAGGCACCAGACATTGTGACGGCTCCTCAGGTTCAAGACCTCGATTCTCAGCTCATCCCAAATTATACGTTTGACAATTACCTGGAAGGTGAAAGCAATCGCCTGGCTCGTTCCGTTGGTGAATCCATTGCAACAAATCCTGCTAAAACATTCAATCCATTCTTCGTGTATGGTCCATCTGGATGTGGCAAGACTCACCTCATCAATGCTATCGGTCATCGTATCAAAGAATTGCATCCGCACAAGAGAGTATTGTATCTGTCAGCGCATCTCTTTACTGTACAATACACTGATGCAGTACAGCAAAATAAATTGAATGACTACATCCGTTTTTACCAGACAATTGACACGCTCATATTAGACGATGTGCAAGAATTGTCAGGTAAGGCAAAAACCCAAAATACATTCTTCCACATCTTTAATCACTTGCACATGAACGGCAAGCAGATTATCCTATCGGCCGACCGTCCTCCTGTAGCGATTAAAGATATAGAAGACCGCTTGCTTACGCGTTTCAAGTGGGGAATGTTGGCCGAAATCGAAAAACCCACACAACACCTTCGTCAGGATATCCTGATGGCAAAAGTGGAAAAAGAGGGTTTGGATATTCCCACTCACATTCTGAAGTACATTGCTGAAAATGTGGATGACAGTGTGCGTGATCTTGAAGGTTTCATAAACTCTCTGATGGCCTACTCTGTTGAATATAATTGCAACATCAACATGTCATTGGTGCAGAAAGTGATGCCCCGTTTTGTCATCAGGGAGAACAGAGCTGTCACCATCGACGATGTGAAGATGTGTGTGTGCAACTATTTCAATCTGAAGGTTAGCCAACTTGACTCTCGTGCTCGCACTCAAAAGATAGCATTTGCCAGACAAATCGCCATGTATTTGGCTAACACTCTTACAGACAAGTCGCACGTTCAAATTGGTCTCCACATCGGAAACCGAAATCATGCTACCGTGATTCATGCCATCAAACAAATCAAAGACATGATAGAGGTGGATGAGGAGGCACGACAAACTGTGGAGGAACTGATGGGCACGCTTGGCGCATCATCGAAATAGCGTATAAGAAATATTCGGAAACGAGGCTGTATCAAAATACTTACTTCAACAACCTCTCAACCGATGTCCCCGACATCGGTTAACCGACCTCCCCGACATCGGTCGACCGACGTCGGGGAGGTCGGTTTTGAAGGAGTGAGTGGAGGTATTTTGACACAGCCTCGTTTTGTTTTTCACAACAACGAAACGTGCGATTTTTAATCTTTATAATAATCGATGTTCTCTTTTGTCAACAGTTCTATTGAGACATAATGATCACGTGGAATATTCATCTTCAACACACAGCTGTTGAACATTGCTCTAAAACAATTGAGTCCCTGTGTCTGAGGATGTTGTGCAACAAGGAAATCTGCAGAACCATTCTTGATGCACTCCACGTTGGCATCTACGGCATCATATCCCAAAAGCGTGACGTGAGGATGCTCTGGCATCTCGTTCTTCAAAAAGTCTGCAATAAGATGGATGGAAGAGTTGAAACATAGTGCATGACGGATATTGGGGTTCTCCGTGAAGAAGTCACGCATGATTTCTTTCATGCCCAATTTGTCATACACATATAGATTCACATCTACAATCTCTATTTGAGGACAATGCTCTTCCATATATTGGCGGAACCCTACTTCTCGATTCATCTGTTGGCGGCTTGCCACACGGCCTTCGCCCAATACCTTGAAAAGTGCTATCTTCCGTGTTTTCGTGTCAACAGCCAATGACATGATACGTCCAGAGAACGCTCCACTTCGCAGAGAATCCTGTCCGTAAAAGATACGATGATTAAACTCTGGCCAGTTAGAGTCGAGCAAGGCATAAGGGATTCCCCGCTCGTCTAATTGAGCCGTGAAGTTAGCCATGATGTTATAGTTGAAAATGGGACCAATAATCACCGTATCAGGATTGGATTCAAGCAAACTCTGGCACTCCAACTTAAAGGATTCTGTGTTGAAAGGATCGTAACGGAATATCTTAAAAGAGATTTTGAAATCGTTAAATCGACGCGCACCATCAATGAGACCATTTTCCACACGTGCCCAATAACTGTCTACCTCATGCATGGGAAGAATCGCCGCAAACTGATGTACACTATGGGAAGCAAGCGCAGAAGCATAATGATTTGGAGTGAAATTGATCTCATCAAGAACCTTTTGCACCCTTTCCATGCTGATAGGCGATACATTGCCACGACCATGAATGATGCGATCCACCGTACCCACCGATACACCAGCTCTTTCCGCAATATCCTTGATGCGAATCTTGGAAGAAATTTCCATAACTTTTTACCTTTACAATACTTTTGAATCCTAAATCTGTAAACGAATCTTTTTGATGACTTTCTTCTGGAAGTGCGAAAATCGCCACAAAGGTAGCGTTTTTCCAGAACATAAAAATGCATTTTCGACAAAATTTCATTACACCTATAATTTTTGCAAATGAAAGGACGTGTTTTTAGCAAAAAAGAATTACCTTTGCAGTTAAAATAACCACTATAACTAATTATTATGGCTAAAATTATCACAATGGGCGAGATTATGCTCCGCCTTTCACCTGAAGGGAACTACCGTTTCGTACAGGCCGAGAAGTTTAACATTATTCCTGGCGGTGGCGAGGCAAACGTAGGCATAAGCTTGGCCAACTATGGTCACGAAAGCGTGTTTGTGAGCAAACTGCCCAAGCATGAAATCGGTCAGATTGCGGTGAACGCTTTGCGCAAATTTGGTGTTAACACCGATTTTATTGCCCGTGGCGGTGACCGCGTGGGTCTTTATTATGCAGAAACAGGCGCGAGCATGCGTCCGTCAAAAGTCATTTATGACCGTGCCCACTCTTCCATCGCAGAGGCTAAACCTGAAGACTTTGATTTCGACAAGATATTTGAGGGTGCTGACTGGTTCCATTGGTCAGGCATCACACCCGCCATCAGCGATGCTTCTGCAGAATGTTTGAAGCAAGCATGTATCGCAGCCAAGAAACATGGCGTGACCGTTTCTTGCGACCTCAACTTCCGCAAGAAACTTTGGACCAGCGAGAAGGCTATCTCCATTATGCGTCCACTTATGCAATACGTTGACGTATGTATCGGCAACGAAGAAGACGCAGAACTTTGCCTTGGTTTCAAACCCGATGCCGATGTGGAAGCAGGCGTAACGGACGCTGCTGGTTATGAAGGTATATTTAAGGCAATGGCCAAGGAGTTTGGATTTAAATATGTTGTGTCCACACTTCGTGAAAGTTTCTCTGCCACCCACAATGGATGGAAGGCGCTCATTTATGATGGCAAGGAATTCTATCAGAGCAAACGTTACGACATCAATCCTATCATTGACCGTGTAGGTGGTGGTGACTCCTTCTCAGGCGGCCTTATTCATGGACTCTTGACCAAACCCACTCAGGGTGAAGCACTTGAATTTGCAGTGGCTGCTTCTGCTCTGAAGCACACCATTCCTGGCGACTTCAACCACGTTTCTGCAGAAGAAGTGGAGGCTCTGGCCGGAGGTAATGCGAATGGTCGTGTACAACGATAACACTCATAAAAACTTTTCAACTGTTTATTCCCTATATGGCTAAATTCGATAAACTTGCCGTTATGGCAAAGATTGGTGAAACAGGCATGGTGCCTGTTTTCTACCACAAGGATGCAGAAGTAGCAAAAAAGGTCATCAAGGCATGCTATGACGGTGGTGTTCGTGCTTTTGAGTTCACAAACCGTGGAGATTTCGCACATGAGGTGTTTGCTGAATGTGTGAAATTTGCAGCAATGGAATGTCCAGAATTGGCACTTGGCGTTGGTTCTGTTGTTGATGCCCCCACAGCAGCACTCTACATCCAGTTGGGTGCCTGCTTCATTGTCGGTCCTCTCTTCAATCCAGACATTGCTCCTGTTTGCAACCGCCGTCTCATCCCCTACTGCCCTGGTTGCGGTTCTGTCAGCGAAGTCGGTAAGGCACAGGAACTTGGTTGCGACCTCACCAAACTCTTCCCAGGCGATGTGTATGGTCCTGCTATGGTGAAGAATCTGAAGGCTCCGATGCCTTGGTCGAAGATTATGGTCACAGGTGGTGTGGCTCCCACTGAGGAGAATCTCACTGCATGGTTCAAGGCTGGTGTTTACTGCGTGGGCATGGGTTCCAAGCTGTTCCCAAGCGACAAGGTGAAAGCTAGTGACTGGCAATATGTAACGGACAAGTGCAAGGAAGCACTCGGCTACGTAAAAGCTGCACGTTCTTTATAAAACAATCATAACAATTAAAATACTCGTAATCATGGAAATTTCAAATCTCCAAAAAGCTCGTGCTGCTTATCAGCCCAAGCTTCCCAAGGCGCTTCAGGGCCCAGTAAAGGCTGTTGAAGGTGCTGCTACTCAGTCTGTGGGCAATCAGGCTGAAATCAAGGAACTCTTCCCCAACACTTATGGTATGCCTGTCATCACTTTCGAGCCAGGTGCACCTGTGGAATTGCCTCCTTTCAATGTTGGTATCATCCTCTCTGGTGGTCAGGCACCTGGTGGTCACAACGTAATTTCAGGTCTTTTCGATGGCGTGAAGTCTCTCAACCCAGCCAACAAACTCTATGGTTTCATCCTCGGTCCTGGTGGTCTCGTTGATCACAACTACATGGAAATTACTCCAGAACTCATGGATCAGTACCGCAACACCGGTGGTTTCGACATCATTGGTTCTGGCCGTACCAAACTTGAAGAGGAAGACCAGTTCGAGAAAGGTATTCAGATTCTTCGCGAACTCAACATCAAGGCTCTCGTCATCATCGGTGGCGACGACTCCAACACCAATGCTTGTGTGCTTGCTGAATACTATGCAGCAAAGAAGTACGGTGTTCAAGTGATTGGCTGTCCTAAGACCATTGACGGCGACTTGAAGAATGAGCAGATTGAGACCTCTTTCGGTTTCGACACAGCCTGCAAGACTTACTCTGAACTCATTGGTAACATCCAGCGCGACTGTAACTCTGCCCGTAAGTATTGGCACTTCATCAAACTGATGGGGCGTTCAGCTTCTCACATTGCTCTTGAATGTGCGCTCCAGTGCCAGCCTAATATCTGCCTCGTATCTGAGGAAGTGGAGGCTAAAGCCATGTCGCTCGATGACGTAGTCACTTACATTGCAGAGGCTGTTGCTGCACGTGCTGCAGAAGGCAACAACTTCGGTACTGTCCTGATTCCTGAAGGCATCATCGAATTCATCCCTGCTATCAAGAAACTCATTGCAGAGCTCAACGACATCCTCGCATTGCCAGAGGCACAGCACATCACCAGTGCCAACGAACAGTTGACATTTGTAAGAGGCCACCTGTCAAAGGACAACCTCGCTGTCTTCAAGTCTCTTCCTGCAGACGTTGCTGCTCAGCTTGCTCTCGACCGCGACCCACACGGAAACGTACAGGTGTCTCTCATCGAGACAGAGAAGTTGCTCTCTCGCATGGTGGCAGACAAACTCGCTATCTGGAAGCACCAGGGCAAGTTCAAGGGCAAGTTCGGTACTCAGCACCACTTCTTCGGCTACGAAGGTCGTTGCGCTGCCCCATCTAACTACGATGCAGACTACTGCTATTCACTTGGTTACAATGCTTCTCGCCTCATTGCCAATGGCAAGACTGGTTACATGTCTGTGATTAAGAACACAACTGCTCCTGCAGCTGAGTGGATTGCAGGTGGTGTGCCAATCACCATGATGATGAACCTCGAGAAGCGTAACGGTAAGATGAAGCCTGTTATCCGCAAGGCTCTTGTTGAACTGGATGGTGCACCATTCAAGTTCTTTGCAGCACACCGTGCTGTATGGGCAAAGGAAACAGCCTACGTATACCCAGGTCCTATCCAATACTGGGGTCCATCAGAAGTTTGCGACCAAACGACAAAGACACTGCAGCTTGAACAAGCAAAGTGAGACGTCCGTCATTTTGATAGAAAGTTAGATGACCGCTACAAAAAAGACAAGCAAGCGTAAATCTACCAAAAAGAAGAAAGGCACACGACGAAATCCTTTTCGCCGTGTGCCTTCTTATGTTTTGTGGATAGCCCTTACCTTCATTGTGGTGGTGTACATCACTTTCTTCTATAAGACCTTTGTGGGGCCTTACTCTTTCCGATGGAAAGCCATTTTCAGTCATGTCACCTATCCTGAAGGCACAGTTAGAGGACTCGACATCTCTCATTATCAAGGAGATGTGAATTGGGACAAACTACGAAATGCACAAATTCAAGGAGCACCCGTTTCCTTCATTTTTGTCAAGGCCACAGAAGGCACGAACATCTGGGACGAGAACTTCAATCAGAATTTCCATAATGCCAGGAAGAACGACATCGTACGTGGCGCCTACCACTATTTCAGTCCGTCATCTTCTGGAAAGAAACAAGCAAACTTCTACTGCAAGATGGTGCAGCTTGACGAGCATGACCTTCCTCCTGTACTTGACGTGGAAGAGTTGGGCAACAGCACTCCTGCACAATTACGTCACGAAGTGCTCAACTGGATGGATGTTGTGGAAAAGCATTATGGCGTGACACCTATTCTCTACACAGGTTACAAATTCCGCACATCCTATCTTAACACACCCGATTTTGACCGTTTCCCCTATTGGATAGCCCATTATTATGTTGATTCTTTGGAATATCAGGGGAAGTGGGCTTTCTGGCAACATACCGATGTGGGCAAAGTTGATGGCATCAAAGGCAGTGTTGACATCAATGTCTTCAATGGCGATTATCAGGATTTGATGGATTTGACTATTCAACCCGAAGATTAATGCTTAAACCCAAATCGGTCATTAGAAAAATTGTCTAACTTTTTGTTGGAGAAATCATCCACAAACGGAACAAATGTAAGTTCTGAAAACCGATTTCATCAATAATAGGAACTTTGAAATTGACATTTTGTAAGTGATTTTTT
>JAFSKK010000019.1 GCA_017448965.1 Bacteroidaceae bacterium | reverse complement strand
CATCCGGATGGCCTTAAGAGTCGGCACGACTCTAATTTGTGAAATTAAGGAAGAATCGGTGTAATGGCCAATCCACCAGCGGATAAAATCAGAGTAATCTGTGTAATCAGTGGTGAAAAAGAACTCCCGAAACTTCAATTAAATAATTCAACTTTCGGATGTTAAGAAGATATAGGAAGATAAAGGAAGATAGCCGCATTTCAGCGGCGGAAGATAGAGGACGATACCTTGCCATTAGCATTACATTTGTCTTCTATCTCCTTCTATCTTCTTCTATCTCCCTTTATCTCCAAGGCATACAAAGCTTGCGAAACTTTAGTTAAATAAAGATATGAAACTGAAAATTGCAGTGCTGGCCGGTGACGGTATCGGACCAGAGATTATGGAACAGGGCGTGGCTGTGTGTAGTGCCATCGCCGAGAAGTTTGGACATGAAGTGAGTTACAAGGAGGCTATCTGCGGTGCGCATGCCATCGATGAGGTGGGTGACCCGTTCCCAGAAGAGACCTTCCAGACATGTATGGATGCTGATGCGGTGCTTTTCGCATCGGTAGGCGACCCCAGGTTTGACAACAATCCTAACGCAAAGGTGCGTCCTGAGCAGGGTCTTCTTGCTATGAGAAAGAAGTTGGGTTTGTTCGCAAACATCCGTCCTGTAACCACTTTCGATTGCCTCGTACACAAATCACCTCTGAAGGATGAGTTGGTGCGTGGTGCTGACTTCATCTGCATCCGCGAGTTGACAGGTGGTATGTACTTTGGCGAGAAGAAGGAGGGTAATGATTATGCCTACGATACCAACGCCTACTCTCGTGCTGAGGTGGAGCGCATCTTGAAGGTGGCCTATCAGTATGCCCGTCAGCGCAGAAAGCATCTGACTGTGGTGGATAAGGCCAACGTGTTGGCTTCGAGCCGTCTGTGGCGTGCTGTCGCTCAAGAAATGGCACCACAGTATCCTGATGTGACCACAGACTTCATGTATGTGGACAACGCTTCCATGCGCATGATTCAGGAACCCAAGTTCTTCGACGTGATGGTGACTGAGAACACCTTTGGCGATATCCTCACAGACGAAGGTTCATGCATCACTGGTTCGATGGGCTTGCTTCCATCAGCATCGACAGGCGAACACACTCCTGTGTTTGAACCCATTCACGGCAGTTGGCCACAGGCAAAAGGCTTGAATATCGCCAATCCTTTGGCACAGATTCTTTCTGTCGCCATGCTTTACGAGTATTTTGGCCTCAAAGAAGAAGGTACCCTCATTCGTGAGGCCGTGAACGCATCGCTCGACCAGAATGTACGCACTCCAGAGATTCAGGTCGAAGGCGGTGCAAAGTACGGCACAAAGGAAGTCGGCGCGTGGATCGTTGAATACATCAAAAAAAATTAAAGAATTGAAGAATTGAAAAATTGAAGTTGCCATACGTTGTGTTCTCACATCGCGTCAGCCAAAACTTCAATCCTTCAATTCTTCAACTCTTCAATTCTACATTATGCCATTAATCTTACCCGATCAACTCCCAGCCATCGATGAACTGAAGCAGGAGAATATCTTCACGATGGGCTACAAACGGGCGGACAGTCAGCAGATTCGTCCGCTCCGCTTGGCAGTGCTCAACCTCATGCCGCTGAAGATTACGACGGAGACGGACTTCATTCGTATTCTATCTAACTCGGCGCTACAAATCAAGGTTGAGTTCATGAAAATCAAGTCGCACACAAGCAAGAACACCCCCATCGAGCACATGATGGCGTTCTACCGCAACTTCGAGGACATGAAGAAGGAGAAGTACGATGGACTCATCGTGACAGGTGCGCCTTTGGAGTTCATCAGCTATGAAGAGGTAACATACTGGAAAGAGCTACAGGAGGTGTTCAATTGGGCACATAGCCACGTGACTAGCACCATCTATGTGTGTTGGGCAGCGTTTGCGGGGTTGTACCACTTCTATGGTGTGCCCAAGCATAACACACCGCACAAGGTGTTTGGCGTGTTCAAACATCAGATGATGGCACCAGAACTCCCCATCTTCAGAGGATTCGACGATGAGTTCTACGCTCCTCACAGCCGTCATTGCACCGTATTGCGCAAGGACATCGAGAAAGTGCCAGGGTTGCACATCATCGCTGAAAGTCCAAAGGCAGGTGTCACGATTGTGGAAGCAAGAAACGGAAGAGAGTTCTTCATCACTTGCCATCTGGAATACTCGCCTCTGACCTTGGATGGGGAGTACAAGCGTGACCTGAAGAAAGGACTGCCCATCAACAAGCCCCAGAATTACTATCCAGGAGGTGATCCTTCGAAGCATCCAGTGGTGAAATGGCGTGCTGCAGCCAATCTGCTATACACCAACTGGCTCAACTACTACGTGTATCAAGAGACACCGTTCAACATCGACGATATCAAGGAATAATGCGAAGCATTGAACTCCTCGCTCCAGCAAAGACCGCAGACATTGGCATCGAGGCAATACGCCACGGTGCTGATGCTGTCTATATAGGTGCCACATCGCATGGTGCCCGTGCTGCTGCAAGCAACAGCGTGGAGGATATCGAAAGATTGGTGGAGTTTGCCCATTTGTTCAAGGCAAAGGTGTATGTGACGGTGAACACCCTCATCTTTGAAAAGGAGATGCAGGAAGTGGAGCACCTCGTCAAGCAGCTTTACGACATTCACGTGGATGCCTTGATTGTGCAGGATTTGCGATTGCTCTCGTTACCGTTGCCACCCATCCCGCTGCATGCCAGCACACAGATGGATAATCGTTCGCAGGAGAAGGTGCAGCGATTGTCTGATTTGGGTTTCCGGCAAGTGGTGCTCGCGCGTGAACTGCCCCTTGAAAACATTGCGAAAATACATGATAAATGCCCCGACACAAAACTCGAAGTTTTTGTGCACGGGGCATTATGTGTTTGTATGAGTGGCTTGTGCAATGCCAGCGAAGCCTTGTTCGGACGGAGTGCCAACAGGGGCGAATGTGCCCAGGTGTGCCGCATGGCTTTTGACCTGTTGGCTGATGGAAGGACGGTGGTGAAAGATAAACACCTGCTTTCGTTGAAGGACAATTGCCAAATCGACCATCTCGAAGCCTTGCTGATGGCTGGAGCCTCTTCGTTGAAGATAGAAGGACGGTTGAAAGAGGCTGACTACGTGAAGAACGTGACTGCTGCCTATTCGGAAGCATTGGACAAAGTGATAGCCAAGCACCCTAAAGAGTTCTGCCGTGCTGCTTCTGGACATGTAAACCTCTCGTTTAAGCCTGATGTGAAGAAGAGTTTCAATCGTGGATTTGTGGCAGATGTGAGCAAGCCTGATGCAAATATAGACACGCCCAAGGCGATGGGAGAGCCTGTCACGCGTCAAACAGTGCTTCACAATGGGGATGGGCTTTGCTATCTTGAAAAAGGGAAACTGGTTGGTTTCCGTGTGAATAATGCGGAGATGTTCCGTCCTGTGAAAGGTGTACAATATTATCGCAATCAGGATGTTGAATGGGATAAGATGCTCTCTAAAGCATCCGCGGATCGAAAGATTGCTGTTGATATTGAAGTGTATGATGACCGCATCACGATGACGGATGAGGACGGCTTGACCGCTGCGATTGATATCAGTGAGTCTTTTGAATTGGCACGAACCCATCAGAAAGAGAACATCCAGCGTCAGTTGAGCAAACTTGGGGGCACTATCTTTGAGGCTCGCAACGTGAACGTGTTGCTGAAAAAGAACTACTTCATTCCCTCTTCACAATTGAGCCAATGGCGGCACATGTTGACAGATATGCTGACTGCGGAGCGCCTCCGTTTCTATCCTTTGGAACAGCAGCATCATACGCCTGTGAACATTGAAACGGAAGTGCCTTACGAACTGACGCACGACCCTTCCGTTCCTGTGATGGCGTGCAAATACTGCGTTCGCAGGCAGTTGGATATGTGCCTGAAAGAAGGTGGCAAGCCAGTTCCTCTCATGTTACGATTGGCTAACGGTGCCGCTTTCCGACTCGTCTTCGATTGTCAGAATTGTCAAATGAAACTATATTTGTCATGAGAAAGTTGCTTTATATTGTCCTTTCCATCCTTGTCGCTTCTTGTGTGGGTGGAACTGTTACCCCACCTTCTGAGGTTGCTATGGCTGATAGCGATTCTGTGCCCACCATTGTTACAATCGTTGACACCGCTACGACAGAAGATACAACGTTGATGAGCCTCACCCCTCAACAGGTGGATTCGATGGTGTTTCGGTTGACACATCATTATTCTGAAAACTTCAACTTTCTGGTGAAGGCTGACTCACTCACGCTCATTCCTCGCGAGGGAGACCTGCTGACGGACACTTGTGTGGTTCATAAGGGCAATGTGGTCGCTGTGGCAGCCATTAAAGTGGTGCCTGGTGATTCCATCGACTCCATTTGGGTGAAGGTGGCCAGCAATCAAATGACGATGGGCTGGTTGCGTGAGCGTGAATTGCTGAAGGGAACCACTCCTGACGACACCATATCGGAACTACTAGATGCGCTCTCCAGCAGCCGTGCTATCTGGATGTCTGCTTTTGTGGTGATTGGTGTGTTGGCTTTGCTGCTCAGTCGAGGAAAGAATATGGGCAAACAGCAACTATTGCATTTCTTTGACGAGATGACAAGCATCTATCCACCTCTTTTTCTGTTGCTGGTGGCTATGATGGCCTCTCTCTATGCTTCTGTACAGAATTTCGTGCCAGAATTTTGGCAAGAATACTATTTCCATCCAACCCTCAATCCGCTTGTCCTCCCTCCTTTGATGGCTGCATTGGTGGTTGTCCTTTGGCTTGTCGTTATCACCTATTTGGCCGTGATAGAAGAGGTGTATCATCATTTCTATTTCCTGCCAGGCATTACCTATCTGGCAAAACTCTCTGGTGCTGCCATGCTGGTTTATCTTATCATCTCATGGACAACGCTGCTCTATGTAGGATATTTCTTGCTGGTTGCTTTATTTTACTGCATGGTGCGTGTGATAGTGCAGCATGTAAAAAAGCTATCTTAAGATGCCTTTTCAACAGGGTGGGTGAATATGAAACGTGCCCCTTTTCCTGTGTGTGTGAGATCCATTTTTGCTTCTCCGCCCAATTGGGTGGCAATTCTGCGGCAGATGGGAAGCCCAAGACCCGTACCTCCATTGATGGTGTTTAATTTTTCGAAACGTCCAAAAATGCGTTCTGCATTCTCTGGCGGAACACCCTCGCCGGTATCGGTTACTGAGAATGTCACCATGCCAGGATTTTCGTCAAGCGACACATGTACGTGGATTTCCCCCTCGTCTGTATGCTTTTCAGCGTTGGTCAGGTAGTTCATGATGACCTGCTCCACACGCTTGGAATCACTCTGAATCGTATAGTCGTCAGGCGCATCCGTCGTCATATACATCTTGACATTTTCTGGGCAGCGGTATTTGACCGTGCTGATGGACTTGCGGCAAACATCGTTCACGTTGCATGTGCCAATGTTCATGCGGTATTTGCCGCTTTCAAAGTCTGAAATGTCGAGAATATCATTAACGAGGGTGCTCAATAGGTCAGTGTTACTTTGGATGATCACGCCATATTCAGAGATTTCCTCTTCTGAAAGCATGTCGCGGATATCCTTGTTGCACAGGATTTGTGAAAAGCCACAAATGGCGTTCATGGGCGTTCGTATGTCGTGACTCATATTCTGAAGGTACACTTTCTGTACCAACATGCCCTTCTTGTATTTGTAGCCATTTATTTTCTCTTTGTAATAGAGATAAGCCAGTACGCCTATACCGATGGTCAGGGTGGCTATGATTATAATAGATAATGTAGAAAACATATACGTCCTTTCTTTTTAGTTATAGTGTGCCACAAAGGTATGTATTCTTTATGTTCCAACCAAACTTTTTTCGTAAAAAAACAAGAAAAAAGATGAAAAAATCCAAAAAGTGCTTTAAAATAAGGGTTTTTGACATTATTTATAGTGCTTTTTCTTCTGTAAATAGAAACATTTATAACCGCTTTGAGAAACATAACAAGAGTTTTTAGAATACAAAAACGTATATAAATGGAAACATTATTACACATTATTGCGTTTGTTGAGCAGTTCGGGACATGCGATGTGTTTGGGAATTGCAAAAAACTAAAATTGTGTGCCATTTATTATGTGTGCGCACACATGCATTGATATATGTCAAAGAAATAAGCCTTTTTTTAAGTTTTTCAATGAATTATAATTATTGGGTGAGGAAAAGGCCGTACCTTTGCATCGTCTTAAGAGAGACAGCGTTCTCATCAAGGTTAATTTTAGGTTAAGAAGATTGTTTTACTTAGGATGATTAAGACAAGAATTCGTTTGAAACATAGGTTATACAATAGGTTTTAGGTTAGTAAAAAGATTTTAGGTTCATTTGTTTGGTGCTTTTTCACCAAACTCGTGAAAAAAACAGTGGAGTCCGTGACGGATTCCACTTGTTTTTTATAGTTGATTTGATGTGCGTCTAAGGTCTGCTGCTTCATACGTACACCTTCTCTTTCACCGCATTCACTTACGATATTCCTTTCATGCTTAGCTGCATGCGTCCACGTTGGAGGTCAACGCCGATGACGCGGACAGTAACGTGTTGATGTAGCTGAACTTCTTCGGATGGGTCTTTCACGAAGTGGTCGGCGAGTTCGCTGATGTGGACAAGCCCTTTGGTGTGTACACCCACATCGACGAAGCAACCGAAATTGGTGATGTTGGTGATGATGCCTGGTAGCACCATGCCCACCTGCACGTCTTCGAGTTCTTTCACATCCTTCGAGAACTCAAACACGGTCAGTTGTTGGCGAGGATCACGACCCGGTTTGTCCAGTTCCTGCATGATGTCTTGCAGGGTGGGGAGACCCACTTTGTCGGTAACGTATTGCTGGATGTTTATCTTGGCGCGTAGTTCCTTGTTCGACATCAGTTCCGCAACGGTGCAGTGCTGGTCTTTGGCCATCTTTTCTACAATCGGGTAGCTCTCAGGGTGTACGGCGCTGTTGTCAAGCGGTTGTTTGCTTCCGCTCACACGCAAGAAACCAGCAGCCTGTTCAAATGCTTTCGCACCCAGTTTGGGAACTTTCAGCAGTTCGTTGCGAGAGGTGAAGGCGCCATTTTCAGCACGGTAGTTCACGATGTTTTGGGCGATGACGGGGCCAAGACCAGAGATGTAGGTGAGCAAATGCTTGCTGGCTGTGTTCACGTTTACGCCCACCTTGTTCACGCACATCTCCACCGTTTGGTCGAGCGAGTGCTTGAGTTCCTTCTGATCCACATCCTTCTGATATTGTCCTACACCGATGGAATTGGGGTCAATCTTCACCAGTTCGGCCAATGGATCCATGAGTCGCCTTCCGATGCTGACAGCACCACGCACCGTCACATCGTAGTCGGGAAACTCTTCTCTGGCCACTTTTGAGGCGGAATAGATGCTGGCTCCGTCTTCGCTCACCACGAAAATCTGAATATCCTTGGGTAAGCCAAGGGAGCGCACAAACTCCTCCGTTTCACGGCTGGCGGTGCCGTTGCCGATGGAGATGGCCTCAATCTTGTATTGCTTCGTCAGCGTCCAAAGTTTGTCTGCCGCTGCACGTCGTTCGTTTTTGGGAGGGTGGGGATAGATTGCCTCGTTGTGCAGCAGGTTTCCTTCGGCATCGAGGCACACCACTTTGCAACCTGTACGGAAACCTGGGTCGAGTGCCAACACGCGCTTCTGTCCCAATGGGGGCGACATGAGCAGTTGTTCCAGATTCTTCACGAAAATGCGGATGGCCTCCTTGTCTGCCAATTCCTTTGAAAGGTTGGCAAATTCCGTCTCGATGCTTGGTTTCAGCAGTCGTTTGAAACCATCCTCTATGGCATCCCACACCAGTTCGGCACTCTTGCTCGAATTGCGGAGGAACTGTCTGTCCAGTCGGTCAAGGCATCGTTCGTCGTCACCGCTGATGCTCACGCGCAGAAAGCCTTCTGCCTCGCCTCGACGCATGGCCAGCAGGCGGTGGGAGGCACATCTTGACAGTTTCTCGGAGAAGTCGAAGTAGTCGCGATATTTCTGTGCCTGCTGTTCTTTCTCCTCTTCTTCCTCCTTTGTTTTGGCTTTCGGCTTCACCTTCACGGAAGAAATGGTGGCATCTTTCTTGAAGTTGAATCGCACGATGTTTCTTGCCTCCTCGCTTTCGCTCACTTGCTCAGCGATGATGTCCTGTGCGCCCTGTATGGCCTCTTCGGCTGAATTCACTCCTTTCTCCTTGTTGATAAACTCCTTGGCCTTCTTGTCCACATCGGCATTGGGATTTTGCAGCATCAGGAAAGTGGCCAATGGCTCCAATCCCTTTTGCCGAGCTGCTTCTGCACGGGTTTTCCGCTTGGGCTTGTAGGGCAGATAGATGTCTTCCAGTTCTGTGCTGTCCCACGATCCTTCGATGCGTGTCCGCAGTTCTGGTGTCAGTTTGCCCTGTTCCTCAATCGTGCTCAGAATGGTTTCCTTGCGCTTTGCCAGTTCCTTCAACTTCTCCAGTTGGTCGCTCACGCTGGCCACTTGCACCTCGTCTAGCGCACCTGTCACTTCCTTTCTGTATCGGCTGATGAAGGGGATGGTGCATCCTTCCTCCAACAGCCCTATCGTTCCAGCCACCTGCTTCTCTGCAATGCCTGTTGCCTTCGCGATGAGTTTTGTGAAAATATTCGTCATGATGATGATTCGTGTCTCAATTAGATTATAGTTGGTTGTCCACCTTGATAACCAGCACACGCAGGTTCTGGCTTTCGGCATTGGTCTTCACTTTCGCCACATGCCAGTCGCAAGGGAACATGATGTTGAATGTGCCAGGGATGGATGTGAACTGTTGGAGACGGTCGTACTCGAAGGTGTATTCCAATCGGTCGGGCTTGTAGTCAGCACGAGGCTTTGAGGTCTCGTGGTCAAGACGGCAAAAGCCTTCCGTCCCTCTCACCACATACATGAAATCAATCTTCTGGTAGTGACTCTCTGAGCCTTTCCCTGCACGGAGGTCATCCTGCGAGCACCAATTGTCGCCATCTTCCACACTCACGGTCAGCGTGGTGCCAGGAATCGGAGTGCGCCCAGCAGGGATGGCGAGCAAATCCGTCTCTTGCAGCCACTTGAACAGTGCCTTCCACTGTTCAGGATTCTTCTGATACTGAAGATAGAACTCCACCAGGTTGACCGTTGGAGCAGGAGAGGCCTTTGTGAAGCCATTGCGCCATTCGCCCTTCTTTGCCCACTTCTCGGCAAGTCGGGTCACGTCCTTTGAATACGAGTTCGTGTACGTCTGTGCCACGATGCCCACGAAGGGGGCAGCCGCCAATAGCAAGGATATAATTGTTTTCTTCATAATGATGAGTTGTTATAAGATACTTCAAAATGTCAGTTTCCAATTCTGCTACAAAGGTACAAAAATTTCCTGAAAGTATTGAAATGTGGAATAAAAGTTGTATATTTGCAGCTGAAAAACAGGGAATGAAGTGATGCCGATGTGGGAAATCTCAATCATCAATCCCTTCTTCCGATTCATCAATCGCTTGTTTCGGCTCATCAATCGCTTCTTACGGTTTATCAATCGTAAGAAGCGATTTTTTTTGGTACCTACACGAACGTGGTCGAGGCAGTGGAAGTGAGCAAGAAGAGGCTGCTGCGTTTCTCCGCAAAAACTCCTGTCGTTTTTTTGTCTGTTTTAGAATTTATTCCTACCTTTGCGATGTCACACATGAATGGCAATCTTAACTATCGCATTCATACCGATGCCATCAAGAGCCATCTGATTCCCCAAGAGGTCACTCCCATGCAGGCAAGTCTCATTTATGCAGAGGAAACTGATGTGCTCAATGTTGCCATGTTTGGCATGACCGCCAAGCAATGAGGAAAACAGCATGGGCAGCAAAGAGCTTGGATATTCAAAAAAAAGAACCCCGTGTCATCAACGTTTGTACTTTTGCCAATAAATAACATACAGATGAGAAGAAAGGATTTTGCCAGTGCTCCAATTTCTATTGAGACATGCTATGCCGAAGGACTATCAAAAGATTTTTTTCCTGTCCTTCTGCATGTTTCGGGAAACAAGTTCGTCTATCATAGAGAGATGGATGGAGATACAAATAAAGTTACCGAAGGTTTTTGTGTATGTGATCAGTGGTATCATACACCAAAACCTTTAACCACTAAACAACAACTTGCTTTGAATTATTATTTTTTCAACCGTCATTGGAAAGCAATCAAATACGCGAGAGAAAATGACTGGCAAGGAGTTAATTTAGTTCAATTGTTCCCGTGTGTAACCTATGAATTGCTACCTCATTCCGTAAATATTATGGATGATGGTAGTAAGGTGACTGGAATTCTCGAGCTATGGGACGATGAGGACCCCGCTTTGTGTATCAGTCGTATAAACGCTGATGGTACATTAGTGGATTTTGGACGAGATAGGTTCGAACAATATGTTATAAATATTATCAAAAAAAGTTACCTTAACACTTTTATTGATATGATTTCAAAGGATAATAAGGCATATGTTTTTAGAATTTGTATTCCCATTATTAACTCGCACTTTGGAGAACACGAAGATATTAAACATGTAAATTGTTCTTGGAAAAGAATCCTAAAAATAGCTAGCTATTATAGCAAGTTTGGATTAGCAACAATATATTGGGATAATAGTAATCTTTTACTATGGGCAGGATGTAAACACAAAAGGCTACCGATTCCTTTTTCTCAGCATGATGTAGAGGAAGCAAATAGGGAATGGGACAAAATAGTTTGTGAACTGGCAGGGGGTGAAGAAGCATGGGAGGGCTTATACTTTGTTGGTTGCTGCCGAATTAAATTCGGGGAAACGTCACATCAGTCGTTCTGAATGTGTGGCTCTCAATGCGATGGCTGAAGAACTATGTCTCCCTATCCAATAACTAACAGCATTTTGGCGATACCAAAGCCGAGGTAGGTGCCGATGGCATAGCCAAAAAGGCCGACGGCGATGCCTGGACCGATGACGGCTTTGTTGTGGAGGGCACTGCCCATGACGGGGGCGAAGGGTGGGGAGCAGATGAGGGAGATGCTGGTAGTGAGCGTGGTGTCGGTGTCGATGCGGAAGAGAGCGCTGAGAAGCACGTGGAAGAGGAGGGCGCCGAGGGTGGCGACGGTGGTGAAGAGGAAGATGTCGGGATTGACATCTGTGAGGGTCTTGAGGCTGACTTGCGATGCCACTGCCACGCTGAAGATGAGGATGAAATAGGTGCCTGCCTCGAAGGTGCGTTTCAAACTGCGCACACGCTTGTTGAGCGAGGCAAGGATGGCGAGGAGGCTGATGCTGAGAATGAAGACGGATTGGAAGGCGTCTTTGGGGAAGAGGAAGGCGATGCCGGCACCAAGGGCGATGATGCCGATGGTGAGCAGGAGGCTTAGCCCTAAGTGTTTGAGATTGTCCCGACGGAACAAGCCGAGAAAGAGTTCACGGTCGTGATTTTCTATTTGGATGGTGGTGTCCTCAATGGTTTTGTCTTCCTTGAAGTCGGGCATGAAGAGTCGCAACACTCGCTTGCCGGCAATGATGACAAAGAAGAGATAGACAGCACTCATGAGGGTGCTATAAGCGGAAACGAGAATATAAGTGGCATCTTCAACTCCCAACGCGATTTTCAGCGAGGCGAGATTGGCATTACCGCCTGTGTAAAGTCCTGTCAACATGCCTCCGATATTGGCAAAGAGGGAAGGGTTGCTTTTGCCATAAAGCAGAAAACCGATGGTGATGGCGATGGCGCATCCGAGGAGTCCGAAAAGGGTGGATTTGATGAAACTGGGCGCCAACTTTGCCCATGCTTTCAAGTCGGCAGACAGCAGGAGCAACGGAATGGCGATGGGGATGGCGACAGAAGCGATGGTGGTTTGCAGGGCATGCATTTCTTCCGTGTCAGGAATCACCCCTGTGAGTCCGAGGGTGCAACCTATGATGTAGGCAATGATGATGCTGCCCACCTTGTTGAGCCATGCGCTTTTGTAGGTGAGCCAGAGAATGAGGAGGGGAGAGAATACACAAAGTAGAATGATCAATATGGACATGGGTTCTAAAGATTGATTTCAACTGCAAAGTTATGAAAAAACTTGGGAGTTGGGAACTTTTTTCTTACCTTTGCACCGTAAATTCCATTAAAACGTATTTTTATGTTTAGATATATTGTTGTTATGCTTGCCTTTGTGTGCTCTTTGGCAGGTTATGCGAAAGACACCAGTAAGGCATTTCGCAACGTGGTGAGTGATAGTTATGACTTTTGGTTTTATCGTCCTGAAGAAGATGAAGACGACGGAGTGCATCGGCCGCTGCTCATTTTCCTGCATGGTCGCAGTCTTTGTGGTCGCGACCTCGCGAAAGTGAAGCGTTATGGCCCGATGGATGCGTTGCAGCGTGGTCGTGTCATCGATTGCTATATCTTGGCTCCGCAGAACCCTGGTGGCTCTTGGAATCCCGACAAGATCATGAAGTTGGTGGAGTGGGCCGAAAAGAACTATCACATTGACAGCGACCGCATCTACTGCTACGGCATGAGTCTGGGTGGCTACGGGACACTCGACCTGTGTGCCGCATATCCCGATCGTATTGCTGTTGGTTTGGCCATGTGTGGCGGTGCTACAGCGAAGGATTTGAGTGGCCTCTCGAGAATCCCTATGTGGATTGTGCATGGTACAGCCGATGAGAAAGTTCCGGTGTCTTGTTCTGACCGTGTGGTGGAAGCCATCAAGAAGACGGGCGATGATTCACGTCTCATCTACACACGTATGCCTGGCATCAATCATGGCCGTCTGGCGCGTGTGTTCTATATGTATCAGACATACGACTGGATGTTCTCTCACTCGCTGAAAGATGAAGGACGCCCCATCAACCGCGACTTTGAAATCACACCTGAATTGATGAATAACGCCTATCGCGATTTGGGCCGAAACGCCAATTTGGCTTTCTATGATTAAAACCTAAAACTTACACATAACACTTACACCTCACATGAGAAAATTCTTTTTTTTATCATCTTTCCTTGTCGCTGCTTTGTCCTTGTCGGCTCAGACAGCCAAGGAGGAAATCTATGCTGATGTCCTCAAGTCTGCTTCCAACCACATGGCCTATCAGGCACCTACTCAACCATTGACCAAGGCGCCAAAAGGCTACGAACCTTTCTATATGTCTCATTATGGTCGTCACGGTTCCCGTTGGTTGTTGAACGACAATGATTACATGAACCCCATCCGTGTTCTCCGTCGTGCAGATGAGCTGCATGTGCTCACTCCACTGGGCAAGGAAGCACTTGAGAAACTGGAACGTTTCTATCCCTGCACCAAAGGGCGTTTGGGCGATCTGTCCGATATTGGCGAACAGCAGCATCATGGCATCGGTAAGCGCATGACGAAAAACTTCCCCGAAATCTTCTCGGGCAAGGAGGCGCAGGTGGATGCACGAAGCACGGTGGTCATCCGTTGCATACTCAGCATGACGGCCGAGTGTGAAGAAATCACGGCCTTCAATCCCAACCTCAAGATGCACAACGACGTGAGCGAGTCCTTCCAGTGGTATCTCAACGCAGGATGGCCAAACCGTTTGAAAGATGCCAGTCGTAATCGTAGCAGGATCGTTTCTGAATATGCGAAGAAGTACACCCATCCAGAGCGTTTCTGTCGTGCGCTCTTCACCGACGAGGGTTTTTGGAACGATGAGGATTTCCGTCCACGTTCTTTCATGAGAAGCATGTTTGGGGTGATTAACAACATGCAGAGTCACGGATGCGGTGAAGACTTGTGGAATCTCTTCACCAAAGAAGAGTGTTATGACCTTTGGAAAATCGTCAACATCGACTGGTATTTGGGATATGGCCCAGCACCTCAGACGCAGGGTCTCATGCCGTTCTTGCAGAATCACCTGTTGCGCAACATGATTGAGACTACAGACACTGTGATGGCCAGCAAGACCTTTAAGAATGGTGCGTCGCTCCGTTTTGGTCATGAGGTGTGTGTGATGCCTTTGGCTTGTCTGATGGAACTTGACAGTTGTGGCCGTCAGGTGGAAGACCTTGACCACCTTGAAGACCAGTGGGTCAACTTCCGCATCTATCCAATGGCTTGCAACATCCAACTCGTTTTCTATCGCTCCAAGAAGAAGGATGCTCCCATTCTCGTCAAGGCCTTGCTCAACGAGAAGGAAGCCACCCTGCCTGTTGCAACAGATCAGTATCCCTATTACAAGTGGGATGACCTTCGAACATACTACCTGAAGAAACTGGAAGAGTATGAGAAGGGTGAGTGACATTGAAAAGAAATAAAAACAGAAAGCCCCTTTCCGTTACGGCGGAGAGGGGCATTTTTTGTTGTGTGGCATGCGTGTCGTTGGCATTGATGCCAATATGTTTATCTTTTCATGTATTTCTTACCGTTCTTGAGGAAGATGCTATGGGAAGATGGAACGGCTGTTTTTTGCCCAGCAAGCGTGTAGGTATTGTTGCCTTTCTTCTTTGTGGCATTGTTGGCCTTTGTTTGCTGTATGTTGACAGCCTCTTTCTGTGTGAGGAAGTTCTGCATGGAGAACAATGCGGGGAGGGCTGCATGAGTTTCGTTATCCCAAAGACCTCTGTTCAGCCACGCTTTCTGTACGGTTTGGGTTGCTCCGTTTCCGTTTTCCTCAGGGAACCAGTAGTAAAGTCCCGTCACGTTGTTGTGCTGTGCCAGTTCGGTGCAGAGGTCTTCGATGAACTGTTTCTGTCCTTCAGGTGTTCCATCCCATGAGCAGTAATTGTCGGGGTCGAAACTGCGGTCGCCTGCTGTATAGGAGTAGAAGTAGGCTGTCTCTACAATCTGTACAGGCTTTTCAGGGAAACGCTGTTCCAGTGTGTTCAGCGTGCTGGAGAGGTGGGCCAATGTGTTGTGCCAGAAAGGATAATAGGAGAGGCCAATGATGTCGTAATCGACACTGTTGTTCTTGATGTTGGTGAAGAAGTTGACGCAAGCATCAGTATTGCCTGCACGTTCGATGTGAAGGATAATCTTGGCATCAGGTGTCACCTCTCGCACGGCTTTGGCACCAGCCTTGAGGAATTGGTATAAGCGTCCCCAGTTGTTGTTGCTCTTGTAGAGTTTGTCGCCATCCACTCCTTCACGCCACAGCATGCCGTAACTGATTTCATTGCCAATCTGCACAAAATCGGGTGTGGCTCCATTGGCATTCATGTGTTCCAGCACACGCTTGGTGTAGGAGTACATGGAATCAGCCAATGCCGCATTGGTTTGGGTTGTCCATGCGGAAGGGATGGTTTGATTTGCTGGATCTGCCCATGTGTCGCTATAGTGAATGTCCAGCATGAAGTCCAGTTTGGCGCTCTTGATGCGCTTGCCCAATGCTGTCACATAGTCGAGGTCTTGCACGAGAGTGGGGTCATTCTCTGTAGGTGTTGGGTTCACAAACAGACGCACACGCATAGAGTTGAACTTGCACTTGTTGCCCTTCAGAAAGTTGATGACATTCTGATTGGTCGTGCTGGTTTGAGAACTGTAATAAGGAGTCTTGGCACTTTCATATTGTGGCAGCATGGAGATGTCGCCACCCAAATTGAAAGTGTGCTGCGCATGACAGAAGAAGCCTGTTGCACAGAAGAAAGAAAGTAGTAAAGCTTTTTTCATGAAAAAATAGGATGATTATTTGCGGCGCGAAACTCTTTTAGAGGCCGACTTCAGCGCGAATCTCCAAGCACCTCTTCCGCCCAACATGGTGTAGATTCTCAGCAGGTTGGCCTTGAATTTCTGTGAGGGGGTGGGGGCGAAGTTATCATTGACGAAGATGGTGAGTGCCTTCGATGCCATCTTGTATTTGCCGCACTTGCCCGTCATCTTCTCGTGTTGCAGATGTCCCAGCAGGATGTTGGCACGTAAATACAATGCATACATGAGCAAGTCGAGGTGCGGATAGAGGCACGCGAGATGCTGGGCATGATAGTGCGAAAGGGGTTGCAGAATGGAGGATTGCAGATTATTGACAGCCACCGTGAGGGTACGGATGAATTGCTTGTAATTCATGGAGAAGTTCTTGCCTGTAATGCTGTCGTCGTGCACGATGATATCGTGAAATGCCCTTTCTGTAAACCATAGAATCCGAGGCTGATGCAGCATGACGCGCAATCCCAACTCCCAGTCGTTCCAAATACGACATGCAGGGTTCCAGGAACCGATGTCTTTCAGGAATTCGGTGCGGAAAATCATGCCCTGCGTGTTGAGCACATTGGCAAGAATTTGTACGCGTGGGTCTTCGGAAGGGATGAAGGTGCGAACTGACGTTTTCCCCTTTACCGTTTGTCTGGTTGGTACGACAATGACATCATAATCATCAGGAATGAAGGAACTGAAGGTGGAAATGAAGTTGTGATCGAAGATGTCGTCGCTGTCGAAGAAATACACCCACTCCGTCTTGCACGACTTTAGCCCCTTGTTACGTGCGGCAGCCGCACCGGGGAAAGTCTCTCGGAGCAGTGTGACGTTTGGTCTGTCCTTGATGTATTGTTCGCAGAATTGGTAGGTGCCATCAGTGCTTTCGTTGTCCACGATGATGACTTCTTTGGGTGACAACCCCGACTTGAGAATGCTGTCAAGTGTCTTTCCGATGTGGTCACGTCTGTCCTTGACAGGAACAATTACTGTTATTTCCATGATGAGTAATGTTATTTGGGAGCAAAGTTATGAAAAATTGAAGAATTGAAGAATTGAAAGATTGAAAAAAATGAAATGTAGTGTGAAAAAGTATGGTTTATAGCAACTTCAATCCTTTAATTCTTTAATTCTTTAATTCTTTAATTCTTTTTATTTACCTTTGCAAAAATTTTCCAGTCATCATGCGGATTCTACTTCTGGGCGATTATTCCAATGTGCATGCCACACTTGCCGAGGGCTTGAAGGCTCTGGGTCATGAGTGTGTGGTGGCAAGCGATGGTGACAAATGGAAGGATTATCCGCGCGACATCGACTTGAAACGTAAGTTTGGGCTTTGTGGCAACACGAGTTTCTTGATGAGGCTCATGAAGGCGCTGCCGAAGATGCGGGGATATGATGTGGTGCAACTCATCAATCCCATTTTTTTCGAGCTGAAGGCAGAGCGTTTGGCTCCGTTCTACCGCTATCTGCGCCGTCATAATGGCAAGATGGTGATGGGTGCGTTTGGGATGGATTATTATTGGGCATACGTCAACACTTACCAGCGTCCGTTGCGTTACAGCGACTTCAACTTTGGAGACACCATCCGAACGGATTGGGAGGCCGAGCGTTTCCGTCAGGACATGATAGGTACCTCGAAAGAGACGCTGAACAAGATGATTGCGGAAGACTGTGACGGCATCGTGGCGGGACTCTACGAATATTGGGCGACGTATAAAGCCCCCCAGCCCCCAAAAGGGGAGGGCTGTCGCAATGAGGGAAAAGGAATGTTTGAAGATAAATTGAAATTCATTCCGTTCCCCATCAAGATGCCCGACAAGGCGAAAGAAGGCTCTTATGCCAAAGGCGGCAAGGTGCAGATATTTGCAGGAGTCAACAAGAACCGCGATGCCTACAAGGGCACTGACATCATGCTCCGTGCCGCACAAGACGTGCAGGCAAAATGGCCTGAGCACATGCAGGTTCAGGTGGCGGAAAATGTGCCCTTCGCTCAATATCAGGAAATGATGAATAGTGCTGATGCCATTCTCGACCAACTCTACAGTTACACGCCAGCCATGAATTCTCTGCTTGCTATGTCGAAAGGCATCATCAACATAGGTGGTGGCGAACCTGAAAATTATGAGATTTTAGGTGAGAAGGAATTGCGTCCCATCATCAATGTGCTACCCACCTACGATAGTTGTTATGAAGAAATCGAAAAACTTGTGCTTCATCCTGAACGTATTCCCTTGCTCAGGCAGCAGAGCATCGACTATGTGAAGAAGCACCACGACTACATCAAAGTGGCTCAGCAGTATTTAGACTTCTACCATTCCCTTTGACATATTATATAATATAGGTAGCGGGTTGGCTCCTTTGTGCACCAACCACCATCCTGCCTCTTTCAGCGTTCTCCATGCAGCACCGACTGTACCATACACATACTTGAATACGGCACCTTTCGTTACTTGCATCTGTTTGTTCTTCAGAAAGTTCTTTCCCGTGGTTTCTTTGGGAGTCATCACGATGGGCTTATCCACGTAGAGAATGTGATACCCAGTCTCTTTTGTGTCCTTCATCCATACATCCTCCTCACCAGCACAAAAACGTTCACTTCCCAAACCAAACCGCTCGTCAAATCTCGTTGTAACTTTCCTCCTGAACGTCATCTCCACCGAACTCACATAAGGAACAGGGTAGGGGTGCAACGGTTCCCCCTCTAAGTCTAATGCTTGAAAATGAATCACATCAGCCTCTGGATGCTCGTTGTACGCATCAAACACATGCCCAATCAGTTCCTCTGTGTATCGGCAGTCATCATCTGCTATCAGCACTACATCTCCCGTCGCCTTTTCCAACGCATGATTCCTGTTTCGGCTCAGTCCTTTTCCTTCCAAGAACGTCAGCATCACATCCTCGCGCTCCTTCAGCACAGCAGGCGCATGCTTCTTCATGTCCTCACTTGTCCATTGCATCGACACCACATACTTGACATTGCTTTGTGGCGGCATCAATACCTTTGGCACTCTCTTGATGCCTTCGTCAATCGTGCATATCAGTATGTCAAGTGTCATGATGGGGCTATTTGAGGAATTCCTTCATCGATTCATGGTAGATGTTGCCGTAGTTTGCCACATTATAAGTCATCACGTGGCTTCCGACGGTGTTGATGAAGAGCTTGTAGTAGAGGTCACGCAGAGGGATGTCTGGCGAGTTGAGAATGCAGTCCTGCAAGGTGGCTGTGAATCGGTTCGACATCCAGACGTGGAGGTCGGTGTTGTAGATGTCTGCCTTCGAAGTTTCTGTCGGGCTGGCGGCGGTGAACGCGAGAATGCCGGGGATGTTCTCAGCGGCCTTCATCACGCTGCCTGAATAGCAAGTCTCCGTGAAACAGAGGAATTTGCGGTATTTCTCTCCTGCATGCATGGCTTCGAAGGTTTCTTTGGCCAGTTGCGTCGTGAAGCCGCTTGATTGGTCGAGCCACACCATTTGTCCAGGCTCTCCGTGTCCGCTCCAGAACATGAGCACATTGTCGTCCTTATCAGCATGAATGACCTTCGGCAGTCGTTCGCTCTGTTCGCCGCAGAGGATGTGCTTGATATCTTCAGGTTTCAATTGACTGGTGTGGTAGTCAACCACAACATCGTGATACATGTTGGCCCCATTCGGTCTCACTTGCACTACACCCTGATGGGGATTGTTCGCGTTGTAGGCAATGTCGTCCTCCATGATGAGTACGATGTGGTCGTCGTCGTAGCCTTGCTGACGCAGAATCTGGTAAATCTGCAGCACATCAGCCTGATGGCGATAGTTGCTCCATCCGCTGCTGCCAGCCACAAGCAAGGCCCATTTCTGGTCAAGAGCAGGGTATGAGATGTTAGGATTGTCGTCGTCGCTGAACTCCTGCATCCGTTCCGCTTTCCAGTTCCATGCACCCAGCGTGGCATCTGAGCGGTGCGAACCCGTAGAAGAGATGTAGTCGAGGATGATGTAACGTCCTTGGTAGAGCATGTAATGGTAGTAGGTGGTGGAGAGCACGGTGGTGTACACCATGCGGTCAAACTCGATGGGTCCACAGGCACCAGCTATGTGTGCATTGGCCACTTCTTTCAGATAGTCATTCAAGGTGGCCTCTTTAGGCGTTGTGACTTGGTTGATGAGTGCCCATCCCAGCATGATGACAGCATCATAAATCTGTGCGGCACTATGTGTAGGTTGCACACCAAATTTGATTTCGTAAAGGATGTCGAAGCCCGTTTCGGGTGAAGCGCCGAAAGTGACTCCCTCGATGCCCTCTGCCTTCTCGCCAAACATCTCGATGACATCCACTCCATGTGCGGTGTCGCTGTAGAGACGGCGCGAATGGCTGCCTGCCTGTTGGAATGCTGATTCGATGGTGGCCACTTCTTTCGACACACAGATGACCACATCGGCATCCTCTTCGGCAGCCTTTCGGCTTTCTTCTGCCAACGTCTCGTTGCGGAAATCGTGAATGCTCTTCACTTCCAATCCCAACTCTTCTGCTTGAAAACCAATCCAATCCACGAAAGTCTTGCCATACAGTGTTTCGCCGTTGGCCAGCAGAGACACAGTCTTGGCTCCATAGTAGAGTGCGCGGCTCAGCAGAATCTCACATTGTGTGATGTCACTCTCCACCATAGCCCAGAGAGAGCCCGTCGAAGCGTATGCTCGCACCAGTTCTTCAGATGTGGCGATGGTGAAAAGAGGTTTGTGAGCACGGCAGAGGTGGGCTGCGAGGATGGCAGCGTCGGCACTGAACTTGCCGCCAATCACAGCCACGATGTCGTCGCGGTTAGCCAGTTCCTCACCTAACTGCTCCAGGTCTTCCTTTTCCTCGTCAAACCACTCAAACTCCAGCTTCACCCGTTGAGTGTCCGACCCGTCGGGTGTGTTCAGGATATTCTGTTTCTGAATCTCATGCAATCCGTCGGCCGCCATTCCAATTGTCTGTTCCCAGTGTTGCTGCTGTCCATACCTCATGGGCAGCACAACGGCCACTTTTCGTACTTGCCAGTCGATATGTTTTTCTGAAGAGGTGTCGTTGTTGTCGCTGCAAGCCATCAGCACCAGCAAGCACAACGCCACCCACCATTTATTTCGCTTCATATTCCTTCTCCTTCCTGATGGCCTCTTGCCGATTCGCCTCCACGCTTGCTTTCAAGAAGCCGTAGCGGTCAGCTATTTGCCAATCTATATAGCCACTCTCCAGCCCGTAGTGCTGATAGCGAGGCAAGTCTTTCTGCTGATACCAATTCGTCAGATGGTCATAAAGTACCAAGTCAATGCGCTTCATCATTGATCCTACAATCAAAGTGGAGTAGGGACTCTGATCCACATCCATGCCTGCCGTGTAGATGCCGCAATCGGGATGCTCGCGCAGATAGCGGTAGGCACCCATGTTCGAACCACCTGCCACAGCATAGATGAAATCATACTTGCCGTCATAGTCATACATCATGCGGTACAGTTCCGTTGGCATTCCATACCCCCTATAGTTATCTGCTATCGCACCTATATCGGCCAGAGAGCCGTCCTCCTTCTGTCCATAACCATCCACAAAGCCGTCTCTTGCATCATAAGTGGTCGTGTTTTGACTGTTGCCGAGCAACAAGAGCGGACTCTTGCATCCCATTTCCTTTGCCGTGCGGCCAGCCAGCCACGAGACACCATACATGTTGATGTTGAACGTGCGAATCTGCTCTGTCTCGTCACCGCTGTCCTCCGCTTCAAATGCCAGCACACAGCGGTTGATGTTCATCTCCGCTCCTGCAAACACTTGACGGGCCATATCCACATAGTCAGACGAGGCCAGTACCAGCAGTCGTCTTGGCGCAATGTCTTGTCCGTCGGCAGGTTCGTCAATATTCTCCCACCACGACCGACAAAAAGCCTCCACCTCCTCCATGCTCGAAAGCGTGAGGAAGCGGATGTGCATCTTCTGGCTGTTTTCATTCTCCATCAGTTTGATGCCGCGCAGAATCTGGTCGTTGTAACTCCCGTCGCCCAAACCATCGAGCGAGAACACCACTGTCACCTCAGGCAATACAGTGGGGGAAGGCAAAGTCTGCTCGTCGTCGCTGTTGCAGGCAGTTAGGCTAAAGCCCAGCAGCGTGGTCATGACGGCGAGAAGACAAAAGTGAAGAGACTTCCAATAGCAACTCATAACTTCTAACTCCTAACTCTTAGAGCCTGACGCCTATCGACGCATTTGCATACCAGTCGTTCAGTCGGCCTCGGTTTCCATGATGCCGATAGTTGAAGTTGTAGAACTGTCCGTTCAGGTTTACGAAGTAGCGGTTCCAGTTGTAGGTGATGGACAGCCGGGCGTTGAAGTTCAGCGAGATGCGGCTGTTCATGCTTTCCGAACCCATGCTTGAGATGCGGTAATCCTGCGGTTGCAGTTCGTCGATATCGTGCTCTTCCTCATCGAGCGCCAATTGGCGAAGATTAGAATCAAAATGATAACTCTTCACGCGGTTAAACACCGTCACCATCGGCATCGCCATTGCGCTGATGAGCCATCCCTTTGCGGGCACATAGTTGTAGCCATATCCAGCACCCACATTTGCTTGCCACTGCTTGATGCGTCCCACGTCGTTCATGTACAGCAGCAGTTCAGCATTGGCATTGTTGTCATAACGGAAGTCCGAGTAGTAGAACATGGCTCCTGCCAGCCACGAACCAGCCGAGCGTCGCTGAATGACACTCTGCCGATAGGCCGCCTTGTAGGAGAAACGCCGTTTGTTGAAGATGTAATAGCCGTCTGCCACCACCGTCTTTGCCTTGATGGGCGAGGAGAGCATCCACTTGTTGGTGAAACTCATCCATTCGGGGGCTGCATCGTCGTCGAGGTATAACTTCCCCTCGTAGCGCACTTGTGGCTCCTTTGTCTTAAACTCATGCAGACGCACGTGGGCACAATACCATGTGCCCGAACCGCTCACCGACAGGTCTCTGCCCTTGTCGCCTGTGATGTTGTGTGCATAGTGTACCGCAAGACCCTTGTATCCCACGCGCACACCTACCGACGATGACACATCGGTGCGGATGCGTGGATGACATTCCAGGTTGCCCTCCACGTCAGAGAACATCGCATTATCCTCCACCGTCGATTTCATCAGCAAATCCGACTGGCTCAGATAACTGTCCATGCTGATGCGCCACGGCTCCTTCGGTGTCTCGATGTAGAGCGTGTCCACATTGGCCTTCTTCGAGTGGGAATCCACAAAAGCTCTTGCCTTTTCCCACAACTGGGCATGCCCTGCCAGAGGCATCAGCATCAGGCAACTGTAAAAGAGTGCTCTTTTCATGCTGTCTTCAGGTTGTCAATTCGCCTTTTCGATGTTCGTACTGCTGCATGAGGTGCACTTCTTCGCCGCCATGTTAGGCAGTTTGAATATGAGATTGCAGTTATTGCACTGGTAACGTGTGAGCGTCTTCAAGGCATTCTCGTTCTCCATGTAGTTGGCATCCACCACTTCCAGTGTCATTTGTGGAATGTCCTTCACGGCAAACTTCACCTGATAATAGATACCATCCTTAGCGCCTTTTTCCACACGCACCGTGCCTCGTTCGTCGGGCAACGGATAGATGGTGGCGTCGCCAGCATACCCGGCATTGTTCACGTACTTGCCCACCTGTTTCGTCGCATCATTCTGATTCTCGAACCCAATCTGGTAAAGCCCCTGTTCGTTCGTCTCGCCAAACACGGGGTTGCCCTCATCGTCGAGAAGCAAAGCCTTCAGCGAAGCCACAGCCTTGTCGCCCGCCTCTTTGCTGCTATTGTTGTTGTCATCGTCGCTACTGCATGAGATGAAAGCACTCGCTGCACACACCATCAAAGTGGCCAGTGCAAGAAAGAATTTTTTAGTTTTCATAAGTTTTCAGTTTTAAGTGGTTAATGTTAATAATTGATTTGACGGCAAATGTACGTTAAAAAATCTTTAATGCCAACTTTTTGGGCACTTTTTTTCACAAGTAGCCCTTCTTGTGCCCCTTTTCCCATTCTTCTTGTCTTTTTTTGAGGATAATTCATGCTTTTTACTTTATCTTTGTGGAGGAATTAAGGATTATGTTCAAAAATGGAAAGGTTATGGCTGAAGAACTGAAAGTAATAGGTGGTTCGAAGGAAGAAAAGTATCTGCAACTGCTGCCCCAGATTCGTGCGGTGGTGGAAGGCGAGACAGACATGATTGCGAACATGGCGAATGTGGCCAGCATGCTGCACGAGACGTTTGGGTTCTGGTGGACAGGATTTTATAGGGTGTTAGACGGAGAGCTGGTGCTGGGGCCATTCCAGGGTCCGTTGGCATGCACTCGCATCAAGAAAGGCAAGGGCGTGTGTGGCACAGCATGGGAGCGCGCCGCTACCGTCATCGTGCCCGATGTGGACGCCTTTCCCGGCCACATTGCTTGCTCCAGCCTCAGTAGCAGCGAAATTGTAGTGCCCGTCCAGAGAGATGGGGAGGTGATAGCTGTGCTTGACATCGACAGCAAGGACCTCGCTACTTTCGACGAGGTGGACAAGAAATACTTGGAGGAAGTGGTGAGCGTTTTGTAAAGAAAGCGCCTCTAAAATCCTCCTTACTGTACCTCACAGGCGGTGTGAGTCACACCGCCTATACTGGTCTGAGTCACACCGACACCCTCGGTGTGACTCAGACCGTTTCTGTGGTGCAGGAAGAGCCTTTGGAGCGATGAACGAAAAAGCCCTCTGCACGAGCATCGCTGCCAGTGCAAGAGGGTTTGCGCACATTGTTTAACTTATCTAACTAATTACTAACACGTGTATGCTATTGGAGGCGGAAGGTGACGGGAATGGTGTACCTCATCCTGACCACATGGCCTCTTTGTTTGGCGGGTTCCCATTTGGGCATGAGTTTCACCACGCGGATAGCTTCGTTTTCGAGGAGTTTTTTGCATGCAAGTAGTTCCTCTGGTGTGGCATCGACTTCGATGCCATCTTTGATTTTGGCGGCTGTAACGGTTATCATGTCGTCAAGGGTGCTGCCGTTCGCTCCTGTTGGTTTGTTTTCGAGCACCTTGAAGTTGCTGAGTGAGCCGTCTTTCTCTACGATGAACTGTAGGATGACGCGCGTCTGGATGCCATTCTTATGCGCTTCTTTGGGATAGCGAAGGTTGCGGACGAAGAATTCCATCATGGCTCCTTGACCTCCTGGGTATTTAGCGAGGTCTTCGCAGACTTCAAAGACTTCGTCGGGTTCTTCGTTGGCGTTATAGACTTCTTGACCTTCTATGGTTATCTTCTGCACAGTTCTCCCATTGATGGTGATGCTGCCGTCCTCATGCTTCTCTGCACCAGGCAGTCTGTCAATGATAGTTTCGAAGGAAATCTGATTCGCCTCTTTCAGTTTGATTTCGATAACGCCATTCTTTCCCTTGTCGCCATAGATTGCGGTGGCGGCTCCGTCTTTGAGGACGGTGATGGACTCGATGTCATCCTCATTGAGGTTGAGGAGTTTGGCGATGCTTGCATTGTCTATAGTCTTGATGTCGGTAGGGATTTTCACTTCGTGACCATTAATCACGATGAGGGGTTCATCATCATCTTGCAAAGTTTGCTCTGTGACAACAGGCGCAGGGGCTTCTTCCGTCACAATAGCGGCGGGAGTTTCAGACTTGTTGAAGGTAGGCACAGCCTTTGTCTCTAAGGTTTTCACCATATCTTCCATGGGGTCGGTCTCAATGGGGGTGGCGAAGGTATTGATGGTCAATGCCGCCACGGGGATGGCGCAAAGTGCTTTGAGCATGAGCCATCGGTTGGAGGGTTTCTGGTACATCATAACGATACGTTTTTTGAGTGAGCCGTGATTCAGATTGTTGGTGAAAGGCTGCAGACGGTCGCCGACTACCTTTATCACGAGAAGTTGTTGATATGATTTTGCATCGATGCCTTGGTTGATGACTGCCTGGTCTGCCTCATATTCGTGCACGGCTTTGAGGTCGCGGCTGAGGAACCAGATGAAGGGGTTGAACCACTGGAGGGTTTTTACACATTGGAGCAGCAGGAGGTCGTAGGTGTGCCCCAGACGGATGTGCTCCTGTTCGTGGGTGAGGATGTAGGGACGGCTTGTTTCGTAGTCCTTCACACTCATGACGATGTAGCGGAAGATGCTGAATGGGGGTACGTCGCTGTTGTGCAGGATGACGGTGTTGCCTTGTGAGTCGGTGTGGCGGACTCCTCCACGCATGAAACGGATGAGGGAGAATGCTTGCACCAATGTGAGGATGAGCATGATGGCCACTCCTGCCAGATAGAGCCACGTGAGTGCTTGCATCCACGTGAAGCTTTGTGTGTGCTGTGCTGTGACGATGATGGGCGTGGTGTCTTCCTCTATGTAGGTCTGTACCAGATACACCTCTTCGTTCAGCGCCGTGGGGTGGGAGGTGGTGAAGTGGAACAGCGGCATGACGAGCGACACGATCATGATGCCCACCAGCATGATGCGGTTGAACCTGTGGAATGTTTCTTTGCTCAGAAAGAGAAAAAAACAGCTGTATAGGAGTGCCAACGTGATGGCTGCTTTGAGGACGTACAACATGACATTATTTATTTTTGATGAGTTCTACGATTTCTGCGAGGTCTTCTTCTGACACATCTTCCTGTTTGGCAAAGAAAGAGAGCATGGACTTCAAGGAGTTCCCAAAGAAGGTGCTCTTCACTTCCTTCATCACGCGGTTGGTATAGGCCTCCCTGCTGATGAGGGGAGAGAACACGAAGGTCTTGCCGCCTCCTTCCTGCTTGCGTGGCTGGATGAACCCCTTGTTCGTCAGAATCTTCAGAAAGGTGGCAATGGTGGAGTAGGCAGGCTTCGGTTCAGGATACTCGTCGATGATTTCGTGAGTGGTCATTCCCTTGCCTCTCTCCCAAAGCACATTCATGATTTCCATTTCGGCTTTGGTCAATTGTCTTTCTTCGTTGTTCTGTTTCATCTTTATCTAAAGTTTTCGATTTTCTGCGGCAAAGGTAATCTAATGTTTTAGATAATGTCAAATAAAACATGAAAAAAATGACATTCAAATGAGCGATTTAACGAATTTTATTAGATATTTCGAGACTTTTATTAGATTTTAAAATTGTATTGAAGATTTTTCTGTATCTTTGGCGCGTGAATTAAAAACAAAAAACTTAGAATGATGTTTACAAAGAAACTTTTTTGGGTGGCACTGACGGTGATGTGTACCCTTGGCCTCAACATGAGTGGGCAAAATGCGAATGAGACCCTGCGTCAGAAGTATGAACGATTGGCAAAAGAAGCTGATGCTAACCCCACAGATTGGCAGAAGCAGTTTGAAGCGGCGCACATGCTGTTGGATAAGAATAGTGAACTGTACGACCAGGCTGGGGCAGGGAAGTACTACGAGCGCATCTATCACCTGGTGGCAGATGTCAATCAGACGGTGCCTGATTCGGTGTGTCAGGAGGCTTTCATTTCGTTGATGTTTGTAGCATTGGATCAGCAGAACCCTGAGCGTGCGATGTTCTATGGTGATGAAATGAATCGTTATGTTCGTGTGACAAACGACGAGGAAAGCACAGCCCCGATGTTGGTCAACACGATGGCGGTGGTGCTGGAGATGACGATGGAACGCAACTTGGAGGCTGCCGACCGGTTGAACGAACTCCGGAAGGATTTGGTGCGTCGAAATTTCCAAGGTACGGAAAACACCGATGTGGTGATGGCGATGCTCTACGAACAGGTGATGGAGGATTATAAGCAGTTTGCAGAAAACAAATTGTTGGAGGTAATCATTGACGGTAAGCCATATGTGCTCATTGCCAAGGGAATGTGGAACGTGGAGTATCCTTTTATGGGTTGGATGGCGGATGTGCCCGATGAGAAATTGGTGTTCTTGGGCGAGGATGGCCAAGTATATGACGACCTGCATGGACAGATTCTTTCCAATTTCAATTGGAGCGACAAGGAGAGGGCAGTGGTGAAGAGTGAAGAGACCAACACGCGTCTCATCACCGTCACACCCGAACGCCGCCAGCAGTTGGTGGAGATTTACAAGAACTACTTGAACAAATGATGAGGAAGATAGAAATCACAAGAAAGGGGATGCACAAAAATGCATCCCCTTTCTTGTTGTCTTGTTGATTGACTTAGAATTGTTCCAGAATCCTGATTCTCTCTTCTGTGCTTGGATGGGTGCTGAAGAGAGATTGGAGGTTGTCGAAGAAACTTTGTTTGAGTTTCTTCGGATGGATGATGTAGAGTTGTGCAATGTCCTCGCGGTCGATGTGACCAAGCCCGGGATAGGCAGAAATCTTGCGCAGAGCAGAAGCAAGGGCACGTGGGTTGCGAGTCAACTCGGCACCGCCAGCATCGGCCATGAACTCACGTTTGCGCGAGATGGCAAAGCGGGTGAGTAGGGTGAGGAAATATGCGATGGCTGCACAGACGATGGCTGCTACGATGACCACGATGACGGCCACACCTCCGCCTCCCTTGCTGTTGGAACGACGGGAGGAACCGAAACCGCCCCACAGGAAGATGCGCAACACGCCACGGGTGAGCAAGGTGAGCAGGGTGGAGAGGATGCCCACAAAGACGATGCTGATGATGAGCACCTTGGTGTCGCGATTGCGGATGTGGGTGAGTTCGTGGGCAATCACACCTTCCAATTCGGCATCGTCCAGATATTCAATGATGCCGCGTGTCAGCGTCACCGTGTAGGATTTTTTGTTGATACCCGATGCGAAGGCATTAAGTTGCGGGTCTTCGATGATGTTCACCTTTGGCATGGGCATACCACAACTCATGCAGAGATTCTCCACCAGGTTATAAACACGCGTGTTCTCCTTTCTCTCCAACGGCTTTGCACCTGTGGCATGCTGAATCATCTGGGCATTGAACAGATAAGCAATCAGAAGCCAGATGCCCACGATGACGACTGCCCACGGTGCCCAACTGAGCCACACCTCATTAACAATGTTGGTGTCAAGATAGTAGTGCTCCTGATAGTATTCGTCGTAGGTGCTTTGTATGCCGAAGATGCAGCAGAACACCCACAACATGCCCAGAATGATGCAAGGGAACATCAGGAGCAGCATGATGCTGTTCCAGTTGTTCCTTGCAATTTGAGTGTGGATGCCGACATAGCCCCCCGACCCCCGAAGGGGGAGGGCTGACGCTGTGTTAGTCATTCTGTTTGATGAATTCTTTTTTTATCTTGTTCAAAACTTGATCTGTGTCGAAAAGCACTTCCTCATTTTTGAAACGAATTACCTTGAATCCTTGCTCGTTTAGCCACTCCGTTCGTGCTTGGTCAAAAATTATTTGCTCTTCTTGGGAATGGTATTCTCCATCAATCTCAATGATGAGTTTCTCTTGAAGACATACAAAGTCCACAATATAATCTCCGATGATATGTTGTCGTCTGAAGTGACGACTCAGACCGTGATGCTGAATGCAAGACCATAATGCGCTTTCGGCCTCTGTCGGATATCTTCTATGGTGAACTGCAAACTGCTTAAGTATGGTATAATTTTCCCCATGAGCAGTTTCATAACCATATCTTGTGCCCCCCGACCCCCGAAGGGGGAGGGCTGACGCAGTGTCAGTTATTAGTTGCTCTTTAGAATCGGACATATATTCAAGATGTTTGCGTACATCGCGTTAGCCCTCCCCCTTTGGGGGCTGGGGGGCTTTTAGAACTTGATTTCTGGTGCTTTTTCTACAGCAGCACGCTGTGATGCCTCGATTTCGTACATGGCCTCTTTGTGGAAACCGAACATGCCAGCCAGGAGGTTGTTGGGGAAGGTCTGCACAGCGTTGTTGAGTTCGCGTGTGGCAGAGTTGAAGTAGCGACGCACGGCAGCGAGCTTGTTCTCGATGTCGGAAAGTTCGCCCTGCAACTGCATGAAGTTCTGGTTGGCCTTCAGGTCTGGATATGCCTCCACTTGCACCTTCAGTCCTGCGAGTGCAGAAGTGAGTTGCTGGTCAGCCTTGATTTTCTCATCGATGCTGGTAGCGCTCATGGCTGCAGAACGGGCAGCGGTAATGCTCTCCAGAAGTCCCTTCTCATGCTCGGCATACCCCTTCACGGTAGCCACCAATTGAGGTACGAGGTCATAGCGCTGCTTCAGCTGCACGTCGATGTCAGCAAAAGCATTCTCGCGGTTGTTGCGCAGTTTCACAAGGTTGTTGTACATGCCGATGATGGCAATGATAATCACGATAACAACCGCAATGATGATAATAGTTGTAACCATAGTTGTTTGATAGTTTAGTAGTATATAGTTATTAGTAATGATGTTCTTTACGATTCATCATATTTGGTCGCAAAGGTAGTGTAAAAATGGTAACCGACCAAATTTTTAACGAATTTATATAAAACAACTTTCGCCTATGGGGTGTCCTGTTTTTGTTTTTTGTGACAATGCCTCAATATTCCACAAACGAAAACGGGGGTGTCATATAGGGGAAATCAGGCAAATTCAGGGGGATGCAAAAAAAAATGGGGAAAGATGATGCGTGTATTGAAAATAATTACTACTTTTGCAAACGAACAACTCATATTGATCACTTAAATTCGTATGCCTATGGTATAAGGAAAGATTATAAATGAAAAAGGACATATAGGATGAACATCCACTTTTTGATTCTTGTCTTCTGATAAATCGCCAAAAATGTCAAAAGATATTGCAAGAACAGAAGTAGATAGTTCACGCCGCAGGGCGTGGGCTTTTACCCGTTTAAGCAATATAGGTGTTTGGCGATACCTCAGAAGACGTAGACGAAGTAAATTGTCCACGTTTTCTTTTTGTGTATGATTAACTAAATTGTGATTATGAAAAGGGATACTATAATGTTATGTTTTTTTGTAACTTATATAGTTGCAATGATTTCTATGTTTATTTGCGTAGATAAATACATTGAAGCAAAGGATAAAAGATTGTGTAATGAAATACATGAAAAGATATATGCTATATTTGGAGATAGAAGTCAATTAGTAGATGTCGCTTATAGTGGGTACAAGGTAGGATACGAGAATATCGCTATTCCTGATAAAATGAAATCAAAAGATTGGACAAGTAATTATGGAAATCTCACAAAGATGTATAGGATATTTTATAAAGGTTCTGATTGGTCTGGTCCGTATGATTATGAAGATGGGTGGAACTTGTGTGTGTTGAAATATGATTATGAAGGTGTGTACCAATCTTGGATTTTTCCATATGCGGTAGGATTTATTAAGCAAGAATACAATCTTGGTTATACATATATGCCAAGTGTCGAAGAAGCAGTAAATGAGGCATATCAATTTTATACCTCAAATGAAAAGTCTGATTTTTATGAAACTTTTGAAAAAGGATGTGTTGATAATGCTTGGTCTGAAATATATGCTGCTGAAAATGAATATTATTATATGGCAAAGGATAAAGGTCTTAGATTTATGGAAATGGGCGCACCTCTTTTTGAACAATATCCCAAAGACTTTCCTAACAATTCAGAACCATATCCTTATCAAAGAGGATTTATGTACAATGGCTATTATAAAGTATTTATCGCTTCCACCCAGCCTACAACGTGGACAATAACAAAACGAAAATGGAATCCTGATGAGAAAGAAAAGAATAACCTGTGGGTAGGTTGGGCTATAGGGCTTACAATTCTTTTTCTCTGTGTGATTATACCTCTTTGGATTATTGATGTCAAGCAGAAAAGAATAAGGGAAGAATCCTTGTACGATAAACTAAAACGCTCGTGTAACCCGTCCAATTTTTTAAAAGACTACGATAAAGATAAGGTAGATAAAGCAAATACAATATATCAAAGGTTATTAGAAATTTCTGCTGATGATATGGATGCCTTAAATGAATTACAACAAACAGCCGTAAAAGATTTGGGAATATGTCTGGTTGATATTGAAAAGATAAAAGAACTGCGAGAAAAGGCCAATCCCAAAAACTACATGAAACCTTATAATGCAGAAAAAGTTGCATTGGCAAATGAGTTATATTCAAAATTATCAAAAGATGGGTTAACGTATAATGAATTATCAGAAATAGAGAATAGAATAAATAAATTATTAATATGAAGAAATTATTTTTTATTTTATTATTGTTGTTGCCTTTATTATTGATACACTCTCAAAATATCAAACAAAAGGCTGCTTTTAAGTATTATGGTGTAGAAAATTTGGATTCTAAAGGAAATTCCGTTGGGAGTCTTAATTTTGAAGGTGTTATAGTTTTTTCTGAAGCACAAGGGCTGAATTTCATTTCGATAACAATCGGTGACGAAATATTATACAATGGTCAAGTAAGCCAAAGTAAGGTTGATTCTAGTGATCCTAATACTATGTGCAAGGTGTATCTTGTTGTTATGGATTTTCAGGGGGAAAAAGTACCATTGCAAATCTTTGAGACATATAATAAGAAAGAAAGTGAGTATATACCTCAATATTTTATTGTAAATATACATAGTGCTCAAACAGGAAAACTTGTGCAAGGTCAATTGTTTAAGAATATTAGTAGAATCAAATAAAAATGGATATGAAACAAAAATTCTTCACTTTTCTGATTTTTTTAATAAGTATTTCAGTCAATGCTCAAACGACAGAGCCCAAGAATAACATTGGAAAGACATTGACTCAAATGAAAAGCCTTTTTCCCCAATTGCGTTACATCAAAACTGACGAAAAAGGAGATAAGTATGAGGATGGTTATCCTCAAGACGGTATAGCAACCTTTTTCTATTTCAAAAATAGTAAAGTCGTCGAGGAATGTATGATTGTTCAAGCAAAAGATGATTTTCCTCGGATGTGGTATAAGACAATGGTAGACGAATTCAGAAAATACCCATATGGGTTTGGAACAGAAGATGTTAATGAAAAGCATTGGGTGTATTCAACTTTTACATTGAATATCATTTTGATGTCAGAAAATGGAACTAATACAGCATTAGTAATTTATGAAAATGGAGGCTATAATACAGGTGTGACTGGTGCAACATTTTTCAAGCAATATAAAAAATAGTTAAAGGAAAATTTCTAAGGCTTGCGTGAAGTAAATTAAAATGTCAAAAAATCCCCACAATCTCTTTATTCTTTAGAAGTTGTGGGGATTGTTCATTACGGACAAGAAGCTATGCAGAAGCTTCATGCCCATATTTCTGATAGTCACCAAGAATCTGTTCAATGTGAATCACTTCTGGGCATGAATCCCATGAAACTCCGCCGCCCATCAAGTACCAGTTTTTCCGCTCTTTAACAGGAACTTTCTTGATGCTTGGAAAGGCAGAGATAGGCATGACAATCACACGACCATCCTGCAAATCCACCTGGAACTTACCTCGCTTCGGAAAGCCTACGGACTTTATCTGTGGCTTCACATCCCAATATCCTTCCTTGTTGAACATATTCTATTTCTTTATTTTAATGATGCGAATAGTTTTACCTTCCTTAAAGTTCTTCCATTGCCTTAACAACTTGTCTCTGTATGTCTCTGCCAGTTTCAAGACCTCTTTTGCTTGTGCGTCTGTCAAATCCCCTTGCTTGGATATCTCAACTGTTGGCTCAAGCCATATCTTGCATAACTTTTGTGTGTCCCTCTTGCCTACATGTACATGAGCACGATTTTCATTGTAGTCCTTGTTGTAGAAAAGGAACATCCACATGATTTTGGCTGTAATGTACAATAAGACTTTGGGCATTTCTTTTTGATGGTTTGATTTATTAAACTCAAGTGCAAAAGTACGAAACTTTTCTATGTCACACAACAAATTCGTGAAAAAACTTGTGTCGGAGGAAGAAAAAGGGGTGGGGTTGGAAAAGAAAGAAGGATGTAAATTTGTGTGTATTGAAAAAGAATCATGAAATTCTCACGCTCAACAATGAAAACGAGTTCTCTTTGTATTCACTTAACCGAATTTTTCGTACCGTTGGCTTTGCCGAAGATGCTCACGCTCGGAAAAACTCAAATAATTTTGGTTTTTCTCTCACTTAGTCGTACCTTTGCACCTCGAAATAAAATACTCAATTGTCAAATAGTCAATAAATCGATGACAGCAAAAGAAATACGTGAGTCTTTCAAGAAGTTTTTTGAAAGCAAGGAGCACTTGATTGTGCCATCGGCTCCGATGGTGGTGAAGGATGACCCGACGTTGATGTTCACCAATGCGGGCATGAATCAGTTTAAGGACATCATTTTGGGTAATGCCACTCCGAAGTGCAGACGTCAGGCTGACTCGCAGAAGTGCCTCCGTGTGAGCGGCAAGCACAACGACCTTGAGGAGGTGGGACATGACACCTACCACCACACCATGTTTGAGATGTTGGGCAATTGGTCGTTTGGCGACTACTTCAAGAAGGAAGCGATTTCGTGGGCTTGGGAGTACATTGTCGACGTGCTGAAGATTGACCCGAAAGACCTTTATGCCACAGTGTTTGAGGGCAGTCCTGAAGAGGGGCTTTCGCGTGACGATGAGGCTGCTGCCATCTGGGAGCAGTTCTTGCCGAAAGACCATATCATCAACGGCAACAAGCACGACAATTTCTGGGAGATGGGTGATACAGGTCCTTGTGGCCCTTGCTCAGAGATTCACGTCGACAGCCGTTCTGAGGAAGAGAAGGCCAAGGTGCCTGGTCGTGAGTTGGTGAACAAAGACCATCCACAGGTCATCGAGATATGGAACCTTGTGTTCATGCAGTACAACCGCAAGGCTGACGGCTCTCTGGAGGGTCTGCCAGCTAAGGTGATTGATACCGGCATGGGCTTCGAGCGTCTGGTGCGCACGTTGCAGGGCAAGACTTCCAACTACGATACTGACGTGTTCCAGCCGCTCATCAAGGTGCTGGGCGATATGGCTGGCTGCAAATATGGTGAGGATGAGAAGAAGGACATCGCCATGCGTGTGGTGGTTGACCACTTGCGTGCTATCGCGTTCGCTATTGCTGATGGTCAGTTGCCATCCAATGCGAAGGCTGGCTATGTGATTCGTCGCATCTTGCGTCGTGCTGTCCGTTATGGCTACACGTTCCTCGGTCAGAAAGAGGCATTTATCTACAAACTCGTGCCCACCCTTGTGGCAGAGATGGGCGATGCCTTCCCAGAGATTGCTGCTCAGCAGAAACTTGTGATGAAGGTGATGCAGGAAGAGGAAAGCTCGTTCCTCCGCACTTTGGAGAACGGCATCAAGCTCTTGCAGGGTGTCATTGATGAGACGAAGGAGGCTGGCAAGACTGAGATTGCCGGTGACAAGGCGTTCACGCTTTTCGACACCTTTGGCTTCCCACTCGACTTGACTGAACTCATCTGTCGCGAACAAGGTTTCACGGTGGATGAGAAGGGCTTCGATGTTTGTATGCAGGAACAGAAGAACCGTGCTCGCAACGCTGCCGAAGTGAAGATGGGCGACTGGGTGATGGTGAACGAGGCTGAAAGCAAGTTTGTGGGTTACGACTACACGGAGTATCCTGCTCACATTATTAAATATAGAGAGGTGCAGCAGAAGAAGCGCACGGCATACGAGGTCATTCTCGACCAGACCCCCTTCTATGGTGAGATGGGTGGTGAGGTTGGCGACCAAGGTGTGCTCGTCAGCGAGAACGAAGAAATCAAGGTACTCGACACGAAGAAGGAGAACGGTGTGGCCATCCACATTGTTGACAAGTTGCCCGAAGATCCGACGGCTGAATTTATGGCTTGTGTGGATGTGGAGAAACGTCGTGCTGTTGAAGCCAATCATACTTGTACGCACTTGCTGGATGAGGCGCTGCGTGAGGTGCTTGGCACCCATGTGGAACAGAAAGGTTCACTTGTCACTGCTGAGGGCTTGCGTTTCGACTTCTCTCACTTCGAGAAGGTGACTCCTGAACAAATCCGTGAGGTGGAGCACATCGTTAATGCTAAGATTCGTGAGGACATCCCACTTAAAGAATATCGTGACTATCCCATTGAGGAGGCCAAGAAACTCGGTGCCATCGCCCTCTTCGGAGAGAAGTACGGCGATAAGGTGCGCGTAGTTCAATTTGGCACCAGCGTCGAGTTCTGTGGCGGTTGCCACGCTCAGAGCACTGGCCGCCTGGGCATGATGAAGATTATGAGCGAGAGCAGTATCGCTGCAGGTGTGCGTCGTATTGAGGCCATTACAGGCAAGGCTGTTGAGGACACGCTCGACCGCATGCAGGACTTCATGAACGATTTGAAGGGCTTGCTCAACAATGCTCCCGACCTTATGGCTACAATCCAGAAGGCGATTGCCGACAATAAGGATTTGCAGGCACAGGTGGATGAGTTCAAGGCGCAGAAGGCACAGCAGTTCAAGAAGATGCTGATAGAGAAGGCTCGCGAGGTGAATGGCGTGAAGGTCATCGCTGGTGTGCTGCCGATTGAACCACAGCATGCGAAAGATATCGCCTTCCAGTTGCGTGGCCAGTTCGCAGAACGCCTGCTCGTGGTCATTGGTAGTGAAGTGGGAGGTAAACCCACGTTGACTGTTTCTATCTCCGACGATCTCGTGGCAGAAGGCAAGAATGCCGGTCAGTTCGTCCGAGAGGCTGGTAAACTCATCAAGGGTGGTGGCGGCGGTCAGCCACACTTTGCAACAGCAGGAGGTAAAGACCCTGAAGGTCTGAAATCAGCTGTTGATAAGATTGTTGAATTAGCACAGGCTTAATCGTATAAACGTTATTATAAAAGGGAGCTGCGGCCTTCAACTCATCAGTTGAAGGCCGCAGCTCCCTTTTATTTATGCGTCAGCAAAAACTTTTCCATCGTTGAGGGTGATTTGCAGTTTTGTGTATTCGCTGTGAAAATCGTTTTTCAGCCGGTCGAGATAGCGGGCACATTCCCATTTGCACATCGGAAGGTCGTGCAGCAAATAGTTGCCACAGGCTTCTGGACGTGTGGCTGGCACCTCTGTTTGTGTAAGCATCCACTGAAGGCACTCGATGGTCAGCCGCCGCATGTCTTCAACGGTGTATGTTCCTGTCATGATAATGTACATGCCAGTGAGGCATCCCATGGGACCTACATACACCACATCTTCCTTTGCCTCTGAATTGCGGAACCATGTGGCCATCAGGTGCTCTATGCTGTGGATGGCAGCAGGAGCTACGGCGGGTTCATGGTTGGGTTCTGTGATGCGAAGGTCGAAAGTGGTGAAGCCCTTGTCCACGCGTGATACGTAGATGCCGGGTTTCAGGTGAGTGTGGTCGATGGTGAAACTTTGTATGACTTCCATGATGTTGCTTTTTTAGGGTGATGTTATATGTCTTTGATTCTTTTATTCAAGTTTCGCAAGCTCCACTTTCTTGGAGTTAAAGAAGTTAAAGGAGTTAAAGCCGAATGTAATGCTGGCGTGAAAACTCCTCTCCACAGTTGACAGAGTATAGGCTTTAACTCCTATAACTCCTTTAACTCCTGAGCGCCATCGCGTAGCGCTTTGCTCGCAAAGAACCGATAACTTCTGAAAGTTGTATTCTTTTATTTAACCATGACTTTTTGGCCGTTAATGATGTAAAGGCCTGGCTTCAGGTTTTCTGTTGAGAACTTTCGGCCGTTGAAGTCATAAGCGTATGGAGCAGCAGCCTTCTTGTTCTCTTTAACATGGGCGATGCCTACAGGGGCGAAATTTGCGGCTTGAATGCTGACTGCCCCCAACACAAAGTCGGAATTCCTTTCGGCAGCAGTGTAAAAGACGATGACATAGTCGCCTGTTTCTGGAACATCGAACATGAAGGTTCGTTGGTTGACTCCTAAAAACCTGTTGGCTGTGTTGCCATTGATGTTGACGGTGGGAGTGTAAGTCTCAGATGCGATTTCTTCCCCATCGAGCTTCTGTATGGAGAGGGTGACGGGCGAAGACTCCGGCTGATTCCAGTTGCACACCTTGTACTTGATGGCATAACGTCCTTCGTGCAATGTCAACTGGGAACGCCCATTCTTGTCACCAAATTTTGCCCATGCGGCTTTCTCTTTTGACGTGTTGTTTTGTACAAGCAATCCGTATTCAAAGGATTTAGTGGTGTTGGTGAAGCGCAGGGTGCGTGGACCGCTGGTGAATGCGAGACCGCCACCCACACGTTTCGTTATGCCGTTGCTTACGTACCAGTTCTGTGGCACCATGCCCTCGTTCTTGATCGTTTTGAACAAGTCGTAACTCGTGCTCGACGTGACGTTGTTGACCAGGCAGGAAGTTTGTGCCTTCTTGCCCTTGTTGTCAGTCACCTCCACGCGCAGGTTGTGCTTGCCGGCCGATGGTGCCGCCAGCGTTGTGATGTGGGGAGCAGATGTTTGAGATTCTATCAGTGTGTTGCCGTCGTAGAAATCAAACTGGGCGACACTCCCGTTGGGAGCCTTGGCTGTCGCCTTCAGGGTGATGTCGGGGAATACGGCCTCTCCCTTCGGAGCCATATAGAGATGGGTGGTTTCGCCTGCAGGGGCGATGAATCTTGCCATCGGCATGTTCAGATAGAAACGCTTGCAGAAGTTCCAGATCAGGTGGCGGTTCAAGTCCATGGGCCAGTGTCCGCCGTTGTTGTAGGAATAGAGCCACACCTCACCGCCGTTGGCACCCCCTGTCCATTTCTCGAGGTCGCCATTATACCAGCTGGAGCTGACAGGCTTGTAGCCAGTCGTCTTGCTGTATGTTGTATGCTTGTCGTGCGTGGCATAGCTCTCTATGTAGTCATGGATATGATACTCTTCATAGCCAAACGCTTGGTCGCCATAGGCAATGACCTCCAGCAGATTGACGGGCTTCTTGCAGTTGTTCCAGGGCGATTCGGAGAACTGGATGCCACTCGTTGGGGCAAAGGCAGCAATCTTATCCTGCATGTTGGCGATACAGTGGTGGATGAGCATCGAACCCATCGAGAATCCTGACCAATATACGCGTTCCCGGTCGATATCATACATTTCCACCATCTTGTCGATGGCTTTGATGACGAAGTCCTGATCGTTCGTTCCGCCCGTATCCCACATGTTACCATCGCTACGCAGATAGGCGATAACAAACTTAGCTGTGTCTATCATCTCGTACATCTTGTCCGAATCGTATTGGTATTCAGGGCTTTGGTTCATGCCGTGAGTGACGATGAATAGTGGCGACTTGGCAGGTAGCTTAGTGGGGGTAAAGACCACCATGTTTCTTTTTTTACCATTGACGGTAATGTCGATAGACACCTGCTTATAGGCGGAGACTTCCACCACCGCGAGAAGAAAAAGGATTGATAAAAGTAATGAATGTTTCATGTGAATAGGTGAAAATAAGAGTTGCTCTTAATTGAGAGTGCAAATTTATTGAAACATTCGGAATGTAGCAAACAAATGCTGACTTTTCCGTTCCATTGAGTACAATTATCATGTTCTTTTATGAACAGCTCACCCCTCAACGACACATCCTCCATTGTCTCTACCTCGTAGCTTCTCATGACCTCCTTCCACTGCCTCTAAACCGATGTCCCCGACGTCGGTCGACCGACATCGGGGACATCGACTTGCCGACGTCGGGGACGTCGGTTTAGAGGCTGTGGAAGAAACGGGATGAGGGCTTACCCATGTCGTCAGACGATGAACAAGAAGAACGTGAGAGCCACCCTCGTGTAAAGCTGTTGTATGCCTCCGTTCTTCAACCCTCAACTCTCCATACCTGCTCCTTAGGCCAGTTCACGAAAAACACCCTTGTGGTGGCGCGCGTGATGGCGGTATAGAGCCATCGGAAGTAGTCGGGGGAGAGGAGTTCTTCGGTCATGTAGCCCTGGTCGATGAAGACGTTGGTCCATTGGCCGCCTTGGGCTTTGTGGCAGGTGACGGCATAGGCGTACTTGACTTGCAGGGCGTTGTAGTAAGGGTCTTGGCGCAGGGCCTTGAGTTTGTCCTGTTTGGAGCGCAAGGTGGGGTCGCCGGCGTAGTCTTCCATGATATTATTATATAATGTGTCTTGCTGCGTCTTAGTGAGGGCAGGGGCTTCAGCTTGGAGTGTGTCGGTGAGCACGGTGAGTTCCATCTGATAGTTGTCAAAGTCAGGAAACTCCAGGGTGGCATCAGCGAACGTGAAGCCGTAGAAGTGGCGCTCGTTGTGGATACGGCGTACAATGGCTGTGTCACCATTGGCAATGAAGTCGAAGGGAACGACTTCGGCTTCTTCCACTGCTTTTCCCTCTGCTTTAGCCTTTGCTATGAGTTCGAGAGCCAGTTTCTCCGTCCAAAAGTAATTGTTCTTTGCCACCATGAGCATATCCCCCCCCTCAAGAAGTTCCTCGCGCCAGAGGATTTGGGCACGGATGCCGTTGTTGTAGATGTTGGCACGTTTGTTGCTGCGTGTCACCACGATGGTTTCATCCTCGCCATCGCGATGGTAACACTCTTCGAGGGCTTCGATGAGTTCATTACCAGGAATATTGCGCACATCTGGGAACCCCTTGAAACGGATCTGCGGCATCTGGAAAATGTCTTCGTTGGCGAGAAGGGTGCGCAGATGGGTGGCGTTCCAAAGGATGCCCGACTGCTCTGCTTGTCGCACCACTTCGGTGAGGGTGTGGCTGACGACGCTGAGTCCGTAGCCGTTCATGTAGTCGTCTTGCAGCGCTGGGCTTTCGTCGTCACCGACAGGAGGCAACTGAGCCGTGTCTCCCATGAGGATGAGGCGACACCCTTTCCCTCCATAGACAAAGTGGATGAGATCGTCGAGCAAACGCCCCGTACCGTAGAGGCCTCCAGAGAGGTATTCGTCGTTTGCAATCATCGATGCCTCATCGCAGATGAAGAGAAGATTCTGCCTCATGTTGTAGTTGAGGGTGAAGATGCTATCCTTGTCGATGGATTTTTGCCGATAGATACGCTTGTGGATGGTGAAAGCGGGATGGTCAGCATAGAGAGAGAGAACTTTGGCGGCACGTCCTGTGGGAGCCATGAGCACACACTCGCGCTCGAGTTGTTCCATCGTCTTGACCAGAGCGCTGACAAGACTTGTTTTTCCCGTGCCGGCAAAACCTCGGAGGATGAACACGGAGTCAGCGTCGGGTGTGAGGATGAAATCACACAGCGAGTCAATGACTTTTGCTTGGTCTTGGGTCGGTTTTAGCCCGAAATGATGCAAAATCAGCTCCTTTAGGTAGTCATTTATCATCTTTTTTCAAAAAAATGCTGAAAGTTGTGGTTGCAATTAAAATTTTATGCTTATTTTTGCCACGAATATAGCGATTATTTATGAACTGGATTGTAAGTGAAGGAGAAAAACTTGCTTTCAAGACAGTAAAAAGGTGTGTAATCAATAAAAAATTAACAAAACATATCATGAAAAAAAGTATTGTAAACGGTATCCTGGTACTTTGTACATTGGGCCTCGTTGCTGCATGCTTTTACAGCATCTACAGCGACATTGCCTTCGACGAGGAGAAGGCAGCACGTGAGAAACTCGTTATTGCTCGTCTGATGGACATCCGCAATGCGGAAGAGCAGTACAAGATGACATTTGGCGAGTATTGCGGCACGATTGACTCTTTGATTGATTATGTGAAGAACGGTAAGACCGTGGACAAAATCATCAAGGAGGGTGAATTGACTGACGATCAGCTGGAAGCCGGCATGACCGAGAGGGAGGCTGTGGCTAAAGGCATCATCAAGCGTGACACCGTATGGATAACGGCTGCCGAGAAGTTGGGCATTGCTAATCCTGACTCAATGAAGTATGTGCCCATTGGTCGCAAGGCTGACGGCACCTTCATGGTGGTTCACTCCACATTCGATCCTTCCAAGTCCGACACAGTCTATCAGGGCATCATTGAACTGCGCAAGAAAGCAGCTTTCAACATGAAGTCTAACGAGTTTGACATGATGGTTGAGTTCCGTGCTCGTCTGGAAGACTACATGGACGGCATGAGCGAGAAGAAAATCAAGAGCCTGAAAGCTGACTTGAAGAAGCGTCACAGAAACCGTGCTGAGTTGATGCTTGACAATGAGGACCAGACGGAGGGTGAATGGTACGGACTCCGAATCGGTGACCTCGAAGACGCTAACAACAAGATGGCAGGTAACTGGGAATGATGAATGAAGTATTGAATAAAAGTTTGTCCATTCGGGTCTGCTCGAATGGACTTTCTTTTTGCACTTACGCTCCTGGTCAAGAGACCCCATTTGAATATAAAGCGTGGGATGTGAACCACACCGTCTCGTTGGCGGCGAACCTGAAGGATGCGTTGATGCATGAACCGATGTTGCAGCAGCAATATCAGCGTGTGAATGTGCTCATTGCCACACCGTGCTTCACCACGGTGCCGGTGGCTGCCTTCAAGAAGGAAGACATTAAGGATGTGTATCAGTTCACATTCCCGAAAGATACTTTGCGTCATGTCAGTTATAATGTGCTACGCCGTTCAGGCATCGCCATCGTGTTTGGACTTGACAAAAACATCTATCAGTTATTGCTTGATGATTTTCCACGTGCACGCTTCTATGCATCGGCCAGTACACTGATTGAGTTCTTCAGCGAAAAAAGCCTCTTTGGCCCTGGTAGGAAGATGTATGTCTATCTACATGAAAAGGAAATGACGCTCTACGCTTTTGAACAAGGTCGAATGCTGTTTGTGAACACCTATGTGGCCACGAGTGTGGCGGACATCCAGTATTACACGCTCAATGTGTGGAAAGAATTGGGCTTCGACCAAGTGGATGACTCGCTCTTCATTGTGGGCGACGTGGAGCTGCGAACGGTGGAACTCTCAAAGAAAATCAAATATTTCTTGCAGAACGTCTCTGTCATCGACCGTAGTGAGGACTTCAAGGAAAGGTTGACTATGGGCAATAGCTTCATTCCCTACGACATGCAGACCCTTCTCATTTGTGGTTTTTGAGAAAATTGAAAAATTGAAGGATTGAAGAATTGAAATAGTCTTTCCTTCCACTTTTTCATTAATATTATCGAGTAATATTCTTTTCAATCTTTCAATTCTTTAATTCTTCAATTCTCTTTAATGCGCATCATCCGAGGCAAATACAAGGGACGTCACATCCCTACACCTACAGGTTTTAAGGCAAGGCCCACGACCGACTTTGCCAAAGAGGGACTGTTCAATATCTTGGAGAATGTCTATGTGGACTTCGACGAGGCTCCTACAGCGCTAGACCTCTTTGCCGGAACGGGTTCCATCGGTTTGGAACTGGCTTCGCGTGGATGTGGAAAGGTAGTGTCGGTGGAGAAGGACTTCAAGCATTGGCAGTTCTTGGCACGTGTCCAGAAGGAACTCCAAGCGAAGGAATGGGTGCCGTTGAAGGGTGACGTATTTAAATATGTACGTGCGTGTAAGGAGCGTTACGATTTGATTTTTGCGGATCCTCCTTATGCCTTGGAGAATTTGAAGGAGATACCAGATGCAGCCTTGCCGCTGTTGAACGAAGGTGGCATCCTCATTCTTGAACACGGCAAAGATTACGACTTCTCTGCCCATCCCCGTTTCATCGACCACCGCAACTATGGCAGCGTGAACTTTTCGTTCTTCAAATAGTTGCTTGAAAAAACACATAAAGAAGGCTCGACCCACCATCTCGTGAGTCGAGCCTTTTTTGTGTTCACTTGGGTTGTAGATGTTATCTCCATCCACCGCCACCAGGACGGCCACCGCCCCAACCACCCATCGGTGGCATACCGTTATTGGTGCCGTGTGCGTTCTTGCCGCCAAAGATGTTCAGCTTGTAGATGACATGCACCATACCGTAGGAATAGATGGCGTTGTAGCGCGAGTCGCTGCTACGATATGAGTCGATAGTGCGGCTGATATTGCTGCGCTTCTGCAAGATGTCGTTCCATTGGAGACTGACGGTCAAGGCATTGCCCTTCAGGAAGGATTTGCTCACTTGCGCATTCCAGATGAGTTCGTTCGTGTTCATGCTTGATGAAGCATAGCCACGACGGCTGTTCTCACTGATGTCCGTCGAGAAGGAGATGCCGTTGTTGAAGTTGAGGTTCATGTCAGCACCATAGCTGAAGTCCCATGTGTCCAGATTACCCGTTGTGAGGACTGAGTTGCGCGATGTGTTGTAGTTCACATCACCGTTCAGGCTGATTTCAAACCAGTCCTTGCGGAAGCCGAAGCTGATGTCTTCGCTGATGCCGAACGTGTTGGTCTTCGACTTCTCCTCTGTGTACTGCTTGGGGTCAAGATAGCTCACGCGGTGGTTGTAGTTCAGCGAGGTGAAGTTGTCGAACGTGAAGTAGTTGTTCTTGTCGAGCGATGTATTGAAGCCGCCACCAAACCAGCCGTTCCAGTTTCCATTGATGTTTTCTGGACGTGTGGTGCTCACACCTGTTGTCGCGTCGTAGCTGGTGCGGTTGGCGATGCTGTTCTGTGTCATGCTCACACCTCCCCATGCGAAGATGCCACGTTGGTGCTCCATCTTGAAGGAGTGGTAGTTGAAGTTGATGTTGTGGCTGAACGAAGGCTTCAATCCTGGGTTACCCTTGGTGATGTTGAGAGGGTTGGAGTCATCTGTAATGTCGAGCAGGTTCGTCATGCTGGGTTGTGACGTGCGACCACGATAAGACACGCGCAGGTTCGTCTGCTTGTCGAAATTGTAGCGCAAATCCACGTTAGGCGCGAAGTTGAACACATTGCGCGTGATGGTTGGATATTGTGTGCCCATATACTTATAGTCGAGCACACTGCGCTGCGGCAGCAGGTCGATGCCTGCACTGAAGTTGTAGGCATCTGTCACCTTGCGGAAACTGACGCTGATGGTGTGGTCGAAGTTCTTATATACCGAATATTGGCTTAATTTGTTGGCAGCCTCATCCTCCTCGGCACCATTCAGGTTGTAGCCATTGGAGAGCATGTAGTCAATGGCGCCATTGATGTCGTAGCGATAGGAACCCAATGCATAAGCCAGATCCGTGTAGGCAACTGGGTCTAATGTGAATGCCTGGCGGTCAGACTTGTTGTAGCTGTAGTTGAATCGGTAGGAGAACTGCAGATAAGTCTTCTTGGCAATCGGCTCCGAGTAAGTCAGTTGTGCGCTGAAGGCACTGCTCCGTCCAGGAGTGGTGTAGTAGCGGTTGTTGGTAGTCTCTGTGTCGCCGGTCTTAAAGCGGATCTGTGCAGCCGACAGTTGCTTGCTGTCCGAACCCGATGCATTGCCCGTGGCGCGGAAAGTGATGTTGCGTCCCTCGTTGTTCAGACGGCGGTTCAGTTGCAGTTCTCCAGCGATGCGGCGTGAGTCGGTGTAAGTTTGCTGCAGGCTTGTGTTGGTGTTGACAATCAGGTTCAAGACCTCGTCGGCATCAAACTGCTCTGCAGCATACGCGAGTGGGTCATCCGTGTAGTCGTTGGGGTCTTGATTGAAGGTGGCCGACTGGTTGGTGTTGTAGCCCTTGCTGCGCGACAGACTTCCCGATGGACGGAAAATGATGTTGGTCATTGAGTCGGGTTTCCATTCCATGCGGAAATTGAGGTTCCAGTTGTGAGCACTGCTGCGGCTCAGGCTCTCGCTGTTGCTGAAGGCACCGCTTGAGGTGACGAAACTCTGCACCGCTGACTGGTTCCACGTGTCCGTTCCATTGTAGCGGTAGAAGAGGCTTCCACCCATTTCCAGTTTTGTTCTGTTGGTGCTGAAGTCGAAGCCCGCATTCTTCATGCTTCTCAGACCATTGTTGTTGCCGCCCCAGCCGCGTCCGCCACCAAAACCACGTTCTCCCGTGTTGTTGGCACCGCCCAGCAAGGTGTAGCGGTCTTGTTCCGTGAAACGGTTCAGCATCAGTCGCTCCGAATAGCGCTTCTCCGTACCGTAGCCTGCATCGAAGTTGCCAAACCAACCGTTGTTCATGCCCTTCTTCACACCCAGGTCAAGCACCGTCTCTTCCTCACCGTCGTCAATGCCGGTCACACGGCTGAAGTCGCTCTTCCTGTCATAACTCTTCAGCGTTTCAATCATGTCGGTCGGAATGTTCTGCATGGCCACTTTCGTGTCGTTCAAGAAGAACTCTTTTCCGTTCACCAGAATCTTCTTCACCGTCTTTCCGTTGATGGTGATGTTGCCCTCGCTGTCCACCTTGGCACCTGGCAGTTTCTTCACCAGTTCTTCCAGCACAGAGCCTTCTGCCGTGCGGAAAGCCGAAGCGTTATACACCAGCGAGTCTCCGCTCACCTGCACTTGTGCGGCATTGGCCGTTACTTCTGCCTGCTTCAGCAGTTTCGAATCGGGTGTGAGAAGAATATAGCCAATGTCAACGCTTTTGCCCTTTTTGCTGCTCGTGTCGAAAGGCATCAAGCGCTCCTTGTAGCCGACAAACGTGATTTTCGCCACATACTTTCCTTTCTCGATGTCTTTTACCGTAAAAGAACCATTGGCATCGGTTGCTGCACCACCTTTCATCGTGCTGTCTGGCAGAGAAAGAATACGCACAGAAGCCGACAAAATGCCCTCTCCAGTCTCTTCGTCCAGGATGTATCCTGTCACGTTATATTTCGACTGGGCCGTAACACTTAGCCCCACCAAAGTGAGGGACAGAGTGAGTAAAAATTTCTTCATATTGTGATTTGTTATTATAGTTTTTTTCAAGAATACAGCTAAATCGACTGCAAAGTTAACAAAAGGTTTAATCCCTTGTCGTAAAATTCAGTATTTATGTGTACTTTTGCACAGTTTTTTTAGTAAAATTATACATCCCATGCGTAAAATACTATTCTTGGCTATCATGTTGCCAACCTGTTTTGTGCTGACGGCAAAGGCTCAGTTTGCCCGCCTCGACAAATATCCTCAGATACCCTCACAGTACGATGCGGCATTCGTCGATTATGTGAAAGACTTCGCCAGCGGTGTCGCTAAATCATCCTATGGGCAGTATTTCGGACAGATCACCCGCACTCGCAATGTCTATGGCTTCGGGGCATACTATACCGACAACGACGGGGTTGTCTATGGGCAATACCGTCTGGGCAATTTCCTCTTCGGCATCAAACTGGGCACACAAGTGGCCAAGGTGGGAAGCAACGACCATTACATTTGTTACGATTTGACCACAGGCGACCCGCTCTACATCATGAAGGACGGCGACAAATACCTCCTTCCTGCCGACTATGGCAAGACCTACCGCTTCGAGTCGCTCACCTATCAGAATGGCGACAAGTATGTGGGTGAGACCGTCAATGGCAAGCGCGACGGACTCGGCATCTACTATTATAATAATGGTAACTACTATTACGGCAAGTACAAGAACAACGACCGTCGTGGCTTTGGCGCCATGTTCTTCACCAACAACACCCTGACCATCCAGTATTGGAAGGGTGAAGACGAATAGACAGCCCACGCGCAGGGCGTTTCCTGACATGGTAAAGACCAACTCTCTCAAAGCATGGGTGCTCGCCGCCCGACCCAAGACACTCACAGGAGCCATCGCCCCCGTGTTGGTTGGTGGTGCATTTGCATACGCCCGCATCCTCCGCGACACCCCCAACTTTATACAAGACTTCAATTCTTCAATTCTTCAATTCTTCAATTCTTCCTTCCTCCTCTGCCTCCTCTTCGCCATCTTTATGCAGATTGATGCCAACCTCATCAACGACTATTTCGACTTCCGCAAAGGCACCGACCGCGAAGACCGTCTGGGACCTGAACGCGCTTGTGCACAAGGGTGGATCACTCCACGTGCCATGCAGTGGGGCATCGGCATCATGACCGTGCTCTCCTGTCTTGTGGGCATCGGCATCCTGCTCGTCCATACGCAGTGGGAACTCCTCATCGTGGGCATCCTCTGCGTCCTCTTCTGCTTCCTCTACACCACACGCCTTTCCTACCTCGGTTGGGGCGACCTGCTGGTGCTCATCTTCTTCGGACTCATCCCCGTCATCTTCACCTACTACGTCATGACCGATGGCGGATGGAACATCCCCCTTGTCATCGCAGGCTTCGCTATGGGAATGGCGACCGACAATCTCCTCATGGTCAACAACTACCGCGACCGCAACCAGGACTGTGTGAGTGGCAAGCGCACCATTGTTGTCCGCATGATGGAGTCGCGCATCAAGCGATATGGCGAGGAAAAGGGGCGCATAGAAACTGAACAAGATGCTGCCGACATCTACCTTTGGCTGGGAGTCTTCTCCACCATCCTCGCTTTCGTCGCCCTCTTTCTTTACCCCTTCTCCAGCATCCGCTATCCTCTGATGCTTATTTACCTCATCCTCCATTTCCGCACTTTCCGTCAACTCAAATCCCTCGAAGGCAAGGCACTCAACCAAGTGCTCGGAGCCACCGCCCGCAACATCTTCCTCTTCGGTCTCCTGCTCGCCGTCAGCGTCTTCCTGTAAAAATACAGGTTTGTCCTTCCTCAGAAAGTGTTTAATGTCAACACCCTCAAAATAGCATCTTTCTCCCCTTGTGGAGATACACTCCCTTCGAAGGAGCATTGACCTGACGTCCTTGCAAGTCGTAAATGTGGGTGCCGTGCTCCTTCTTGCTTGGGATGCCTTCAACTGACGAGTAGCCTTCCTTTATAATAAACCCAAATCGGTCATTAGAAAAAATCACTTACAAAATGTCAATTTCAAAGTTCCTATTATTGATGAAATCGGTTTTCAGAACTTACATTTGTTCCGTTTGTGGATGATTTCTCCAACAAAAAGTTAGACAATTTT
>JAFSKK010000018.1 GCA_017448965.1 Bacteroidaceae bacterium | reverse complement strand
GTGAAAAATTTGCTACCGCATGAGTACGTCACCTGTTGGCCTACTACTGCGGTAGCAAATTTTTCACTTTTCACTTTTACTTTTTCCCTTTACTCACAGTCCCAAGTCCACCTTGATGGCATCCACCTTGGCCTTGGCTTCGGCGGTGGCAGATGGATAGCACTTGGCACATCCCATCTCGCCCTTCACCTCCACGTAGAACTTGATCTTGGGCTCAGTGCCTGATGGTCGCACAGAAATCTTGGTACCATCGGCGGTGAACCACTGGAGCACGTTGCTGGTGGCTGGCATGTCGATGGCTGATTCCTTGCCGTCGCAAACTTGCTTGAGGGTTTTGTAGTCCTTCACGCACACCACAGGGCTGCCACCCAGCGATGTTGGAGGAGTCTTGCGGAAGTCTTCCATCATCTGCTTGATTTCGTCAGCACCGCTCTTGCCTGGCTTGGTCACGGAGATGGCGTTCTGATAAGCGAAACCATAGTCGAGATAAATCTTCATCAAGAGGTCGTAGAGCGTCATGCCGTTGTCCTTTGCCCATGCTGCAATTTCGCAGAGCAGACAGATGGAAGCAGGGCTGTCCTTGTCGCGCACCTTGTCGAATGGCAGGTAACCGAACGATTCCTCACCACCGCCGATGTACTTCTTCACGCCCTCGGAGAGCTTGATTTCGCGGGCAATCCACTTGAAGCCTGTATAGACATCGCGAATCTCCACGTTGTTGCGCTTGGCGATTTCAGCGATAGTTTCGGTGGTCACGATGGTCTTCACCATGAACTCGTTGCCCTTCAGCTGACCCAGTTTCTTCTTGTTCTCAATAATATAATAGGAGAGCATCAAGGCAGTTTGGTTACCGTTGAGGATGCACCACTCGCCCTTCGGGTCGCGGCAAACGACAGCCAGACGGTCAGCATCAGGGTCGGAAGCCAGCACGAGGTCAGCATTGAGTTTCGTACCCAGCTGCATACCCAGCGTCATAGCCTCAGAGTTCTCGGGATTAGGCGAAACCACCGTTGGGAAGTTGCCGTCAATCACCATCTGCTCCTTCACCACGTTGATATTCTGGAAGCCCCAAGTACGCAGGGCAGCAGGGATAATCACGCGGCCTGTTCCGTGCAGTGGAGAATAAACGATACAGAGGTCTTTCTGACGGTTAATCACTTCTTGGTCAACCAGTGCCTCATGCACCGCATTCAGGTAGTCGATGTCCATTTCGCCACCGATAATCTGAATGAGGTCGTTGTTAGGCGTGAACTTCACCTGGTCAATCGTCACCTTGTTCACCTCGTCGATGATGCCCGTGTCGTGCGGAGCCAACACCTGTGCACCGTCATCCCAGTAAGCCTTGTAGCCGTTGTACTCGCGAGGGTTGTGGCTGGCGGTGATGTTCACACCTGCCTGGGCACCCAGCTGACGGATGGCGAAGGAAATCTCTGGCGTAGGACGCAGGCTCTCGAAGAGATAAGCCTTGATGCCGTTGGCAGAGAAGATGTCAGCCACCGTCTCAGCAAAGAGGCGAGAGTTGTTGCGGCAGTCATGACCCACCACCACACTGATGTCCTTCTTGCCGGCAAACGCCTTGAGGATGTAGTTGGCAAAACCCTGCGTGGCCATACCCACGATGTACTTGTTCATGCGGTTCGTGCCCGCACCCATGATACCGCGCAAACCGCCGGTACCAAACTCCAAATTCTGATAAAAAGCATCGATGAGCGCCGTCTTGTCCTCTGCATCGAGCATCGCCTTCACTTCTGCCTGAGTCTCGGCATCAAACGCTGGAGAGAGCCACTTCTGAGCCTCTTCCGTACACTGCTTGATAAGTTCTTGATCCATAATCTTCATTTTTTTTTGTGAAAAATACATTCTGCCACAAAGGTACGGATAAGTGAGCACAATACAAAAGAAAAAACTATTTTTTTCACTTTTTTTTGACTCCGTTGAGCTAAAGGAGAGCGAACGTGAACACTTTCAGAGCCTCCTCACTCCTCAACGGCACATCCTCCATTGTCTCCACGCCGTCACCTCTCATGACTTCCTTCCACAGCCTCTAAACCGATGTCCCCGACGTCGGTCGACCGACATCGGGGACATCGACTTGCCGACGTCGGGGACGTCGGTTTAGAGGCAGTGGAAGAGAGTGTGACAAGGCATAAGAGTCGCAGGGAGTGTGACACTTTCAGACGTAAATTTGCAGAGACGATGAAAAAAGAGGCATTTTTATTTGCGGATGTGGCGATAATCATGTACTTTTGCAGCAATAACAATTTTTCAACAACGTAATTCTAAGACTTATGGGAAAAGATTTGAAAGGCACAAGGACGGAGGCGAACTTGTGGGCTGCATTCGCGGGCGAATCGCAAGCCAGGAATAAGTACACTTATTATGCATCGAAGGCGAAGAAGGAAGGGTTTGAGCAGATTTCCGAACTCTTCACCGAGACGGCCGATCAGGAGAAGGAGCATGCCAAGCTGTGGTTCAAGCTCATTCACGGCATCAATTCCACGATGGAGAACCTGAAGGATGCTGCCGAGGGCGAGAACGAGGAGTGGACAGACATGTATCCTCGCATGGCAAAGGAAGCACGCGAGGAGGGATTCGACGAGATTGCCGACTTGTTCGAAGGGGTGGCAGCCATCGAGAAGGTGCACGAGGAGAAGTACAAGAAACTGCTGCAGAACATTGAGGAGAAGGTGGTGTTCAGCCGCGATGGAGACTGCATCTGGCAATGCCGCAACTGCGGACACATCCACGTGGGCAAGCAGGCACCGGAGGTCTGTCCTGTGTGCAACCATCCACAGGCTTATTTCGAACTGAAGAAGGAGAACTACTAAGGTTCTCCTTTCTTTCCCCTGTACTCCGTGGGCGAAAGCCCTGTCTGCTTCTTGAAGAAACGGCTGAAGGAGGCCTGTTCGGAGAAGCCCAGTTGGACTGTTATTTGCTGAATGGTGAGGTCGTGCCGACGGTCGAGCAGCGCCTTTGCCTGCAGGATGACATAGCGATCAATCCATTCGCCTGCACTGACTCCTGTTTCTTGCTTGATGAGCGTGGAGAAATACTTGGGTGAGAAGTGGAACATACGGGCATAGAAGCTCACTTCGCGCGATTGGCGGTAGTGCTCAATGACGGCATTGTTGAATTGTGAAGACAATTGTCGGCTGGTGTCCTGCAGGGTCTCGTTGAGTTCGTGACGGTATGTGCTGAGCAGCACCATCAACGTGTGAAACGTGCTCGATATCATTTCCTCCCTGTAGAAGCCCTCCACATTGCAGGCTGTCTGCATGAGGCTAAAAGCATCGCACACCTGACGGTATTGCTCATCGGTGAGATGCTGACAGGGGTGCGTGTCGAAGTTTTGATAGGAGGCGAGATGGTGGGTGAGATACTGCTGCCGCATCCTGTTGAGATAGGAGGTTGAGGTGACAATCAACTGCGCTGAATAGTCGGCAGATATAGCAATGTTCTTGAGCACATGACCCGGACGCATCACGGAAATGTCGTGTGCCTGGAATTGGACGGGGTTCATGTCGTATTCACTCTCAGCACTTCCCTGATGACACAGCGCAACAACGGAATAAGGCGAGATGTACTCTTCATTGTTCACAATCATGCTGCCCGTATAGTCAACCATCATCATGCCGCGCTCCTCGATGAGGTCGCTCATCTGGTGGAGCAGATACTGGGTGGAAGCATGTCTCTTCGTGTTATCTCTCATGTCGTTTTGTTCTTTTCGGCACAAATGTAAAAAAAAGCACCTATATTCCAACTATTTTTTAGCAAAAAATCCATTTTATCCGACCTTTTGCCATACTTTTCAGCCCAATTGTTACGTTATTTTCCCTAAAAATGCCGTAATTTTGCCGCGCAAAATGACTAATTAGCTATTACCAAACATCATGATTATGAAGAAACTATTTCTGTTATTGACGTTCATGATAGGTGCGTTTGTGGCTCATGCAGAGAACGAAGCCGAGAGCTACACCTATCTGACCTTCGAGACGACCGAAGGGGCAAAGATTTCCGTCTCTGTTGCATCGCTGAACATCTCCATTTCGGGTTCCACGCTGACGGCTGGCGATCAGTCGTTCACCCTCTCGAACCTGAGCAAGATGTACTTCTCAACAACCGACGAAACTTCTGAGTCCACCGACATCAAGTCCATCTCTCTGCAAGACTTGGATGAGGTGGCTGAGATTTACGACCTGAACGGACGCAAGATGTCCAAAGGCCTGTTGCACAAGGGTGTGTATGTGGTGAAGAGCAAGAGTGGAACCTATAAAATTGCGGTAAAATGAAGAAGGCACTATCATTACTTGCCGTAGGACTCATGGCTCTCACGGCAACTGCCCAGACACTGAACGTGCAAGTGGGCAACGTCACCTATCAATTCCCTGCCGCTCAAGCAGGCGAGATGACCTACTCTGATGGCACCACACTGACCATCATGGGCAAGGAGTTCACCCTCAGCGACATCACCAGCATGACGGTGGATAACACCGAGGTGACTGACAACCTCGTGACCGTTGCCTACAGCGGCACATCGGCCACCGTCAAAGTGGCGGGCAATGTGGCACAGTATGTGGAACCCACCATCAGCAATGGTTACGTATCCATCGCACAGAGCAACACCGATGCGGTGGATGATGACGAAATCACCTACCAGCTCAGCGGCACCTCGACCGACGGGCAGTTTGCCCTCTCTGGCTCGTACAAGTGTACGGTGGCATTGGCAGGCATCAATTTGACCTGTACAACGGGGGCTGCCATCAACATCGCCAACAAGAAGCGCATCCAACTCAGCGCGAAGAAGGGAACGGAGAACACCCTTGCCGACTGTGCTGGTGGTGAGCAGAATGCCTGCATCTATAGCAAGGGACAGTTGCAACTGCAAGGCAACGGCACGCTGAACGTGGTGGGCAACTCCAAGCATGGCATCAAGAGTGGCGACTACATCACCGTGAAGAACCTGACGCTGAACATCACCAGCGCGGTGAAGGACGGCCTCTGCTGCAACGAATACTTCCTGATGAAGAGCGGAACGGTGACCATCAGCGGTGTTGGCGATGACGGCATACAGGCTGATCTGGACGGTGAGACCTCCACAGGGGAAATTGCGGCAGACAAAGATGCTGGCATTGAGGCGCATGATGATGAAGACTCAGGCAACATCTATATCGAGGGTGGAACCCTGACGGTGACGGTTCCTTCGACCACCACAGCAGGTAAGTGCTTGAAGGCCGAAGGCGACATCTCCGTGAGCGACGGAACGGTGAAACTGTATGCCAACGGTGCCATCGACCTCAACACCATCGACGCACAAGGTTACGTAGATCCTTCCTACACCGCAGGATTCAAGGCTGACGGAGGCTTCACCCAGAGCGGTGGCGACATCACCATCAACGTGCAGGGTGCTGCTGGACGAGGCATCGCCTGCGAAGGAACATTCACCTCAACAACCGACAACGCAGGTAAACTGACCATCAACAATACGGGTGTCACCAAATCAACCAGCACCTACTTCTGCACAGCCAGAGGCATCAAGGCAGGCGAAGTGGACATCAAGGGCGGCACCATCGACGTAACCATGAGCGGAGCAGCCAGCAAGGGCATCAAATCTGACATAGATGACGGCAGCGGCAACATGACCATCAGCGGCGGCACTATCACCGTGAAATGTACAGGTGGAGGAGCCACCGATCAACTGGATGCTGACGGCAAGGGCTGCGCTGGCCTCAATGCCGACTACGACATGCTCATCTCGGGCGGCACCATCACCCTCACCAGCACAGGCACAGGCGGCAAGGGATTGAAGTGTGACAGCACACTCACCATCACGGGCGGAGCCCTCACTGCTCAAGCATCAGGCTCCAACTACAGTTCGGGCAACTACTCCGCATCGGCCAAGGCCATCAAGGCTGGTGCCAGATTCGAAGTGGAAGGAACGACCACATCGCGTGCTGGCAGCTTCCCTGGTGGAGGCGGACAGCCCGGTGGTGGTGGACAACCAGGCGGCGGAGGCGGCTTCCCAGGTGGAGGCAGTGAGAATAAGAACTACACCTATCGAGGCGGCATCGTCATCAACGGCGGCACCATCGTTGCCATCGCCAGCAACCACGAGGCCATCGAGTCGAAGAGCACCATCGAAATTACCGACGGCTACGTCTATGCGGAGTCAAGCGACGATGCCATCAACTCAGCCAGCGACTTCACCATCAGCGGTGGCTACGTGATGGGCAACAGCAGCGGCAACGACGGACTCGATGCCAACGGTGATTTCTATATCAAGGGAGGCAATGTGTTTGCTGTAGCCACCACCTCTCCAGAAGTGGGCATCGATGCCAACACCGAGGGTGGCAAGAAACTCTGCATCACAGGCGGCAATGTCGTTGCCATCGGTGGATTGGAAAGCGGCAGCAGCCTCACGGGAGTGACCTCGAAGTCGGCTTCCTACAGCAAGGGCAATTGGTACTCATTCCAGAGCGGAGGCACCACGAAGTTCTACTTCAAGGTTCCTTCCAACAGCAAGATGCCTTCCAACATGACCATCGTTTCCAGCAGCACACCATCGGTATCGACAGCATCGTCTGTCACCAGCAATATCTGGAACGGTTATGGGAAGAGTAATTGAAAATTAGTAACTCAACGAGAGTTTTGTACCTTTCAGAGTGGGCGAGGATACGGTAAGTGTCACCTTGCCCGCTTTTCGTTTACTGCGGAGGATGCACTGCATATATCCCGTCTGCATCCTCTTGGTGGTCACATCGCAGAAGAGGTCGTCGGTGTAGTGGTCGCCGTTGTCGAGGGCAACGAAGGTGGCAGCACCAGTTACGTTCACACTCACCTCATCGGTGGCATTGGGAACGATTCGTCCCTTGCTGTCAACAGCGTAGATGTTGAGATACTTGAGCGTCATTCCGTCGGCACTCCACCCTTCTTTTTCTTCTTCCACTATTTTCAGGCCAACGGCCTTGCCCGTCGTCTGAATCTCGTCACGCGCCACTTCCTTACCTTTTGTTCGGGCGACTGCGATGAGTTTTCCACCAGCAGCATAGTCAATGCCCGACCACAGGATGATGTTGCGCTTCGCGATGTCGGTCGTGTCATTTTGCTGAACACCTAAAGATTGACCATTATAAAGGAGTTCCACCTCATCAGCATTGGTGTAGGTGAACACATTGGGGTGTGAACCTTGAGCCTGATTCCAGTTGCGATTGATGCGTTGCTGTCCCACCTTGATGTCGTTCCATTCGAGGCTCTCGCCTTTCCCATCCACCACTCCGATGCGCACCACGGGCTCGTCGGGCTGGATGCACGACTTGATGAGATAGGCTTGCGGATAGGGTTGCAAAGTGTGGCTGAAGAAGGAGTAGTTCCATCCTTTCTTCGGCCATTCGTTCGACTCACCCCAGTATTCGATAGCACCCCACCAGCAGAGACCCACACCACGCTGACGATTCATGCCGTAGAAAGGTTGCTGCAACTGATTGGTCACCGCCTCGCTCTGGAAGAGGATGAGATGCGGTGCATGCTCGTAGTAACCATGATAGGCATCCCACTGATAGTTGAACGAAGCCACCTCGGTCACACACGCCAATTCAGGCGGCACGAGATAGGTTCTGAAATCGGGCGTGTTGCGTTGTGCCCCCGCTCTGGCTGGAAACATCGCCACAGTAGTGGGACGTGTCTTATCGTATCGTTTCACCATCTGGTCGAAAATGCGGTAGGTGGTGATGCCCCAGTCGTTGGTCTGATAGCCGCTCCAGTCGGAACGTGTCTGGAGTTCGTTGCCGAGGCTCCACAACACGACAGAAGGATGGTTGCGGTCACGCTTCACCCACTCCTGCATCAGTTCTGGCCAAATCTGCATGAAAGGCTTACGACCACCCCAATAGTCCTTATCCGACCACTTGTCGATGAGTTCGTCCACTACGAGCAGACCAACCTTGTCGGCAATGCGGTAGAAGTCTTCCGAGTAGGGATTGTGCGAACAGCGGATAGCATTGAAACCAAAGGCTTTGAGTTGACGCATCTGACGCTCTAAAGCTGTCGGAAATGCTGCCACACCTACGGCGCCAAGATCGTGATGGTTGGCAATGCCTGTGAGGAACACCTTCCTACCATTCAGCTTAAAACCGTAATTGGTGTCATATTCGATGGTGCGGAAACCGAACTGGTCGGCCACAGAGTCGATGGCCACACCATCCTCTTGCAGAAGGGCTTCAACGGTGTAGAGATTGGGGGTGTTCAAATCCCATAAGGCAGGATTCTGCACGCTCATTGTCGGAAGGAGGACTTCCGTATTGTTCTGTGTCGTGTGGTCGGGCATTCCCTGTTCAGCAGAGGCCATCACCCTGCCCTGCGCATCTTTCACGCGCGTATATATTTTAATATTGTGGCGTTGCCAACCGACCACCTGCACCTGCACGTTCACCTTGTCACCATCTGTCTGTACATACAACCCGTGCCGAGCGATTCGTGTTTGATTGCTCACCTTCAGCCACACGTTGCGATAGATACCGCCACCCGTGTACCAGCGGCTGCCGTTCTTGGGTCCCGTGTTGGAATAGACAGCCACCACGTTCTCTTCCCCATATCGCACCGCTTTCGAGATGTCTGCCTCGAAACCCGTGTAGCCATATTCATTGCTTGCCACCTTCTTCCCGTTCACATACACATCGCTCACATACATCACACCTTCGAAGTCCAACACGATGCGCCTGCCCTTCAACGCCTCAGGAACGCTGAAAGTCTTGCGGTACCAACCCTCACACATGGGTTTGAATCCACGTCCCTTGTCTTCGTGCTCATCCCACGGCTGCTCAAACTGATAGTCGTGAGGCACATCCAACGTGCGCCACCCGCTATCGTCGAAATCATTACGTTCAGCTCCGTCAGGATTGCCCAAACAAAACTTCCAGTCAAAGTTGAACAGCGTCTGCTGGTGCTCCGCAAACTCGCTCAGAGGCACATTCACCTCCACTTTCCCATCGTGCGTCTCAATATATTGTGCATACAAGTGCGATGTCCCTAAAATGAACACAAACAACAAAGTCAATAAAGGGTAAAAAAGCTTATTCATGTGAGTCAGTTAGTTAATTTTCCGCCAAAGGTACAAAAAAAAGGAAAAAGCGAAAAATAAAACACAAAAAATCTTACGTTGGTTTCACCGAAGGTACTCTCGTTCGGAAAAACTCAAAAAAATTTGGTTATTCTCTCACTTAATCGTACCTTTGCACCGCATTTGGTTCTCCCCCACATGATGCCACGAACGGTTCGTGTGGCGACGGAGCTAAGATGGGAATGCAGTGAGGACTCACTTCAGTGATCCAATTCTGCGACATTACCCGATGCTGTGAGTCCTTTTTAACAGGTTGCACATCGTGTCACTGGTACCGAAGTTGTTTCGCCACGCGACGGAACTTTGGATTGAGCCGGGAAGACCGCACACCTTGTAGGACGAGTCAGAAGACCTGCCATTTGCCATTGTGACGCATGTCTGCGGGACTACGGACATGAACGGAAACTGATAACATTTTTGTCATGCAAAACAGCCGTGCATTTGTGATGCTATGCTGGAGACGCTTCCATCGAGGGGTTTGTCTCCCCCTGTGGATGTGCGGCATGGATTGGAGAGGAAATCCTTAAAATATCAAATAAAAGTGTTGTAAATGCTGGAGTGCCTTTGCAGTGATGCAAGGGCACTCAATTACGAAGTTTCTAACCAATTACTATATGTCACTATTTAACAACAAATTGTTCCATCTTCAGATGTTCAAGAAGCTGGAACCACAAAGAGGGGATAAATTCGGCAACCAATTGTCGAAAAGGTTTAACAACAAATCCTTCATTGCGTCGGTCATCTCCATCATCGCAACCGTGGTGGTGGCCTGTCTGCCGACTGAGTGTTTCGGCATCGAGGGACTGACGGTGATACAGCAACGCATCATCGCCCTTTTCGTATTCGCCACGCTGATGTGGTTGACGGAAGCCATTCCCGCTTGGGCCACATCGGTGTGCCTCATCTGCATGCTGCTGTTCGCCACATCAGACAGTGCCTTGAGTTTCTACACATCAGGTCTGGAGAAGTCGAATCTGCTGAGCTACAAAGTGCTGATGGCGACCTTTGCCGACCCCATCATCATTCTGTTCTTAGGTGGATTCGTGTTGGCCATCGCAACTACGAAGAGTGGTCTGGATGTGGTGATGGCTCGCTATCTGCTGAAGCCTTTTGGCAAGAAGAGTGAGGTGGTGCTCTTAGGCTTTATCCTCATCACAGGTTTGTTCTCCATGTTCATCAGCAACACGGCCACAGCAGCCATGATGCTCACATTCCTGGCACCCGTGTTCAAAGCACTTCCTGCCGACGGAAAAGGACGTGTGGCACTGACGCTCGCTATCCCGTTGGGAGCCAACATCGGTGGCATCGGAACCCCCATCGGTACGCCTCCTAACATGATTGCGCTAAAGTATCTGAACGACCCCGAAGGCATGAACCTCAACATCGGTTTCGGTGAGTGGATGCTGTACATGGTGCCGATGACGCTCATCTTGCTCATCTTCGGCTGGTGGCTGCTCCTGCGGCTCTTCCCCTTCAAGCAGAAGACCATCGAACTGAACATCGAGGGCAACATTCAGCACAACTGGCGCACAGTGGTGGTGATTGTGACCTTCATCGTGACAATTCTCTTCTGGCTTTTGGACAAAGTGACTGGAGTGAATGCCAACACGGTAGCCATGATTCCAATCGCAGTGTTTGCTGCTACGGGCGTCATCACCGCTAAAGACCTGCAGGGTGTGAACTGGAGTGTGCTGTGGATGGTGGCAGGAGGTTTCGCCCTCGGTGTAGCGCTCAACGAGTCTGGCTTGGCTGAGAACGCTATCCAGAGCATTCCGTTTGACCAGTGGTCACCACTCGTGATTCTCATCATTGCCATGCTTTTGTGCTACGCGATGTCGAACTTCATCAGCAACACCGCCACAACAGCACTTTTGGTTCCTGTATTGGCTGTTGTCTGCAAGGGTATGGGCGACAGGCTTGACAGCATCGGTGGCGTGTCCACTATGCTCATCGCCATTGCCATCACAGCCTCCGTTTCGATGTGTCTGCCTATCAGCACACCTCCTAATGCCATTGCCCACTCTACGGGTCTGGTGAAGCAGAACGAGATGCTGAAAGTGGGTATCATGATCGGTGTAATCGGTATGGTACTGGGATATTTCACGCTTAGATTGATGTAAAATTATTGTTTAGAAGTTAAAGAAGTTAGAGAAGTTATCGCTTCGCTCGAAGTTAAAGACAAATGTCATGTTGTTGATAAAGTTTCGTCTTTTTACTTCTTTAACTCCTTTAACTTCTATAACTTCTCAATTAATGATATGATTAGAAAGATATTAGTAGCAAATCGTGGAGAGATCGCCATCCGTGTGATGCGTAGCTGCTACGAGATGGGCATCCGTTCGGTAGCTGTCTATAGCACCGCCGACCGTCTCTCTCGTCACGTGCTCTTTGCCAACGAGGCTGAATGCATCGGTGGCGCAAGCAGCAGCGACAGTTATTTGAACATTGACCACATTCTCGAAGCTGCCCACAAGCACAAGGTGGATGCCATCCATCCTGGTTATGGCTTCCTCTCTGAGAATTCGGAGTTTGCCCGTCGATGCGAGCAGGAGGGCTTCATCTTCATTGGTCCTCGTCCTGAAACGATGGAGGAGATGGGTGACAAAATCAGTGCCCGCCGCAAGATGATTGAGGCAGGTGTGCCTGTGGTGCCTGGTACGGAAGAACCGCTCAAGTCGGCAGAGGAAGCGGTGGAGGTGGCCAAGAAGATTGGCTTCCCCGTCATGCTGAAAGCCTCTATGGGCGGTGGCGGCAAAGGTATGCGACTCATCGAACGGGAAGAAGATGTGGTGGAGATGTACAATGCGGCTCGTAGTGAGGCGATGTCTGGTTTCGGCGATGACACCGTCTATATCGAGAAGTTCGTGGAGGAGCCTCATCACATTGAGTTCCAGATATTGGGCGACAAGCATGGCAACGTGATTCACCTCTTCGACCGCGAGTGCTCTGTGCAGCGTCGTCACCAGAAGATTGTGGAGGAAAGTCCGAGCCCGTTCATCGACTATAACCTGCGCATGGAGATGGGCGCCAAGGCTGTAGCAGCCGCACGTGCTGTGGGATATGAAGGAGCAGGAACGATTGAGTTTCTCGTGGACAAGTACCACAAGTTCTACTTCTTGGAAATGAACACACGCTTGCAGGTGGAGCACCCCATCACGGAGGAAGTGGTGGGCATCGACCTCGTGAAGGAGCAGATACTTGTTGCCGACGGACAACCCCTGCGCTATCGTCAGGAGGACATTCGCCAGCGTGGTCACGCCATCGAGTGCCGTATTTGTGCGGAGGACACAGAGCACAACTTCATGCCCTCTCCTGGAGTCATCAAGCAACTCACCGAACCTCACGGCATCGGCACACGCATCGACTCCTACGTATATGAGGGTTACGAGATTCCTGTGCATTACGACCCGATGATTGGCAAACTCATCGTGTGGGCAACTAGCCGCGAATACGCCATTGAGCGCATGCGTCGTGTGCTCTACGAATACAAGATTACGGGCTTGACCACCAACATCCGCTATCTGCGCCGCATCATCGATGTGCCGGACTTCAAACAAGGCAACTACAACACGTACTTCATCGAGCGCAACCAAGACCGCTTGCGTCCGCGTCCAGGTTTCAAGAACGACTCTGAACCGATGGCAGTCATCGCGGCCTATATCGACTATCTGATGAACCTCGAAGAGAACAAGCCCACCACGCTCACTGCAGAGAACACAGCCATCAGCCGCTGGCGTGCTTTCGGATTGCAGAAGGGAGTGCTGAGAGTGTAGGCATTTACAATTTGACGATTTACTATTTACGATTGATTGGGCAATTGAGTGAATGAACTATTTGCTGTGCGGTCGTAAAACGGGAATCGTCAAATAAAAAAATCAATCCATAAATAGTAAATCGTAAATTGTCAAATAGTAAATAGAACAGTGGAAATACAAGTAGGAAATAAGACCTTGGAGGTGACCCTGCTGAGCAAGGAGGGAAACCAAGTGAAGATAGACATCGACGGAAAAGTGTACGATGTGGATGTGGCGATGCTGCAAAACGGCACCTGCTCCCTCATCTACGACGGCAACTCATACAATGCCGAACTCATCCGCGAAGCAAGCGAGAAACACTATCGTGTGAACCTCAACTACTCCACCTATCAGATTGACATGCTCGACTCGCAAGCCAAATACATGAAGATGCGACGTGGGGGCTCACAAGATGTCATCCAAGCCGATGTCATCACGGCTCCGATGCCTTGCAAGATTGTCAACATCTACGTGAAGCCTGGCGACGAACTCCACGAGGGCGACACCGTGCTCACGATGGAGGCCATGAAGATGCAGTCGAACTACAAGGTGAGTGCCGACTGCAAGGTGAAAGAAATTTTAGTGAATGTGGGCGACAGCGTTCGTGTGGAACAGGCGCTCATCAAGTTAGAATTAAAAAATTAAAAGATTGAAAAATTGAAGTTGCCATTCGGTTGATGCGCATCGCGTTAGCCAAAAACTTCAATTTTCAATTCTTCAACTTTTCAATTTTATATATGAATAAACTTACAGCAAGAGAGAGAATAGAGACCCTTCTCGACCGTGGCACTTTCGTCGAGATGGACAAACATGTCGTGCACCGCTGCAACGACTTCGGTATGGAGAAGAAGCGCATCGAAGGCGACGGCGTCATTTCAGGTTACGGCAAAATAGACGGACGCATCGTCTTTGTCTATGCCTTCGACTTCGCCGTGCTGGGCGGTTCGCTGTCGGCAGCCAATGCGCAGAAAATCGCTAAGGTGCAGGATTTGGCACTCAAGAACGGTGCCCCCATCATCGGGCTGAACGATTCGGGCGGTGCCCGCATTCAGGAAGGTGTGGAATCGCTCACAGGCTTTGCCCACATCTTCAAGAGAAACGTGATGGCATCGGGTGTCATCCCTCAAATCAGCGCCATCCTTGGCCCCTGTGCCGGTGGTTCGTGTTACTCGCCTGCCCTCACCGACTTCATCCTCATGGTGAAGGAACAGAGCCAGATGTTTGTCACAGGCCCTAATGTGGTGAAAGCCGTCACCAACGAGGATGTGGACAAGGAAACCCTGGGTGGAGCGATGACCCACAACAGCGTGAGCGGCGTGAGCCACTTCATCTGCAACAGCGATGAAGAGACCCTCATGACCATCCGCGAACTGATCGGCTTCATTCCCTCCAACAACATGGAAGATGCACCCATCCACCCCGTCACCGACGAAGTGAACCGCATCTGCCACGAACTCGACAACGTGGTACCTGCCGACCCGAACGTTCCCTACGACATCCGCCACATCATCGAACCTGTGTGCGACCAGCAATACTTCTTCGAGATTCAACCCGAGTTCGCCAAGAACATCGTCATCGGTTTCGGACGTATGGCTGGACGGACGGTGGGATTTGTGGCCAATCAGCCCAACTTCCTCGCAGGTGCGCTCGACATCGATGCTTCCGACAAGGCAGCCCGCTTCATTCGCTTTTGCGACTGCTTCAACATCCCACTCATCGCCGTGGAAGATGTGCCAGGCTTCCTGCCAGGCGTGCAGCAAGAGCACAACGGCATCATCCGTCACGGAGCCAAGATTGTCTATGCCTTCGCTGAAGCCACAGTGCCCAAAATCACGCTCATCACCCGCAAAGCCTACGGTGGAGCCTACATCGTGATGAACTCAAAGTGCATCGGAGCAGACGTGAACCTCGCTTACCCAACTGCCGAAATCGCAGTGATGGGAGCAGAAGGCGCCTGCAACATCCTCTATCGCAAAGCCACTCCCGAAGAGCGTGCCCAGAAGATTGAGGAGTATCGCCAGAAGTTCGCCAATCCGATGCCAGCCGCACAACTCGGTTACATCGATGAGATTATCTCACCTTGCGACACACGCATGCGACTCATTCAGGCACTCGAGATGTCGCGCAACAAGAATCAGAGCAATCCACCGAAGAAGCACGGCAACATGCCGCTGTAAAAATTGAAGGATTAAAAAATTGAAGAATTGAAGTTGCCATTCGGTTAGTGCGCATCGCGTTAGCCAAAAACTTCAATTCTTCAATTCTTCAATTTTTCAATTCTTCATCAAGTATCTTTCTCCCTCCTCCTCCGCAATCTTCTTGCGGAACGAGGCAGGATAACCTGGACGGGTTGGCGGTTCTGCCAATCCGTTTTCTGTTTTCTTGAATTTCTGCAGCAAGGGGTCATCGGCATCCACCTTCTTCACCGCCATATCGAGGTGCTTCACCATCAGGTATTCATAGAGATGCACCCATGCAGCAAGCATCATGTTTGCCTGAATGGTGGCAGCATCCGTGAGATGCTTTGTCAGCGCCTCCTCGCCTTCGCTGTGCAGGAACGTCAGCATCTCTTGGGCGAACAACGGTTCTCCTGCCACCATTTCCTCCATCTTCTCACGCTCCTTCAGCACATCGGGGAACATCTTCTCATAATATGGATACACCATATTGCTCACCGCATTCTGCACCCAGAAGGCACTTTCCCACGAGAAGGTGACATCGTCCTGCACACCCTCAATGCGTCGGAAGCACTTGGGCACCTCCGTGATGGCACAATAGAGCGGCACGTAGGGAGCCATGTTGGGATCATCGTTCGTCACCCACGCCACACCTCCGATGGCATCAGGATATTGGGCACGCATCTGACCCACAAACGAGAAGGCGGTCTGCTGCGTCGAGACAGGTCTTTCGTTGAAGTAGGTCCTTCCCTCACTCTCCCACTCCAGCGGTGTAGGCCGATAAGGCATATTGTAGGCACCAGCGCCCACCTCGTTCCGAATGTCGAAAGGCGTATCCTCATAGTGGTCACGCATCGCGTTCATCACATCCTTCACCGATATTTTCTGCTTAGGCTTCATGTAGAGCGGCATCTCACCCTTCAAGTCATTCCCCCTCGCATACTCCACATATTGCTCCATCCCTACACAAAAACGGTTGAAGATGCTCCACACACGTGCCTCGCAATAGCGCACGGCACCAAAATCGTTAGGCGCGTATGCATCGCGGAACGAGAAGTCCGCATCCTTGCCCGTGAAGTAGCCCTTCTTTCGGGCAAACGCAATCACATCCTTCGAGCACATCAGCTGTTTCTTGCCATACTGACTCAGGCGCGTGATGCGGCTCTGATTGGCATGCGCCGACACACAATCATCGGGAATGCGCACAGCCGCCCACACAGCACCCTTCTCGCCAGCACCCTTCCCTATCATCTCCAGAATCCACGCCTCCTGCTTGTCGCAGATGGAGAAAGACTCCCCCTCCGAGCAGTAGCCATACCGTTCCACCAGCGACGTCATCACCTCGATGGCCTCACGAGCCGAAGTTGCCCGTTCCAGTGCGATGTATATCAGCGAACCGTAATCAATCATTCCCTCAGTTTTCCACAGTTCCTCACGCCCACCAAACGTGGTCTCCGCGATGCTCACCTGCTTCTCGTTCATCTGCGCATTGACCGTGTAAGTCACCGCCGCCTGTGGAATCTCACCCAGATACTTGTTCGTATCCCAATCATACACCTTGCGCATCTCTCCAGCCAGATGCCTGCCGCCCGTATGGTGATAGATGTTCCCAAACATCCCATACGAGTCAGCATTGTAACTGACCATCACGCTACCATCAACGCTTGCGCCCTTGCCTACAATGATATTGGTGCAGGCCACCGCCCATGTGGCAAAAACAGAAAGAATCCACACCACGACAGAAAAAAAGAATGCTTTTGTGTTCATATCTACTTTCATTTAGTTGCTATTCTTCGGCAAAGGTACGATTTTCTGGTTTTTTCTTCGTCCGTCGAAGGCGAAAACAACATCCGAAACTTAAATAAAAGATGAAACATCAACCGAAAGATGAAAAAATATGATAACTTTGCAGTCACAACACCAACAAATCAGGTTATGAGTGATACACAGAAGAAAGCCATCATCATAGGCGCCACCTCAGGCATCGGTCTTGAATTGGTCAAAGTGCTCACCTCGCAAGGGTGGCAGGTAGGCATCGCTGGCAGGCGGCAAACCTTGCTGCAAGAGATTCAGCGCAAGAACCTCGATGTGGTCGCCACTGAATGCATCGACATCACAAAGGAGGATGCTCCCAAACGCCTACTCACCCTCATCGGGAAAACGGGTGGCATGAATCTTTACTTCCACAGTGCTGGCATCGGCTATCAGAATCCCTCTCTCGACACAGAGAAAGAAATGGCGACGGTTGCCACCAATGTGTTGGGTTTCACCCAAATGGCAGACACCGCCTTCCACTACTTTGAACAGCATCCCGAACAGGACAGCCACCTCGCCGTCATCAGCAGCATCGCTGGCACCCGAGGTTTAGGTGCCGCCCCTGCCTACTCGTCCACCAAACGCTACATCAACCACTACCTCGAATGCCTCACCCAACTCTGCCACATCCGAGGCATCCACCACATCCACTTCCACGACATCCGTCCAGGCTTCGTTCGCACCCCTCTCCTTGCCGACGGTCACCACTACCCTCTCCAACTCGACCCACACCGCGTCGCCCTCTCCATCGCCAAGGGCATCCGCCACAACCGCGCCATCATCACCATCGATTGGCGCTATCGCCTGCTCGTCTTCTTCTGGCGACTGGTACCAAGATGGCTGTGGGTACGAATGAAGGTCATATCCCCCAAAAAGTGAGGGAAACCCACCTCCTCAAATTCTTCACTTCCACTGCCGCATCTTACTCTGTTGAAGCACCACCAACACGACACTTCCACTACCTCAAAATCGGTGTGAGTCACACCGAGGGGGTCGGTCTGACTCAGACCGATGGTGGCGGTGTGAGTCACACCGTTTCCGAGGCAGTGGAAGCATCGAAAAGGAGGCTGACTTTCTTCTCCTTCTCCTGCTATTACACCTTTGACTTCTTCCATGAGTATTGCAGACGAATTGGAGAAACTGACAAAACTAAAAAATGCAGGTATCTTATCAGAAGAAGAACTTCAGGAACAAAAAACAAAATTACTCAACAAGTAACATGAAACAATAGAAAGATAATAAATACAACTTTCGGAAGTTACCGCTTCGCTCAGGAGTTAAAGGAGTTATAGGAGTTAAAGCCTATACACTGTCAACTGTGAAGAGGAGTTTTCACGCCAGCATTACATTCGGCTTTAACTCCTCTAACTCCTTTAACTTCTTTAACTCCAAGAAAGTAGAACTTGCGAAACTTGAATAATAAACCTTTTTCCGTTCAAGTCAAATGCCAGAGGTACAGATACTTTCTTTACAAAAATTTTGAAGGGAAATAGAAAAAAAGCTTGTGAAAATTTGTTCGTATCAAAAGATTGGTGTAATTTTGCCATCAAATTGGCGGCATAATGCCACCGTAACAGAAAAATAGATAACGATAGCTTATGGCACAATCGGCAGTTACAGTGAGATTAGAATCTGACATGAAGTCGCAGTTTGATGCACTTTGTGCACAGTTTGGCATGAGTGCTAACACGGCTTTCAACATCTTTGTGAATGCTGTAATCAGGAGTCGCAGCATTCCATTCACAATCAGAGGAGACAGGACGGAAACGCCCAGTGCCCTTGACTTGTATATGCAACAACGCAGGTTTGCAGAGGCCAGCCAGGAGCCAGAACTCACATTGGATGAAATCAATGCGGAGATTCGTGCCGCCAGAGAAGAACGTCGTAAAAAGCAACAGACCGCATGATGTATGCAGTGATTGACACCAACGTCCTTGTGTCGGCTCTTATCACTAAGAATCCTGACGCCGTAACAGCCAAGGTGGTGAGGCGTTTGTTGGATGATGGTTTTGTGCCAATGTACGATGCCGACATCATCGATGAATATAACGAGGTGCTTCACCGAGCAAAGCTCAAGATTCTTCCTGAAGTAGCTGATGCTCTTATATCTCACATCATCGAGCATGGTGTTGAGGCATCAAGGGTAAATTATACAGAGGTGATGCCAGATGAAGATGATAGAGTGTTCTATGAAATATCTCTGAGCAATGAGGATTCTTTTCTCGTGACAGGAAACCTGAAACATTATCCCATCTCACCTCGTGTGATAACTCCAGCGCAGTTTATTGCCCTGACAGATTAAGGGACGCCCCCCAAAAAAAGAACAAGTATGAAGAAACTACTGACATCTATTTTGCTTTGTGCTGTCACCCTTGTGGGTGCGCAGGCACAACAGGCAAAAGTGTATTTCACCAAAGAAATCACACCTGAGTCGTTGGTGAAAATCTATGAGGCACTCGGTGTGAAGGAACACGGACGTGTGGCCGTGAAAATCAGCACAGGCGAAAGCGGTGGCAACAACTATCTCAAGCCCCCACTCATCCGCAACCTCGTGGAGCAGGTGAACGGCACCATTGTGGAGTGCTGCACCGCCTATGGTGGGAGCCGCCAGGATGTGAGCAAGCATTGGGAGACTATCCACGAGCATGGTTTCGACAGCATCTTTGCCGTCGACATCATGGACGAGCACGGCGACCTGCGCATCCCCGTGAAGGACAAGACTTGGATTAAATATGACATCGTGGGGGAGCATCTCGGCAACTACGACTTCTGCATCAATCTCGCCCACTTCAAGGGGCACGTGATGGGCGGCTTCGGTGGTGTGCTCAAGAACCAATCCATCGGATTTGCCTCCACGGCTGGAAAGGCCTACATCCACTCACATGGAGTGACCAGCAAGACTCCCGACTGTTGGCGGTACACACAACCACAGGATGCCTTCCTCGAAAGTATGGCTGCCGCCGCACAAGCAGTTGCCGACTGGTTTGGCAAGGGTAACATCGTTTATATCAATGTGCTCAACAACATCTCCATCGACTGTGACTGCGATGCTCACCCTCATGCTCCAGAGATACAGGACATCGGCATCGTCGCCTCCACCGACCCCGTTGCCTGCGACCGTGCTGCCTACGACCTCATCTATCAGGTGAAGAAAGACGACAAGAACAATCCCGACCCGCTGAAACAGCGCATCGAAAGACAGCACGGCATCCATATCGTAGAATGGGGCGAGAAAATCGGCATGGGCACCACCAATTACAAGTTGGTGAACCTCGACCGTTGAGTATCAGCAGGAACCATACAAAATCATCACATACATTCACCATCGTTCCCCCATTGGGCCTTGTATCATCAAGTCCGATGGGGGAACGATGTTTTCCCAATCTTTTTACCACTAATTTTACATAAACACTTTCTTTTTTCTACTATTTCCAATTATTTTCAAGACAAATTGAAAGTTTTTAAATTATTTTGCAACAAAATGAAATACATTTCATACCTTTGCCGCCGAAATCACATAACACAAACAAAATAATCGTACAAAAAGACATGAAAAAGAGTAATTTGGGTTTGTACAGCAAGGCCTACGAACATGACGCTTGTGGTGTGGGCATGGTGGTCAACATTCATGGAGGCAAAAGCCATGAGTTGGTGGACAATGCGCTGAAGGTGCTGGAGAACATGGAGCACCGTGGAGCAGAGACTCGCGACAAGACGGGTGACGGTGCCGGCATTTTGGTTCAGATTCCTCATGAGTTTATTCTCCTGCAGGGCATTCCTGTGCCTGAAAAGGGAAGGTATGGCACCGGAATGGTTTTCCTGCCAAAGGAGGAAAAGAGCCAGCAGGAGATTCTGAATGTGATGATAGAGGAGATTGAGCGCGAGGGGCTTACGCTGATGCACCTGCGCACGGTGCCAACCTGTCCAGAGGTGCTGGGTGTGGGTGCACGAGAAGTGGAGCCCGACATCAAGCAGATGTTTGTGACGGGTGTGAGCGAAGAACAGGTGGAGGCATTTGACCGTATATTATATAAGGTACGCAAGAGAATTGAGAACCGCGTCAACAATGAGGACTTCTACATCTGCTCCTTGTCAAGCAAGAACATCATCTACAAGGGTATGCTGACAAGCGGGCAGCTGAGACGCTATTTCCCCGACCTGTCCAGCCCTTATTTCACCAGCGGACTGGCATTGGTACATTCACGCTTCTCCACCAACACGTTCCCGAAGTGGAAGCTGGCACAGCCTTTCCGCCTGCTGGCCCACAACGGCGAAATCAACACGATTCGCGGCAACCGGGGATGGATGAAGGCGCGTGAGAGCGTGTTGAGTAGCGAGGCACTGGGGGACATCAAGGACATCCGCCCCATCGTACAGGAGGGCATGAGCGACTCGGCTAGTCTCGACAACGTGTTTGAGTTCCTCACAATGAGCGGCCTGTCATTGCCACAAGCGATGGCGATTCTCGTGCCTGAGAGTTTCAACGACAAGAACCCCATCAGCGAAGACCTGAAGGCGTTCTACGAATATCATTCCATCCTGATGGAGCCGTGGGATGGCCCTGCCGCCCTGCTTTTCAGCGACGGACGTTTTGCGGGCGGCATGCTGGACAGAAACGGTTTGCGCCCCAGCCGTTACACCATCACGAAGAACGGCATGATGGTGGTAGCGAGTGAAGTAGGTGTGATGGACTTTGAAGCTGGCGATGTGGTAAACAAGGGACGTTTGCAGCCTGGAAAGATTCTGCTCATCGATACGCAGGAGGGCAAGATATATTATGACGGAGAAATCAAGGAACAGCTCGCCAAGGCGCATCCCTACCGTGAATGGCTCTCGACGAACCGCATCCAGCTGGAGAAGCTGAAGAGCGGCCGCCATGTGGAAAACTCGGTGGAGAACTACGAAAGGAAACTCGTCAACTTCGGTTTCGGCCAGGAGGACATCGACAAGACGGTGGTGCCAATGGCCACGGCAGGACAGGAGCCTGTTGCAGCGATGGGTAACGACACGCCGCTGGCTGTCATCAGCGACCGTCCCCAGATTTTCTTCAACTACTTCCGACAGCAGTTTGCGCAGGTGACCAACCCTGCCATCGACCCCATACGCGAGGAACTGGTGATGAGCCTGACAGAGTATATCGGTGCGGTAGGCACGAACATCCTCACGCCTGATGCCAGCAACTGCAAGATGGTGCGTCTGCCACAACCTGTGCTGACAAACACGCAGTTGGATATCCTCTGCAACATCCGCTACAAGGGTTTCAAGACGAAGAAACTGGCGATGCTCTTCGACATCGAGAAGGGTGCCAGCGGACTGAGACAAGCCATTGAGGATTTGTGCAAGGAGGCTGAAGCATCGGTGGATGAAGGCGTGAACTACATCATCCTCTCAGATAGAGACATTGACGAGAAGCGTGCTGCCATCCCAAGCCTGTTGGCGGTGAGTGCGGTGCATCACTACCTCATCAGTGTCCAGAAGCGTGTGCAGACGGCTCTGATTGTGGAGAGCGGTGAGATTCGCGAAGTGATGCATGCGGCATTGCTACTGGGCTATGGTGCCAGTGCCATCTGTCCCTACATGACCTTTGCCGTGCTGGATGACTTGGTGAAGAAGCACAAGATTCAGGAGGATTATGCCACCGCAGAGGCACATTACATCAAGGCTGTTGATAAAGGCTTGAAGAAAATCATGTCGAAGATGGGCATCTCAACCATCCGTTCCTATCGCGGTGCCAAGATTTTCGAGAGCATCGGACTGAGCGAAGACCTGCTGAGACGGTATTTCGGCACAGAGGTGAGCACCATTGGCGGCATCGGACTGACAGACATCGCACGTGATGCCATCCGTCTGCACGACGAGGCCTTCAAGCCTGCGGAAATTAACGAGTTCCTGCCCAACAACGGACAGTTCTCTTACCGCAAGGACGGCATTCTCCACGCTTGGAATCCTGATACAATTGCAAACCTGCAGATTGCCACTCGTCTGGGCTCGTACAAGAAATTCCAGGAATGGGAAAAGATGGTGGACGAGAAGGAAAAGCCTATCTTCATCCGTGACTTCTTCGGATGGAAAAAAGCAGCGAAACCTACCCCAATTGAGGAGGTGGAGCCAGTGGAGAGCATCGTGAAGCACTTTGTGACAGGTGCCATGAGTTTCGGTGCATTAAGCATTGAGGCACACGAGGCATTGGCACTTGCGATGAACAAGTTGGGCGCACGAAGCAACACGGGTGAAGGCGGTGAGGACAATGCCCGCTACCACTCCGACGTGGACGGCGTTTCCCTCTCCAGCAAGACGAAGCAGATTGCTTCAGGCCGCTTTGGCGTGACCGCTGAATACTTGGTGAATGCCGAGGAGATACAGATCAAGGTGGCACAGGGAGCCAAGCCTGGTGAGGGTGGTCAGCTGCCAGGCTTCAAGGTGAACAAGATCATTGCCAAGACACGTAATGCCATTCCTGGAATTAGCCTTATTTCTCCCCCACCTCATCATGACATTTACTCTATCGAGGATTTGGCGCAATTAATCTTCGACTTGAAGAACATCAACCCAACCGCCGCAGTATCAGTAAAATTAGTTGCAGAGAGCGGCGTGGGCACAATTGCTGCAGGTGTGGCAAAGGCCAAGGCAGACCTCATCGTCATCAGCGGTGCTGAAGGTGGTACAGGTGCCAGTCCTGCATCGAGCATGCGTTTCGCTGGCATCAGCCCTGAAATTGGCTTGGCAGAAACCCAGCAGACGCTGGTGCTGAACGGCCTGAGAAACCAAGTGCGCCTGCAAACCGACGGTCAACTGAAGACCGCGAAGGATGTGATGATCATGGCGATGCTCGGTGCCGACGAGTTCTCATTCGGTACCTTACCGCTCATCGTGCTGGGCTGTGTGATGATGCGCAAGTGCAACACGAACACTTGTCCTGTCGGTGTGGCCACACAGGACGAACGGCTTCGTGCCCGATTCATGGGTCGTGCCGAATATGTGGTCAACTTCTTCACCTTCCTGGCTGAACAGGTGCGCGAATACCTCTCTGAAATGGGTGTGCACCATCTGAAGGACATCATCGGCCATACGGAACTGATTGAAGTGCACACCGAACATGCCACCGACAAGCAGAAGACTATCGACTTTGCCCGTCTGCTGCACAAGCCCGAAACCGACAAGCCTCTCTATTGGGACAGAGGAGAGTTCACGAAGGTCGGCGGTGTGAAGGACGAAAGCATCATTCAGGCATCAACCAACGCCATCGAGCAAGGCGAGGAGGTAAGTCTCGACTATGCCATCCGCAACACCGACCGTGCCGTGTGCACGATGCTTTCGGGCGTGGTGGCGAAGAAATATGGCGAGGCAGGGCTGCCCGACGGCACCATCCGTCTGAAGTTCAAAGGCTCGGCAGGACAGTCATTTGGTGCCTTTGCCGTGAAGGGTCTTGACATCCGTCTCGAAGGTGAAACCAACGACTATTTCGGCAAGGGTCTCAGTGGCGGACGCATCAGCATCCAGCCTCCAGCACGACGCAGTGCGGACTTCATGGCTGAGGACAACATCATTGCCGGCAACACAGGCTTGTATGGTGCCACAAGCGGCGAACTCTACGTGAATGGCCGTGTGGGCGAACGCTTTGCCGTGCGCAACTCTGGTGCCATCGCCGTTGTGGAAGGTGCCGGTGACCACTGTTGCGAATATATGACAGGTGGTCGTGTTGTCGTGCTCGGCAAGACTGGCAGAAACTTCGCCGCTGGTATGAGTGGTGGCGTGGCATATGTGTATGACCCCGAACACACCTTCGACTACTTCTGCAACATGGACATGGTGGAGCTCGGCCTCGTTGAGGATACCGTAAGCCGTAAGGAACTGCTCGAACTCATCCGTCAGCACTATCTCCACACAGGCAGCGCACTCGCAGGACGCATGCTCGACGACTGGAACCGCTATGTGGAAGACTTCATTCAGGTAGTGCCTATCGAGTACAAGCGTGTGCTGCAGGAAGAGCAGATGGCAAAACTGCAACAGAAGATTGCGGACATGCAACGTGACTATTAAAGTCTAGAGTTTAGAGATAATAGTTTAGAGAATTTCAATCGTCAATTTTCAATTCATTATATGGGAAACCCAAAAGCATTTTTGACTGTGCCTCGTAAGGAGGCTGGTTATCGCCCCATCAACGACCGTATTCATGACTTTGGTGAGGTGGAACAGACACTGAACACAAAAGACCGACAGGAACAGGCAAGCCGTTGTATGGATTGCGGTGTACCTTTCTGTCACTGGGCTTGTCCTCTCGGCAACAAAGACCCCGAATGGAACGATGCCCTCTATCGCGGCGAGTGGGAAACTGCCTATAAAATCCTGAAGAAGACCAATCCGTTCCCCGAATTCACAGGACGCATCTGCCCTGCCCTCTGCGAGAAGGCTTGCGTACTCTATCTCACCACTGGCGATGCCGTGACGAACCGTGAGAACGAATGTGCCATTGCTGAGAGAGCCTTTCTCGAGGGCTATGTCACCATCGAGCACCCCGAGAGGAACGGCAAGAAGGTGGCTGTCATCGGTGCTGGTCCCGCAGGACTTTCCACTGCCAACGCCCTCAACTATATGGGCTACGAAGTGACCGTCTTCGAGAAGAACGAAGCCGCTGGCGGTTTGTTGAGATACGGCATCCCCAACTTCAAGTTGAACAAGAAGATTATCGACCGCAGAATCGATGTGATGGAGCAGGAAGGAGTGAAGTTTGTGTATGGTGCAGCAGTAACGGCAACCGATGAAGCCCTGAAGGACTTTGATGCTATCGTCATTGCAACAGGCACTCCGACTGCCCGTGACTTAAAAGCACCAGGTCGTGAACTCAAGGGCATTCACTTGGCACTCGAACTGCTCTCACAGCAGAACCGCGTGTTGGCAGGCAAGGAGTTCTCGAAGGAGGAACGCGTGACAGCCAAGGGGAAGAACGTGCTCGTCATCGGTGGTGGAGATACAGGCTCCGACTGCATCGGCACGGCACATCGTCAGGGATGCAAGAGTGTCACCCAGATTGAAATCATGCCCAAGCCTCCTGTTGGTCATAACCCCAATACGCCTTGGCCCAATTGGCCCGTCATCCTCAAGACCACCTCTTCGCACGAGGAAGGTTGCACCCGTCGTTGGAACATCAACACACTGGAGTTCCTTGGCGAAGATGGGAAGGTGACAGGAGTGCGTGTGCAACCTATTGATTGGAAGCCCAATCCAGAAGGTGGCCGCCCCATCATGGTGGAGGCTGGTGAGCCCGAAATCATCAAGGCAGAACTCGTCCTCCTCGCTATGGGTTTCCTCAAGCCCGAGCATCCCGAATATCCCAAGAATGTATTCATCTGCGGTGATGCTGCCAATGGTGCCTCTCTTGTGGTACGTGCCATTGCATCAGGACGCAAGACAGCAGAGGCCGTAGATAGCTATCTGAAGAACAAATAGTAAATTGTTCAACTTTCGGAAGTTACCGCTTCGCTCAGGAGTTAAGGGAGTTATAGTAGTTAAAGCCTATACTCTGTCAACTGTGGAGAGGAGTTTTCACGCCAGCATTACATTCGGCTTTAACTCCTCTAACTCCTTTAACTTCTTT
>JAFSKK010000073.1 GCA_017448965.1 Bacteroidaceae bacterium | reverse complement strand
GCAACTCACTTAACTACTTTTCCAATAACTACGATTTGTTCTTGCAGAGGTTAGACGAAATGAAAGTAAGGCTATCGGGAAGTAATGAGACTAAAAATAAGAAACGAATATGAACAAGCAACCCATCATCACCCTCCTGCTTGCCTTCGTTGCAGTGGCGGGGCAGGGGCAAGTGAAATGTCACGTTGAGGGCACGGTGGCCGAGGGGGCTAAGGCCGTCGGACTTGTCATTTACCGCGATGGCACTGACCCGAAGGACAGCCCCCTGCAACTGACCGTGAAGGATGGACGTTTCGAGTGCGATGTGGAGGACACGCAGATTGAACGGTGGCACATCGTGGACTTCGGTGAGGTTTTGGAGAAAGGTATGACAAGCCGCAGTGACGCATTCTTTTCTGAGGACGGGGCGAACATCACCATCAGCCTTGATGGCGACAAGTTCAAGGTCACTTCTACGGGCAAGGAGTATCAGGCGTGGCACGCTATGGAGCAAGCTGCCGAAGAGAAATTCCTGCCGCTTTATGAGGCGTTGAATGGGAACGACGAGACGGCAGCAAACGAACTGGAGCGCCGATACCATCAGTGGACGCTCGACTACTACGAAACTCACCCGATGCTTGGTTTTCTGTTTGAACTGGACGGGCGGCTCAAAGGCTTCCACTACAATGATACTGGCCTTTCCGCCATGCTCGACATCTATCATCGCCTTTATGCCGACCTTTACAGCGACCATCCCGTTCACCAGCGTATTGCCGAACAGGAGGCCTTAGGCTATCAGATTTGTGGTCACAAGTACAGCGATTATGACATTCGCACGATGGACGGTCAGCAAGTCCGCGCTTCCGACTATTACAAAGACTGCCTAACGCTCGTCATTTGCTGGGCATCGTGGTGCGCTCCCTGCATCCGCGAGGCCAACGACCTCATTCCCCTTTACAACCAGTACCGTGACCGAGGTCTGAACATGTTCAGCCTTGCCCATGAGTTCAAGTCCACCGATGCCATGCGCAAGGCCGTCGAGCGCAACGGCTACCCGTGGCCCTGCCTCGTTGACCTCGACGATGAGTTCGGAGTGTTCAAGAAGCACGGCACCGCCAACAGTGCCCTGTTCCTCATCGACCGCGACGGCACCATCATCTCCGTACCCAACAGTGTAGAGGAACTCGAACAGCAATTGCAGAAGATTTTTAAAGAAATTAAATAAGAGAAACGAAAAATGAACAAGAAAACCATCATCATTAAATGATTTCTATGTTAGCATTTGAGATAAAGATAAATGATTCTGCGCCGATGGTAGTTGCTGCGGATAATCATGTTATTGCTGATTTTATCTATGGTGTTTCGGCAATCAACCCAAACAGCGTCTTAATCGCTGGATTTGACGACTTCAACCGTTACATCTGGCTTGATGGGGAAATACATCATAATGATGAAGTCCATATCCGCTTGGTCGATGTTGGCAAAGATAAAGTATCAGTTCCATTAAAGACAACAAAGGAGAGTCTGGAACGCTTGAAAGAGAAATACGACAAACTCCAACAAGAACTAAAAAACAAGGGACTAATATGAAAGGTATAATTGTAAAAAGCAGCGTTGCGGAAAAGGATGAGATTACTAAGGTTGCAATTCCAAATGGTATTGCAACTGCTATGCTGACAATTTCACGCAATGACGAGGTTGTCTGGGGAATAGGAGCAATGACGATGCCTGAAGGCAAAAGCCTATCTTGGAATGGAGGAAGCATGAATGTCGGTGACATCATCTGTCTTAAGTTTACGGATGTCGATAAGCCAAGCCAACCGCTAAGCCAAGAGTCCATTGCTAACCAATCATCTGATGACACCAGAGAATGGGATTTCAAACTTGAAGGGTATCACAGATTAAAAGCATATCTTGAGGACGAACATGTGATTTAGTGGATTAAATGGTAAAAACAAAATGTATATGAACAAGAAAACCATCATCCCCACACGTTCTTGGACGAGCCAAGCGTCTCCTTCGTCGTCGAGCGCCCGCTCGCCTGTTCGCGACGGGCGGCGGGGAGGTTTTCTTAGAGACGGCGCGAATAGTAAACAGATTGTTTAACCCTCTAAACAGGAAAGGACGGTGAACGGCACAGAGAGAAAGACGGACAGAAACCTCGGTCTCTAATGACGAAGCCATCAAGATTTATGTTTGAGCAGCTACTTATTGTCACATTTTTGAATGGGAAATGTGAAGAATTTACAACATTTTACTGAAATATGATTCCTTTTCCGTACTTTTGCAAACAAAAAAACAAAACATGTGACAATGAGAACAATTCTGTTATTCCTCCTCTCCATTCTTCTATGTTCTTTTTATGCTCCTGAAGAGACAAAAGCGTTGCGTGAATGGACACCAGCCACCGTCGTCAGCGACGAGGCAATAAAGGCATATAGTATCGACTCCTGCTTCAAGGCGTATCCTATCAGCGATGCCATCTTCAGCCGCATGCAGGGAAAGTCTTACAAGAAAGATTGTACAATACCGCGCTCTCATCTTCGCTATCTGCACGTCTTGCATCGCAACGTGGATGGCAATACGCAATTGGGAGAATTGGTGTGCAGCGCCGAGATTGCCAACGACCTGCTTGACATCTTCCGCAAACTATACGATGCCGGCTACAAGATTGAGCGCATGGTGCTAATCGATGAGTATGATGCCGACGACGAACGAAGTATGGCTGCCAATAACTCTTCCTGTTTCAATTTCCGTGTTGTGTCTGGCAGCAAAACACTCTCCAAGCATGCGCAAGGTCTTGCCATTGACATCAATCCTCTCTACAACCCCTGCATCCGCTTTAGCACAGGCAAAGTAGAGCCTGCCAATGGCAAACCATACGCAACCAACCGAACAGCCAAACAAAAGACGCCTGTCCCGTTCATCAACACCTCCGACCTCTGTTATAAACTCTTCAAACAGCATGGTTTCATTTGGGGTGGTTCATGGACTACGGTCAAAGATTATCAACATTTCGAAAAATAGTCCTGTTTTCGCAACAATCAGTTAAGAAACAAAAAAAGGGGTAGTCGCTTGGAGGGCACTGAAAAAGTCCCGTTAGCATCTTTTTGACACTTCATCTCTGCACATAGTCATGAAATAATTTGGCTATGTGCAGATTTTTTTGTACCTTTATGGCATAAAACGTAAAGGTTATGCTGTCTCAGGAACACGAG
>JAFSKK010000017.1 GCA_017448965.1 Bacteroidaceae bacterium | reverse complement strand
CGCAAGCTCCACTTTCTTGGAGTTAAAGAAGTTAAAGGAGTTAGAGGAGTTAAAGCCGAATGTAATGCTGGCGTGAGAACTCCTCTCCACAGTTGACAGAGTATAGGCTTTAACTCCTATAACTCCTTTAACTCCTGAGCGAAGCGGTAACTTCCGAAAGTTGAATGAATGTATAATATAAATAGTAAAAAAAATCGAAAGATGAAAAAGATATATATGACTCCTGTAATGGAGGTGGTAAAAACAGAATTGGAGCAGATGATTAGCGTGAGCCCTATGGGTAGCAACGTGTACAACAGTTCTGCTTCTTCTAGCAAGGAGGTTCTTGCCAAAGAACGCTTCATCGAGGAAATCCAGTCGGAGGGAGCCGACGAGGATCTCTGGTAATCACTCACGTGCTTTGTATCAAAAGCACAATCTTCTGCAACGCCAGCAAAAATGCTGGCGTTGCTTTTTTTGTACCTTTGTCGGCAAAAGAAGAAGAGGAAATCGTGGCTCTCAACACCTTTGGTGTTTCGACAGACGATAATTGCCAATAATTACCAATAATTTTATCCAATAATTTATATTGCTGAAATTTCAAACAGACATCCGAAAGTTAAGTTCATGTATTTATCGGAACAAATTATCGGTAATTATTGGAAATTATCGTTTTTCCAAGCCTCAGCAGGAGGTGCAGGAGCACAAAACTTAATATCGATTCAAAACCATATCATATAACAATCTTAACAACAAAATGAGAAAACTGTTTACTACGATTTTGATTCTGGGCGCGGTGGCGATGGCCAGTGCACAGGATGTTCCGTCTTCTGAGTTGAAGACGGTGACCACACAACCCACCATCCAAGTGAAGAACCCATTCATCTGGGCTGATGCGCCTGACCCGGACATCATCCGTGTGGGCGATTACTACTACCTCGTCACCACCACCATGCACCTCTTCCCTGGAGCACCCATCATGCGCTCCACTGACCTCGTTCATTGGGAGACCATCTCCTATCTCTTCGACGAGATCAAGGACACCCCTCGTTACGACCTGCAGGACGGAACCGTCTATGGTCGTGGACAGTGGGCCACTTCGCTCCGCTACCACAAGGGCACCTTCTGGGCACTCTTCGTGGCCAACGACGATCCCCACAAGTCGATGGTGTTCAAGACCGATGACCCTGCCAAGGGTTGGAAGCTCCACAGCCGTCTGCCTGCCTATCATGACTCGTCTCTTTTCTTCGACGATGACGACCGTGTGTATGTCTTCTCTGGCAGCGGCAACATCCACCTCGTGGAGTTGACAGCCGACCTCACAGCAGAGAAGGAGGGTGGCATCCGCAAGAGACTGCAACTGAACGGCAAGCCCGAAGGTCTGCACGAGGGTAGCCGTGTGGTAAAGCACGACGGCATGTACTACCTGCTCTGCATCGCATGGCCTCGCACAGGTCGCCAGGAGATTGCCTACCGCAGCAAGAACATCGAAGGCCCTTACGACTCGAAGGTCATCCTGAAGAGTGACTTTGGCGGCTTCCCATTGGCTGGTCAGGGCACTATCGTGGAAGGCAAGCACGGCGAATGGTACGGCGTGATGTTCCAGGATCGTGGCGGTGTGGGCCGTGTGCTCACGGTTGAACCTTGTTCTTGGATTGAGGGATGGCCTATCCTCGGCACCTATGGCGACGGCAAGATTCCTGCCACCGTCACCCTCGATGGCCAGTGCGACTGCCACCAGCAGCCCGACTATGCCAAGATTGAGAAGGACTACCAGTGGAACCACAACTACATCAAGGCCGATATGGCTCGTCTGCCTCAGAAAGGGGAGAGTGTCCGCTTTGGCGAGAACCTGCGCGACGACGCCACTTTCCGCATGACCCAACCTGTCAACGGCTTTGTGCTGAAGACTTCCGTGCTGGCACAGTCCATCTACAATGCTCGCAACACCCTCACATGGCGCACGTGGGGTCCCACCTGTTCCGACACCATCTGCATCGATGCCCGCAAGATGAAGGACGGCGACTGTGCTGGTTTGGCTGCTCTCAATGGTGACTCTGGCCTCCTGACCATCAAGAAGGAGAATGGACAATACACCCTCGTCATGAGTGAGGAGAATGTGCAGTTGTCCGATGCCAAGAAGGAAATCACGGGTGTGGATGTGAAGAACGTGGAGACCATCAAGTTGCCTAAGGGCAAGGTGGGCAAGATTTATCTGCGCATCGACGGCGACTTCAACCCTGGCCGCGACACCGCGAACTTCTACTACAGCCTGGACGGCAAGACCTTCACAGCCATCGGCACGAAGGACTACAAGATGCGCTTCGACTATCGCCGCCTGTTCATGGGTTCACGTTACGCTGCGTTCTATTATCCGACGAAGGAAGTGGGCGGACAAATCGTGCTTGAACTCTAAGTTACGTGGACAAATGTGGTTTGCTCTCAACACCTTTGGTGTTTCGACAGACGATAATTTCCAATAATTTATATTTCGTGAAATTGGCTACGCCGAGCTAAAGGTTCGTGTTCGAATAAACTTCCGAAAGTTAAGTTCATGTATTTATCGGAACAAATTATCGGTAATTATTGGAAATTATCGTTTTTCCAAGCTACAGAATGTGGCGCAGGAGCAAAACTCAAAAAATCCGAAGAAAAACGAGGCCGACGTTAAACCTCTTTCACATTGTATAGTCATACTTACAATCCATTAAAACCTCAACCAATAAAAATGAAAAAGCTTTTATTTCTTTCTCTCCTCGCCGTGTCGCTGACAGCCTCGGCACAGGAGAAAGGCCTGAAGGATGCCTATCAGGACTACTTTACCATTGGTGTGGCGGTGAACAAACGGAACATCTCCGACCCCGCACAGATTGAACTCATCAAGAAGAACTTCAACAGCGTGACGGCTGAGAACGACATGAAGCCCATCTCCGTACACCCCAAGGAGGGCGTGTGGAACTGGGGCACTGCTGACAGCATCGCCAACTTCTGTCGTCAGAACGGCATCAAGATGCGTGGTCACTGCCTCTGCTGGCATGCCCAGTTCTGCGACTGGATGTTCGTGGACAAGAAGGGCAAGCCCGTGAAGAAGGAAGTGTTCTACGAGCGTCTGCGTGAGCACATCCACACCGTGGTGAACCGCTACAAGGATGTGGTGTATGCTTGGGACGTGGTGAACGAAGCCATGTCTGACGCTGGTGGCCGTGGCTGGCGCGGTCAGGAGCCTAACCCTTATCGTGAGAGCACCGCATGGAAGCTCTGTGGCGACGAGTTCATCGCCAAGGCCTTCCAGTTTGCTCACGAGGCTGACCCTAACGCCACACTCGTGTACAACGACTACAATGCTTTCCAGCCCACCAAGCGCGACCGTATATATAATATGGTGAAGAAGATGCAGGAGGCTGGTGTGCCTATCACAGGTATCGGCATGCAGGGTCACTACAACGGCTACGGCCCTTCTGAGGAAGAGGTGAGCGCTGCCATCGAAAAGTATTCCGAACTGGTGAAGCACATCCAGATCACCGAGCTTGACGTGCGTCAGGGCGACGAGATGGGTGGTCAGCTTCAGTTCTCACGCGGCACCAACGCCCCTCAGCCTGCCTACATCGCTACGCTGCAGACCGACCAGTATGCCCGTCTCTTCAAGACCTTCCGCAAGTATCGCGATGTCATCGACAACGTGACCTTCTGGAACCTGGGCGACCGCGACTCTTGGGTGGGTGTGAACAACCATCCGCTGCCGTTCGACGAGAACTACAAGCCTAAGCGTTCTTACTATGCTATCCGCGACTTCGATCCCGCACTTGACGACGCTACTCCTATCGAGGACTTCAAGCCCAACGAGATGAACCAGCCTGGTCAGGAGTACCCCATGGTGAACTCACAGGGTTATGCTCGTTTCCGCATTGTGGCTCCCGATGCTAAGTCTGTCATTGTCAGCCTCGGTCTGGGTGGACGTGGTGGCACCGTGCTCCGCAAGGACAAGGACGGTGTGTGGACAGGCACTACCGACGGCCCGATGGATGAAGGTTTCCACTACTATCACCTGACCATCGACGGCGCTACCGTCAACGACCCCGGCACCAACAACTACTTCGGCTCTTGCCGTTGGGAGAGCGGTATCGAGATTCCTGCCAAGGATCGCGACTTCTACGCCCTCAAGAATGTGCCACATGGCAACGTGCAGCAGGTGCTTTTCCACTCGCCCAGCACAGGTGCCGAGCGTCGTGCCTTCGTTTACACGCCAGCCGAGTACGACAAGAACCCCACCAAGCGTTACCCCGTGCTCTACCTCCAGCATGGATGGGGCGAGAACGAGTATGCCTGGAGCAATCAGGGGTATGCCAACCTCATCATGGACAACCTCATTGCAGAGGGCAAGTGCAAGCCCTTCATCATCGTGATGACCTACGGTATGACCAACGACGTGAAGTTTGGTGGCATCGGTCAGTTTACAGCCAAGGAGTTTGAGACGGTACTCGTTGACGAGCTTGTACCATACGTGGACAGCCACTTCCGCACCATCGCCAAGCGCGAGAGCCGTGCCATGGCAGGTCTCTCTATGGGTGGCATCGAGACCAAGCTCATCACCCTGCGTCGTCCACAGGTGTTCGGCTACTGGGGTCTCCTCAGTGGTGGCACTTACGCACCATCCGACCTCGAAGGCAAGCAGACACCTCGTCTCATCTTCACTTCTTGCGGTTCGAAGGAGAACCCCGCAGGTGTGAAGTCCTCCATCGAGACCCTCAAGGGTGCAGGTTTCAACGCCGTCTCTTACGTGTCTGAAGGCACAGCCCACGAGTTCCTCACATGGCGTCGTAGCCTCAAGGAGATGGCTCCTCTGCTCTTCAAATAAAAAAAAGAGATGATTATTTGGATGTAAATAAAAAAGGTATTACCTTTGCACTCAACCAAAAAATCAAAAAGATATGGATAGTGTGATAGTTCTTGTTTCTACTTTCTGTTTCGTGGCTGGCTGCACATTCATTGCACTTGCCATCGATTTCTTCAACAAACGGAAAACTGCATGAATCTGGTAACGAAAGGATTGTGCAGAGAGATTGCAAAGTGCAGTATTGATTTGTTCAAAATTACTTTTGTTGCTGCATTCATCTCTCCTTGGATTTCGTCGAAGAACTTAGACGAAAGAGTCACGCTTTGGTCTGGCATCATAGCAGGCGCATTCTTCTTCTTAGGCATGGTTCTGCATCGTTTGGCTGACCACATGGAAGGAAAGGACTAAACACTTACACAACAGTAATGAAGGAAACATAAATACCTCTAAAACAGCAACGGGCTTGCCAGTCAATTGGCAAGCCCGTTCTTAATTAATAGGCAACGGCGTTTTCAATGAATAGGTAACGGGCTTTTTAATTCATGGGCAACGCCGTTGCCATTTTGCCCTCAATTTCACACGGAAATTCTGGGGAACAAAGATATAAAAGATGTAAAAGATATTTTCCTTTCTGTGTTTCCTTGATTCCTCAATTCCTTAGAAAAACATATCCCTTCGGGATGATTACGCGGATTCAGCGGATTTTTTTGAACACGAATGACACGAATCTCTCGAATCTTCCCAATCCGTCAAATCTGCCGTGAAACGGCGTAGTTTGTTTCACT
>JAFSKK010000016.1 GCA_017448965.1 Bacteroidaceae bacterium | reverse complement strand
GTGTGAGATGAAAGAGAGCCATGCGGGCTCTCGCAGAAAGAGATTTATTTCACACAGAAATCACAGAAAACACAGAAAAAAGAGAGAGAAAAAAATGAAAATTGAAAATTTCTGTGAATTTCTGTGCTTTCTGTGTGAGATGAAAGAGAGCCATGCGGGCTCTCGCAGAAAGAGATTTATTTCACACAGAAATCACAGAAAACACAGAAAAAAGAGAGAGAAAAAAAATGAAAATTGAAAATTTCTGTGAATTTCTGTGTTTTCTGTGTGAGATGAAAGAGAGCCATGCGGGCTCTCGCAGAAAGAGATTTATTTCACACAGAAAACACGGAAATCACAGAAAGAAGAGAGAGATTAGGAATATCAGATGGCCAAATGATAGATATGTGATTCAAAAACGAATGTTTAACTAACGACCCGAACGGTCTTCCTCCCTAAACAGGGAGGGCTGGGGAGGGTCTTAAAAAGAAAGGAGAAACGAATTATGGGAATTATGGTTCGAAAGGCGAAGACGCGTTTGACGTATCGCGAGGGGAAGCCTGAGGTGTACAAGTTGCGTCAGTTGACGTATCCGCAGGTGAGTTATGAACAGCTGTGCGGGATGGTGCAGATTGTGGGCGTGAACAGGGCACAGACGAAGGCGGTGATTGACGCGCTGCTGACGGCACTGGTGCACTACATGGAGATCGGCCACGGTGTGAGCCTGGGCACGTTCGGCTCGTTCAAGCCCACGTTCAACTCGAAGACCGCCCACACGCTGGAGGAGACGACCTTGGACACCGTGAAGGTGAAGAAGATTCAGTTCTACCCTGGTGGTGCCTTCAAGGACATGCTCTCGAAGCTCTCGCTGGATGAGAACGAGTCTGTGTCGCTGAAGCCTGAGGAGCCCGATGGTGGCGACGACGATGGCGATTGACAATTGAGGAGGAGGGATGAAAGTGGAGGCCGCTTTCATCCCTCTGTGTTGAGATGAAAGGAGGATGAGTGTTCAAAAAAGGTGGAAATCTTTGGAGGATGAGGGGAAAAAGTGTTACCTTTGTGGCAAAATCAGATATCGAGGACAGAATGGAGTATCAGTATCATATTTTTTCGCCTTACAGGGTGTGTCCGCTGGGGGCGCATGTGGATCACCAGCATGGACTGGTGACGGGTTTTGCTATCGACAAAGGTGTGGATCTCTGGTTCAATGCGAGAGCGGATGGACTTGTTCATCTGGTGTCGCGTTCGTTTGAGGGTGAGGTGCATTTCGATGTGACGGCTCCCTCGCAGGTGAAGGAGCATCACTGGGGTGACTATGCCCGTGGCGCGAAGTATGCGCTGAAGAAGCGGTTCGAGTTGAAGAGGGGCATCGAGGGAGTGATTCAGGGCAGCCTTCCTGTGGGAGGATTGTCGTCGAGTGCGGCGGTGCTGATTGCCTATGTGATGGCCTTTGCCAAAGCGAACGACATCACGTTGCAGCCCTTTGAAGTGGTGAAGATTGCTTCGGAGGCAGAGCGGGAGTATATCGGGCTGAACAATGGCTTGCTGGATCAGGCTTGTATCGCGTTGGGCAAGAAGGACGGATTGTTGTTCTTGGATTGTGACAGTAATGAGTATCGCATCATCAAGAAGAATCCTGAGATGCCAGAGTTTGAACTGGGCATCTTCTTCTCGGGCTTGACGCGCTCGTTGGTGAACAGCGATTACAACCTTCGTGTGTATGAGTGCAAGACGGCTGCGTGGAATATGTTGGCCTATACGGATCAGCCGCTGAAGACGTTTGACAAGACGTTCCTGCGGGATATTCCGAAGGCGACTTTCGAGAAGACGAAGATTGCGATGCCAGCCCGATTTGCACGTAGAGCGGAGCATTTCTACTCGGAGTATCGTCGTGTGCGTCAGGGTGTGACGGCCTGGGAGACGGGTAACCTGAAGTTGTTTGGCAAGCTGAGTTTTGACTCGTGCGAGTCGAGCATCCACAATTATGAGTGCGGCAGCCCCGAACTCATTGCCATCTATGAGATCATGCGCAGCTTGCCTGGCATCTGGGGTGGACGATTCAGTGGTGCCGGCTTCAAGGGTGCTTGCATCGCGATCGTGGATCCTGCCTATAAGGAGCAGATAGAGAAGGAACTGACGAGCCGCTACCTCGAGCAGTTCCCAGAGTATGAAAAGACCTTTAAGTGTTATTTTGTGAAGCCGGATGACGGTGCACGGTTTGTGTGAGCTCACACAGAGAATAATATTTCACACAGAAATCACAGAAAACACAGAAAAAGGTAAGATGCATCATGAATGATAATGAATTAACATATGAGATCAGAGGGGCTGTTTACGATGTGTACAAGGCTATGGGGCCAGGGTTGTTGGAATCAGTCTATGAGGAGGCTCTGAACTTTGAGTTGCAAAAGAGGGGATTGAGAGTTGAACGACAGCTGGAAGTACCGATTGTGTATAATGGCAATATACTGAAGACTCCATTGCGTTTGGATATGTTGGTCGAGAAGCAGATTATCGTGGAACTGAAATCGGTGGAGGAGTTGCAGAAAGTGCATTATAAACAGTTGTTGACGTATTTGAGGCTGATGGATAAGCAGGTGGGTTTACTTGTGAACTTTAATTGTGATAATATATTGTCAAACATCAAAAGAGTAATTAATTAAGAAGTACATGGAATTCCAGCAGAGAAACTGCAGGTGGACTATTTCTGTGTTTTCTGTGATTTCTGTGTGAAATACAAAACTTTTCAGGGTGAAATGAAAACGGTAGTTATTGCAGCAGGATATGCTACGAGGTTAGGAGAACTGACAAAGAACTTTCCGAAGCCATTGCTGAAGATAGGGGAGAACACTATCTTGGGCAGGATGTTGGATGACATTGATGGGATTGCGGAGATTGATGAGCACATCATCATCACGAATCATAAGTTTGCTCCGATTTTTGAGGAGTGGAAGGCGGAGCAGCATTACACGAAGCCGATTACCATTGTGGATGATGGGACGGAGACGAACGAGACGCGTCTGGGTGCTGTGTGTGATTTGCTGTTTGCGATGGAGAAACTGAGCATTGACGATGACTTGCTGGTGGTGGCAGCGGATAACTTGCTGTTCTTCTCGTTCCAGGAGTTTGTGGATTTCGCCAAGGAGAAGGGAACCTCGTGCATCATGTGTCATGAACAGAAGGAGGTGGAGAAGTTGCAGCGCACGGGTGTGGTGGAACTGGATGCCGACATGAAGGTGCTGGGCATGGAGGAGAAACCGCAGGTGCCGAAGTCTCATTGGGCTGTTCCTCCTTTCTATATCTATCAGAAGAGCGACCTCGACCTGGTGCGCCATTCGGTGGAGGACGGATGTGGCAAGGATGCTCCTGGCAATCTGGCGCATTACATGGTGGAACATACGACGATGCATGCCTGGCAGATGTCGGCCGGAAGGTTCGATATCGGCAGTTTGGATACGTATCAGGAGGCGGTGAGGAAGTTTGGTTAATTGAAAATTTCTGTGAATTTCTGTGTTTTCTGTGTGAGATGAAAGAGAGCCATGCAGGCTCTCGCAGAAAAAGAATATTATTTCACACAGAACCTTTAGCTCGACGAAGTCAAATCACAGAAAACACAGAAAGAAAGAGATAATAATTGAAATTGAAAGTATATGCAGAAGATTGATTTGAACAAGAAGACGATTCTTGTGACGGGTTCGGCGGGATTCATCGGTTCGAACCTCGTGAAGAGATTATTCAAGGATGTGAAAGGTGCCACGATTGTGGGCATCGACAATATGAATGACTACTATGACGTGAGTCTGAAGGAGTACCGGTTGAAGACCCTCCTAAATTCTCCCTGTTTAGGGAGGACTTCAGATACTTCCCCTCAACAGGGGGAGACGGAGAGGGGCTGTGATTATCACTTTGTCAAGGGCGACATTGCCGACAAGGCGACCATTGATGCCCTCTTTGAGCAGTATCAGCCACAGGTGGTGGTGAATCTTGCGGCTCAGGCGGGTGTGCGTTATTCCATCACCAATCCTGATGCCTATATCCAGTCGAACCTGATTGGCTTTTACAATATTCTGGAAGCATGTCGTCACCATCCTGTGGAGCATCTGGTGTATGCCAGTTCGTCGAGTGTGTATGGCTCGAACAAGAAAGTGCCGTATTCAACCGACGACAAGGTGGACAATCCCGTTTCGCTGTATGCTGCCACGAAGAAGAGCAACGAGTTGATGGCGCATGCCTACAGTAAGTTGTACAACATCCCCTCCACGGGTTTGCGTTTCTTCACGGTGTATGGTCCTGCTGGACGTCCCGACATGGCTTATTTCGGATTCACCAACAAACTGGTGAAGGGTGAGACCATCCAGATCTTCAACTATGGAAACTGTATGCGCGACTTCACGTATGTGGATGACATTGTGGAGGGTGTGGTGCGCATCATGCAGGGAGCACCTGAGAAGAAACAGGGTGAAGACGGATTGCCTTTGCCTCCATACGCGGTGTATAATATCGGCAATAACAATCCTGAAAACCTGCTGAACTTTGTGGATATCCTGCAACAGGAACTTATCCGTGCCAAGGTGTTGCCCGAAGATTATGATTTCGATGCCCACAAGCAACTCGTGCCCATGCAGCCAGGCGATGTGCCAACCACCTACGCTGACACGTCTGCGCTCGAACGTGACTATGGCTTCAAGCCCTCCACCTCATTGCGCGAGGGATTGAGAGCCTTTGCGGAATGGTACGCGAAATTTTATTGAATCGACAATTAATTTCTGTGCTTTGACTCCGTCGAGCTAAAGGTTCTGTGCTTTCTGTGTTTTCTGTGTGAAATAATATTTTTCTTTCTGCGAGAGCCCGCATGGCTCTCTTTTATCTCACACAGAAAACACAGAAATCACAGAAATTTTCAATTCAATAAAAGTAGACGTCTTCAATCACCTGTGCGCCCACATATTCGTTGAGTCTGCGCGCCAACGAGCGGTGCTCCATGAGCAGGTTCTGTTTCACGGCGGGTGAGGTGATTTGTACGTGGAGGGTCTGGTTCTTGATGAAGAGGTTGCCCGTGTAACGCTGGATGGTGTTTCCCATCACGATGGGCCACGCCTGAATGATACGCCATTGGTTGTAGGGCGTTTCGATGCCGTTGAGGCGCAAGAACTGGTGGATGACGGTGTCAACGCGTTCCGTGTTACTTCTTCTCATAACTTTCAACTTTCAATTCTCAATCCTTCCTCCCTCCACGTGGAAAATCTTGTAATTGCCCTGCGAACGCTCCAGAATTTTGTCCAGGTGTTCGCGGTTGGTGTCGGTGATGAAGATCTGTCCGAAAGCATCGCTGGCCACCAGGTTCACTATCTGCTCCACACGCTGGGCATCGAGTTTGTCGAAGATGTCGTCCAGCAGGAGTAGGGGAGTAGTCTTGCTGCCCGTGCGTTTCAGGAAATCGAATTGCGCGAGTTTCAGCGACAGCATATAGGTCTTGTTCTGTCCCTGTGAACCTTCACGTTTGATGGGGAAGCCGCCGAGTTTCATGTCCAGTTCATCTTTATGGATGCCGTGCAGCGAGTAGCCCATGATGCGGTCTTTGGCTCGGTCACGTTGAATGATGTCGAGCAAAGTCCCCCGTTGGCAGTGGCTGATGTAGTGGAGTGACACTTCCTCGTTGCCACCAGAGATGAGTTCGTAGAAGTGTTGGAACACGGGGATGAATTCCGTGATGAAAGCCTGACGCTTCTGATAGATGAGTTCTCCCTTTTCCGCCATCATCTCTTCAAACACGGAGAGGATTTCCACGTTGGGCTCTTCTTCGGCTTTGAGCATGGCGTTCCGCTGTTGCAGGGCCTTGTTGTAGGCCGTGAGGGCATGCATATATTCAGGATCATACTGCGAGATGACGATGTCCATCAGTCGCCGTCTCTCGTCGCTGCCTCCACTGATGATGGTAGCGTCGGCAGGTGAAGCGATGATGAGTGGCAGTAGCCCGATGTGTTCCGTCAGCCGCTTGTACTCTTTTCCGTTGCGCTTCACATGCTTCTTCTGGTGCAGTTTCATGCCGATGGAGATTTCCTCTTCGGTGCCGTTCAGGTCATACACTCCCTGTACCATCATCATCTCTTCGCCGTGCCGCACGTTCATGGAGTCCACGCTGTTGGCCATGCTCTTGGTGAGCGAGAGGAAGTAGATGGCATCCAGCACGTTCGTCTTTCCCTCGCCGTTGTGCCCCACCAGACAATTCACCTTTGGCGACAGCTCCAAGTCTGCTGCCGCCACATTCCGATAGTTCAGTATGGTCAGTCTTTTCAGAAACATATCACAAAGGTAGTGAATAAAAAGTAAACAGCCGCATTCTGGGAAGAAAATGATGCTTTTTTTGTTTTTTCTTAAAGATATAGTTGTTATTTCGGGAGTTTTTTTCTACTTTTGCACTCGGAAAAAGGTATGAACTTTGTGCGGTAGTGGCTCAGTTGGTAGAGCATTGGCTTCCCAAGCCGAGGGTCGCGGGTTCGAGTCCCGTCTACCGCTCCAAATCAAAAATTGAAGAATTGAAAAATTGAACAATTGAAGTGACCATGTGGTTTGTCGGAGAAATTCAATTTTTCAATTCTTCGTTTTTTCAATTGACTACGCCGAGCAAAAGGTTCTAAAAAGGAAGAGACTATGTTGTTAATGACATTGATTATCGTTGCCGTTATCGTGATCGGATTTGTCATGATGAGCACGGAACAGATGCATCACATCAACCGCGCCACGGTGGCAATGGTGTGTGGTGTGGTGGCATGGGTGATTTACATGCTGAACGCGAACGACTTTGTGCCGCTGATGCACGCTGCCGACTACCAGGCGTTTCTGGCTGGGGGCGAGTCAACTGCTGACACGCTGAAGTATTTCATGGCCGAGCAGGTGGTGATGAAGTACATCGGTGAGGCCTGTGCTGTCATCCTCTTCCTGATTGCCACCAACACGATTGTGGAGGTGATGCACAACAACGGTGTGTTTGATGCGCTCATCGACTGGCTCCGTATGCGCAGCAGCCGGCGTTTCCTGTGGGTCATCTCGCTGCTCACGTTTGCCATTTCGGCCAATGTGGACAACTTGACCACGGTGGTGCTGATGATGAGTATCATCTCGCAGATTGTGCGTAACCATCATCAGCGTGTCATCTATGCTTGCACCATCCTGATTTCAGCCTCTTTGGGTGGTTGTTTCACGGCTATCGGTGATATCACTTCGGTCATGTTGTGGGCACGTGGTGTCATCACCCCTTCGGCCTATGCAGCAGGACTGTTCCTGCCTGCATTTGCCAGCCTTTGTGTTTTCAACTTGCTGATTGGCATGAAGTTGCATGGCCGTGTGGAGATTTTCTCCGCCATCTCACGATTTGATGGTGATGACTCCTATCTGTCTGCATGGCAGAAAGTCACGCTGCTTGTGCTGGGTATTGCCGGCTTGTGGTTCATCCCCTCTTTCCACTACATCACCAAGCTGCCTCCATTCCTGGGTTCCTTGTCGGTGCTGGCATTCATTTGGGCTGTGGAAGGACTGTTCAATCTGGAAAGAAATGGCAATGTGGTGTTTGTGCAGCGTCATTATCTGCGTAACACGGAGTTCATAGGCATGCGTCTGATTCTCTACTTCATCGGTGTGTCGCTGGGCATTGCCGCCTTTGCAGAGTGTGGTGCCCTCGACTTTGTGGGCAACTGGTTGGAGACAAATATTGACAACGTCTATATCTATGGTGTGGCGGTAGGTTTCTTGTCGTCGATTGCGGACAATGTTCCGGTGATGATGACGGGCATGAACCTCTTCCAGGTTGACACCCTTGCAGGTTCCACGTCGGAGTTTGTGCAGAACGGTATCTACTGGCAGTTGCTCTCCTTCTGTTGTGCTTGCGGAGGTTCCCTTCTGTTTGTGGGTTCGATGGCTGGCCAGGCGGTGCTGGAGGTGGAAAACATCCGCTTCAAGTGGTATATCCGTCACTATCTCTGGCGTGCCTTGGTGGCGTGGATTGTAGGAATGGGCGTATTTTGGCTTACACATTAATAATATAATAAAAGTTTCGCAAGCTCACTTGTTTGGAGTTAAAGAAGTTAGAGAAGTTAAAGAAGTTAGAGCCGATACTATGTCAATAGCACAACATTCGTCTTTAACTTCTGAGCGAAGCGATAACTTCAGAAATTTTAATAATATAATCATATGGCAAGAATCAATTGTATAGGAATATTGACATCGGGCGGTGATTCGCCAGGTATGAATGCGGCCATTCGTGCCGTGACCCGTTCGGCCATTTGCAATGGCTTCTCAGTGAAGGGTATCTATCGTGGATTCGATGGATTGGTGAATGGCGATGTGAAAGAGTTCACGACGGAAAGTGTGAGTAACATCATCTCCCGTGGTGGCACGATTCTCAAGAGTGCTCGCAGCAAGGCGTTCATGACGCCCGAAGGACGTAAGCAGGCCTATGAGACCATGCAGCGTGAAGGAATTGATGCGTTGGTGGTGATCGGTGGTAATGGCTCCCTCACGGGTGCCCGTGTTTTCGGGGAAGAATATGATGTGCCTTGCATCGGCTTGCCTGGAACGATTGACAACGACCTCTATGGCACAGATTTGACCATCGGCTATGACACGACGCTCAACACCATCATGGAGTGTGTGGATAAGATTCGCGACACGGCCAACTCACACGAGCGCATCTTCTTCGTGGAAGTGATGGGGCGTGATGCTGGCTTCTTGGCACAGAACAGTGCCATTGCTTGCGGTGCAGAGGCTGCCATCATTCCGGAAGACGATACGGATGCCGACCAGTTGGAACACTTCATTGGTCGAGGCATCAGAAAGAGCAAGAACTCGAGCATCGTCATCGTGAGCGAGAGTCCTAAGTGTGGTGCCATGTACTACGCTGAGCGTGTCAAGAAGGAATATCCTCAGTATGATGTGCGTGTGTCCATCCTCGGACACCTGCAGCGTGGCGGTTCGCCATCGGCTCGTGACCGTATCTTGGCCAGTCGTTTGGGTGCAGGAGCCATCGACGCCATTCTTGCAGGACAGCGCAATGTGATGATCGGCATTCAAAACGATCAAGTGGTGTATGTGCCCTTCACGGAAGCCGTTCATTCGGAGAAAGTGCTGAACAAGAGACTCATCAAGGTGTTGGACGAACTCTCCATCTAAATCAGTAGCCATGAATCATCTGCTCACCATCTTAGGACCTACGGCATGCGGCAAGACGAGTTTTGCCGCTCAACTGGCGTGGGAGATGGACGGTGAGATTATCAGTGCAGACAGTCGTCAGGTGTATCGTGGCATGGATATCGGAACGGGAAAAGACTTGGCGGATTATCATGTGAAGGGAAAAGACATCCCTTACCATCTGATAGACATTGTGGATGCCGGTGTGCGCTACAATGTGTATGAGTGGCAGCGTGGATTTCTTGATGCCTATGAAGATATCCAACAGCGAGGGAAAACCCCGATACTGTGTGGTGGAACGGGCATGTACATCGAAAGTGTCATCAAAGGATATGAGTTTGACGGCCGACAATTCCCGCCTTTCAACTCCCTGATTGTGGGTCTGGACATCAGCCGTGACCAGCGGCGTGAGAAAATCAGCCGACGTTTGCGGGCACGTCTGGACGAGGGCATGGTGGACGAGGTGAAGGGTCTGATCGAGAAGGGCGTATCGACCCAGCGACTGATTCGCTATGGGTTGGAGTACAAGTATGTCACGCTCTATCTGTTGGGAGAATTGAAGTATGAGGAGATGGTGTCTCTCTTGGAGATTGCCATCCATCAGTTTGCGAAGCGGCAGATGACTTGGTTTCGTGGCATGGAGGAACGGCGTGGCATCAAGATTCATTGGTTGAGCGTTGACATGCCCGTGGAAGAACGTATTGAAAAAGTGAAAGAATTATGGCAGAAGCAAATCGTATAGGTGTAATCTATAGTCCACATGTGGGTCTTGACCACTCGCAGAAGCGTTGGGGACTCATTCGCAAGTACATGGAACAGAAGGGCATGCGATATGACTTTGTGCAGTCGGAGTCCTTTGGTTCGGTGGAGCGGTTGACCAGGATGATGTGTGAGAATGGGTACAAGACCATCGTGGTGGTGGGTGGAGACAGTTCGCTCAATGGGGCCATCAATGCCATCATGGAGTGTCGTGAGATGTTGCCAGAGGATTTTGCCTTCACGGTCATCCCTAATGGCATCGGAAATGATTTCTCCCGTTTTTGGGGAGTGTCGGTGGATGATTACAAGAAGGTGGTGGATGGCATCATTGCCCGGAATGTGCGCTCGATTGATGTGGGATGCTGCACGTATCAGGATGAGGGCATTCCGCAACAACGTTATTTCCTGAACTGCATCAATATCGGTTTGGGTGCCCGACTCATCAAGACCACGAACGATGCCGCACAGATTATCGGCTCGAAGCGCCTGTCGGTCATTCCTGCCTTCTTGAGCCGCATCTTTGAGCGCAAGCAGTTTCACTTGTCGTTGAAGATTGAGACGGAAGAGATAGAGGGAACCTATATGTCGGTGTGTGTCGGCAACTGTCACGGATATGGCCAGACTCCCAATGCCGTGCCTTACAACGGATTGCTGGATGTCTCGCTCATCACGCGCCCGGAGTGGTGGCAACTGTTCGAGGGTTTCTGGCTGTTAGGGAAGGGACGTTTCCTGAACTACAAGAACGTGCATCCTTATCGTGCCAGACAGATGTATGTCAACGATGTGGACAAGGCGTTGGTGTCGCTCGATGGATTGGTGTTGCAGACAAAGCATCCCGCTCCCATGCGCATCAGCATCAAACCCGATGTGCTGAACTATATTGTGCCCATCATGTCAGAATGATGATAACATCTAAAAACAAAGCGGTCAGTTTGGAAGTCTCTGAACTGGCCGCTTTTATATTGCTGATTATGTGTGTATTGCCTATCCTATCTTGTTGATTTTCTCGAGGCTCTCTCCATCGATGATTTTGATTTTCTTACCATCGATGGCGATGATTTTCTCTTGCGCGAACGCTGACAAGGTGCGGATGGCATTGGAGGTGGTCATGTTGGACATGTTGGCCAAATCCTCGCGTGACAGGTAGATGGACAGTGTGGCGCCATCTTCTTCAAGACCGTAGTTGTCGCGGAGGAACAGTAATGCTTCAGCCAATCGGCCACGGATGTGCTTCTGCGTGAGATTGACGGTGCGTTGGTCGGAGTTGCCCACTTCCACTGCCAGGAGTCTGATGAAGAAAAGGGCAATCTCGCTGTTCTCTCGGATCCATTTCTCAATCAGTTCGACGGGAATGAGACACACGGTGCTCGACTCGAAAGCCGCAGCGGAGGTCACGTAGTTCTGGTTGGCGAAGTAGGCACGGTAACCGAAATACTCCACGGGCTTGATGACACGCACAATCTGTGTCCTGCCGCTGATGCCACCTTTATACACCTTCACCTTTCCCTTGATGAGGCAGTGCAACATCTGTGGCACTTCCCCCTCTTGATAAAGAATCTCGTTTTTCTTGAAATGCTGTACGGACAGATTTTCTTTCAGTTCCTCCTGCTCTTCACTGGAGAGCATCTCCATGATGTCCTCTAAACTGCCAACAGCATCAGCCAAAATGTCCAAATCTTTTCTTCTCATTACCTTAAAAAATTCCTCATGCAAAGTTACACACAAGTTAGCAACTGAACAAACCTTTTCGTTTATTTTCTGCTTTTTAGCATGTTTTTGATGTTTTTTTCATCAAGAATTAAAAAATATTTGAAAAAAAGTGCAGAAAGGTTGTGTGGGCGAAAAATAATCTCTAACTTTGAAAAATCAAACCTAAACGAAACCAAAAACCAAGCAATTAACAACAATACCTTAAAATACCACTATGAGTTATTTACGTTTTGATAAAGCTCTTATGACTAATCTGCAAGAGTCTCTGCCAAAGGAGATTTTGCGGACAAACAGGTCGGGTGCGTATTCCTGCTCTTCCATCGTGGACTGCAATACGCGCAAGTATCACGGTTTGTTGGTGGTTCCTGTAACCGAACTGGATGGGGAGAACCATGTTCTACTTTCATCACTCGATGAGACAGTCATCCAGCACGGCGCCCAGTTCAATCTGGGTCTGCACAAGTATTCGGGCAACGTGTACAGCCCGAACGGACACAAGTACATCCGCTCGTGCGAATGGGAAAAACTGCCGACAACCATCTATCGTGTGGGTGGTGTCATCTTGAAGAAAGAGAAGGTTTTTCAGCATTTTGAGAACCGTATCTTGATTCGTTACACGCTTCTGGATGCCCATTCAGTGACAACCCTTCGTTTACGTCCCTTCTTGGCCTTCCGCAGTGTGGGAGAGTGCACGCACGAAAATTCGCGTGCAAGCCGTCACTACGACGTGATTGACAACGGCATCAAGACCTGCATGTATGCGGGCTATCCTGAGTTGATGATGCAGTTGAACAAGAAGAACGAGTTCGTCTTCGAACCGAACTGGTATCGTGGCATCGAGTACCAGAAGGAACAAGAACTGGGTTACGACTACAAGGAAGACCTCTATGTGCCAGGTTACTTCGAGTTCAACATCAAGAAGGGCGAGAGCGTTGTCTTCGCTGCCGGATTGAGCGAACTGAAGACGAACCAGTTGAAGAAAATCTTTGACCATGAGTATGAAGTGCACGTGCCACGCACGAACTTCCAGTCCTGTCTGGTCAATGCTGCCCACCAGTTCCACTATGAGAAGGATGGTGAGACCTACATCTTGGCAGGCTATCCATGGTTCAAGTGCCGTGCGCGCGACATGTTCGTGTCACTGCCAGGTTTGACCCTCGCCATCGACGAGGTGGAATATTATGAGAAAGCCATGAAGACTGCTGAAAAGGCCATCCTCGACTTGTTGGCAGACAAGAAGTCCACCGTGGAGATGTTTGAGATGGACAAGCCCGATGTGCTCTTGTGGGCCATCTGGTGCATCCAGCAGTATGCACGTCTAGTCAGCATGGATGCAGCGATGGAGAAATATGGCAAACTGGTCGGCAAGATGATTGACTTCATCAAGGCTGACAAACATCCGAACCTCCTTTTGCATGAGAACGGCCTTCTCTTCACCGATGGACGTGAGCATGCTGTCACATGGATGAACTCGGAATTGAATGGACGTCCAGTCGTTCCACGTTCTGGCTATGTGGTGGAAATCAACGCACTCTGGTATAATGCGCTGATGTTCTATGCCGATATGCTTATGGCAAAGGGACGCACGGCAGAGGCTGGTCAATATACACAATTGGGTGATATGGCAGGACGTTCTTTCAAGGACACCTTCCTCAACGAGCACGGCTATCTGCTGGACTATGTGGATGAGGACTACATCTCTTGGTCTGTTCGTCCAAATATGCTCATTGCTTCGTCGCTCGAATACAGTCCGCTGACTACCCCTGAGCGTAAGAAAATCTTTGATATCTGTACCAAGGAACTGCTCACTCCGAAGGGCATCCGTTCGCTGTCGCCAAAGTCGGGTGGCTACAACCCCATCTATGCAGGCGGGCAGATGCAGCGCGATGCGGCCTACCATCAAGGAACCGTGTGGCCTTGGCTGTCAGGTTTCTATCTGGAGACCTGCCTCAAGGTGTACAAGCGCAGCGGACTTTCTTGGGTGGATCGTTGTTTCATCGGTTTGGAAGAAGAGATGTTCTACCACTGCATCGGCACGTTACCAGAACTCTTCGACGGCAACCCACCATTTAGTGGACGTGGCGCCTTGAGCTTCGCCATGAATGTGGCTGCTGTCCTGCGTGTGAATAAGGTACTCTCGAAATTCTATAACTACTAAAAAAGGAGGAAAGAGGATATGAAAGTTTTAATGTTTGGTTGGGAATTCCCACCTAAGATATATGGCGGACTTGCAGTTGCTTCCTATGGCATCACCAAGGGAATGGTTGAAGGTCAGCCCGACGCTGAAATCACCTTCTGTCTTCCGAAGCCTTGCGGTGACGAAGAGAAGTTCCTCCGCATCATCGGCATGAATCAGGTGCCTATCGTGTATCGTGGACATGACTACGACTATGTGAAGAGCCGCATGCCCAACTACATGACACCTGAACAGTATTACAACTTCCGCGACCACATCTACGCTGACTTCTCCTACATGAATGTCAACGACATGGGTTGTATGGAATTTGCGGGTGGCTACCCTGGCAATTTGCACGACGAAATCAACAACTTCTCCATCATCGCAGGAGTGGTGGCTCGTTCGGAGCAGTTCGACATCATCCATGCCCACGACTGGTTGACCTATCCAGCAGGTGTGCATGCCAAGATGGTGAGCGGCAAGCCATTGTGCATCCATGTGCATGCCACCGACTTCGACCGTTCACGTGGAAAAGTGAATCCGACGGTTTATTCTATTGAGAAGAACGGTATGGATCATGCCGACTGCATCATGTGTGTGTCGGAGTTGACACGCCAGACCGTTATCCGTGAGTATCATCAAGACCCGCGCAAGTGCTTTGCCATGCACAATGCAGTTTATCCGCTGCCACAGGAGTATCTCGACATTCCTCGTGTAGATCACGGCAAGGAGAAGGTGGTTACCTTCCTCGGACGTATCACGATGCAGAAGGGTCCAGAGTATTTCATCGAGGCAGCCGACCTCGTGTGCAAGCGCTCCAAGAACATCCGTTTCTGTTTTGCAGGTTCTGGAGACAAATACTGGGAGATGGTCGATCTGGCGGCCGCCAAGGGCATTGCCGACCGTGTCCACTTCCCAGGTTTCCTGCGCGGCAAGGAAGTGTATGAGTGCTACAAAGCCAGCGACGTGTTTGTCATGCCATCGGTGTCAGAGCCCTTCGGCATTGCTCCGTTGGAGGCCATGCAGTGCGGCACCCCTTCCATCATCTCCAAGCAATCAGGTTGTGGCGAGATTCTCGATAAGGTCATCAAGGTGGACTATTGGGACATCAACGCGATGGCCGATGCCATCTACTCCCTCTGCACCAACGAGGGTCTGCACACTTACCTGCGCGACGAGGGCTTGAAGGAAGTGGCTGAAATCACTTGGGTGAAAGTAGGACACCGCATCCGCAAACTCTATGATGAGTGCATCTACAACGGAGGTTTTATACATTAAATATTAATAGAATAAAAGCATATAGGAATCATGAAAAGGATTTGTCTTTATTTTGAGATTCACCAGATAATTCATCTCAAGCGCTACCGTTTCTTCGACATCGGTCGCGACCACTACTACTATGACGACTACGAGAACGAGCGTTCCATCAACGACATCGCTGAGCGTAGTTACGTGCCTGCCTTGCAGACCCTCATCCAGATGTGTAAGGATCATCCAGAGTTCAAGGTGGCCTTCTCGCTCTCTGGTTGTGGATTGGAGCAGCTCGAGTTCCATGCACCTCAGGTCATCGACCTCCTGCGCGAAATCAACTCCACGGGTCAAGTGGAATTCCTCTGCGAGCCTTATAGCCACGGTCTTGCATCGTTGGCCAACGAAGAGAGTTTCGCGGAAGAAGTGAAGCGCATGAGCGACACCATCAAGAACCTCTTTGGCAAGCGTCCAAAAGTGTTCCGCAATTCGTCCCTCATCTACAACGACGACATTGGTGCACAAGTGGCAGCGATGGGCTTTAAGGGCATCCTCACCGAAGGTGCCAAGCAAGTGCTCGGTTGGAAGTCTCCACATTATATATATAATTGTGCGAGCGACCCACGCCTCAAGTTGCTGTTGCGTGACATCAAACTTTCTGAGGACATCACCGAACGTTTCTCCCGTCAGGACTGGTCGGAGTTCCCACTCTTTGCTGACAAATGGGTGGACTGGATTGCCAACACACCAGAGGGAGAGGATGTCATCAACATCTTTGGCGAACTGGTCACTTTCGGCATCCTGCAACCTCTCTCCAGCAACATTCTCGAATTCCTCAAGGCCATTCCAGCCTTGGCCAAGGAGCGTGGTATCGGATTTGCTTTGCCATCTGAACTCTGCGAAGAGAAGAGCGTAGGGGCCATCGAAGTTCCTTACAACATCTCTTGGGTGGACGAGGAGCGCGACACCTCTTGCTGGCTCGGCAACGTGATGCAGCGTGAGGCATTCAACAAACTCTACAGCATTGCCGACCGTGTACGTGTGTGTGGCGACCGTCGCATCCAGAAGGACTGGGACAGTCTCCAGGCATCCAATAACTTCCGCTTCATGACCACCAAGCCTGGCTATCAGTATCGTGGCATCTACGACAGCCCATACGATGCCTTCACCAACTACATGAACATCCTCGGCGATTTCATCTCCCGTGTCAACAACCTCTACGGCGGTGCTGATAACGAAGAGATTGACGGTCTCATCACCATGATCAAGAACCAGGGTGACGAGCTCGCTGCCAAGGATAAGGAGATTGAACGACTCCGCAAGAAGCTGGAGAAGTACAACCCAACCGAGTTGGAAGAGAAGAAGCCAGCCAAGAAACCTGCTGCCAAGAAACCTGCTGCCAAGAAGGCTGCACCGAAGAAGGAGGCACCCGCACCCAAAGCGGCTCCCAAAGCAGCTGAGGTGAAGAAGGAACCAGCCAAGAAGGCGGCACCCAAGAAAAAGTAAGACAGAAAGAACTACTTGATACGAAAAGGGTGGGGATGTGACGACGCATCCTCACCCTTTTTTTGTGCTTTTTGCCGAACGTCGTTAGACCCACGGGCTTTACGTCGTTACCCTCATGGGCTTCACGCCGTAAAGCTCAAAGAGGCAACGGCGTTCGACTTACACTACCCACAGGCAAGAAAAAAAGTCCTCATTTTTTGCTGTTAATAAAATAATGTGTACTTTTGCTTTTGAGTTGCCATACTCTTGGTAAGGAGTGGCAACCTCTGATGGAAATTGTATGATTGAGGCCTGGGTAGAAAAGGTGTAGTTATAGGAAATCCTGGGAAAACCTAGGAGAATATAGGATTGCCTGGGAAAGCCTAGGCGTTCCTAGGATGAGAGAAACAACTAAAAAAGAACAACTAAAAAAACAAGAACGATATGGAATATAACACGAAGGGGAAGGTGTTGAAGAAGGCGGTGGTGTGGAAGGATTTGTACTTCTATCAGAAAAGCGATGCCATTTATCAGTTGACGGTGGAGTTTTGTAGGCGTTTCCTTCCTCCTCATGGTGACAGAACAGTGGATCAGATGATACAGGCGGCTCGTAGTGGGAAGCAGAATATTGTGGAGGGAAGCGAGGATGGACAGACAAGTTCGGAGATGGAAATCAAGCTGATGAATGTAGCACGAGGAAGTTTGCAGGAACTTCGTGCTGACTACCACGACTATCTGAACACGAACCACCTTTCGGTGTGGGATGCTGGCAGCGAGCGTCAGAAGAAACTTCGTGAATTTTGCCACTCGCACAATGATTATAGTGCCTATGCTCCTTTTGTGGCAAAGATGAATGATGAGGAGATGGCGAATCTGGCTCTTACGCTCTGCCATCAGACGGACAAGTTGATGTGTGCTTATATCGAGAAACTGGAGCATCGCTTTGTGACAGAGGGAGGAATCAAGGAGCGGATGCATGCTGCAAGGACAGGGTATCGGCAGGAGGTGGATGCGAGGTTGAGGGCTTTAGAGGAAGAGAACAGGAGGCTGAAAGCAGAGAATGAGGATTTGAAAAAGAGGCTGGGAATTATTTAGGGAGGGGTAGGAAAATTTAGGAGTTTATAGGAAAACCTAGGCACTCCTAGGCATTTCTAGGCATTTCTAGGCACTCCTAGGCAAACCTAGGAACTCCTAAGAACTCCTAGGGATTTCTAGGAGGCTAGGAGATTAAAAAGAAACTAAACGATGAGAGGAGGAAAGGCTGGGTCAGTCTTCCTCTTGGTGATACTTCACCAATCCTTCGAGGGGGGATTGGAGGATGGTGCCTACGGTGTAGCCTTGAAGGGCGGCGGCTTCGGTGAGTTCGTTGCGGTAGTAGTGGGCAATGCTGCCTACGAAGTGGACTTGTCCATGGGGGAGGGGAAGGATGTTGCGGAGGAAGAACTGGCTGAAGCAGTCGAGGAGGAAGGCATGGATGGCTGGATGCTGACGATGTCGTGCGCAGAAAGGACTCAGGGAGGCGAGGAAACGGTTGGGTAGGGGTTCGCGGTACACTTTCTGGATGATGGAAGCTTGTGTCTCGTGGGTCTCGTCGAAGAAGAGTCGGACGAGGTCATCGGATAGTTGCCGTTTGAGAATGTCACCTACGAGTCGCTTGCCGATATAGGCTCCGCTGCCTTCGTCGCCCAAAATGTAGCCGAGGGCAGGGATGCCAGGGTGGAGGTTGCGTCCGTCGTAGTAGCAGGAGTTGCTGCCTGTGCCGAGGATGCAGACGATGCCTGGCTGCCGTCCACACAATCCACGTGCAGCACCGAGCATGTCGCTTTCGACGTTGATGCGGGCAGTGGTGCTGATGGTGGCTCGCAGGGCTGTGGCCACGATGGGGGCTTTCTCAGGGGTGCAACCAGCACCATAGAAGTGAATCTCCTGGATGGATGCCGCTTTTTCGCCGAGTGCAGGGAGAAGTTCGTGTTGCAGGATGGCACAGATGGCTCCTTCGTCTTGTTGGAAGGGGTTGATGCCTTGGGTCGAGATGACGCGTGAAGGGTCTTCGACAAATGTCCATGCGGTCTTGGTGGAACCGCTGTCTGCTATGAGAATCATGTTTCTAATTCGGTTTTCGGATGATTTTGAGGTACAAAATTAGGCTTTTTTTGCTAAAGGAGGAATTTTTTTGGGGGATTTTTCACTTTTTTTGTACTCTCAGAAAAAACATGCTGCTTTCTTTGGGCACTTTCCACTTTTATTTTTTACCTTTGCACTTTCTTTGCGCGTTGTAGTGAAAAAAGATGTTAGAGTAGTTATCGCTGCGCTTAGAAGTTAAGGACGTAAAATGTAAAAGTAGAAGTTATGAGCACGAAGATCAACCCCAACCACCTCGTTATTATGGCAGGAGGTGTAGGCAGCCGTTTTTGGCCTATGAGCACAACGGAATGTCCGAAACAATTCATTGATGTTTTTGGAACGGGACGCACGTTCATCCAGATGACCTTTGACCGTTTCAAGGGGCTGATTCCTCCTGAGAATGTGTGGGTGGTCACGTCGCAGAAGTATGCCGACATCGTGGCAGAACAGTTGCCCGATGTTCCCAAATCGAATATCTTGCTGGAGCCATGCCGTCGCAACACGGCACCATGCATTGCATACGTGAGTTGGCGCATCAAGTCGAAGGATCCGAAGGCTAACCTGGTCATCACTCCAGCCGACCATCTGGTGACGGATGTGGTGGAGTTCCAGCGTGTCATCACTTCGGCACTCAATTTTACAGCCGAGACCGATGCCATCGTGACGCTGGGTATGAACCCGACGCGTCCGGAGACGGGCTATGGCTACATTCAGGCTGACCTTCAGGTGCCTTCGCTCAGAAACAAGGAGATCTATCGGGTGGACTCTTTCAAGGAGAAGCCTGACTATCAGACGGCTGTGAAGTATCTGAAGAGCAAGGAGTTTTTCTGGAATTCGGGCATCTTCATCTGGAATGTCAGCACCATCGTGAACTCTCTGCGTATTTACGAACCAGACATTTCACGCATCTTCGAGGATTTGTTGCCCTACTACGGCACGGAGAAGGAGCAGGAGATGATTGACCAGCAGTTCCCGAAGTGTGAGAGCATTTCCATCGACTATGCCGTGATGGAGCGTGCCGATGAAATATTTGTGTTCCCAGCCGACTTTGGTTGGAGTGATGTGGGCACATGGGGTTCGCTGCATACGCTGGCTCCGAAAGACAATCAGGGCAACAATGTGATTGGCGAAAATGTGAAGTTGTATGAGTCACGCGACTGTGTGGTTCATACGACGGAGGAGAAGCGTGTAGTCATCCAGGGATTGGATGGGTATATCGTGGCGGAGAAGGACAACACGTTGCTGATTTGCAAGTTGGCAGAGGAACAGCGTATCAAAGAGTTCTCTGCTGAATAGTGTCAGAATGGCATGAACAAAATACTTAGGTTTTTCATTTTAGGTTTGTTGCTGTTGGCATCTTCAGGCGTTATATGTGCTGAAGATGCCGATAGTGTTGTGGTTGACTCCGTCCCCAAGTTCATCTACTCTGTGGGTGGAGGTGCTGGCATCAACCGCTTGAAGAATATCAAGATGCGTGGTGAGAATCTGGTGAAAAGAGAGTGGGGTGCGAATTACGAACTGTATGTCAATTCGCAGGCTAATCCGCTCGATACGGCCATCAGCGTTTACGACCGCGTGTTTGGTTTCCCGGTGTTGGAGGCTGGCTTGCAGATGATAGACTATAGCCATACGAGGCTGCACACGAGTGACACTCCTTACCTCTCAAGATTGGGCTATGTGTGGGCTGCCTATGTGGGTTTCCGTCGCGACATCTACCGCAACAGGAAGTGGTCGTTTGGCTATGGGCTGGAGAACGGACTGGCCTATTGTTCGCGGCCATATAATGGAGACACCAATCTTGACAACGACATGTTGGGTCAGCACCTTTCGGTGTTTTTCGGCTTTGGACTTCATGCAGGTTATCGCATCACGCGGGAAGTGGAAATGAGTTTGGGCTTTGAGTTTAAACATGCCTCCAATGGCGCAACGGCTCGTCCGAACAAAGGTTCCAACTCGTATGGTCTGACCTTGCGGACGAGGTGTGATTTGAACCGTCCAGAATCGGATGAGGGTTTGACGGTGGATCAGCGTTTGCAGCGCTTGCAGGCATTCAAGAGAGAGCCCTTCGAATCATATATGTATCTGGATATAGATGGGACGGTGGGTTTCCGCACACTCTATGAGGAATGGTTGTTGCGCCGTAAGTACATGAAACCTGGCGATTCGGGTTATCATGCAGGAGGATTGGGGCTTCACACGGTCTGGAGCACAAACTTCACACCCATGTTCCGCTATAATCAGGTGCATGCTTCAGGAATTGGATTGGAATATATGTTTGCTGGTTATCTGGCTCGTTCTGGACAGATTGAGAAACTGTGTGGCGTGGAGAAAGACTATCGGCACAGCAAGCATACGCTCTGCATCTCAGCGCACCATGAAGTTTACTACAAGCAATTGTCGCTGGCCATGTCGCTGGGAACCTATCTGTTCCGTCAGCATGGCTGGGTGGGGGATTTTTATGAGCCTATTATTATCGAAACGGTGGGCATCCGTTATTACCCCAAGTTCTTTAAGCCTTTCTACATCGGCTATAATGTGAAGGCCAATCTGGGCAAGGCATACGATATGGAGGTGAAAGTGGGACTCCATGCTGGACACTGGAAACTGAAGAAACACAAAAAAGCAGAATAAAATAGACGAATAAAAAAAGGTGAATCTCAACAGATTCACCTTTTTTATTGATGATGCATATCGCATCGGAGAAAGATTATGCTTCTGCAGGTGCTTCAGCTGCAGGTGCCTCTTCGGCAGCCTCTTCAGCAGCAGCCTCAGCCTGAGCAGCTACGGCAGCAGCCTTCTTCTCGGCAATCTTTGCTGCGAGTGCTTCGTTGGCCTTCTTCTCAGCCTCGAAACGAGCCTTCTTGTCGGCAGCAGCGGCAGCAGCCAGCTTGTCAGCAGCCTTCACAGCCTTCGTGTCTTTCTCTTTCTTCCATGCTTCAAACTTGGCTTCTGCAGTAGCCTCGTCGAATGCGCCCTTGTTCACACCTGCGAGGAGGTGCTTCTTGAGGTAAACGCCTTCTTGTGAAAGAATGTTCTGAACAGTGTCAGTAGGTTGAGCACCTACAAGCACCCAATAGAGTGCGCGTTCAAAGTTCAAATCGATTGTTGCAGGATTGGTGTTGGGGTTGTAAGTACCAATCTTCTCGATGAAGCGACCATCACGTGGTGCCTGAGCATTTGCAATCACGATGCTGTAGAAAGCGTAGTTCTTGCGACCGTGACGCTGCAAACGAATTTTTGTTGCCATTTTGCAATAAAAATGTTTAATTGTTAATGATTATGTCGCCAGCCCGTGACGACGTGAACTCTGTCACTAACTCGTAATGACGGTGCAAAGTTACGCATTATTTTCGCATTTTGAAGGAGAAAACAGAAACTTTTTCATTTTTAGGGTGTTTTTTCCCGTTTTTACTTTCCCGATAGGATTAAAATCACTACTTTTGCCCTGTTAATTTGTAAAGTACACTTTGCAAATTGTTACTGTGAATTGACTTTTCGATGTCAAATTTATAGTAGGATATATCATGAAGGATAAAAGGGATAAAATAGAACATCAGGGTGTTGTTGAATCGGTGGAGGGCGATCATGTGAGAGTGAACATCCTTCAAGTGGCAGCATGCAGTGAGTGCAAAGCACGGTCTTTGTGTTCATCGAGCGAGAGCAAAGAGAAACTCATCGATGTGTACGAACAGAATGCGGCACAGAAGTATCGGATAGGGGAGAGCGTGAAGGTGTGCGGAACGTTGAGCATGGGCAAGCAGGCTGTGCGGATGGCATTTAGTATCCCGCTGCTGTTCACAGTGGTGTGGATGTTTGCAGCACTGGTGTGGTTGAAGTTGAGCGAGTTGATGTCGGTAGGCATTCTTGTGGTGATCCTTGCGGTGTACTTTTACATCATATACTTAAATAGAGACAAGATGGCGAAGCATTTTGCTTTCTGGATAGAATGAGGGGTGCGTCTCGCTTTTGTCTGGCTAACTTTAGAAAGTTTCAAAATACTAACTAAATAACACATTTTATGGATTTTCAAGTAATTCTGATTGCTGTGGCTGCTTTGGCTGTCTTGGGCTTCGTGCTTGCACTGTTGCTCTTTGTGGTGTCAAAGCGGTTTGCAGTGAAGGAAGATCCCCGAATCGGTCAAGTGCTTGAGGTGCTGCCTGGTGCGAACTGTGGCGGATGTGGTTTCCCTGGCTGTGGCGGTATGGCTGCTGCTTGCGTGAAGGCTGCTGATGCAGGTTCGCTCGAAGGACTGAATTGTCCTGTGGGTGGTGCCGAATGCATGGGACGGATTGCGGGAATCTTGGGCATGGAAGTGGCTGCTTCGGCTCCCAAGTTGGCCATCGTGCGATGCAATGGTACGTGTGAAAAGCGTCCGCATGTGCGCACTTACGATGGTGTGATGAGTTGTCGTGTGGCGAACTCCACCTGTATGGGCGAGACGCAGTGCTCTTATGGCTGTCTCGGTTGTGGCGATTGTGTGGCGGCTTGTCAGTTCGATGCGCTCCACATGAACACGGAAACGGGTTTGCCCGAAGTGGATGCCGAAAAGTGTACGGCTTGCGGTGCTTGCCAGAAGGCTTGTCCACGTGGCATCATGGAGGTGCGCACAGTCAGTGGTGCCAACAAGGATGCATTCGTGGTCACTTGTATGAACATGGACAAGGGTGCCGATGCCATGAAGATTTGTGCCAGCTCCTGCATTGCTTGCAAGAAGTGTCAGAACGCTTGTGGCAGCGATGCCGTGCATGTGGGCAATAATATTGCGTACATCAATCCTGATGCTTGTGTGCTTTGTGGTGCTTGCTTCGAGGCATGTCCTCGTGGTGCCATCGCCTCTGTCAGCATCAAGGGTGTGGAACGTCGCGACACGCACAACCCGATTCCTGGTGCTGCCAAACCTGCAGCTAAACCTGCTAAGGCTGTTGCTTCAGGTGCTCCAGCAACTCCTGCTGCTCCCGCTAAGCCAGCCAAAGAGTGGAAACCCATCGACATCAAGTATGATGCTCCGCTCATGCCGAGCCAGCAGATTCTCCTCGCAGGTCCCAAGGACATCAGCAACCCTGCTCCTGCAGCCAAAGAAGTTAAATTTGAAGATAAGCGCACTGACGCTCCACTTCCACCAAGCCAGTTGATTCTGCTTGGCCTTAAATAGAAAGAACAATGAAAACATTTAGAATAGGTGGTGTTCATCCGGCAGAGAACAAGCTTTCTGCTGCTGAACCAATCAAGGTGGCTGAGTTGCCAAAGGTGGCTGTGTTCCCAATGGGACAGCACATCGGTGCGCCTGCTCTGCCTTGTGTGCAAAAGGGCGACAAGGTGAAGGTGGGTACACAGATTGGCAAGCCCATGGAGAAGGCCCTGTCCACATCCATCTTCTCGTCTGTCAGCGGTACGGTGCTGAAAGTCGATACCATTGTGGATGCCAGTGGCTACAAGAAGCCTGCTGTGTATATCACAGTGGAGGGCGATGAATGGGAAGAGAGCATTGACCGCAGCGACAAGCTCGTGACCTTGGCTGACAAGCCTGAACTGACTCCTGAAGCCATTATAGAGAAAGTGAAGAATGCGGGTATCGTCGGCATGGGTGGTGCTTGTTTCCCAACCCATGTGAAACTGATGCCTCCTCCACAGTTCAAGCCCGAGTGGGTCATTATCAACGCCGTGGAGTGTGAGCCATACCTCACTGCCGACCATCGTCTGATGCTCGAAAAGCCCGATCAAATCCTTGTGGGTGTGGAACTGCTTATGAAGGCAGCCAAGGTGTCCAAGGGCTTCATCGGCATCGAAGAGAACAAGCCCGATGCCATCAAACTCCTTACGGAGAAATGTGCAGCCGAACACCCCAACATCGAGGTAGTTCCGCTGAAGACCAAGTATCCACAAGGTGGTGAGAAACAACTCATCGATGCCGTGGTGCGTCGTCAGGTGCCAGCACCTCCAGCACTGCCAGTGTCAGTTGGAGCAATCATTCAGAATGTAGGTACTGCTTTTGCTGTTTATGAGGCAGTTATGAAAAATAAACCACTCTTTGAACGCATCGTCACTGTGACGGGTAAGGAACTCAAGCAACCCAGCAACTTCCTAACTCGTATGGGTACGCCAATGAGCCAACTCATTGAGGCTTGTGGTGGTCTTCCCGATGGTGATGTGAAGGTGATTGGTGGTGGCCCGATGATGGGTAAGGCCCTCGTGAATATTGAGGTGCCCATCTGCAAAGGCTCTTCTGGTGTCCTCATCATGAGTGGTAAAGAAGCCCGTCGAGGTGAACCAGAACCCTGCATCCGTTGTGGCAAGTGTGTCGGTGCCTGTCCGATGGGACTTGAACCTTATCTCCTCGCTACCTGTTCGGACAAGAAGTTGTGGGACAAGGTGGAGGCAGAGGATGTCACCAGTTGCATCGAGTGTGGCTCATGCCAGTTCACTTGTCCGTCGAAACGTCCATTGCTCGACCTCATCCGCATGGGTAAAACAACCGTAATGACTAATATCCGCGCTCGTCAGATGGCGGCAAAACAATAGAATCATTTACGATTTCACGATTTACTATTTACGATTGATTAGGCATTTTAGTGATTGGGCTATTTGCCATGCTGGTAGAAAATCGTTAAATCATACAGTCGGACAATCAAATAGTAAATCGTAAATTGTCAAATAGTAAATAACATTATGAATAAATTAGTAGTATCACTTTCACCTCACGTGCATAGCGGTGACTCCGTGCAGAAGAACATGCTTTGGGTGTGCATCGCCCTGGTGCCAGCTCTTTTGTGCTCGTTCATCAGTTTCGGTGTGGGTGCTATCATAACCACAGCCATTTCGGTGGCTGCGTGTGTGTTCTTCGAGTGGGCCATCAACAAGTTCATGCTGAAGAACCCCAAGTGTACCGTTTGTGATGGTTCTGCTGTCCTCACGGGTATTCTGTTGGCGTTCAACATGCCCAGCAACATCCAGCCTTGGATCATCATTGTCGGTGCGCTTTTTGCTATCGGCATTGTCAAGATGACCTTTGGCGGTCTTGGTTGCAACCTCTTCAATCCAGCCTTGGCAGGTCGTGCATTCCTGCTCATCTCTTTCCCTGTGGATATGACCACATGGCCAACACCAGGACAGGGATTCGGCTCTTATCTGGATGCAGAGACCGGCGCAACTCCACTGTCTATCATGAAGGCTGCCTTCAAGAGTGGCAATCCTGAGATGCTGAAGGATCTTCCTTCATTCCAAGACATGCTTCTTGGCAACACAGGTGGCTGTCTTGGTGAGGTGTGTGCAGCTGCATTGATTCTGGGCTTCATCATCCTTTTGGTCAAGAAAGTCATCACTTGGCACATTCCTGTCAGCATTCTGGTGACAGTGGCTGTGTTCTCGGGTCTTCTCAATCTTGCCAATCCTGTTTATGCCAATCCGTTGGCAGAACTGATGAGTGGTGGTTTGCTGTTGGGTGCCATCTTCATGGCAACTGACTATGTTACTTCGCCCATGAGCAAGAACGGCCAGTTGATTTATGGTGTAGCCATCGGTGCTTTGACGGTGATAATTCGTGCTTACGGTGCCTATCCAGAAGGTATGTCATTTGCCATCCTCATCATGAACGCCTTTGTGCCGCTCATCAATAATAAGTTCAAACCCAAGCGTTTTGGCGAAGTGCCAGCAAAGAAGTAAAGGAGGGTAGCGTATGAAAAAGTTAAAGTCTTCATTAACAAACATGTTGGCGGTGCTTACGATCATCGCCATCGTGGCTGCGGGAGTGCTTGCTTCGGTCAATGCTGTCACGGCTCCCCAAATAGAGAAAATCAATGCGGATAACCTTGCAGCTGGCATCAAGTCGGTGATGGGTAGTGATGAGATTCAAGTGGCTGACCCATGGGAAGCCGATGCTTTCACCGTCTATGCAGTCAGCGATAAGGACGGCAACAGTCTTGGCAATGCTGTGGTTACCACAGAGAACGGTTTTGGCGGTCCGCTGAAAGTGCTCGTCGGATTCAATCAGGAGGGTGACATTCTCGGTTACACCGTGCTCGAACATGCAGAGACACCGGGTCTTGGTGCCAAGGCTGCTGACTGGTTCCAAAAGGACGGCAAGGGCAACATCATCGGGATGAATCCGGGGAAGGATAACTTCACCGTGAGCAAGGACGGTGGTAAAGTGGATGCCATCACCGCCTCCACCATCACCAGCCGCGCTTTCCTCCGTGCCATTCAGAATGCCTACGATAAGGTCATCGCCGGTCAGGATGCCACCTCTGGTGCCACCAAGCAGGCCGACAAGTCGGAAGGGGAGGGCAAGACCCCATGTGCTGAGCCTACTGCATCCGACCTCGAGACTCCCGAAGTGATTGAATAGACGTTGAATTTACGATTTTACAATTTACGATTTACGATTGTCACGACAAAAGCAAGGATGCAAGCCAATGAAATCATAAAGTCGGCAAAATCGTAAATAAATAGTAAATAGTAAATCGTCAAATAGTAAATTAAGCATATGAATAATTTCAAAGTATTGGTGAATGGTATCATCAAGGAGAATCCGACATTTGTCCTTCTTTTGGGTATGTGTCCAACTCTCGGTACCACTTCTTCCGCCATCAACGGTATGTCGATGGGTCTCGCCACCATGTGCGTGCTCATCCTCTCCAACTTCATCATTGCACTTATCAAGAAGCTCATTCCCGACATGGTGCGCATTCCTGCCTACATCGTCGTGATAGCCAGTCTCGTGACCGTGCTTCAGATGGTCATCAAGGCATACGCACCAGAGATTGACAAGAGCCTCGGACTCTTCATCCCCCTCATCGTGGTGAACTGTATCATCCTCGGACGTGCTGAATCGTTTGCTGCCAAGAATGGGGCGATTGCCTCCATCTTCGATGGCATCGGTATTGGTCTTGGTTTCACCATCGCGCTCACCTGTCTCGGTGCCGTTCGTGAACTGCTCGGCACAGGCGCCATCTTCGGCATCACCCTGTGGGGCGAGAATTATGGCATGCTCATGTTTGTGCTGGCACCTGGTGCCTTCCTCGCCTTGGGCTACCTCATTGTATTGTTTAACAAAATCACCAAGAAAGCATAGTAATAATTTACGATTTTACAATTTACGATTTACGATTGATTGGGTCATTGAATGATTGAGCTATTAGCCATTCGGACAGAAAATCATTAAATTGCTCAAATCGAAAAATAAATAGTAAATAGTAAATCGACAAATAGTAAATCACCACTATGGATTATGTATTGAATCTCGTTCTGATTATCATCGTTGCCATCTTCGTCAACAACGTTGTCTTGGCACAATTCCTCGGCATCTGTCCGTTCTTAGGTGTGTCGAAGAAGGTGGACACTGCATCGGGCATGGGTATGGCTGTGACTGCTGTTCTTGTCGTTGCAACCATCGTTACCTATCTCATTCAGACCTACGTGCTGAATGTCTTTGGTCTCGAATATCTCCAGACCATTGCATTCATCCTCGTCATTGCTGCGTTGGTGCAGATGATAGAGATTATCCTCAAGAAGACCATGCCCGCTCTCTATCAGGCACTGGGCGTATTCCTTCCCCTCATCACCACCAACTGCTGTATCTTGGGTGTTGCTATCCTCGTCATCCAGAAAGACTATGATTTGCTTCAAGGCATCATCTTCGCATTGGCCACAGGCATCGGTTTCCTCCTTGCCATGGTGCTCTTTGCAGGACTCCGCGAACAACTTGATCTCGTCGATGTACCCAAGCCTTTCCGTGGCGTTCCTATCGCCCTCATCACGGCATCCCTGCTCGCTATGGCCTTCATGGGTTTCAGTGGTGTTGATGGTGGTTTGAAGATACTCTTCGGATTGCAATAACATCTCCAATCATAGGAATGAAGATAAAAAGAGCGTCGCCCTAATTTTGGGCGACGCTCTTTTTTTGCGTTGGACAGAAAATGTATCCTCCATGACCATCCCTGATTAAAGATTATCAGGAGTATATCAACATTGGAAGAACCTTTGTTCTATGCTCAGATTTTAAATGTTTTGAAGTCGCTGTTTTCCTAAAATAAGCCGCCGCACAACATTTTTTCTCGTAATCAAAGATTATTCCAAAGATTTTTAATAACTTTGTGGCTAATAAGACTCATTATCCACAGAGACCTATATGACAAAGAAACATATCTTTATCAGCAGTGTGCGGTCGGAGTTCGCTGAAGAACGGAAATGTCTGGCAGAATATATCCGCCAAGATGCCCTGTTCTCACGTTGTTTTGAGTCATCCCTTTTCGAGAGTTATGGATTGCGTACGCATGAGTTTATACAAGATGATGACTTCCTGATTATTCTTTGGCGACCACAGAAAGATGATGTTGATGAAGAAACAGGCAATGTAACCAAGTTCGATGAAAAAGTAACCAAGTTCGGTGGAAAAGTAACAGAGCTTGAGGGGAAAAGTAATAGAGTTCGGTAGAAAAAGTAATAGAGTAACCTCATCGAGGGAAAAAACAATATGACAATATGATAAAGCAAATAATTGAGAATAATGCGGAAGTGAAGCCTAACTCTAAAAAATTGGAGGCCTTGAGGGAGTGCTTTGCTGGGTGTTTTACGGCTGAGGGAGCGTTTGATATTGAACGCTTCAAGGAGATGATGAAAGACGAGGTGAATATCAGCAATGAAGGGTATTCGCTGAATTTCTTGGGTAAAGACTATGCCAATCTGATAGCGTCGATAGATACTACCACTGTTATTGAACCTGATTTGGAACACAATGCCAAGCCTGAGAACAAAGATAGTGAGAACATCTACATTAGTGGCGATAACCTCGATGCGCTGAAGCATTTGTTGAAATCGTATGCTGGCAAGGTGAAGTGCATCTATATCGATCCTCCTTACAATACTGGCTCTGATGGGTTTGTGTACAATGATAGTTTTAAGTTTACCCCAGAGGAACTGGAGAAGAAACTGAGTATTGATGAGGATGAGGCTAAACGTATTCTTGACTTAACTTCTCGTGGCAGTAGTACTCATTCTGCTTGGTTGATGTTTATGTCGCCAAGACTTCAGCTGGCTCGTGAATTATTGTCGAAAGATGGAGTTATCTTTATCTCTATTGATGATAACGAACAGGCAAATTTGAAGCTTCTATGTGATTATGTGTTTGGTGAGGAAAACTTTGTGGCACAAGTTGCTTGGAAGCACACCCAACAAAGTAAAAATGATGAAAGGCATTTTTCTCGTCAGTACAACACCAATTTGGTTTATGCAAGAGATATTTATTCCTTGCCAGATTTCAGATTCGAACGTAGCGGAAGAGACAATGTGAATTATTCTAATCCAGATAATGATCCCAAAGGAGATTGGAGATCAGGAGATGTCCGAAGCCCCAATTTCCGTAAAACATTATGCTACGATATTATTGCTCCTAACGGCAATGTTATTCATTCGCCTGCTAATGGGTGGAGGTGGTCGAAAGAAAGTGTTCAAGAGAAAATAGGAACAGGTGAAATTATTTTCAATACGGACAGCACTAACATTATTCGTAAAATATATCTATGTGACCAAGATGGCCGGATGCCAGAGAATTTATGGGAAGGTGATGAATATGGTACAACTAGGCAGGCAGCTGCTGAAATAAAAGAGTTATTTGATGGTGTACAAGTATTCGATACTCCTAAACCCACTCAACTTATTAAGCGTATAATATCAATAGGAACTTCCGATAACGATGTTGTATTGGATTTCTTTTCGGGTTCTGCAACTACAGCCGATGCCATCATGCAGATGAATAGCCAAATAGAAGCAAGTAAAAGGAAGTTCGTCTGTGTACAATGGCCTGAAAAAGTTCGAGAAGGAAGCGAAGCAGAAAAATTTGGTTTTAATACCATCGATGAAATCGGTCAGGAACGCATCAAGCGTGCTGCTGCAAAGATTAAAGCAGAGAATCCCTTATTCTCTGGTGATTTAGGCTTTAAGCATTATACGCTGAGGGATGTTCCTGAAAATGTACTTGACAAGATCATAGAATTCAATCCTGAAGTGTCTGGCTTTGCCAACAATCTGCTGGAGATGTTTGGGCGTGAGACGGTGCTTGAGACTTGGAAAGTACGTGATGGCTACGGTATGAATGCCAAGATGGAGGAAGTGGCATTGGCTGATTATACGGCCTACCAATGTGGCGACCACCTCTATCTGACTGATGAAGGTATGAGTGATGATGCCATTACCGCACTCGTGGATAAATATGGTGAACAAACGGACTGGGGACCTCATTATGTGGTGCTGTTTGGCTATAGTTTCAACTTTGGTGCTACAGATGCATTGAAGAAAAACCTGCCTTTGCTGAAAGAAGGTGAGAAACAAATCAAGATTAATATTGACATCAGATATTAAGCGAACGATATGGATATCATACTCGAAGCAGGATTGCCACATCAACAGATACCCGTTGAGCGTTTGGCAGAGGTCTTTAAGCAGACGCATTTAGAGGCTCCTGTCAAACCCTACGAGAATCCGCTGATAGACCACAAGGATGTGGTGACGGAGCATAACCTTCGCAACATTCTCTATACACAGGAGATGAAACCATATAACAGAAAGGTGGTATTGCCAGAAAAGGGTACGCTGAATCTGGATATCAAGATGGAGACAGGAACGGGTAAGACATACGTCTATACGCATTCTATCTACGAACTCCACAAGCGATATGGTTTCAATAAGTTTGTGGTTGTTGTTCACTCATTGCCTGTGAAATCTGGTGCTGTTCAGTTTATGGGTGACCCCTACGTGCAACGTCATTTTCGCGACACTTTGGGCTATGGTTCGGAGATAGAACTCTGTGAGGTGTCTGCTCTGAAGAAAAAGAAAAAGGGACATAATTATTTCCCGTCATCTGTGCGTGACTTTGTGAACGGCTCCTGTCAGAACAGGAATAGAATCTATGTCATTGTTGTCAATCAGCAGTTGCTTCAGAAAGGCAAGTTGCTGGATAAGAAAGACTACGATATAGCTGTACAAGGCTTTGTGCGTCCTTTGAATGCCATTAAGGCTACCCGCCCAATTGTAATTATTGATGAGCCTCACCGCTTTGAACGCAGTAACACAACTTATAAGCGCATTCTGAGCGAAATGGCTCCACAGTGTATTGTTCGCTTTGGTGCGACTTTCCCTGAGATAACGGAAACTATCAACAAGAAGAAAGAGACCCACAAGGATTATTTGAATCTGCTCTATAACCTGACCGCTTGTGATGCTTTTAACCAAAACCTGATAAAGGGTGTAGCCAAAGAGCATTTCAATCCTACCACATCAGAAAATGAGAAAGTGAAGATTGTCTCAATTAATGGGCGCGAAAGTGTGACTATGCATTTTATAAAAAAAGATCACACTCAGCGTTTTGAGTTGCACAAGAATGAGTCGTTGGGCATCATGAGTGATCATCTCTCAGGTGTAACCATCAATGCTATCAGTAGTTCTGATGTGGAATTGTCGAATGGGCAGACGAAGCATGTAGGAGACGAGTTTACAGCCGACATCTATAGCACTTCTTATCAAGAAAATATGGTAAGGATGGCTATTCAACGTCATTTTGAGACGGAACGTGTTCTTTTCCATCGTGAGAGTAAAATTAAGACGCTGGCATTGTTCTTCATTGACAATATCGTTTCCTTTCGAGGCGATGAAGAGGGGAAAAATGCTTGGCTTCGTGATATCTTTGACAAATGGTTGGAATATCAGTTGAAAGAAGAACTGAAGAACGGTGAGAACTCTCCTGAATATACTGATTTTCTGAAAGCAAGTTTGAAAGATATTGCTGGATGTCGTGCTGGTTACTTTGCCAAAGACAATAGTGATAGTGACGAAGCCATCGCGGAAGAAGTGGATGATATATTGCGCAACAAGAAGAAACTCCTGTCGTTTAAGAACGAAGAAGGGCAATGGAATGTGCGTCGTTTCCTGTTCTCGAAGTGGACATTGAAAGAGGGATGGGATAATCCAAATGTCTTTACCATTGCAAAGTTGCGTTCAAGTGGTAGTGAGACCAGTAAATTGCAGGAGGTTGGTCGAGGATTACGTTTGCCTGTGGATGAATACGGGAACAGAACCACCAGTCAGGATTTTATGCTCAACTATATTGTGGATTTTACGGAGAAGGATTTTGCTGACAAATTGGTGCGTGAGATCAATGGAGATGTCGCTAAGAAGACGATAGAACATATCATCTTGAATAGCGATGAACTCGATCGTGTTGCCAATCAGCGTCATTTGGGCAATCGTATGGTATTGTTAATGGCGCTGATGCAGAAGGAATTGGTCACAATGGAAGGTTCCAACTTTATTGTTGTTGACGACAAAGTGATGGAATTCAAGAATCAATATCCAGAGTTTGAACTTGACACACTGAACCTGAACCGTGTTATTGACAGGAATGCCACCAATAACCGATTGATGGTCAAAATACGTAAAAGTAATTATCAGAAGATAGAATCGTTGTGGAAGGAAATTAACAAAAAGTACCTGATGTTCTATCAGAAGGATATCGACAAAGAAATCGAAAAGGCACTACCTTTAATATTAAAAGAGGGTGTCTTCTCAAGGATGTCTGTTTCTTCTGAACGTTCAGAGATTCAATTTGACCAAGAGGGTGCATCGGTAGTAAGTGAGGCCAATGTCACCTACATGGTTTATGGTAGAGACTTACCTTATCACGATTTCTTGAAACGAGCTAATAAGGGGACAGCGATTCCTATCGAAATGATACATAAAGCTATTTGTGATTATGCAAAGCAACACAAAGGATTTAACAATAATCTTATCAATGATTTGACTTTATCACAATTTATAGCGAAATTCCGTGACTGGAAGATAAAGAATTTAGGTGGTTGTATTGCTTACAAACAGGCGAATTACCGAACGAAAACAACGGCATTGACAAAAGAAGACGGCAGTGTGAGAGATGAAGTTGTTATGGGTAGAATAGGCAAGAAAACTGATGATTCCAAAACACCGGCGGAATACCTGTATGAACCGATCGCGTATGATTCGCCATTGGAGAGAACTAATATCTTGGACAAAATTGATGTGGCAGAATTAGTGGTGTACGGCAAGATACCCAGCAGTAGTATACGGATTCCAACCATTACTGATGAGACCTATTCACCAGACTTTATGTATATTGTGAAAAAGAAAGATGGCACTATCTCCATGAATGTAGTCATCGAAACAAAGGATGTAAATCAAGAAACAGATTTGCGCCCCAAGGAAAGTGCCAAGATAGATTGTGCGAAGTTATTCTTTGAACAAATAACAAAGGATAATCCCTCACTTCCAGTTAGGTTTGAACGACAGATTAATAGACAAAGGATGAATGACATTATAGATAGGTTGATTGCATCAGAATAAAAATTCCATGATAGCAATTCCCGGATGAAGCAGAAGGGCTTGCGCCAGTTTGGTGCAGGCCCTTCTTCTTTTTCCCTTCTTCCAGTGCTTCAAAAACGGTGTGAGTCAGACCGATGGGATCGGTGTGAGTCAGACCGGGGGTGGCGGTGTGAGTCAGACCGATTTTGAGGTAGTGGAAGTGGGGGTTGGGTGGTGTTGGGCGAAGAGTGTTTGTGGTTGTTCGTGTGTGGAATGAGGGGATGTGGTTCACTCTCCCCATAAGGGTTCGGTGAGGGAGTGGGCGAGGAATTGGGAGAGTTCTTCGGCGAAGGTGGGGGAGAGGTGGGCGATTCGTCCTTGTCCTTGGACGTAGGGGTTGATGTGGCGTTTCTTGGAACGGATGATTTTGGCGTCGGGACGGGTGCTGTTTCGGCTGATGTGGTGCAGTTGCTGATAGTGCTGCCAGTCTTGCTGTGCTTCTGTGTCTTGGTTCAGTTTGGTGATGACTTGGCTTTCTGTCTGATAGAGGTCTTCTCTGCTCAAGATGCCTCTGTCGATGTGTTTTTTGAGCAGTTCGGCCAGTGTCTGCATGGCAAAGCGGTCTTCGTCGGCAATGTAGATGTAGGAGGTGCGCAATGCCGCCAATGAAAAGGCTTCTGCGGCATCTTTGTCTTGGAAGATGAGTTCTTGTTCTCCCTCTTCGTTCTGTCCGACCACGAGGTTCTCGTACCATCCTTTGACAGCATCGATGGGGGCGATGTGGTAGTGAATCATGTTGGAGAGGGTGTATTCCAGACGGTCGGCTGACAGGCGTGGGGAATCGTTGTCGGCAATTGGATATTGGTGGTAGTCGGCTACGTCTGCCAAAGTGAGGCCGAAGTCATTGAGGGCAGCCATGATTTCGGTCGAGTGAGAGATGATTTCAGTGGTTCCTTTTTCTGTTGATTCCTGTTTGATGTGGTCGCCGTTCAGGAAGTCTATCACATGCGCGAAGGTGGGTGTGGCGATGTCGTGCAGCAAGGCGGCAATGGTTTGGCGCACGTCGTGGGTGAAGTGCCACACGATGAGGGCGCACCCCACGCTGTGTTCATGGCGCGAGTATTTCTTCAATCCTCTGAACATGGGGAAGGAGGTGTATTCGCAGCCGCAATGCATGCCCACGTCTTGCAGACGCCCGATGGCAGGTGTTGCAGCGATGGTGCTGATGAAGGCTGGAATGTTGGTATGGTAGGTGTTCCACATAAATCTCTATGAACTTTTCGGCAAAATTACTTAAAATAGTTGATACTTGAAAAATTATTCACTAACTTTGTCGCGATTTTCCGATAGGAGAGTCAAGTTCTATTTGAAAGATACTATAAACGAGAAAGACATGGAAATCAATAGTTGGTTTGAATGCAAGGTGACGATGGATGTGATGCAGGATGATGGCACCACGAAGCCTCAGCCTTTTGTATATTTAGTTGATGCGCTCAACTTCACCGAAGCGGAGTCAAGAATCATTGAGGAAGTGCGTCCCTACACCAGTGGCAATTTGGATGTGACGGGCATCAAGCGTGTGAAGTATGGCGAGATTTTCACCAGCGACAGCGATGTGGCTGACAAATGGTATAAGGTGCGTTGCCTGTTCATCACCCTGGACGAGAAAACGCAGACAGAGAAGGAAATTGCGAACAATATGCTGGTGCAGGCTGGCACGTTCCATGAGGCGGTGGAAAACTTCGACAAGGGCATGAAAGGCTCTTTGATGGATTACCGTATCGCCACGGTGCAAGAAACGAAAATCATGGATGTGTTCCGCTACGTGGCACGTGAAAAGAAAGAAGCATGATAGCAGAGAACTTACAGCAAGTTCGTGACACCCTGAGACCTGATGTGCAGTTGGTGGCGGTGTCGAAGTTCCATCCTGTGGAGGCACTGCAAGAGGCTTACGCAGCAGGTCAGCGTGTGTTTGGCGAAAGCCATGTGCAGGAACTCATGGCCAAGCAGCCAGTGATGCCTTCCGATGTGGAATGGCATTTCATTGGCCACTTGCAGACGAACAAGGTGAAGTATATCGCTCCGTTCATCAGCCTGATCCATTCGGCAGATTCTCCCAAGTTGCTGAAGGAGATTGACAAGCAGGGACAGAAATGTGGCAGGGTGGTGGATGTGCTGCTGCAGATACACGTGGCACAAGAAGAAACAAAATTCGGATTCACGCCCGACGAACTGCTCGACTGGCTGAAGGGAGATGAGTGGAAATCGATGGGACATGTACGCATCGTGGGACTGATGGCTATGGCCACAAACACAGACAACGAAGCACAGATAGCAGGAGAATTTGAGACTGTCCGAAACCTCTTCCAAACGGTGAAAGAACACCATTTTGCCAATCAGCCATCATTCAAGACACTCTCCATGGGCATGAGCGGCGACTATCTTATCGCCCAAGAACATGGCAGCACCATGGTGAGGGTCGGAAGCCTGATATTCGGCGAACGGATATACTTATAGATAATTCATCATTAACAATTGACAATTCATCATTAGCAACTCATCATTAACAAAATAGCAAACCGTTAACCAATCCAATAAAACTATGAATCTAAACGACAGACGACGCGAAGTGGCTAGAGAAATCTGCCGTATCTATGATGTATCACTCAGCGTGGAGGCATTGCATGCTTTCGCCGATATTCTTGTGCCCTTCAAGGTGCTACGAGGTCACAAGTTGGTCAACGAAGGTGAAGTGTGCAATTACATGTTCTATGTGGAGAAGGGCATGGTGCTCCAGTATTACAAGAAGAATAACACCACTGTCACGGAGCATATCAGCCATGAAGGTGATATGGTCATCTGCATTGAGAGTTTCATTCTGCGCGAACCCTCTAAAATTGTGGCATCTATGATAGAACCGGGCATCGTTTATGGCATTCCTCACGATGAGATGGAAGCTATTGCCAGCCGTACCTTCGAACTTTGCAAACTGATTTTCAAGTTCTATCAGCGTTCCCTCATTATCTCCCAGCGCAAGGCCGACGTTCTCCGTTTCGAGACCGCCAAGGAACGCTATGTCCGCACCATGAGGGAAAATCCTGAAATTATTCGACGTGCTCCTCTTCACAATGTGGCATCATTCCTCCAGATGACGCCTGAAACCCTGAGCCGTGTGAGAGCACAGGTGATTGAAGAAGGAATCAAATAAGGGGTGATTTAGTTCACCTGATTCACAGGTTCTCCGTCTAAATAAGCTCTGACGTTTTCAGTGCAGATATTGATCAATCGCTGTCTCGCTTCTCGTGTTGCCCAGGCAATATGAGGAGTGAGATAGCAGTTTTTTGCGGAGAGGAGAGGATTGTCGGCTGTAGGAGGTTCTGTGGTGAGCACATCGGCACCATAGGCCGCGAGTTGGTCGTTGTTGAGGGCTTCAGCAAGAGCGTTGTCATCGACGAGAGGACCTCTTCCTGTGTTGAGGAGGATGGCTGAGGACTTCATCATCTCCAGACGTTCGGCATTGACGAGATGATGAGTGTCTTCAGTCAAGGGGCAATGGAGCGAGACGATGTCGCATTGCTCGAAAATAGTGTCGAGGTCTGCCTTCATGATGTTGTAGGGAAGGTCATCCTCGTCTTTGGAAGTATAAGCAAGGACTTGCAGCCCAAATCCTGCGGCGATGCGAGCAGTGGCCATACCTGTGTTGCCAAGTCCGATGATACCCATCTTCTTGCCATTGAGTTCGAAGAGGTCATGGTCGAGATAGCAGAAATCGGGCGATGAAGTCCATCTTCCGTTGCGGTTCTCGATGGCATAGTAATCGACGTGGCTCACGATGTTGAGCAAGTGACAGAACACCATTTGTGCGACACTTTCAGTGGAGTAGGCAGGAATGTTGGTGACTACGATGTTTTGACGGCTGGCAAATTCGAGGTCAACAACGTTGTAACCAGTGGCCAACACGCCAATGTATTGCAGGCGTGGCAGCATGTTCAAGACCGAAGAATCGAGCACCACTTTGTTGGTGAGGACAATTTCTGCCCCTTTGCATCGGGCGATGACCTCATCTGGAGCCGTGCGTTCGTATGCTTCCACTTCTCCTAATTCTTTGAGTCCGTCCCAAGTCAGTTCGCCTTGGTCAACGGTGTATGCGTCGAGTATAACAATTTTCATGAAAGGTGATTTAGTTTGCAAAATTACTTAATTTGATGAGAATATGTGTGCTGTTTGTGTTATAATTTTTCGTTGGGTACGATTATTTCTGCAAAAAAGCAAGATTATGCTTTTGAGGAAGGCTTCCGATTCCTCAACATGAGGAACTGCAGAAAGTGATACAAGGCCATGACTGCCTTGGCTGTCGAGAGGATGGATGGTGGGTTGTTGCTGATGCAGAGGTGCTTGAAAAGACGGTGTCGGAAGGATGGGCGTTTGCTTTCAGACAGGTAGGGCTGGCAGAGTCGTCCAAATTGTGCAGCCAACGTGTGTGCCTCTTCGTTGGGGGTATAGTGAAGCAATTCTTCGATGCACCAATCGAGATACAAGCCGCGTAATGCCTTTTGTAACGTTTTGTCATCGGTCAGTTCTTGGGTATCGGCAATGAGTTTTAGACTGGTGCGAAGTGCGTTAGGTTCTTTGTATGTTTTGTGATGGGATGGGGAATAGTATTTGTAGTTGGCTTGGGAGGTGACGAGAACGCTCTGACAATGTGGAAGATAACGCAGCACAAAGTCGGCATCTTCACACACGTGGATGTTCTCGTCGAAACGCAAGTGATGGCGTTCGAGGATGTCGTGGCGGAAAAGGCTGTTACATGCTGAGATGGGAATGTCTTGATAGTAAGCCTCGATGATGACTTCTGCCATTTCATTCTGGGTCGTGCAGGTTTGTTTGGTGAGTGTGGTTGTCTGGAGATGACCGTTCGGGTCTATCTGCATGATGCTTTGTATGCAGAGGTCGTTGTGGTCGATGAGGTTGATGAATGTGGATAAATAGAGGGGTGTTACTTCATCATCGGCATCGGTGAAAGTGATGAATGTTCCCTTGGCCATTTCCATTCCGGCATTGCGAGCTGCACTTACACCACCATTCTTCTGGTCAATGATGCTGATGAACGGGTATAAGGAGGCGTATTGGTGGCAGATGTCCAGAGAAGCGTCGGTGCTCCCGTCATTGACAAGAATCAGTTCATAATCATGAAAAGTCTGATTGATAAGACTGTCCAGACATCGGTTCAATGTTTTTTCTGCATTGTAGATGGGCACAATGACTGAAATGGTGGGTATTATGTTGTCGGGCTTATTCATGTCTTTTTCTTTCCATTTTTGTCATAGTTGATGCGTCGGAAGATGTATAAAGCCCATTCTTGCCACTTGAAAAGTGTCCAGAAAGGACGAAGGGGCATATAGCCAGGCTTAAAGCGAATGGATGGTGGCAGGCAGGTTCTGGTGTCGATGCTTTTCCATGCCTGATGCAGTATGTTGAGTGCGTATCGTCGCTGTTCAGGCGTGAAGTCCTGGCGGTTGCGATAATAGAACCAGAAGCAATTGAGGAGCACGTACCAGCGTTGTTCTTCATAGAGGTCAACGAGGTCGTGTGAGACGCCCCATGAGAGCAATTGGCGGTGCAGGCTTTCGTTGGCAATCAGCCAGTCAAAGCGTCGGGTGGTGGCCTGATGGGTGGCAGAATCTTCGCGTTGCACGAAATAGTATTTCCCTTCGCAGCATCTCACTTCGCGGGCATGCAGAAAATGTGCCATCGTGGTGTTGTCGTCGCTGTAACTGTGGCAAGTGTCATCGTAGGGAAACCGCTGATAAAGTTCAGTACGTGCCACATACCATCCGTGGATATCCCATTTGAGTGCCTTGACGAATGCATCATGCCCTGACATACATACGAAAGGAGGGGTCCGGTACCCATGTTCATGACCATCTGGATAGAGGTAGCGCACATCGAACAACACACAGTCGGTGGCAGGGTGTTGCTGGAATGTCTCCATCACCTGTTGCAGGGCATCAGGTGCCAGATAGTCGTCGCTGTCGAGAAAGGCGGTGTAGGGTGCCTTGATGAGTGGAATGCCCTGATTGCGAGCATAGCCTTGTCCGTGGTTCTCTGCCAGTTCCACAATCTCAATGCAAGCGTGTTGCTGCTGATACGCACGAAGTATGTCCAACGAGGTGTCGGTGGAAGCATCGTCGATGCAGATGATCTGCAAGTTGCTGATTGTCTGCTGCAGCAATGAATCGAGGCATCTCGGCAGGGTGTCGGCTGCATTGAAGACGGATACGAGAACACTGATGTCGGGCATGGTTAGAAACTAAAGTTGATAGGGTGAAACGGACGTCCAAATATCAGCGATGCGGCATGTGGGAATCCCGATGCGCGCATCCAGCGGCTTTCCAGACGGTAGATGCTCTGTGCATGGGCTATCATGAAGAAGTCGAGGAAGGTCTTTTCGTAGGTCTTGTAGATGTCTTCGTGGGTCACCTCTTTGTTTGTCACATCCAAATGGGTGATGTTGCCAGGAATGGTATAGGTGTAGGGAAGTTGTTTCACTTGCTCCAGAAAAAAGAAACTGTCGGAGTTGACCAGCACTTTCATTTGCGGGTGCTCGTTGTGGAGTGCCTCTATTTGTTGGATGCAGGCATCTATCAAACGTTTCTTTTTCTCAGCAGGCAACACGCCTGTCTTCATGGTGTCTGTGAAGTCTCCCAATACACCCATGAAACGTGCTGAAACGCTGATGAAATCCACACCGAGAATGGATAGTTCCTTATCAATGGCCTGTTGTAGCCTTTCAGAAGGTTTGAACAGTTCCAGAAAAGAGAGGCCATAGTGGTCAAAATAGGCAAACAAGGCGTTGGTGTAGACATGAATCTGGCTGCTGTTGGCGGAGTCAATCTGTTTCTCCAGAAAACTTTTCTGTTTCTGGGCTTGCCAGTAACTTTCGCTGCCGACTTCCAGACAAACAGGTGTGGCTGCCGGACGCGTGTATGTCATCTGATTGTTGGGTATGCGCCAATCGTATTGGTTGGGCACCAGAAACATCTCCAAAGGGAAAGGGTGGGTGAAGAGGATGCGGAAATCGAGTCCTTTGTCCTTGCACAACATATACACCGACACAATGCCACGCAGTCGGTCGGCTAATCCTCCACTTTCTGTCCAACCATTATGGACAACCACCACAGTTTTCTGATTCGTGTTCGGAAGTTCTTCGTTGACAAAGGTGTAGTGGGGTTCAATCTGTCGTTTGAGCGCATTCGACAACTGCTGACTGAACACATACCAGTTGTAGTATTTGTTGGCTAGCAGCGTTCTAATCGTCTCTGCCGAAACCCTCTTGTATATCTTTGTCAGCAGTTTTATCATATAGATATATAACGTTCAATCCCCCTTTTTATTGTACAGGCGCTTCAAAAAGCGGTAGGTGCGCATGACCTGTTTGGCTGTGAAGATAATGACATTGGCACGTGGGCTTATACACACACGTTTAAAGAGACGATGACGGAAGGATGGCCGTTTGCTTTCTTGTAGGTAGGGTTGGCACACTTTTCCATAGAGTCCTGCCAGTTCGTGCAGGTCTGTCGGGTCATCATGATATTGGAAAAGTTGCTCGGTTCCCCAATCGAGGTAAATGCTTCTGTATTGTTTGCGGAGTGCTTCGTTGTCGGTGAGTTGATAGACATCTCGGAGCATGCAGAGACAAGTGCGGAGTGCATTCTGCTTGTAGTATCCTTTTGCAGATGTGGGTGTGTAGTAGATGTAGTTGGCGGTGGGAAGTGTACACATTGTCTGGCATGCCTGGAGATAGCGCAGAATAAAGTCCGTGTCTTCGCAATAGTGGATTTTCTCATCGAACCAGGTGCCCGTTTGTTGCAGAAGGTCTCTTCTGAACAAACTGCAGCAGGTGGAGATGGGGAGGTCATTCCTCAGCATGGTATAGATGGTGGCAACCATCTCGTCTTTCTCGGTCAGCAGCGTTCTTTCCAATGGTTTGAGGGTGCGTTCACCTTGCTGGTTCACCATGATGAGACTTTGCATACAGAGGTCGTGTTGCATTCCCTCTTCCATGATGGTGGACAAGAAGGTGGGTGTGACTTCATCGTCAGCATCCACAAAGGTGAGCCGTTCTCCTTGTGCCGCTCTGATGCCTGCGTTGCGGGCTGCGCTGACACCGCTGTGCTTTTGGTTGATCACCTTGATGAAGGAATGTTGGGAAGCATAGTCAGAACAAATGCTGGCAGAGGCATCTGTGCTGCCGTCATTCACCAGAATCAGTTCGTAATTCGTGAATGTCTGGGCAAGGATGCTGTCAACGCATCTGCTTAATGTCTGCTCAGCGTTGTGAACTGGCACAATAACAGAAAGGACCACTCTACCCATGACTGATCTTGGTTTTTATCTTGTTGACAATGAAAGCCCGCATGCTGGCATCGCATCCGATATAGAAGATGGAGACACCAGACGAAAGGAGTGACATGCATACGATGGCAGCCAAGCGCCAGTATTCATGTGTGGTGTCTTGGGTCAGATAGAACAGCAGAGTGGGGGGGAGGGCAGCCACTCCCATGCAGATGACAGACCTGATGATGACATCCTTTATGTACGTCCAGCCTTTCATGCCGATGGCAGGGCACACAATCATGATTCGTGCTGCATGAGCAATGATGAAAACGAACAACTGTGTCAGATAGACGGCTACGGGAGAACAACCAGCCTTGAGGCAGACATACGAAACGGGGACAATCAGTAACAGGATGTTGGCCTCAATCATCTGGAACTTGGCAATCTTTCCTGTGGCTTGGATGGCCATGATGAGGATGCGTCCTATGGTTTCCACCATGACGGAAAACAAGGCCAAGCGGGTGAAGGCCACCGTATATTCAGGCACTTTCCCAAGCCATAAGCGCAGAATGGTGTCCGTTTCCAACACAACGGGGAGTGAGAGCATAAAAATCATCAGCAGCGAGAAACGTGAAGAGGTGATGATGAGTTTGTGCAGATAGGGCAGGTCTTGTTGGGCGTAACTCTTCACGATTTGCGGATTGACGGCTCCTTGGAAGTTGCTGGCAAAACTCTCCACTTTCATTCTGATGGTGTTGGCAATGCCTCTTGCCGCATTCATTACAGGACCGAAGAAGGCATTCAGCAACAGGTTCACTCCCTCTGTGTAGGCCATATAGGCCACGGTGCCGTTGAAGGTCCATCCTGCAAACTTCAGCATTCTGATGAAGAGTTTCTTGTCGAAGCACCATTTGCCAGCCACCTCTTCGAAGTGCTTTCTGCAATACAGTCCATAAGCAATACGGACAGACACCTGCATCAGCATCATCAGCGCACCATAAAGAATCAGTTTGTCGGTGTTGGTATACTTGACGATGAGCACGATGCCCACCCCGACGAACGTTTGCAGAATGCCAAAAGAAGCGAAGGCACCCATTTTCTCGTGGGCAATGAGCAGGGCGGAATAGGGGATGCTGATGATGGACAGCATGGCGGTGACAATCGAGAACTGATACACCACCAGGGTGGATTGGAATCGTTCTGGTGGAATGACCAACTCATGGAACACATAGTAAAGACCGGCGGTCTCTGCAAGCAGGAGGACCATCAGAGCAATCACCATGTGAACCGTCTGGGCGGTGCTGAACATGAGGTGCACTTCCTCCCTGCTGCAGTTTCTCCCGATGTCGTAGGTCAGAAAACGAATGGTGGCGCCCTCCACATTGTTCAGAACTGAGAAGACCACCACCACACCGCCAATCACATTATAGATGCCATAATCGACCACACCCAACGCATTGAAGAGCATACGTGCAGTCAGCAACGCCACAATCATCTGCACAAACATTTGTCCGTACAGAAATAGTGTGTTGCGGGCTATCTTGCCGCTCTTCGTCTGCTCGCTGTTGGTCATAGAAGTTTTGTGATATTGGCCGTGAAGTGGCTCTTATCATATTTATTAACGAAGCGGACTTTTGTTTATTATTTGAAAGGCTGACAATCGTGATGCAAAATCACACATCGTGGCACAAAAAGAAAAGGAGGCTCCACATGATTGTGAGGCCTCCTTGGTCTTGTCTCTTATTTTCTGTATTACTTCTTCTTCATCACAGCCCAGCGGTTCATGAACTTGTCCACGCGACCTGCGGTGTCGACAAGCTTAGCCTTACCGGTGTAGAATGGGTGAGAAGTAGAAGAGATTTCAATCTTGATGACTGGATACTCCTGACCTTCGAACACTTCTGTTTCGTTGCTCTTGGCAGTGGAGCGAGAGAGAAACATATCGCCGTTTGACATATCCTTGAAGATCACGGGGCGATAATTGTCTGGGTGAATACCTTTTTTCATTTTAGTTTTTTGTTTTATACAGTCAATATTTCACTGCTGGTGTAACAAATAATATTTTTAACGTGCTTTGTTCAAAAGCGGTGCAAAGGTACGCCTTTTTATCAAACGGACAAAACAAATTGGGGGATTTTTTTCTCTTTTCAGTGAAAAAGCATGCTGTAAGGGAAAATAATTCCTAATTCCTAATTCCTAATTCTTTCTTATCTTTGCATTCGTTTTCGGAGAAAAACATATTCTTTATTTAACAACTATAAAAACTAAAGGTTATGATTAGTTACAAAGAGCTTGGTCTCGTGAACACTCGCGAGATGTTTAAGAGAGCAGTTGCTGGTGGTTATGCTATTCCAGCATTCAACTTCAACACGATGGAGCAGATGCAGGCTATCGTGATGGCTGCAGTGGAAACAAAGTCTCCTGTCATCATGCAGGTTTCTAAGGGCGCACGCAACTATGCAAACGGCACTATCCTCCGCAACCTCGCAAAGGGCGCTGTGGAGTATGCTAAGGAACTCGGCTGCGAGCATCCTGAAATCGTTCTTCACCTCGACCACGGAGATACCTTCGAACTCTGCAAGGACTGTATCGACAATGGTTTCTCTTCTGTGATGATCGACGGTTCTCACCTCCCATACGAGGAGAACGTGGCTCTCGCTAAGAAGGTGGTTGACTATGCTCACCAGTTCGACGTGACTGTTGAGGCTGAGCTGGGTGTCCTCGCTGGTGTTGAGGATGAGGTTTCTGCCGCTGAGTCTCACTACACGAAGCCTGAAGAGGTGATTGACTTCGCTACTCGCACAGGTTGCGACTCTCTCGCTATCTCTATCGGTACTTCTCACGGTGCTCACAAGTTCACTCCAGAGCAGTGCACACTCGTGAACGGCGTTCTCGTTCCACCACCATTGGCATTCGACATCCTCGCTGAGATCGAGAAGAAGCTTCCTGGCTTCCCAATCGTGCTCCACGGTTCTTCTTCTGTTCCTATGGAAGAGGTTGAGACCATCAACAAGTACGGCGGTAAGCTCGAAGCCGCCATCGGTATTCCAGAGGAGCAGCTCCGCAAGGCTGCCAAGTCTGCTGTCTGCAAGATCAACATCGACTCCGACTCTCGTCTGGCCATGACTGCTGCTGTGCGCAAGCACTTGGCTGAGCATCCTGGCGACTTCGACCCACGTCAGTACCTGAAGCCAGCTCGCGACAACATGAAGAAGATGTACATCCACAAGATTGTGAACGTTCTTGGTTCTGATGGTAAGCTCGCTCAGTAATTTGCAAATTTTTCATTCATGATAAGAGGCGCAACCATAGGTTCTTGAGCCTATGGTTGCGCCCTTTTTGTTCTCTATGCGTTATCTCATTCTTATAGCCCTTTCCTTTTTTTGTTTCTTGTCGCCCGTTCGTGCTCAATACGTCCAACTCGATTCGGCATATCTGGCGCAGATAGATTCCATCATGCAGGCAGACGAACAGATGCGTCGGCAGCAGCAGGTGGAAGAAGTCATCCGTAAGTTTGAAGAGAAAAGGCTGAAGAAAGAGATGTCGTTTGGCATCAATGGCGCATTGCCGTTGGCACGTGGTCTGTTGCTCACATGGACAGACCACAGTTTTATCAATCATCCTGCTCAGTTCGAGCCAAAGGGCGACAAGTGCAACTGGGTGGATTATGGTGTGGCAGGTGCCCCGTTGGTCGCCAACTGGGTGATGAAAGCTGCTGGTGTGAAGAGCCGTTCGAAGACGGAACGTATGCTCACGGCCAATGCGATGGCATTGGGCATCTCGTTTGGAACCTCTGAATTGCTGAAGAACACGGTGCAGGAATATCGCCCCGACCGAAGCGATAAGCGTGGTTTCCCTTCAGGACATGCCACCTTTGCCTTTGTGTCGGCCAGCGTGTTGAGTCGCGAGTACGGCTACATCTCTCCCTGGATCAGTGTGGGAGGTTACACCACCGCTACGGCCACACAACTGCTTCGCATCAAGCACAACAAACATTGGATGAACGACCTCTACATGGGTGCAGGCATCGGCATGGTGAGCACCAATCTGGCTTACTTCCTCACCGACAAGATTTTCGGAGCTGATGCCATCAACAAGCCCGAAGTGCGCCGGAAGGACGTCTTGCGTCTGATGAAGTTCAATACCCTCCCGTCAGGCTATTCATTTGTGGCGGGCACAGAAATTGGCAACCGAAAGGTGAAGTTCGACGATGCCACGCTGAAGACAGGTGCATCCATTGCGGTGGGTGCTGACCTCTCATGGCACACCTCCCCTTATTTCTCTTTGGAACTGATGGCACGTGCCGTCGATTGCCAAATGAAAGTATATGGCCAAGACCATCTCTTCACAGGCGACAACCTCGACATCTACCACCTCGATGCAGGTGCGAAATTCAGCACTCCTATCTCCCTAAGTCAGCGTGTTGGCGCACGTGTGTTTGCTGGCACACGTATCATGGACGGCGTCACTCTCACCGACGGCATCAAGTCCTACACCGTTCCCGACGAAACCAAGTTCGAGTTCGGCCTCGGCATCTCCTACGAATGCCTCGACACCGACAACTATGCATGGGGTATCATTGCCGACTACTACCACACCTTCTCCCCCTACATGAAAAACCGCTACAGCATCAGCTCCACCTGGAAGATTCTGTTCTGACCGAACCTCTTTTTGTCTGTTGTGGCCGATAAGGCGAAAACAACAAGAGTTCGTTCATAAGTTATGGACAATTATTCATAAGTTACGGATAATTATTCATAAGTTACGGATAATTATTCATAAGTTATGAACAAATATTCATAAGTTATGAACGACTTCCCTTGTGGAAGGAACATGTAAGTGGATGTGGAGTAGAGGCACAAGTGGATGTGGAATCATCTCCACTATGTTTGTTCTGCGATGGACTTTTCCCCCATTCTTTCCTCCGCTATTCCGACGGGACAGAGAAAAAGATTATCGTCAATTAATCATTGCGCTAAAACACAGAACGGGGATGTGCCCAACTCGGCACATCCCCGTTCTGTGATTTCGTATCCTCGATAATTCGTTTGCTTGCAAATAATTGGGCGTTTTTTTGTTCTGTTCGACAAAAATGCATAACTTCGCGGTCTTGAAGATATAGACTCGCCTGTAGATCAGGAAGGTCTTTTGTGTATAAGCACTACGGAAATGGTTGTTCCATCCTCATCTTATCGTCCTCGCAATCCCGGTCACGACTATCATGGCCGTGGTACCTATCTGATCACTTTGGTGGTGAGCGGGAGGGAGCGTCTGCTGTCTCAGTTCGAGGGTGAGGCACAGGGGGTGCTTTCAACCGATATCGGTCGAAAGCAGGGGCTGGTGTTGATGCCGCTGGGTGCTGCTGTTCAGCAATTCTGGGAGCAGATACCTGAAATGCAGCTGAGGCATGGCAACAAAGTGACTGTGCTTGCCTGTGTTTGTATGCCTGATCATTTTCATGGGGTCATCGAAGTGAAAGAACCCATGGAGTGGAGCTTGGGGGATATTATCCAGGCTTTTAAGGCTGTATGTACCAGCCATTGGCAACTTCAAAACGGGCTTTCAGCATCTGTGAATCGCCTGGTGCCGAATCAATGCCGAGGAGAAGGGGCTCCCGCCTGGCTGCGGGAAAAGGTGGTTCGATACGATACTGAGGGCGCGTTGGTGCGTCATTTATCGCAGAAGCAACGACAGGAGTACTACGCTTTTGTCGGTCGGCAGCACAGACCTCTGTTCGATGATAACTACGATGACACGGTGTGTCTGGACGAGCGTCACCGTAGAGCGATGATTGCCTATGTACAAGATAATCCGAGGCGTGCCTTGTTGAGGAGGATGTTGCCCAACGTGATGCAGCGTTGCCTGCATGTACAGATAGGGGGACGCAGCTATGGGGCTTTCGGGAACCTCTTTCTCGTCAGATGGGCTCGGAAGCTGCAAGTGCAGTGTCATCGCAAGCACCCCATCAGCAGACTTCCTTACGAAGAAACGGAGGATTATGCCAAGGAGCGCAGCAGCTGGGAGGCCGCTGTGCTGGAGGGATGTACAGTTCTTGTGACTCCTGGGATTTCAGGAGGAGAACTGCAAATGAAGAATCTTTGTTTGGAGAGGGGATTTCCCCTCATCCACCTTCAGCAAGAGCCAATCGGACCTTTCTGGAAACCTGAGAGGGCACGCTTTGAGGCTTGTACTCATGGTGCCTTGCTCATTTTGGCTCCTTGGAATCTCGATAGGATGGGAGACGTTCACGGCATCCCGTCTGACAGCGACTACAGTCGTTTCCACAATCTCAACACCCTTGCTGCAGAGATTTGTGCGTTTGAGGGCGAAGCGAAAATCATGTGTGACTGCCAATAAACAGGAAGAGCATGGAGAGGAGGACGAGGAGAAGGTCGATGACTTTCGACTTGAGGTTTTTCTCGTGGAAGACCATCGCACCGAAGAGGAAGCTGACGACGACGCTGCCGCGACGCACCATGGAGACGATAGAAATCATGGCACCGTCGAGTCCGAGGGCATAGAAGTAAGCGAAGTCGGCTGCGGAGAGGAAAACGCTGATGAGGATGATGCACCAGTCCCAATGGAATGGGGTGGTCTTCTTGTGGGTGGGCCACCACAGGAGGAAGAGCATGGTGAGCATCATGAAGAATTGGTAGATGTTGTACCACGATTGCACGGCGAGCTTGTCGAGTCCCACACCGCCATTTTCGGGCGATGCCATGAGGAACTTGTCATAAAGACCTGAGATGGCGCCGAGCACATTGGCGAGCACCACGAAGACAATCCATTTGTTGTGTTTGAAGTCGATGCCCTCTTTTCTGCTGGAGCGCGAGAGCATGTAGAGACCTATCATGGCGATGATGACACCGACCCACTGCCAAAGGTTCAATCTCTCAGAAAAGAAGGTCAGGGCACCAATGAGCACCATCACAGGACGGGTGGCATTGATGGGGCCTACGATGGTGATGGGCAGGTGCTTCAAGCCGAAGTAGGCGAAGAGCCAGCTGGCGAGCACGATGCACGATTTCAGCAGGATGTATTTATGCTCTGCCCAACCGTATTGGTGGGTGTAGAAAAGGCTGTCCTCGCTAATGTGTCCCTGTGCCGACAGGATGATGAAGGGCAGGAATATCAGCGATGAGAACAGGGTGTTGAGCAGCAGCACAGGAATGACCGCGTTACCCTTGAGCGACTTCTTTTTGAAGACGTCGTAGAAGCCGAGGAGGCAGGCGGAAAGAAATGCAAGAATTAACCACATAAGACCATTTACTATTTTACGATTGACAATTTACGATTGGGCTTATAGGTCGAAAAGATTGTCAGGATAGGTGATGTCGGCGAGGAAAAGGGCATTACCGGGCACGGAAGTGCCTGCTGAGCAGCGGTCTTTCTTCTCGATGATTGTACGGAATTGTTCGATGGTGAGCACACCACGACCTACATCGAGGAGAGTGCCGACGATGGCGCGCACCATGTTGCGGAGAAAGCGGTCGGCAGTGATGGTGAACTCCCATTTGATGGGTGAGACTTGTTCCCATTTAGCATACATGATGCGGCAGTTGTTCGTCTTCACGTCTGTGTGGAGTTTGGAAAAAGAAGTGAAGTCGATGTAGTCGAAGAGCGTCTGTGCCGCCTCGTTCATCTTGTCGAAGTCGAGCGGAAGAGGGTAGCGGTAGGCATACGGCTCGAAAGGTGACTTCTCTGTGATAATATAATAATGATACGTGCGTGAGGTGGCTGAGAAACGTGCATGAGCATCGGGTATGACAGGAATGATTTTGTGGATGGCGATGTCGCGAGGAAGGAATTTATTCAAGCGACCAGCCCACGCGCTGGGCGAATTGAGAGGGGCTTCTGTGTCAAAGTGTGCCACCATGAGAGAGGCATTCACCCCTGCATCGGTTCGTCCTGCTCCTGTCACTTCGATGGGTTCACGCAACAGGGTGGAGAGTGCCTTGTTGAGCACTTCCTGCACACTGATGCCGTTGGGTTGAACCTGCCAACCGTGATAGTGTGCCCCATCGTAGGATAAATATATAAAGTACCTCATAGCGCTAACCGTTAACCCTTAACCATCCTATGGTGTCACTCGGTTATGGAAGAATACACGTTTCAACGTGCTGGCCATTCGGGTGCGTGGTGCATGCATCGTAGCTTTGTTACGGTAGAAGTGCCAGAGCAGGAAGGCGGCGGTGATGGCAGCCACGCCATCGGCAGCGGTGATGCTGGCCCACACGCCATCAGTTCCCCAAAATTCGGGAAATATCAAGAGGAACGGCACGAGGAACACCAACTGACGGCTCACGGACATGAAGATGCTCCGTTTCGCCATACCAATGCTTTGGAAGAAGTTGCCCGTCACAATCTGGAAGCCCACGATGGGCGAGAGACAGCAGATGATGCGCATGCCTCGGGCTGCCAATGCCGAGAGCTCGGGGTCGTTGGTGAAGAGCATCACAATGTACTGAGGGAAGAAAACGCACAGCACGAAATCGACAATCATTACGATGGTGGCCAGCCAAATGGCCTTTCTGAGCACCTCGTCCACACGCTCTGGCAGTTGCGCCCCGAAGTTGAAGCCTGCAATGGGTTGCATACCCTGACAGATGCCCAACACCACCATGATGGCGAGGAATGTGGCGCTATTGATGATGCCGTATGCCGCAATGGCCAAGTCACCTCCATGCTTAGTCAGCCCCTTATTGATGAGGATGACCACCAGACAGGCACACAACTGCATGGCGAAAGGAGACATGCCAATCGAAAGGATGTTCTTCACAATGCGTTTCTGGAGTCCGTAAATTCCTGAATGTAAGTGGATAACATCTCTTTTGTTAGACAGAATGGATACGATGTAGATGAGTGCCACAATCTGTGCAAGGACAGTCGCGTAGGCTGCTCCCTTGATGCCCAAATCGAAAGTGAAGATGAAGAGCGGGTCGAGAATGGCATTGATGACCACTGTGGCAATCGTTGCCGACATGGCCACGTGCGGATGCCCCGTGCTTCGCAAGGCGCTGTTCAATCCCAGATAGAGGTGCGTCACCACATTGCCCAACAGAATGATGAACATGTAATCGTGGGCATATTGCAACGTGTTTTCCGATGCTCCGAAAAACAACAGCAGTGGGTCGATGAAGAGGAGACCGAGCACCCCCACAACCACACCGATGATGACGTTGAGCGACACCAGATTGCCCAACACCCGCTCGGCTGTTCCGTAGTCTTTCTGTCCCAACTTGATGGATATCATTGTCGAACTGCCCACACCCACCATCGCACCGAAAGCGGCACTCAGGTTCATGATGGGGAAGGTGACTGCCAAGCCACCCAGCGAGAGTGTTCCCACTTCGGGGATGTGTCCGATGAAGATGCGGTCCACCATGTTGTAAAGCGACGAGGCTGTCATCGCCACTACTGCTGGCACGGCATACTTTATCAGCAATTCGCCAATCGGCTTCGTTCCCAGTTCTTTGGTTCTGTTATCTTGTTGCATGGTTTTCTTTAGCGTTTGTTGCTTTTTGACTGCAAAGTTACGACTTTTTTCAAAAAAAATCGTCCACAGGGGTATTTGATTTCCCTTCTTGTGTGTCTATTATAGATAGAAGACCTATTCAAACGCGTAAAAATAAAAGACACATGAGCAAGAACAGATGCCTTTTCACCATGCTGATTGCAGTGCCAATCGTAGTGGCAGCACAGGCGCAGACCATCATCAGTGGTCATGTGAAAGACAGTAAGGGAAACCCACAGGAAGCCTACATCATGCTCTCTCTCAAAGGAACAGACAACGTGGAGGGTTTTGCTGACACCGACGAGAAAGGGTTCTACAGCATTAAATATGTAGGCAATGCCGATTCTCTTATGGTGACCGCTGCCAGCATGAGTTTTGGCAATCTCACGCGAGTGGTGCCCAATCGCACCCAAACTGTTGATTTCTTGGCCGAAGAACACACTTTCGAACTGAAGGAAGTGACTGTCCGTGCGCAGAAGATTCGGCAGAACGGCGACACCATCAACTACCTCGTCGGAGCCTACCAGCAGCAGGGTGACCGCGTCATCGGCGACGTGCTGAAGCGTATGCCCGGCATCGAAGTGGCCGACAATGGCGGCATCAAGTACAACGGCAAGGCCATCAAGAAGTTCTACGTCGAGGAGATGGACCTCCTGCAAGGCCGCTACGGACTCGCCACGAACAACATCAACGCCTCGGACGTGGCCACCGTGCAGGTCTTGGAGAACCACCAGCCCGTGAAGATGCTGCAAGGCAAGGAACTCACCGACGACGTGGCCATCAACCTGAAGCTGAAGGACTCTGCCAAGGGAACCGTAGCCATCAACACCATGCTTGGCGGCGGCATCCAGCAGGCGGGCGGCTGGCACATCGGTAGACGTCCGTTGGACGACGGTCAGACTACCATCGGCCAGAATCCCTTGTGGACTGCTGAGGTCGTGGGCATGTACTTCGCCAAGCGCCGCCAGAACATGACATTATATAAAGGTAACAACACGGGCGATGACGTGTCGAAGGAACTCACGCAGCACTACTCCAGCATCAACAGCGTCAGCCTCTATCCCTTCTGCCCCACGGGTGCCGTCATGCCCAGTGGCTCCGGCCTGCCGCAGAAGCGCACCTTCGACAACCACAGCCACATCTTGACTATGAACCACCTGGAGAAGCCCAACAAGGACACCGAACTGGGCTTGAACATCGCCTACCACAACGACCGCATCCGTCGTGAGGGCAGCAGCGTGGGCGACCGCTTCCTGAGCGACGACAGCCGCCTGTTCACCTCCGAGACCATGACCAGCGAGACGAAGGTGAACAACCTCAACGTACAGGCCCGCTACAACTGGAACGCACAGAACGGATTCCTGGCCAATGTGCTGAAGTTCGACACCAACTGGAACAGCGACCGCGTGGACGGACAGCTCTCATCCGAACGCACAGGCACTGCCCCCATGAATTACGGCAACAACCGCGTCCGCCAGCACTTCGACCGCCCGCAACTCACCGTGTCGAACACCTTCAACACCATCCGCAACATCGGCAAGAACACCTTCGACCTCCACTTCTC
>JAFSKK010000072.1 GCA_017448965.1 Bacteroidaceae bacterium | reverse complement strand
GAAGGCGCAGAACGGTAGCGTGAAACTGATACTGGGTACACCTTTTGTCTCAAAGACCACATCGGCAGTGAGACAGCAGATGACCTACAAACTCTCTGCCATTGTGCGCCGGATAGCCAAGGACGAGCGGGCCGTCTGTGTACCCTTCGACAGCCTGTTCAACCAACTGCAACGCCGTCAGCCTAACGACCGTTACTGGATATGGGACGGTATCCACCCCACGGCAGCAGGACATCAGCAAATGGCCGACTTGTGGATTAGCAAGGCTAATGAGGCAGGCTTGTTGCTGACAGGTGGCGATAACCGCGTAACCATCCCTGTAAGCCGTCAGCAGCTGGAGCAGTCGCCAGAAGGACCGTTTGAGGCGACATGGAAATCGTTAGAGCAAAACTACCGCACACCGGAGTGGTTTATGGATGCTAAATTCGGCATCTTTATTCACTGGGGTGTCTACAGCGTGCCGGCAGCCGGTAGCGAGTGGTATCCCAAGCACATGTACAATGCCATGAGCGTAGACCACCAAAAGCGGTGGGGCAAGCAGAGCCAGTTCGGCTACAAGGATTTTATTCCTATGTTCAAGGCCGAGAAGTTCAACGCGAAGGCGTGGGCCGAGCTGTTCCGCAAGGCCGGAGCCCGCTATGTCATTCCTACGGCCGAACACCACGACGGCTTTGCGATGTACGACAGCAAATTGACCCGATGGAACGCTATGCAGATGGGACCCAAGCGTGATGTGATTGGCGAACTGGCTGAGGCAGTACGTGGCGAGGGAATGAAGTTCGGCGTGTCGAACCACCGCATCGAGAACTGGGACTTTATGTATCCTGACAGATTGCCCAACGACTCTACCGACCTCTTCCTGCCTGAATATGCAGATTTATATGGTCCGCCGCAGCAACCCACCCAGCAAAGCGGCATGGGGCCGAAGGCTATGCCTGCCGCCGTCCGTGGAGGAGCTACTGAAGCCATCATCAACGAAGCTGTCGAGGAAGGTCACCATCCTCAGAGCGATGCCTTCCTGAACGAATGGCAACTGCGCACCATGGAGATCATCGACAAATACCAGCCCGACCTTATCTATTTTGACAACGGCATTAACTACCGTTCGCTTGACCCGTGGAAACTGCGCCTTGCGCGATACTATTATAATAGTGCTTACCAGTGGCAGAAAGAAGTGAGTATACAGTCGAAGAGTCAGGCCTACTTGGCAGGCAGCATCATCGACTTCGAGCGTGAGAGCCGTGCCCCCCGAAAACCATACGGTCGCTATTGGCAGGTGGACGATCCCATCGGCAATAAGTTTGGCTACATCGAAGGGCTGAAGCTGCAGAGTGCCGACGGCATTATCCGCAACCTTGTCGACAATGTGGCCTGCGGCGGTAACCTCTGCCTGAATGTCTCACCTAAGAGCGACGGTAGCATCCCCGAAGACCAGCAGCAGGTATTGTTGAAGATAGGCGAGTGGCTGCAGACCTACGGGGAAGGCATCTATGGTACGAAACCCTATAAGACCGCTATTGAAAGAAATATCCGCCTCACCTATAAGGACGGTGTCATTTACGCCTTCGTTCTCCGCTGGGACGGCAAACCCTTCACTATCCACTGTTTGGACAGCAGCAAGGTGAAAGACGTTATATGTATGGAAGACGGCAGGAAGATAAGATTCAAGAAACAGGCCGTTGGCCTCCAAATAGAAGCCACAGGCATAGCCATTAATTCCGCAATAGGATTCAGAGTCGTATTAAAAAGAAAACACCAATGAAGCTTGTATAAGGAAACTATTATTGTTGTTGCCAACATAGCTGACAATAAACCAAATACAGCGCCTTGAAAAAGGCATGTTCATTGAAAAAAGTACAGTATCACCCATACCTCCGATATGGGTCTCGCGAGAACGATCGTTGCTGGCATAGTTGTTTCAGAATAAGTATGGTATAGAGGTTAATATCAACAACATGACAATGGTTATTTCAATTGTGAAAAGATTGGATAATAGATAGACAAAAGAACATGTAAACCCACTGACATAAAGCAGTAATGCCGATTGTCAGTGGGTTCATTGTTTCCAAATAGCATCACGCGAATCATAATGGGAACATTGGATGGTGTCTAAAACCAGTCTAGACATTTGCCTACCATCATGACTATGACGGTAATGAACAGAAAGAATCCCAGGACGAAGAAGAACCAGAAGAACCACTGGGCATAATGCCCGAGATAACAGCCATCATACTCTTTATAGCGGTTCATGGCTTTCTTACGTTCTTCTACTAACATGGCATTGACAGTTTGGACAGTTGTCTGTGCCTGGTTGATTAACCATTCTCGCTGCATGCTGAACATCTCTTGTATTTGCTCCCTGTCAGCATCACATAACGTTACAGTCACCTTCAACTTCGTGGGTGCATCTTCCATGACTTGGTCAATATGCTCGTTGATAGTGTCAACTTTGCCGCTGATGGTCGTGACAGAATCGTCCAACTTGTTTTCAGCACATTGGTATTGCTGGATGGCCGACTCCAGACCGAGTCTGGCATTCACACACGTATTGGTTGCTTGTTCAATGTTGTCATTTAGCTTCCTAAGTTCAGGCACACGACTGATGATGTCCTGTTCGGCATCCTGCTCCTGAATGTCCTCTTTTACCTCGATCATCATCTTGTCGAAGTCGGGCTTGGTCTCTTTGTTTATATTTGTTCGTATCATAGAGATAATAGATATTTGTGATTGTATTAACGGTGATAACCACGCTGACGTGGCTTGGGTTTGCAAATGGAATGAGCCATCTTGAGACATCGGCGAGCAAACAAACCTTCGTCCTCGTCATCTTTTTTGCCCCAATCAGACTCAAGTGCAGAACCGCCGCCACCTCCGCAAGATTCGGACATGGATGTGGCCGCATCGATATAGCCAGCAAAGAGAAGCATCGCGACGTGAGCGACGTTCTCTATGGTGGCAGTTTCGTTGCCTTCGGGTATCTGAGCCTCGTTGAGGAAGATGTCCTTGATTGAGTTAGGAATCTCAACAGCCTTACTACCTTTGGGCGTATCGATGTTGAACGTAGTGAAGGAAGGCGCAGGTTTCGGCTGTGCTATCTGCTTAACCTTTGGCTGGGTGGAAACCGTTGTCTGGGAAGAAGGATGAACAAGACGACTGCTTGGTGTAACGGTTGGTGAAACTGGCTTCACTTTGATCTGGGCAGGCTGCGGATGGAGTTTCTTCCATGTGGCTTCCAGTTGTGTTGCCATGAATCTACGCCCCACCTCGGAAGCCTTGAATACAGATGCATTCTTGCCGATGGTGTAACCGACAAGTTTCTTGTTCTTGTCATAACGGGGTGTCACCTCATAGCCCTTCATCCGAAGCATCTTGAAATAGAAGTCAATGTCAAACTCCTGCATCTTCTGAAGGGTGTATTCGCAAAAATCCTCAATCTCCGCTTTCCGCATATCACGTATCTCCTTCGGCTGCTTCCATCCATGACGCATGTTGATAATTTCCGCAGCCATCATTGCCCTAATGTGAAGATCGTGAACATCGTTGGTGTTACCATCAAGGTCAACCCGGCAACAATCCATGTGAAGGTGCAGCGTCCCAGACTTGGAGTCGGAATGCAAGCCAGACACATTCATAGAGTTGCGGAAATTGGTCTTGACCTCCTGGCTCATACCTTTGGGGATTATTCCGAGAGAGTCCATCACTTCCAGACTTTCGTCACCAAGGTTCTCCCAGTCATTCATGGTGAAGTTTGCAGCCTCTTCTTTGGAGGGGGAGATTACAAACGAGACCATGAAGCGTTCCAGCTTTCTCCCGACTGTCCTTTCCTGCTGATGCAGCTGGCAATGATGCTTCATCATGTACCAGATGGCGGTCGGGTCGATGCCCTCCGGCATGTGGTTCACCTTGACCACTTTTGCCTTCTCCTTTTCCAATGCGTACCTCACGGCATTGCCGCCGTATGGCACCACTCTTGCAAGCATAATCATAGGGCACTCCTTTCTTTGGTCAGCACAGGAGATGAAATATTCTCTTCGATGCTGTACCAATGTTGGACGAGTTCTGCAACAGACTTTATCCACCAAGTCATGAACTTCTCCGACTTGAAAAGCTTCAACTTTTCCTCATCCGTCATTTTTGAAAGGACGTTGCTGATTTTTATCAGGTCAGTTCTGGCAATAGCCAAGGAGTTCAAGGCATCGACCTCTTCCTTGGTCAGCCGTTGGCGTGGGTGATGCTTCAAACCTGTCTCGGTGAGATAGCGGTTCAGGCTTATGCCACATTCCCTGGCGAGTTCTTTGAGTTGCGACCAGACCTCATCCGTACATCTGAAGGCATGTACTCTGGTCGGCGTTTTCTTGGTTATATGTTTTTTCTTCATGTCTATGAGTTTTTAATGAAAGGGGATGAAATAAAACTGTTAGAAAGAAGGACACGGTCTGCGAGCCTGCGAGTAGCCAGAGAAACTTTTAGGAGGACAGAAACAGGGACACCTGTTTTGTACTACAAAAGGATTTCTCGAAAAGTCCCTCTAAAATATCGGGTCTTTTAACTACGAAGTTCCCGTCAGGGCTTAGAAGTCCGTTTCGGCTTTCCTTGCAGCCTGTATCGGCAAACTTCCCTTGGGATGGTTGGGCGGTACAGGTCGCAGTCCGCAGTCCGAGTCCTTCAAGGCTGTCACTTGTCACTTTAGGAACCATTAGAGTAGTTGTAGCCACCAGACTTCTGACAGTAACCTCCATTGCCTTCAGATGGGATGCCATCAGGCTGTGGGGGCTGAACTTCTTGTTGTGCTGGAAGTTCGTCTTTTCTTTTCCCTTCATTCTGACTGCCATCGGCTTCTGCATAGGAAGAAGGTGTGCTGTCAGAGTGAGCGGAATTGTTGTTCAGAGAAGGATGGGAAGATTTTCCATCGGTCATGGATTTACCAACATCACTACTGTCATTAGATTGTAGTGATGGGTGTGACACGCAACCAACAGCAGAAGGATTTTTCCCCTCGTTGCTGTCAGCGGATTTGTCGCTATCCGAGACGAAACCTTCCTCACGCTTGTTCTTGTCATCCGATACCTCAATAGTGATGACCCTTGCAGGTGGAACTTCCGCGGTGACGATTGCAGAGCCGTCGGCATTCCTTCTTGTTGCAAATGGATTCTTGACGAGCTTACCATCTACATACCATCCAGAAAGAGCATGAAGCGTATGGATGCGGTTATCTCCCACTTTCTGTGAAGAGGAAATACCCAGAGCCTCCATTGCCTCTATAAGTTTGGGAACCGTCTTGCGGTCTTTATCCCAGAGCTTGGCAAGTTGAGTGTTGTCAACCATCACTTGGGCGGGCAAGATTTCAACCTGTTGAGTCTTGCTTATCTGTACCAGTTTCGTTTCGCGTTCAGCAAGTTCTACAAGTGACATGAAGCATTCCATGCGGTCAATCTTGTACTTCTTGCTGCGTAGATACTTCACCTGTTCCTCGGACAGCGTGAAGCAGTAATGTATTTTGTGGTCGTACATAATTGCTTGATTTTAGATTTTATCCCCATCAAATGGTTTTACAATAGGTTGACTTCGTCGAGCTAAACCTTCATCGTTCCAACTGGATTTGTTCGGCTTGCGCTTGTGCGATGCAAGGATGGCAGCGTTCTGTTCCTCATCTGTCAAGGGAATGGGATTCTTACGGTTCGCCTCCAGCCACTTGTCAATCTCGTCAAGGTAGATGACCCATCGCTTGCCAGGCTTGGAGCCGGGGATTTCCCTGTTTGCGAGTTTCTGATAGATGGTCGCAAGGGGAATGTTGGTGTACTCGGCAACCTGCTCTGGCGTGACAGGGCGGTGTCTGTTCTCTCTCTGCTGAGTTGGTCTGTTCTGAAGGTTCAGCAGTAACGCCTTCATGCCCGACACTTCATCCCGAAGTTCGGCAACGACCTGTGGAAGGTCATTGAACGTTAATTCATTATTTGTCATTTTACAACACGACCCTTTAGTGGAATCGTGCTGCAAAGGAACCCCGTTATGAATCGGAGGGCAAGCCACAGTTTTATAACTGGTGCGTCACGAAACAATCACGCAGTTGAGCCTTCTTTTTGGCTGTTATTCGTGGATAAAACGAGATTTTGAAGCGGATTTTGACAACATCGAACATGTAAGTATATTGAATGACAATTGGGATTTCGACTGTTTTGGGGGTAAGATTTCAGCGCAAAAGGGCATAGGCCCATCAGGACCACACCAAGTTCGGTTTATGATGTGGCTCTAATATGTGATGTCTAAGTATTGATGCAGAATCAGCGAAAGAGATTATCATCAGTCTTTCTCTAAGCCCAGTTGTGAAGGAATATGGAATAACAGTCCGTCTGCCCCCTGGATGTCACAATGTATCTGGTCGCTGTTGGATGTGACTGTCAGATTCCTAAGTGTGCTATGTGACAATGGCTCTCCACTGGCTGTTACACACAATGAAGCAAAACGACGCTCGATATAACAGGCGCAATCATCGTTGCTGTAAACCTTGCCTTTACCAAGTCCTAATCTGATGGCAATGCTCCATACCAGATGGCGGACATCGAAGCTGCTCAGCTTTGTCTTGAATCTCTTCCACTCAACCTCAGGGCGGTAGTTGTGATCCGTGGCAAATCTCAAAAGGTCTGTACAGAACTCGTCCATGTCTTCCTCATAGACAAAAGGAGACATGATGTATAGAAGGTATTCATGAATGGTGTCCAGTTTTTTCTTCTGGCATTCTGCCTGACTTTGATAGAAGTCATCAATACCTTGCTGGTAGGTCGAACTGGCAGAAGCAGTAGCAACAGTGGATGGCTCATTGTCGGGATGATTGGCTTCTTCCGCTATGACCTTAGTATCTGTAATTGTTGTCTTCTCAGCTATCTCCTCGACCACCTCAGCATTGCAAACACCCTCAGTCACATTTTGCTCAGTAACAGTTGTCTTTGCCTCCAAAAGAAAAACAGGTGCTTGCACATCTTCTTCGTGAGGATTGCTATTCTCCATAGTAACCTTGTCCTTGGTTTTCCTCGTCTGCACCATACCCACGAAAGCATACTGCACAGCCATGTACATTGACCATAGGATTATTACAATCATCAGGTAGATGATAGATACAGGAACGATGCCATCGGGAAGATTTGAGTCAGCCCATTGACATAGTGGAATTGAAAGAAGGAGTACTGCAACTCCCGGCAGTATTCTTGTGGAGATCCATTCGAGACGGATGGATGCCTCACGTGAAGTGATGGAAGATGGTGAATCTATTTTCATTGTCTTTATGTGTTATTGTCCGTTATTTCAGAAAACGCGCTGCAAAGTTAAGAAGAATTTTGCACATGGCGTATAGCCTTTTCGTCTGTAGGCCAATGATTTATGTTTATTTGTGAATCATACTTGAAGTGAGTATGATTTTCACATTTGGCCTTTTCCTCCTTTTTCTCCGTTGTTTGATTTCTTGGCAAAGGTATAACGAAAAATGAGAGCCAATCGTGTTGGTTCCCATTTTCCCATGTTTGTGACTTGAAAAAAGCTTCTTTGGTTTCATTTCTCGAAGAAATAGAACCAACAAATAGGTTTAGCCCTGCCCGACGACTTTCAGTTGCGGAGTTATCTTTGGCTTCAACGTGATGCGGTTGACCGACTCGCGCTTGCTCTCGTCAGCCATGTTAGCATAAATCTGAGTGGTTTCCACATTTTTGTGTCCGAGCATGTGCTGGACGGTGTAGATACCTGTTCCTGCATCAACCTGCAAGGAGCCAAAGGTATGACGGGCGCAGTGGAATGTGATGTGCTTGGTGATGCCTGCTGCCTTCAGCCAGTTCTTCAAGGAGGTGCCTGTCATCTTGTCCTTGAAGTCGGGAAAGACTTTTGCATCGGGTTCGTATTCTCCGTCGTAGAAGCCGATGAGTTCAAGAGCCTCTTCGCTGACGGGGTTGTTCACAAGCTGCTGAGTCTTCTGCATACGCACAGTGATATACATGCCTCCGTCTCCGTATGGCTGAATTTTCTTCCACGTCAATGCCTTGACGTCGCTCTTTCTGAGTCCAGTGAGGCAGGAGAAGAGGAAGGCTTTCTTCAACATAGGTTCCTTGCAGTCTGTATTGGCAAGCTTTACGAGTTCCGGCTGTGAGAGGTGTTCCTTCTCCGTTGGGATGGTGTCAATCCTGTCAAGGAAACCATTGGGATTCTCCTTGATTTTATGGTCACGGTAGGCAGTGTGGAGTACGGCACGGAAGGTTGACCAGTAGCCTGCAATGGTGTTGGTGTGCAGTTTCTGCTTCTTGTGGATGGTCTGTGGAGCGGTATAAAGGTACTCCTTGAACTTGTTGCACAGGTCAACGTCTATTTCCCCGAAGGTGCATTTCCCTTCGCAGAAGGTTTCAAAATGCTTATAGACATTTTGCCATTTGGTGTTCCTGTCATCGGCTTTCTTCTTGAACCATGCGAGGAAGCTGCCTTTCTCCTTTTCTCTGTCAAAGAAGTCATACCTCTCATTGACGATGCTCTCATAGCGTCGGCAGCGCAGTGCCTCGGCTTTCTCTGTCATGCGCTCGTTGTAGTCACGCTCGCGCTGGTTCTTGGGCTTGGCAAAGATGTAGATGCCAAGTGACTCATGTCGCTGTACCTTCATGGTTGACTCGTCCCTGTAGCCAGGATAGTAGTCAAGGTAGAAGCTCAGTTGCGTACCTCTCTTTATCTTACGTGTACGCAAGGTTACTGTCTTGCAAATGTTACTCATACTTGTATGAAATTTGTTTTGTTAATAATCGAAGGCTATGCGTCTCATAGCAGGTGCAAAGTAACTGCGTGATGGAAGAGTGACCAACTTACCCTTTCATAACTCATGGATAATTGTACTTTCACGCAGTTGATGCCTATTATTGGGCGTTATTGGAGCCTATAAGTCCCGAATTGCGCCAGTCTGCTTGCCATTATTCGGTCTAATTCCTCCTTGACGATGAGGTTATGTACACCGACTTTCACCTTGGTGATATTATGTGCCTTGGCAATAACACCAATATTAGCTTTAGTCAAGCCGTACTTCTCGGCAGCTTCGGCTGTGGTGTAATAGGCATCACTCGCCTTTAGATCGGGCCGGAAGATGTCGTCAAGATGTTTCTTGGAATAATAGGTCTTGCCATATTCTCGCTTGGTGGGAATATGGCGGCGGTATGCTTGGGTGCGCAGGGATTCTTTGGTCGTGGAATAGTGTGTTTCTGCCTCTTCGGTGGTGAGCCATTCTGTCAAGGCTTCAATCTCGGCAGTCACTCCGAAAAGCGCATCCATATGCTTTCGGCTATAATAGTTCTTGCCAGCAATCTTGCAAATGGGTATGTTGTTCCTCTTGGCAGATACATAGAGCCAAGACTTCTTTACCTTGTAGATTGCCATAACATCGTCTCCAGAGATGTATTCAAGTGGCTCGGCAAACCGCATTGGTGATTCGCCAATCTGATTCTTGCCTTTTTTCAACGATAGGGAAGAAGATGATGAATGGGATGATTTCTTGTTTGATGAAGCGCCTGGCAATACTCTATGATAAGGATTGCCAGCAAGCATCTTCTCGATGTCAGCCTTGCGGATGAAAGCCATCCAGCTGCTGATTCGTGATGCAGGCAGTTTTCCCTCGTTTACCAACTTGTAAACGTACTGACGAGAGCATCCCATGAGGATGGCTGCCTTGGAGAATGTAAGATACTCTTGGCTGGCGATGTCTATAACAGGCTGGACAGCCTTCAAAAAGTCCTGTTGTCTCTTCTTGCGCTGAGCCTTTGCTGCCTCAGCACAATGCTCTGAACAATACCTCTGCGAGCCGCTGTTACAAGTGAACTCCTTGCCGCAGAAGGCACATTTTCTTGTCTTTCTCATTTGACTCCTTTTTATGTGGTTTTACAATCAATCTCATGCAAACCGCCACGGAGTGAACTTTCGTCAATCATTGACACCCATTGTCAACTCTTTCCGCAATGTCACGCTCTTCAAATGAGGTTACGTCCTTGCTCCTTTCCCTCTCGTTCTTCAGTCAACCGTTGTCCACTCTTGTAAACCTTTGTCAACTATGTCCACGAGATAGCAAAATAAAAGCCCTCAAAATTCTCCGCGGTAGAAATGCGTTGCAAAGATAAGCGGATTTTTGAGAACCACCAAAAAGCAAGTCCGAAGTGTTAAAATCTAAAAGTAGTTGATATACATAGACTTATCTCTATGTATTTTTCATTGTTTGTGGTTGTTTAGAGGTCTCTAAATACAAGAAGAGAAAGCAAGCCTCTCAATGCTCGTCACGCTGTTAGGAATGGTTACAGAAGTCAAAACATCGCAATTTCGGAAAGTCTCCTCTCCAATGCTCAGCACTTCGTATGTGTTTCCTTTGTAAGTAATTCGAGATGGAATTTCGGCGACGCCCTTGAATCTATCCTCATCACAGCCTGTAACCACCAAATGTCCTTCTTCAATCCAGTAACTGATGTAATCCAGATAGAAGCTCTCGTCGTCGATGGCAGAGAAGACGCTGCCGTTGGACGTTGTTCCATCCTCGTTGATTACCACAACGATATTAGAATCGCCTTTACATGATAAAGCCAACATAAGCATTACAATGCTCATTAAAAAAAACTTTTTCATTATGCTATTTACTAAAGTTCGTAATATTGATTGTTTGAATAAATGCACAAAAAGACAAGAATCGGTTTATTTTCTTTTTTTCACATGCAAAGATAAATCCTTTTCCCATCACCTCCAAAAATATTCAGGGAAAAAAGGTTCATCTTATACAACAAGAGTCCGTGCACATTCGCACAGGCTCTTTTCTTTTTGTATGTAATATTTTTTCCGTACCTTTGCAGCATCGGAAATGAGGGTGAGACAATAACCCTGTGCAGGGGGAAGGGTGCACGACACACACGGGGAGGCCTGCACGGCGCGCGGGGAGAAACGGAGACGGGCATAACACGAGAGTGGAGGCGATGTAATCACGCTGACGCTGCCATCACAAAGTGCTTTCGTGACAAGAAAACTCAAATAATTTGGTTTTTTCTCTCACTTAACCAAATTTTTCACTACCTTTGCATTCAGCAACGAAACACAATGATTTATCCAACTACATACGAACAGAAGATAGGGTTTGACCAGATACGACAGCGGCTCTCGGCTCTCTGCCTCTGCACATTGGGCGAGGGACGGGTGCGCGACATGGCTTTCTCTGTCAATTTTGATGATATCCGTCGGCAGGTGAAGCAGACGATGGAGTTTGTGCGCATTTTGCAGGAGGAGGATTTTCCCGACCAGAATTTCTTTGATGTGCGCCCGTCGCTGAAACGCATCCGCATTCAGAACACTTGTCTGGAGGTGGAGGAATTGTTCAACCTGCAACGGTCGCTCTCCACGATAGACAATATTGTGACGTTTCTGCATCGATGCCAAGACGATCCTGCCCACGCGCTGGGCGAAGGTCTCCATGCGGCAAGCGGGGATGAGGGAATTCCTTTCTACCCTTACCTCTATGCGTTGACACAGGATGTGAAGACCTATCCGCAGATGGTGAAGCGCATTGACCAGATTCTGGACAAGTATGGCCATGTGAAGGACACGGCATCCCCTGCCCTCTTGCAGATACGCCGTGACTTGGCTTCTGCGGCGGGCAGCGTGTCGAGGGCGTTGCAGAACATTCTCAAGTCCGCGAAGGGGGAAGGACTGATTGACAAGGATGTGTCTCCCACGCTCCGCGACGGGCGTCTGGTCATCCCAGTGGCTCCTGCCATGAAGCGGAAGATACGGGGCATTGTGCATGATGAGTCGGACACGGGAAGGACGGTGTTCATCGAGCCTGCTGAGGTGGTGGAGGCGAACAACAAGATTCGCGAGTTGGAGGGTGAGGAAAGGAAGGAAATCAACCGCATCCTGATGGAGTTCACGCAGACGGTACGCCCCGAAGTGGAGGAGATGCTGTTCAGTTATGAGTTCCTGGCACAAATCGATTTCATCCGCGCCAAGGCGAAGTTTGCCATCATCACGAACAGCACGGAGCCTCGCATGGAGAACAAGCAGGTGCTCGACTGGGCGATTGCGGTTCATCCGCTGCTGGAACTGAGATTTAAGAAGACCCTCTCCCCAACCCTCCCCCGTAATGGGGAGGGAGACCGCCCGGATGGATCTCCCCATTATGGGGGAGATGTCCGACAGGACAGAGGGGGTCTCGAAGGGTCTGTTCGCAAGGTGGTGCCGCTCGACATCACGCTCACACAGAAACAACGCATTCTCCTTATCTCGGGTCCGAATGCCGGTGGCAAGTCTGTCTGCCTGAAGACGACGGGATTGCTGCAATATATGTTCCAATGTGGCATGCCTGTGCCTGTGGCGAAGAGCAGCGTGTTTGGCATCTTCCGCAGCATCTTCATCGACATCGGCGACGAGCAGAGCCTGGAGAATGACCTTTCCACCTACTCATCCCACTTGCTCAACATGAAGAACATGATGAAGCATTGCGACGGAAAGAGCCTCATTCTGATTGATGAGTTTGGAGGCGGAACGGAGCCGCAGATTGGGGGTGCGATGGCGGAGGCGATGCTGAAGGTCTTCAACAAGAAGCATGCTTTTGGTGTCATCACCACCCACTATCAGAACCTGAAGCACTATGCCCAAGAGACGGAGGGAATCGTGAATGGCGCGATGCTGTATGACCGACAACTGATGCAGCCGCTCTTCCAACTCTCCATCGGCAACCCGGGCAGTTCGTTCGCCATCGAGATTGCCAGAAAGACGGGCATCCCCGACGAGGTAATCAAGGATGCGAGCGAGATTGTGGGCAAGGATTACATCAACTCGGACAAGTATCTGCAAGACATCGTGCGCGACAAACGGTATTGGGAGCAGAAGCGTCAGAGCATCCATCAGCATGAGAAACAGATGGAGCAGACGATTCAGCGATACGAGGAGGACATCCAAAAACTGCACGACGAGCGCAAAATCATCATTGCCAAGGCCAAAGAGGATGCCGAACAGATGCTGAAGGACTCCAACGCCAAGATTGAACAAACCATCAAGGACATCAAGGAGGCACAGGCGGAGAAGGAACGCACCCGCATGATTCGTCAAGACTTGGCTGAGTTCAAGCAGGACATCCGCGAGATTGACCCCGACCTTGCCGACGAGAAGATACGGAGGCAGATGGAGAAACTGGTGGCAAGAAGGAAAAGGAAGGAGGAAAAGAAAAAGACCCTCTCCCCAACCCTCCCCCATAATGGGGAGGATGACCGACCGGATGGATCTCCCCATTATGGGGGAGATGTCCGCCAGGACAGAGAGGGTCTTCTGGTAGGGACTTATGTCCGCCTCAAAGGGCAAACCACCATCGGGCAGATTCAGAAAATCAACGGCAACGAGGCAACGGTGGTCTTCGGACACATCACCACGAACGTGAAACTGAGCCGTCTTGAACCTGCAGAAACTCCACAGAAGGAGAAAAATGTGGCTGCCACGTTTGTGAGTGTACAGACACGCGATGAAATCCGCAAGACCACCCTCAACTTCAAGGAGCAACTCGATGTGCGAGGCATGCGTGGCGATGAGGCTATCCAAGCCGTCACCTACTTCATCGACGATGCCCTGGTGGCACGTGCTTCCCGTGTGAAAATCCTGCACGGAACCGGCACAGGCGCCCTCAAGACGGTCATCCGTCAATATCTGAACACGATGCCTCCTGTGGCCGACTTCTACGATGAAGACATCCGCTTCGGAGGGGCAGGAATTACGATTGTAGAACTTGTTTAGGGAAGTTGAAAGTTGAAAACAGCATAAAAAATCATAATGAAGAAGATTATCACATATCTATTTGCGTGGGTAGCCATTGCGGCACATGCGCAGACAACCGACAGCATTGCAGCATCGGTTCCTCCGACGTATCCACAGTTGACACCTGTCTCATCGTTGGCAGACCTCAATGCCGATGTCATGTCGCTCCAGTTCGGCAAAGCAGATGCTGCCGCCAAAAGACTCATTCAGGCAGCCAAACGCAAAAGGCAAGCGACGACCGAATATGACAAGGTGGTGGCCTTCTGCCGCAAAGGAGAAAGCGGGTTGCGTGGTGTTGACAGAATCACCATTGTGGACAGCATGGTCGTAGACAAGAAAGACTTCCTCAAAGCCTATCCGCTTGCTGCCGACCTTGGCACTTTGTCGATGTCAGAAAAAGGTGACATCGTGCAATATCAGACACAACTCAACGGCATGGTGCTCTGCCCCGAAGGAAGCGACAGCACGAGTCTGCAAATCATACGTCACTACATCGAGAACGGATGTCTGACCGAGGGTGAAATCATCGAGGGTCTCGGCATCGAAGGCGACATCAACTACCCCTTCCTCATGTCGGACGGACAGACCTTTTATTTTGCGGCACGAAGCAACGATGGCTACGGAAACTACGACCTCTATGCCACCCGTTACGATAGCGACTCCAAGCGTTTCTATCAGGCAGAGAACATGGGATTCCCCTACAACTCATACGCCAACGACTATATGCTCGTCATCGACGAAGGCGCCAACCTCGGATGGTTCGCCAGCGACCGCTATCAACCCGTCGGCAAGGTGTGCATCTACACGTTCATCCCCAACGAATCTCGTCAAACCATCGACTACGAGACAGCAGACCTGAACGAACTCCGTGCCGTTGCATCTCTGAAATCTGTCGCCACCCTTCCGATGACAGATGAACAGAAACAAGCAAAGGCACAAGCCAGACAACGCCTCTCAACTGTCAATTCTCAATTGTCAATTGTCAACTCAAAAAGGGACTTTGAATTTGTTCTCAACGATGCCAAGACCTGCTATACGCTCAACGATTTCACCTCAAAGGAAGCACAACAACAATGCCGTGAGTGGTTGCAGAAGTCCAAGAACCTAACCGCCCTCCGTGAACAGTTGCAACAGATGCGTGAGACATCTCCATCAGCCCGTCAACAGATTCTCAATCTCGAAACACGAATCATGGAACTGCAAAACGAAGTGCACAACATCGAAAAGAACATCCGACGTCTGGAACTCTTAAAGAACGAAACATCCACTAATACCCCCCAAAAACCATGACACAGAAAATTTTCCCTCCCTCCGAACTCATCATCAACGCTGACGGCTCGGCGTTTCACCTTCATCTGCGCACCGAACAACTTGCCGACCGCGTCATCCTCGTAGGCGACCCGGGCAGAGTGAGCACCGTGGCTGAACACTTCTCCGAAAAAGAATGCGAGGTGAGCAGCCGCGAATTCCACAGCATCACAGGCACCTATCAGGGCAAGCGCATCACGGTTCTCTCCACAGGCATCGGATGCGACAACATCGACATCGTGATGACGGAACTCGACGCCCTTGCCAACATCGACTTCAATACTCGCACGGAGAAGCCCGACCATCGCACGCTGACCATCGTGCGCATCGGCACCTGCGGAGGATTGCAACCCTTCACACCTACCGGCTGCTTCATCGCCTCGGTGAAAAGCATCGGTTTCGACGGATTGCTCAACTACTATGACGGGCGAAATGAGGTGTGCGACCTGCAACTGGAAGCGGCCTTCAAAAAGCACATGAATTGGAGTCCCCTCAAAGGTGCTCCCTACGTTGCCGTCGCCAATCCTGACCTGATTGAACAGATTGCACAGAACGACATGGTGCGTGGCTACACCATCGCCTGTGGCGGTTTTTATGGCCCACAAGGTCGCCAAATCCGCTTGAGGATTCAAGACCCACAGCAAAACGAGAAGGTGGAGGCCTTTGAGTATGACGGAATGAAAATCTGCAACTTCGAGATGGAATCATCAGCCCTCGCTGGTCTTTCCTCGCTGCTCGGACACCGCGCCATGACCTGCTGCATGGTCATCGCTAACCGCTACACCACCGAGATGAACACGGAATACAAAAACAGCATTGACACACTCATCACCAAAGTGTTAGACCGCATCTAAATGAACGAAACGATTTGTGCCATTGCCACCGCTACAGGTGGTGCATTAGGAATCATCCGCATCTCAGGAAGCCAAACTCTTGAGATTCTTTCCCACATATTCACCAAGGACTTGACAACTGCCAAGCCCAACACCATTCATTACGGACACATTGCCGACATCGACGAAGTGCTCGTCTCCATTTTCCGTGCGCCACATAGTTATACAGGCGAAGACTCTGCTGAAATATCCTGTCACGGCTCTCGCTACATTCTCAACAAAGTCTTGGAACTCTTGGTACAAAACGGCTGTCGCCTTTCCCATCCTGGCGAGTTCACTCAACGTGCCTACCTCAATGGCAAACTCGACCTCAGCCAAGCAGAAGCCGTCGCCGACCTCATCGCATCCACCAACAAGGCAACCCACGACATCGCCCTCTCCCAACTCCGCGGCCATTTCTCCTCCGAATTGTCTCTCCTTCGTGACCAACTCCTGAAACTCACCTCCCTATTAGAACTCGAACTCGACTTCTCCGACCACGAAGACCTCGAATTTGCCGACCGTACCGAACTGCTGGAACTCGCACAAAAGATTGACAAACGCATCACCTCCCTTGCCGAAACGTTCCACACAGGCAACGCCCTCAAGAACGGCATACCTGTTGCCATCATCGGCGCACCCAATGTAGGCAAATCGACCCTACTCAATGCCCTTGTCGGCGAAGAACGCGCCATCGTAAGCGACATCCAAGGCACCACCCGCGATGCCATCGAAGACACCATCCAACTCGGCGGCATCACCTTCCGATTCATCGACACCGCAGGCATCCGCCATACAGACGACCACGTGGAACGTCTCGGCATCGACCGTTCCCTCGCCGCCGCCCAACGTGCCACCATCATCCTGATGATGACAGAACCCGGAGTTCCCTACCCCGATATCCCTGTCCGCCAAGACCAAACCATCATCCGCATCGAAAACAAGACAGAGACCTTCCAAGCCAAATACAACATCGGACTCAACGACCTCCGCCAACGCCTCATCGCCGCTACCCCAAAGACCGCAGACACAGACATCATCATCACCAACGCCCGCCACTACGAAGCCCTCACCCACGCCCACGACTCCCTCCTCCGCGTCATCGACGGACTCCATCAGCAACAAAGCGGAGACCTCCTTTCCGAAGACCTCCGCCTCACCCTCAACCACCTTGCCGACATCACCGGCGGTCAAATCACACCCCAAGAAACCCTCAACAACATCTTCAGCCACTTCTGCGTCGGAAAGTAGATTCTGCGTGGGAAAGTGAACCCACTGCAAAGAAAATTATAAAATCTGCAAATATACCGCTATAAATCGCTTATTTTCAAGTGTTAAAGATTGTTCGGTTATTTGCAGATTTTTGACTTGAACATTGTCTATTTGCAGATTTTTTCCTAACTTTGTCCCCCAGATGTCCCCCGAGATTACATCAAAGGCGCAAAATCTGTCCCCCGGGGACAGAAAAAGTGTCCCTCGAAAGTTAATTCGGTGGTTATCTTAAAAACGATAACAAACTATGGCAAAGAAAAAATCAGCAAGCGTCCAAAGAGGACAAGTGAAGCTTCGTGAAAAGAAGCTCAAAGATGGAAGTTCGAGCCTGTACCTTGACATCAATGTAGGTGG
>JAFSKK010000015.1 GCA_017448965.1 Bacteroidaceae bacterium | reverse complement strand
TCGTGCCGACTCTTAAGGCCATCCGGATGGGCTTTCGCCTAGAAAGCAAAAAATCTGTGCAATCTGCCAAAATTTCTCTCAGCATAAAATCTGTGTAATCTGTGCAATCTGTGGTTTTTATGACTTCCGAAAGTTAAGTTATTTAATTATAAATTCGTTCGTGTACCACTTTGTCCTCCATGAAACACGGATGCACAGGGCCATACCCATGTCCGAACTCATATTCGGCACCCAAAGCGATGGCCTTGCCGATAAACTCTTCACCCTTTTCGACGGCCTGCAGCAAGTCATAGCCCTTGGCCAGATAGGTGGCGATAGCCGAAGAGAACGAGTCGCCCGTGCCATTCACGTTATGAGTGGGAATGCGCCGTTTTCTGAACTCCTTCACCTCGCCTGTCTCCGCATTATAGAGGAAGTCAGACAGCATATCCTGAGCCGATACACCACGCCCCGCATAGACTTGACTCTCCATCGACTTCACAATGACGCTGTTACCCCATTGCCCCAGTTCCTTGATGTCTTCAGCGATATTTGTGATTTTTCGTTTCAGCAACACCTCGGCCTCACGGAAATTGGGCGTTATCAATGTGGCAAGCGGAAACAGTTTCTCCTTGTATGCCCCGATGCTCTCGTCGCTCACCAACTGCACACCATTGCTGTCCACAATTACGGGGTCAATCACCTTTTTCACGTTGGGATATTGCTTCAGCACACCAGCCACTCCGTGAATGATTTCAGGTCGGGGCAACACACCCGTTTTGATGCATTGTGCTCCCACATCGCCCAGGAACGATTCAGCTTGGCTCACCACCAGTTCTGCAGGCAGCGGGGTCACGCTCTTCACCCTACGGGTGTCTTCATCCACAATGCCCGTCAGCGCACAAGCCGCATAGCCGCCACAAGCCGTAATCGCCTTGATGTCCGCTTGCATGCCCGCACTACCCAATGGCTCGCTGCCCGCAATCACAAACACGATGTTCAGTTGCTTCTTGTTCATTCTGTTGCAATTTGGGTGCAAAGGTACGGAAATTCGAGTGCAGAACAAAAGAAATCGATTTGTTTTTTACACAGAGGCAGAGGAACTTACCCAAAGTCGTGTTTTTTCCCTTGCCCGTTACCACCATTACGTTACACCCGTTGCCGTAATTACCTCACCGTCGTTGCCGTAATTACGTCAGTGGAAGTGCCGCCAAGGTAGGACAAAAGAACGAAAAAAGGAAGCAAGAGAACACAAAAAAAGCGCGAATCGTCACGACTCACGCTTTTCTCAAGTTCTCAATAAGTATTAATTTTTTTAAGGTAAAAAGATTGTTTTTAGGATGTTGCAAAGGTACGGACTTCTGGGTGTCCAGCAAAGCCTTAAAATATGTTTCTTAACATGTGTGTTCGAGCACAGCGCATTTTTTTTGCTTTTTCAGGCAAAAAATGTTGTTTTTCATGGCGGAGAAGGCATTTTTTCTGAGGTTTTTCCTTGTTTTCCTTCACAAAATGGTGCACACATTCCCAACAGAATAGTTCCAAAAGTCGAATAGCCTCTTCTTTTATGAGTTTTTTTGCCCTTTATATTATTTAATATGTGTTAAAAGGGGCGTTGGCACAAAAATAATTCCTACCTTTGCAAAGTTTTTCGAAGAAGAATTTACGCAAAGAATCATGATTTTTGACGAAAAGAGAATAATTGTTAGCAAAATGAAAGGAAAGAAATTGCTGATGAGTTGCTGGATGCTGATGGTTTGTCTGTTCAGCACCAGCGCTCAAGCACAGGATAACGTATCGGTCGGCACGATGAACCTGACGCTGGAAAAAGCCATAGAGATTGCTTTGGCAGAAAATCCGACCATCCACGTGGCCGATAAAGAAATCGAACTGAAGAAAATCGCTGATAAAGAGGCTTGGCAGGCATTGCTGCCCACCTTGGACGCAACGCTGACACTCTCAGACAACATCCTGGTGGCAGAAATGGTGACAGGTATGGGTAAATTCAAGATGGGTGTGGACGGCACACTTACGGCCATCGGTTCCGCATCGCTCAATCTGCCCGTCTTTGCCCCAGCTGTCTATCAGAACATGAAACTGACCAAGCAGGACATCTTGCTGGCACAAGAAAAGGCACGAGGCAGCCGACTGGATCTCATCAGACAGGTGACAAAAGCCTACTACAGCGCCTTATTGTCAAGCGACAGTTATGAGGTGATGAAGAAAAGTTACACAGTGGCCAAAGAGAACTTCGATGTTGTGAACGAGAAATACAAAGTGGGGCGCGTGAGCGAATACGACAAGATTTCCGCAGAAGTACAAGCCAGAAACATGAACGCCTCGATGGTGAGCGCCAAGACAGGCAAGTCGTTGGCACTTTTGCAACTGAAAGTGCTGATGGGTGTGACGGCAGATGTTGACTTCGTCATTGACGACTCGCTGAAGGCTTACGAATCACAACTCACTTTGGTGGATGCCGAAGACTTCACATCAGAACTGGACAACAACTCATCATTGCGCCAGCTCGACTACAACATGTCCATGCTGGAGCGCACCCAGAAACTGTTACGCACCAACTTCATGCCCACAGTGGCACTACAGTTGACCGGACAGTATCAGAGTTACGCCAACAACAACTGGAACGTCTTTGGCTATCGCTACTCCCCCAGTTCCGTCTTCTCCATCGCTGTCAATGTGCCCATTTTCCACGCCAGTAGCTGGACGAAAATAAAAACCAACAAGGTACAGATAGCACAGTTGGAAGACAACCGGCTGAACACACGCCGCCAACTCTCTCTGGCTGCCGAAAGCTACAAGCAGAACATGGCCAGCACGATGGCTCAAGTGGAAAGCAATGCCGAAGCTATCAGACAAGCCGATAAGGCTGTCACCATCGCTGGCAAACGCTACGAGGTGGGACGTGGCACCATTCTCGAACTGAACCAGAGCGAGACAGCGCTGACACAGGCAGAACTGACCTATGTGCAGAGCATCTACGACTATCTGACAAACAAAGCCGACCTCGATTACACACTGGGTCGTGAAACGTACATGAAATAAAAGACACATTATGAAATACTTGAAAACTTTATCACTGGTCGCCCTTGGCTTGATGGCTGTGGCATGTAGCAACAAGAGCGACGACAAGGCTGGAGCAGCTCAGTCAGACAAGGTGCAGGTGAAAATCGCTAAAGTGACCAGCGAGGACATCCCGCAAACAGAAACTTACACCGCAACGGTGGAAAGCGATGTGAAGAACAACATCGCCCCCAACACCCCCTACCGCATCGAGAGAATCTATGTGGAGGTGGGCGACCACGTGCGCAAAGGACAAGTGCTCGTGCAGCTCGATGCCAGCAATTTGCGCCAACTGAAGTTGCAACTCGAAAACCAAAAGATTGAATTCGGTCGCACAGAGCAACTCTATCAAGTGGGCGGTGCCAGCAAGACCGAATACGACAACGCCAAACTGCAACTGGACGTATTCTCCACCCAGTATCGCCAACTCATGGAGAACACCCAACTGGTGTCCCCCATCAGCGGTGTCGTGACTGCTCGCAACTACGACAATGGCGACATGTATTACAGCGGTAACCCCATTCTGACCATCGAGCAGACCAATCCTGTGAAGTTGAAGATGAACATCTCCGAAGCCTACTACAAACTCGTCAGCCTCGGTATGCCTGTTGACATCACGCTGGATGCTTACGAAGGCGAGATGTTCTACGGCAAAGTGACCATCGTCTATCCAACCATCGACGAAGCCACCCACACCTTCCCAGTTGAGGTGACCATCAGCAACAACGAGCAGAAGGTGCGTCCAGGCATGTATGCACGAGCCACCATCAACTTCGGCAGCCAGAATCATGTGCTTGTTCCCGACGAGGCACTGGTGAAGCAGATTGGTGCCGGCGACCGCTACGTGTATGTCCACAAAGGCGGCAAAGTGTCCTACAACAAAGTGGAACTGGGCAAGCACATCGGCACCAAGTATGAGATACTGAGCGGTGTGAACCCTGGCGACGAAGTCGTTATCGCAGGTCAGAGTCGTCTGGCGAATGGAAAGGAAGTGGAAGTAGTAAAGTAAGAAATTATGAGTCTATACGAAGGTGCGGTCAAACGACCGATCATGACAAGTCTCTGCTTCTTGGCAGTGATTATATTGGGTCTCTTCTCGGCCATCAAGTTGCCCATCGACCTCTACCCAGACATCGACACAAACACCATCATGGTGATGACGTACTACACGGGTGCGAGTGCTGAAGACATCGAGAACAACGTGACACGTCCTCTGGAGAACGTGCTCAACTCGGTGGAGCACCTCAAGCACGTGACCAGCAACAGCCGTGAGAACGTGTCAGTCATCACATTGGAGTTTGAATATGGCTACGATATCGACGCCTTGACCAACAACGTGCGAGACAAACTCGATATGGTGTCGAACTCCTTGCCCGACGAGGCACAGACTCCCATCCTGTTCAAGTTCTCCACCGACATGATTCCCATCCTGTTGCTCTCTGTGCAAGCAGAGGAGTCGCAGCAGGCACTCTACAAGATTCTCGACGACAATGTGGCCAATCCTTTGGCGCGTATCGACGGAGTCGGTACGGTGAGCATCTCTGGTGCTCCCCAACGAGAAATCAACATCTACCTCGATCCTCAGAAGATGGAGGCCTACAAGTTGAGTCCTGCACGGGTGGCCAGCGCCATCTCTGCCGAGAACCTCAACGTGACCAATGGTACCATCGACGTGGGCACACAGACCTTCACGGTACGTGCTGAAGGTGAGTTCGACGACCCTCAGCAGATGCTGGGCGTGGTGGTCGGTTCTTACAACGGCATCAATGTCTATCTGCGCGATGTAGCTCGCATTGTGGATAATGTAGAGGAACGTGCCCAGAAGACCTTCACCAACGGAGTGCAGGGTGCCATGATTGTGGTGCAGAAACAGAGCGGCGCCAACTCCGTGGAAATCTCCAACAAGGTGATGGAAATGTTGCCCACCCTCCAGAAGAATCTTCCATCGGATGTGAAGCTTGGCATCATTGTCAACACCTCCGAAAACATTCTGAACACGATTGACTCGCTCGTAGAGACCATCACCTACGCCATGATTTTCGTGGCACTCATCGTGTTCATCTTCTTAGGCCGTTGGCGCGCCACCACCATCATCGTCATCACCATCCCGATGTCGCTCATAGCCTCGTTCATCTACCTGTATGGCACAGGAGGCTCCTTCAACATGATCTCGCTCTCCTGTCTTTCCATCGCCATTGGTAACGTGGTGGACGATGCCATCGTGGTGCTCGAAAACGTGACAACACACATTGAGCGAGGGTCAGCCCCCAAACAGGCCGCCATTCATGCCACCAACGAGGTAGCCATCTCAGTGGTGGCCTCCACGCTGACCATGATTGCCGTGTTCTTCCCGCTGACGATGGTGACGGGCATGTCGGGTGTGCTCTTCAAGCAGTTGGGTTGGATGATGTGTATCATCATGACCATCTCCACCACCAGCGCCCTTTCGTTCACCCCGATGCTCTGCTCACAGATGCTCCGCTTGCAGAAGAAACAGAGCAAAGCATTCAAAACCTTCTATGGCCCCATTGGCAAGTCACTTGACAAACTGGACACTTGGTACGAACAACGCATCAACTGGGCTGTACGTCATCGCTGGACCATTGTGGCTGGGTGTATCGCCCTCTTCGCAGGAAGTATTGCCATTGCCGGCATCTTCGGCATTAAGAGCGAGTTCTTCCCTGCTAACGACTCTGGCCGTGTGGGCGTCACCCTTCAGTTGCCTATCGGTACCCGTGTGGAGAAGTCTGAAGAACTGGCCAAGTCGCTGGTGAAGAAGTGGCAAGAACGCTACGGCAGCGAAATGCAGTCATGCAACTTCACAGTGGGTCAGGCAGGCGACAACAACACCTGGGCATCCCTCTCCGACAACGGTACCCACATCGTCTCCTTCAACATCATGATGGTGCCCTCCAACCAACGTACCAAGGGTCTTGCCACCATTTGCGACGAGATGCGTGCCGACCTCAAAGTCATCCCAGAACTTGCCAAATATCAGGTGAACCTTGGTGGTAACAATGGTTCACGAGGCATGGGTGGACAAGCTACCGCCACCTTCGAAATATATGGCTACGACATGGATGCTACGCGCAACGTGGCTGAGCAGATGGCTGCCAAGTTCCGCGAAAGCGAAATGATCACCCAGGTGAACATCTCCCGTTCCGACTATCAGCCAGAAATCGTAGTCAACTTCGACCGCGACAAACTGGCACAGGAAGGCATTGGCCTCTCCACCGCAGCCACAGCCGTCCGTTCCCTCATCTATGGTTCCGTCATGAGCCGCTACCGCGAGGACGGTGAAGAATACGACATCAAAGTGCGCTACGAGCCTACAGCCCGCCAATCCGTCCAAGACATCGAGAATATGGTCATTCCAAACGCACAAGGGCAGAACGTCCGCATCCGCGACATTGCCACCGTGTCTGAGAGTGCCATTCCCCCAACCATCGAGCGCAAAGACCGTCAGCGCATCGTCACTGTCAGCGCAGTGCTGGCCGACGGCTATGCTCTGTCCGATGGTGTGGAACTCGGAGAATCCTTCTATGAGGATCTGGACATGCCCAACGGTGTGACCATTCAGGTGGCAGGCTCCTACGAAGACCAGCAAGACTCCAACCGAGACCTCGGAACACTCGGTGTGCTCATCATCATCCTGGTGTTCATCGTCATCGCCGCACAGTTCGAGTCACTCACCTACCCCTTCATCATCATCCTCTCTGTGCCTTTCGCCTTCTCGGGCATCATTCTGGCACTCGTGCTGACAGGCACCAACCTCAACATCATGTCCATGCTTGGTGGCATCATGCTCATCGGTATTGTGGTGAAGAACGGTATTGTGCTCATCGACTACACCCAACTCCTCCGCGAACGAGGCATCGGACTCATCCGTGCCTCTGTGATGGCAGCACGTTCGCGTCTGCGCCCCATCCTCATGACCTCCCTCACCACCATCCTCGGCATGGTGCCAATGGCTGTGAGCCACGGAGTCGGAGCCGAGATGTGGCGTCCCCTCGGTGTGGCTGTGATTGGCGGTCTCACCGTCTCCACCATTCTCACCCTCATCTATGTGCCCTCCATGTTCTGCATCTTTGGTTCTGTGGGAGTGAAGCGCCAGCGTCGCAAGCTCAAGGAAAAGCGCGAACTCGATGCATACTGGCGTGAGCATAAGGCAGAAGAGATGTTGGCAAACACACGCGTCAGTGTGATGGAGCAGAATGCAAAGAAAGCCATCAACAATCATCGTGAGTGAATTCATCATTGATCATCGACTATTGAACAGAATATATGAAAACCGTTTTCATCGCATACGACCAGGCGCATCAGGAGAATGTCATTGAAGCCCTCAACGACACCAACGTGCGCGGTTACACCTTCTTCGAGCAGGTGGGTGGACGTGGCACCAAAGGAGGCGACCCGCACCTGGGTTCCCACGCATGGCCATCCATGAACAGCTCCATCCTCACCGTTGTAGAGGACGAACAAGTCCAGCCGCTGCTCAAGCGCCTCCAGAAACTCGACGACGACAACCCCATGCTTGGCCTCCGCGCCTTCGTGTGGGCTGTCGAACAGAGCATCTGAGACAATTTCTTCACTCTTAACCTTAACCTTAACCCTAACCTTAACAAACCGTCCGGATGGCAGTTATCGTTATGGTTAAGGTTAGGGTTATGGTTATGGTTATCGTTATCGTTAAAAAGTTCTTCACTCTTAATTCTTAATTTCCTTGAAACAAAGTCTCGTCATAATTCTTTGGACAGTCTGCCTCATGTGCATGGGATGCACCGGACAAGCTGGAGAGAACGAAACAGAAGTGGTGCTCGAAACCACCGCTGGAGAGATACGCATCAAGCTCTACAACGACACACCGGGACATCGCGACAACTTCATCAAGAATGTCCAGGATGGCATGTACACAGGTGTGACCTTCCACCGCGTTATCCGCAACTTCATGATTCAGACAGGCGACCCCGCCACACGTCCTGAAGGATATGAAGTGAAACTCGACGCACAGGGCGACACCATCACCGAGCGCATCCCCGCAGAAATCGTTTGGCCCAAACACCTGAACAAGCGTGGAGTGCTCGCAGCTGCACGCGATGGCGACGATGAAAATCCCGACAGGCAGAGCGACAAGTTCCAGTTCTACATCGTCACGGGCAAACCCTGCTCCGATGCCGATATGGACGGATTCGAGATCGCCCGGGCACAGCGCGACACCGAAGTGCTCTACCAGAAGAAGCAACTCGCCAACAAGGACAAGCTGGATGCCCTCCGTGCAGCCCGCGACCGCGATGGCATCAGCGACCTGCTGGAACATCTGCTCGACGAGGCACGTTGGGAGGTCTCCGAAAATCCCCCCATCACCTACTCCAAAGAAGTACGCAAAGCCTATCGCACACACGGCGGTGCCCCCTGGCTCGACAACGAATACACCGTCTTCGGCGAAGTCATCGAAGGCATGAAGGTGGTGGAAACCATCCAGAAAGTGAAGACCAACGCCAAAGACATCCCCCTGCAAGACATCCGCATCACCAAAGCATACGTGGTGGAATGACGGCTCAACCACAAAAACAAGCACCCCCGTTCACGCTCGGAACGAGGGTGCTTTTTCATTGTTCATTGTTCATTTCTCATTCTTCACCCCCTCAAGGGTCGGGAGGCTCAAATGCCAGCGCATAGCCTTTCTTGATGTCCTCCCGCTTGATGAGGTGGGCATACTTGTTGCCGTTCTCCACCAGTGCCATCGCTCTGGCCAGCTCGCACGCCCAGTAGGAGTCTTCCTCGTCCAGGCTGCCGATGTTCAGGATGAAGTTGGGCGGCACGCCCATCTCCTTGCACACGCGGCTGATGTATGCCTGCGTGTGGTTCTCGTTCTCTGGTGCCCACCGTTCGATGATGGTGCGCACGGAGTAACGTTTGTGCTTCACTCTATAGGTTCTCAGCAGCCGGAAGGCGGCTCTGTAGCCCCACTCCATTGCCTTGAACTGCACGAAGGCGCGGTCTGTCTGCACCTCTGCCATTCCCTTCCACTGAGCCTTGCTTCTGCGGATGTTCAGCGGATTGTTGTTTCTCAACCCACGAGGTAATTTTGATTTTTCACTTTCCATTTTTCACATTTCACTTTAAAATTGATTTTGACACCTTGACACCTTGACACCAATGACACCCTCAACTTTCAACTTTCCTATACTTTCCTATTTCAGATGATACGACAAGTCCCTGATTTCGCCAATTCTTCAGCATCTGTTTGACGGTGTTGCGAGTCGCACTTGCCCCTTTGATGGCCACCGATTGCTGCATCGCCTGTTCGAAGGTGAACTGCACATCCAGGCGTTCATAGATGCTGTCGTTCTTGCCTCGTTTCCGACGATCGCTGCCAGAACTTACGTAGTCGCGGCTGTTGAAGGCGTTCTCGATGCGGTCGCGGAAGAAGAAGAGGGCGTTCTCCAGGAGCGAGTCGGCTATCACGTCATACACCTCCAGCATCTGCGGTGTCTGGGTCTTCTGTAGCTGCTCCTTCCAGAGGTTCGGGCGTTGCTTCAGCTGCGTCTCTGCCCCGTTGTACCCATGCTTCTGAATCAGCGTCTCGCACACCTTGCAGAGCATGATGCAGCAGGTCATCCGCTGCGCCGTCACACACACGCGGAAGCGTTGGCGAGCCTTCGTGCGGTCATCATTCTTCATCGTCTCCAGGCGAATCTTCTCCAGCCACTCGCGCCCCTTCGCTTCGAGCTTGGGCAGCACCACCTCTCCCTGCATCAGCGGCAGCAGATGAGCTACCTGCTGGATGCGGCTGCGTTGGCGGTCGGTCAGCACGTTGAGTTTGTCTGCCAAGGGCGAGAAGGTGTTGTCGGGCGTGCGGGCTACGGCGATACGGCTCTGGAATCCGTCGGTGTAGTTCGATACCACGCGATAGAGGGCATCTGGGGTTCCACACATGACCACGTTCCACAGGAGGTGGTCGATATGCACATTCACCGCCTCTGCGCTTCGTGCCTCACGCTCATACTTCGTGCCGTCATAACTCTGTCGCAACATCACGGAGAAGTCGCTCATGGTCGATTTCCATTTCTGCGCCACCGTGTCCGCTTCGGGCGTGAAGGAGAAGGCGTGCTTGCCCTCCGTGTTTGCCAGACGTTCAGCGAGGTTCGCCACCGTGTTGTTCAGGGTGAGGCAGCGGACGGGCAGTCTCGGTTCTTCTGGCTGATCCTTCCTGTTCTTGGCAGCCAGCTTCTTGGCTCGCCACTCGCGCTCCTGATCCTGGTACATCTTGTCGAGAGCCGCCAGCTCGCTCATCCAGGCTTCCACCACGGGGTCGATGTCACCCTTGCCCGATGCGAAGTCACCCACGATGTAGGCGATGAGGTTCAGTCCCCTCTTCTGTGCATGCACATCGAGCTTCACACCCGTTGCCAACGCTCCGATGCACGGACAGATGGCGGTCAAGGCAGACATCTCCAGATGAGGGTCTACGGCTGCGATGGAATCGCGGATGCCTTGGGGAAGTTTATGAGGGAAAGAAGACCCTCTCTGTCCTTCGGACATCTCCCCCTCTATGGGGAGACCATCCGGCGAGAATTCGTCAAAGTCATCTTCAAAGTTAAGGTTAGGGTTAGGGTTACCGTTAAGGTTAGGGTTAAGGTTACCGTTAATCTTCCTGCTTTGTGCAAAGACCTTGCGTTGGAACTGCGTCATCTTCTGGCTCGGATCGTGATACTTCGCATAGAAGTCGTTCACCAGCGTCTGAATGTTCTTGTCTTGCCAGTTCTGCGGCATCATCTCGCTCAGCACAGCGTTGAACTCCTCCTTCGTCAGGAGCTGCGTGGCTCCCACACTCAAGATGCTCTTCACTGCCTCATGACGCGCACCCTCCACCACCAGCACCTCTGGTTCCAACTCGCACTCCTTCATGCAAGACTGGAAGATGAAGCGGATACGGTCGTTCGCTTTCATCGGTTCATGGTTCATGGTTAAGGGTTCATGGTTTTCGTTATGGTTATGGTTATGGTTAAGGTTATCCTTCCCTCCCATCGGTCTTCCATCCACATCCAGCCCCCTCACCAGATACGCTTCTTTGCGCTCGTTCAGTTCCTCCTCCGAAAGGTCTTCCAGCCAATGCTTGGAGCAATACACCTCCTCTGCCTTGCCTGTCTGATAGATGAATCGTTCAGGTGTGATGCAGCTCTCGTCGTAGGGCACGTCAATCTCTTTGCAGAACGCCTGTTGCGCCTCCTCGATGGTCATTCCCTTGGGGATGCGGATATAGATGTGTACCTTCTTGCGAGCCGAATACTCGATGCGGAGCACCTGGTCGTGCCACTCGGAATACTCATCCCCGTTCAGTTCGAGCAAATTCTTGATGGCCTTGTCCACCAGTTCCTTGTCATCCACATCCACGCAGGTCATGTGGGTGAACGTCTCGGGCATGATGTCAGCCTGTGTCCGGTGGTTGTTCTTGAACTGCGCATAGTGCGGACAGATGTAAGGCAACAGGTCTTTCAGCTTCTCATTGCCCCCTCTGATGTCTGCCACCATTTGGGAGAGCCAGGCTTCGGAGAGTGCAGCCCGTCGAGCTGCTCCGAAGTCATGGGTGTTGCATAGCCGCGATGATCCTTTGCCCGATCACCCGTATGCTGTGTATTTGCTGCTATTTTCATCATCTCTAATCTGTTATAGTCTAAAGAATGTTATCGTTATCGTTAAGGTTATCGTTAAGGTTATCGTTACTCTTTAACCGTTAACCTTTAAACTTTGAACAACTTTCTTCGCAATCGCCTTCGCCTGTCTCACCAGCTGTTCGGGCAGTTCGTCCTCGCGTCCCTCTTCGATCGTGAACACGAAGTAGTACTTTCCGTTCATTCCCAGGCTGAGCGAGCTGTTGTCCTCTCTGAAGATGGGCGTGTTCCTCACGCGCTTGGGCAGTTCTGTGATGTACACGTTGCCGTCACGCATGATCTGCACCTTACACTTGGCCGAGAAAGCCTCCATCTGCACACTCTCGAAGCTCACAAAGTCGCTCGTGTGAAGTCCGTTTTCCAACTTGGCGAAGGTCATCGAGCCTTCCACCGTTACCTCTCTCTGAATGGTATTGTTCTTAATCTGTTCCATAAACTTGAGTTGTTTTGTGAGGAGAAGTTTGGAATTGCTGGCCAGCTTATTCACGTGAAAAATTCCTCACTTCAACTCATGTTGAATAATTAAAAGTTCATATAAATACTGCCGTATTGGCTTTCATATTCAGCTCGGATTTCCATCACGTCACGTTCTTCCTCCAGACCTTCCTTCGCCTCGCTTACGCGAATCTTCAGGAGGTATAGCAGGTACTCTCGACGCTTGATTTGCCCCACCGACTTGTGCACCTCCTTCATTTGTTGGCTCATCGTCCAACACTTGCAGCAGTCGCACGGACTCACGTCTTTCTTCTTCTTCGTGCAACTCCGCTTCGTCTGGAGCCTTGTCGCAACTTTCCATTCGCATGAGGCGCAGCACTGTTTGATTCGCACCCCGAAATCGTTCAATGTAAACTTAGCTTTCTTCATCTTGCTTTATTATTTTATTTCTGTTAATCTTTAAACTTTAACCTTTATCAAGGTTTCCGTTGCAAAGGTACGGACATAAAAAAGCCCGATGAAGAAATTCCTCATCGGGAGAAAGTTTGTGAAAGTTTTGGTGAAAGTTTTGCCTTTTCAGCCGCCCTTGGTGAAAGTTTTTGCTAAAAATGCCCCATTTTGGTGAAAGTTGGTGAAAGTTTTTGCCCAAAACTTTCACTTTTAGCCTAAAACTTTCACCGCATCAATAAAATCTCCGTCTTTCGGGCTATTTCCTTGTATTGTTTAAAGCGAGTCCCCTTCACGGGCGCATTCTTCTCATCCCACAGCACCACCGACCTGGCGAAGCTGTCCACTTCCAGACGTTGCAAATCCTTCGTCACAGGCAAGTGCCCATGATTCGGCACTTCCTCCCTCACCATCTGGCAGAAGCCGTCCACATCCCCATCATCCACCACACTCAAGTCCACCATCATCTTATACACCGCAAACCACAATCGGCTCACCTCAATCTCTCCAGCTATCTCCCTGATGGCCTTTCTCACCTTCCAGTCAGGAATCTCCTCATTCTTCCTTCTCTCCTCCTTCTCCCTGCTCACCAGTCTTCGGAGGTTGCGAGTCGGCACACGAAGCTCGCTCCTCATCACAAACGTCACCACACCATACACCTGCACATTCTCCTGCTCCTCCAGCAGAATAGGACGATACACATCCTCCTTCTCCCTGTTCTGAGCCACCAGCCAATGCTTCCCCTCATCGTCCTCATAGTAGCACTTCACCGTGTAGCCATCGTCAATCCTCGCCACCACGATATCCCCATCCCTAAACCGCTGCTTCACCATCACCAGCACCCTGTCGCCATCGCTGATGCCGGCATCCACCATCGAATCCCCATCCACATCCAAGATCATCGCAGGAGTCGATGCCAACATCTTTCTCGGCAGCGACATCATCTCCACGAAAGCCTCCTCCGCCCAATTCTCCGTAGGCAGGCCAGCCCTCACCGATGTCTCAAAATAAGGCACCTCCGTATCGCACAGCTGAGGATTCGCCCCCGCTTTCTGCAAAAACTTGAATATCTCCAGTAATTCTTCTCTGTCCATATTTACAATATTTTATTTGTTTTTTCTTGTTTTTCAGAAATTATGTGTACCTTTGCCGCAGAAACAATGATGTAAGTAATATGAACGCAACAATTGACATCAGTTATAACCAGATGTTGCTACTGCTTCAGCAAATGCCTGTACGTTCCCAATTGCGCATAGGTAAGGCTTTGACACGCCAAAACATCCGTGCGGAATTGAACAGTTTTCTTGACACATTCCGCACCGACGAAATTTCCGAGGCAGACATACTCGCAGAGGTAAAAGCCGTAAGACGTGAGCGTTATGCCAAGAAATCCTAAACTGCGCGTCATCGTAGACACGAATTGCTGGATTAGCTTTCTGATTGGCAGAAGGCTCTCTCGGCTTGTCGACTTGTTGAGCAATGAACGCATACAATTGATTATATGCGAGGATTTGCTTGCAGAGATTCGTGAAGTCACAGCTCGCCCTAAGTTTGCGAAATACTTCCCAGCAGAAGAAGTGGAATCTCTCATAGAGTTCATGCAGATCATTGGCGAAAGTTTCGAACCCACACAGAAAGTCAAGCTTTGCCGAGACGAAGCCGATGATTATCTGTTGGCATTGGCCATAGAGGCTCATGCCCATTATCTTGTCACAGGTGACCAAGACCTTCTTGTGCTTCAAGAAGTCGGAACCTGCCGCATCGTAGATGCCGCCTCTTTTGAAAAACAAATCCGATAAGATTCTCCCTGCTCCCATCTTTATTTGTTATCGTTATCGTTATCATTATGGTTTAATATAACCATGAACCCTGAACCATTCACCATGAACCTTTAACCATGAACCGTTTGTTTTGCCTTGAATCTTGAATCATGAACCGTTAGTTTTCTTGAATTAAAGAACCAGTTCCGGGTGATTCTGTCTTGTGTGACAATTGGGTCAACAATGTGGGTCCGATTTGCCCATCGCTGATGCCAGCATCCACCATCGAATCCCCATCCACATCCAAGATCATCGCAGGAGTCGATGCCAACATCTTTCTCGGCAGCGACATCATCTCCACGAACGCCTCCTCCGCCCAATTCTCCGTAGGCAGGCCAGCCCTCACCGATGTCTCAAAATAAGGCACCTCCGTATCGCACAGCTGAGGATTCGCCCCCGCTTTCTGCAAGAATTTGAATATCTCCAGTAATTCTTCTCTGTCCATATTTACAATATTTTATTTGTTTTTTCTTGTTTTCAGAAATTATGTGTACCTTTGCCGCAGAAACAATGATGTAAGTAATATGAACGCAACAATTTCACTTGAGAATATCCTCCACATGCTGAGAGGTTTAAGCCTGAGCAACCGCCAGTGGCTGGCTGAACATCTGGTGGAGCCTGCAGAGATGGAAAAGACTGTGCAGCACAAAAGCGATGCACAGCTTGTGCGTGATCTTCAGGCCCTGCGTTATGAAGGAGAGCCGACCACAGAAGAGAAAAAGCAGATGTTGCGAGACAGCCACATCTTTGGTGGACGAAGAATAAAATACACATACGATGAAGAGTAAGAAATACCTTCTTGACACCAACGTATTGATTGACTTCCTCGATGGCGTTCCTTCCGTCGTTGAGCATGTGTTGAATGTGGGGACCCAGAATTGTCTATTATGCACCAGAACTTCACCGAAGCTTCGTCTACTATACGAACAACTTCTACCTCAGCGCGAAGGACATTGCCCTGCTCTATAAATACAGGTGGCAGGTGGAACTGTTTTTCAAATGGATCAAGCAGCATCTTCAAGTCAAGCGATTTTGGGGAGAATCTGAAAACGCAGTCCGCATACAGATACACGTGGCCATCATCACCTACTGCCTCATTGCTATCATCGAGCATGACCTCAAGATTGGCAGACCTGTCTTCGAGGTTATGCGTATCCTTGGCAAGTCTTCGCTCACCATGGACAGTATCCATGACCTGCTCAAGCCTCTCAAGGAGGCTGTTAAAAAGGATGATGGACAACTCCATTTGGACTTCAAATTCGATTAACATATATTAAGAGACACTAGTGTCTTTTTCATAATATTCTACCCTTTTTTCGTGTCGGGCACAACTTTAATTGTTTCTATTTCTTTAATCTTTAACAATTCATTCATTTGTCAATGCAGAGCAGCGACTACCATATTGTATCGAGCGACAAGAACCTGTCGGACAAGCTCAACAAGAAGGCATACGCCGTGATGGATGGGGATACCCTCTACGTCAATTGCCGCGACTACCGCTATCAGGGCGTTTCGTTCGGTCCCGGCTATGTCCGCGGTTACCGTTACGACGGCAATAAGATATGCATCGTCAACCAGAAGATAGGATCAGGCGAACTGGTGGCCGCCGGCGCAATAGGCGCAGTCGTTCCTGGCATCGTAGCTGCTGCTGCCGTCGGTGCAGTCGGGCAAGAGCTCATGCTGGCCAACAAGGTGTGCTATCTGGTGGACAGCGAGCCCGACCAGAAAGGCAAGACCAAAATCAAGTATATCAATGACAAGTTGATGAATGAAGTGCTGGCTGACAATGAAGCGTTGAGAAGCAAGTACAATGCCGCAGGCGATAAATTCACTCGCCAGTCTGCTGCCAACGTCATCCAGACACTTGCTGAAGCCGGCCTGATAAAAAAATAATTGGAATGTGTCATATAAGGAGAGTTCTATTTATCAAGAATTAGAGAATTTATAGAACCCACCATAAAGTATAAAACAATGAAAAGAAAAGACTACAGGAAACCGACGATGGTGTCGCTCCCACCTACGAACTGGACAAGCACGATTTCTTCGATGTACAGAAGGCGACAGGACTCATCGAGAACTATTATGCGGAGTAAGGGGGGGTACTGTTTTCCACGTCAAGAATTATTAGCTCGGAAAACAGGAGTGACTCCACCCACCAAAACCATTCCTTCCATTGCCTCCAAGCTATTCCTTTCAGCACCTCAAAAGACTCCCTTCCAACACCTCACAACCGGTGTGACTCACACCGACCGTACCGGTGTGACTCAGACCGGCACCCACGGTGTGACTCACACCGCTTTCGAGGCACTGTAAGGGAGATATATGTATTACCGTTAGAGACGATAAAGAAAAACTTGAAGTAAAGGTTGCCTCACTGAACGCTATTGTCAATTTTCTGCTAAAATCACATAAAATTCAGCACTTTTTTATAGAAAAAGGTGATAGGTTGAAGATTTTTGTATACTTTTGCAAAGTGTAATAAGAACTGCGAACATGAGACGAACGGAAGTCGTAAAACAAATAAGTAATGCGATTCGACAAGTTGCCCCTACGGCGACGGCTATACTCTATGGCTCAGAGGCTCGTGGTGATGCCCGCAACGACAGCGACATCGATGTGCTGATTCTGCTTGATGGCGACAAGCGCGACCTGAAGCGTGAGGACAAATTGTCTGGGGAACTCTATGAAATAGAACTTGCAACGGGAGTCCTTATCAGTCCGATGATTATGCTGCGCAAGCAATGGGAGAATCGCCCGTTCAAGACTCCGTTCTATGTAAATGTAATGAATGAAGGAATAAGAATATGAGTGAAACGTTAGAGGACGATGCTCGGGCTGCATTTCGTATCAAAAGGCTTGCTGGAAAAGGAACATGGCAAGACCTTTAGCCGCCTATTCGAGATTCGGCACAGCGGCGACTACGATGATTTTGTGTATTGCGACAAGGAAATGACCAACGAATACACACCACTGGCCGAAGCCTTCATTCAGAGGATCAAGGAACTCTTAGAGGGCGACACACAGTAGTAAACCAAAGACCATAATTAGGTTATCCTGTTCCCTTTTTCGAATCGACTGTTCCACATCGGAACGGTCGATTTCATTTTTCATTGCCCTTTCTCGCATCATTCCTGTGATTTTCAACCGTAGAAACATACAAAACAATCTGATTCATTGCCACCAAGAACAATTTCCTGCTAAAATCATATAAAAAATAGAACTTTTTTATATAAGACGGTGGCTATACGAAGATTTTTGACTACTTTTGCAAGTAATAAATCAAAATTGTAGTTTATGTTAAGGACAACAACACCAACTATAGTGTCAAGAGACAATCGTAGTGTTACTGTGAGAATGAGCAATTCCCGCTGGAAGCGCTATCAGCAATTGGAGGAGTCGTATGTCGTGGCCTCGCATGTACTCAACGGATTAACAGAAATGAAATCAGTAAAGCCAATGACCATTGAGGAGGCTGAAGCAGAGCTTGACCTTCTATGATGCGCATTGTCTTTACCACGGACTTCAAGACTGCCTATAAGCGTCTGAAGAAAAAGTATTCATCGTTCGACTCCGACTTCCGTACACTGATGCGATCGCTGACTGACAAGCCAGAGCAGGGCGTGGAGTTGTTTGACGGTATCCGAAAGATACGGCTCAACATCAAGTCGAAAGGCAAGGGCAAAAGCGGTGGCGCGAGAATCATTATCCGTGTGCAGCGAATCAACGACGTGCTGGCATTCCTCTTCGTCTATGACAAGAGCGAAATGGAGAATGTCCGCGACGAATACCTGCGCGACATCATTAAGCGCAACGCTGATATTTTTTGAAATCAATATAATAGTAACGAATTAAAATAAAAAAGCAAGGCACAGAAAGTAACGAGACAGTAAATCGGGATGCAGACCGCACGGGTGCGGCTCGCCCACAAGGGAACAAGTAACACGAATCAATAACTAAAAAGATTGTGCGTCGTTCCCGTTCGTACTTTATGAATAAACTGAGCTTAAAGCTCTTGTTCTCCCATCGAAATACCGCCAATATTTCTGGTGCAAAACGCAAGTTAGCACTGAGTTCGAGAACAAGTTGTCTGAGGGTTCACGTCAATCTGGCGTGAACCATCCAGCACTTGTAAGAACGAAGGTCTACTTGGCGGTAACCACGATGGATAGCAAGTTACGGATGGTTGCACGCCTTTCTTATTATCCAGATTTTTCATGAACAGGAATTTACTGAAAATTGCTTTTCTGCTGCTCCTTCTTGGGGGTGGCTGTATGGCTGATGCCCAGACACAGCGACTTGTGGTCTGGATGAAGAATGGAGAAAGGGTACTCTATGATTTGGAGGAGCAGCCGAAAACCACGTTTGCTAATACTGATCTTATCATCACAACCAGTAGCGTAAGTGCAAGTTACCCACTGTCACAGGTGCTTCGATACACCTATGAGCTATCGGCTAGTGGTGTGGAGAGCGTTAAGGAAAACGACATACGCATATCTCAAAAGGGAAACGATTTGGTATTTGAGCATTTAAAATCTGGTGCTGATATCCGAGTTTATTCCTTAGACGGTGTGCTTCTTGATACGAAAAGAGCAGTAGGTGAACAGCTAACGACAGTATCGTTGAATGATAATCCTGCTGGCGTGTATTTGATAAAGGTAGGAAATACAACTTATAAAATGGTGAAGCGATGAGAAAGTTCTCAATTCAAAAAATTTTCTTGCTCTTGCTGGCTTTATCTTTATACCCCATTCGGAATGTTGCGCAAGAGACAAGCAAAGCAATGTTTATTCATTGTAAAGATGGTGGGTTGCATACAGTTTTCTTCAGTGTAGTTGACAGTATTGTATATTCCAATGTTGGTATAGACAGCGTTTCTTGTGAAGACTATGTAACGCAGGAAATATGGACTCCAGACACAGTGTTACGAATTCCACTCAATAACATTCAAGACCTAAGTTTTCAAATACCAGAAACTGAATACAAGAATGGAGTTGTTGTTGTAAACGAAGATCGTCAGGCCTGGATTATTGGTTGTGACTCTCTAACCCTTTTTTTTAGGCCAAATGTACCAGCGAATTTGTTACCACATATTGGTGACAAATTGGTTACAACAGACATGAACGAAGTGTTTCCTACAGGATTCATAGGGCAGGTGGCAAAGATAGATTATACAGACGAAACTATTAAAGTAGAATGTAATGAAATCATGCTGTCTGACGTGTTCGACAGGTATTATTGTGTTGTAGAAGGTGTTTGCGAGAGGAGTCCAGAAGGGAAAATACGTTTAAAAAGAGCAAAGGGCAATTATTCAGAACCTTTAGCTCCCATAGAATTCAGTGATAGAATAGAATTTGATACTGGGTGGAAAGCAAGCGAATACTGTGAACTTGGTGGTGGTATCAGTACAGACTACTCTTTTGAGATACAGCCAACATTACGATTCGTATATGTCAATGAATATGGAGAACAATTTGTATCTATAAATTTTGATTTCGATGAGACTTTCACTACAGCATGTGACTTGTTTGGTTACTTCAAAGTGGAGAAGGAGGTTCCCGTTGTCAATGTTCCTATTCCTATTGAGGCTGTTCCTTTAACTAAATTCTATATTAAAGCTGGGCCAAGATTCGAGTTTAGAGGTGATTTGGCTTTAAGTTTTCGACGTTTTGATAAATACAAGACAGGCTATTTCTTTACCAAAGGAACAAATCCTAATGTAAAATATCGCAACGGATTTAAAAAAGTTACAAGAACAGATGAAGACCAAACTGTTACAATGGCAGTGGGGAGTCTATCATTATATGGGGGGCTTTTTCTTGAGGTGGGTTACGGACTTCTTATAGAAGACTGGGGAAAGGTTTATGCCCGGTTTGATGCTGGTATGGAACTGACTCTCGAAGCTGATCTTGGAAAGTCTGTTGACGATGCAGCCTTTTCCACCACCCTCTATGATAGGACAGATGACCTAATAACATTAGGTTTAGACTTTTGTTATGGACCAAGTATTGGGGTAAGTATGGAAGCTGGCAGTATACATGCTGGAATTAGCAAAAGCTTCATGACACATATACCTGTATTCAAAAAAGGTATGTTCCCAAAATTTGAAAACATTCGTTTCACAAGAGTCAATAATCGCGATGGACAATTATATTTTGAAGCAGGAGGTGATATGCTCGCATCTGTTCCTGTTGGTTTCAAAGTTCTGGATGAAAATAATGAACAAGTTGCCTGCGAATGGTTTGACAATGAAGTAATCGGTCCGATGTTTTTACCTTATAAAATGTCATATCAGATACCAGATGTCAATAAAAAATACACAGCATATCCAGTGTTTAAATTCTTTGACAAGTATGAAATCCTTGCTTCTCCAGCAGTCACAATTGGTGTAGAAGCACACCCTAAAACTGACGATTCCCAATTAATATCGAGCAACAAAGTTACTCTTTCAGGACATATTGAAGGCTATGAATATCTTCAAGGTCTGAATAGGAGCGTAGGATTCTTCTTTGGAACAAGTCAATCCTTGCAAGAAAGTGGTAAGATAATATATTCCACATTAAAGAATGATGGAAGTTTCAGCTATGACCTTTCAGGGTTTGAGGTAGGGACGACTTACTATTATAGGGCATTTCTATGTGTAAATGATGAATACACGTATGGGGATGTCCAATCCTTTGATACCCCTGAGGTTCCCAACGAAGCCGTTGACCTCGGCCTCTCTGTCCTTTGGGCAAAATGGAATGTCGGTGCTAACGCCGAAGAAGAAGCAGGTGGGCTGTATGGATGGGCAGACCCCACGGGAACGAATACGACCTATAACGTGTTGAATGAGGGTGGAACGGCATGGACATCCTCACTATATGGAGGTTCAACTCCACCAACCAACATCTGTGGAACAACGCTTGACATCGCTACTGCAAAATGGGGGAGCGACTGGCGGCTTCCCACTGAGGCCGAGATGGTGGAACTGATAGACCTTTGCTCATGGGAATGGACAGTAAGCAATGGCATTCCAGGCATGACTGTGACAGGGCCTAACGGCAATAGTATCTTCTTGCCCGCAGGAGGAGATCGCTTCGGAACAGAACAGCGAGAATATGGTGAGTATGGCTACTACTGGACCAGTACACTCAACTCCGAAGAAACGCGCAACGCATACCGTTTGGAGTTTGATGATTGGGGAGCCAGTTGCACCAGTTATGCCCGCTACATTGGCCATTTGGTAAGACCTGTTATGAATAAACCCCAATAATATATTAACCTCTAAAAATTATTTTTTATGAACAGAATGAAGTATTTGTGCCTAATGGCACTTTCTGCCATCTTGTTTTCTGCATGTAGCAGCAACGACGATGATGACAACAATCCCGTGAATCCTGTTAATCCGGGGACGATAGTTAATGGTGTGATGAAAGATATTGCGTTATCTGGTATTGTAAAGGACACCGATGGAAACCCTGTGGCGGGTGTGACCGTTTCAACGGGCGAGTCGGTGGCAACAACGAACAGTGCGGGTTTGTTCTCTTTTTCAAAAGTAGATGTTGTATCAAATCGTTCTGTAGTTCGTTTCACGAAGCTGGGCTATTTTGACGTGGTGCGTTCTGTGAAGTCAGAGGCTGAAGACACATGGGATGTAGTGATTTGCAAAAAAGGAAATGGTGACTTTAGCAGCACTGCCACTTATACGTCCTCCTCGGCAAAGACCTTAAAGGCGGCAGAGATGAAAATTGCTCTTATGCAAGACGGGTATGTGACAGATGCGACCGGCAAAGCTTTCTCTGGTCAGGTGAATGCCGAAATGGTTTATCTTGACCCCAACAACGAGAACTTTGCCGACATGATGCCAGGTGGTGACTTGGCTGCTGTGCGCACAGGTGGCAGCAAGGCACAACTTGTGTCATACGGCATGACCGCAGTTAATCTGACTGATAACGATGGTAACAAGTTGCAACTGAAAGACGGCACGCCCGCCACGCTCACTTTCCCTATACCAGAGGGTATGACCGAGAATCTCCCTGCATCTATACCATTGTGGAGTTTCAATGAGGTAACGGGTCTTTGGGAAGAGGAAGGTGAGGCCGTATTACAAGGTGATGTCTATGTTGGACAGGTCAAACATTTCTCTTGGGTAAATCTGGATTATCCCGAAGAACAAGCTACAGTTGAAGGATATGTGAAGAACGACCAAGGGCAGCCCGTTCCCGCAGGAACCATCATTAATGTGGGGCAGGTAACAACCAGGACTAAAGCAAACGGATATTATAAACAAGAAGTAGTGGCCAAGCAAGACTTTGAGATCTCTGTCAAATCCAAGAATTATGGCAACTATCGCAATGTCTATTCGAGACCCGTCAAGGCTCTGGAGCCAGGTGAGACAAAAAGAGTTGACATCACGCTGCCCACTCTTTATCATGTCTCTGGCCGTATCGTTAATAATGGTGGCGGAGCCAATATTGCCTCCATATATATCGGTTATGGCAATAAGAAGACCACATCGGTAGTTTCAAATACCGATGGCGTTTTCTCTCTTTATGCACCTGAAGGTTATTCGGGTACGGCTACATTGTTCGTGACAACGATGGATGGTGATGTGGTAACTAAGGAAATAACTCTTGGTGGAGGCAATGTTAATGTAGGAGATGTTGTTATATCATCAGCAACAGGCAGCGGTGGTCAAATGGGAGTCAGGCTAAGTGATGGAACAACGGCAACCCTTAACATACAGAATCCAGCAGACAACGGACAAGAAGGCGGCGTATTGATTATGGATGACAGATTGATGGTGTTTTCAGAAGATGCATCCGAGACGAACTACTTTGGATTACAAATTGAAGGATATGATGCCAGTAAGAACACTTTTGAGAATGCTTCCGTTGGTGTGAGGGATGGTTCACAGCAACTGTATAGCGAAGGAAATGCGAGTGTCACTGTAGGCAAGAAGTCAGGGAAATACATATTCGGGATTAGTGGAACTGGCTACTATTATAACAGTACTGGAAAATACGATGAAAACGCCATGTTCTCGGCCAACGATGTTACCATTGATTTGTATATGATGATGAAATCATATCGAAATGTCAACCCTAAGGATATTGGTGCACCCAGTTTCACACCTGTTTTGTCATCCAAGGCTCCATTAGTCAATGTTGTTTCTGAAAGTAAAGAGGGAACAGGTGTTATTATCTATTACAATGGAACAACGTCGGATTTCCAAACACTCAAATTACAGGCAGATAAGAGTGGTATAAAGAAAGTGGATGAAGACGAAGATGATGGATATATCGAAATAATGTACTACTCGAAGAACAAGTTGATAATGTTGGAATATGATTCAGAGGGCAAGATCGTCAATGATGATTTCGATGCTTTTGATGACGATGATCCGCAAATCTACGTTGCTGCAATGGAGAATGTTCCATCCTCAGCCTTATATTCATCAAGAACTCGCAGCACTTTGAGCAGACAAGTTAAAGCAGCAAAGATGAAAATGATTCGACATTAATTATTTTTGCCTCAGAATAGCAAACGAAGAATAGCGTCCATTGTGGCGGCCTTCTTTTCGTGCATTCCACAAATAAAGGGCGGGAACCCGTGCCGACATTCTCGGCCTCGGATTCCCGCCCTTTGTTTCTTCATATTATATCTCACAGTCCATCCGTCGTGGCGGCCTTTTTTCGGCAATTCATACTCCTTCCATCTGGAATGAACGCCAGAGTTTGTCGTCGGGCAGCGGTGCCTCGACGGCAATTTCTTTTTTGCTGACGGGATGGATGAAGTGCATGGAGCGGCTGAGGAGGGAGATGCTGCCATCGGGGTTGGAGCGCTTGGCACCATATTTGAGGTCACCCTTGATGGGGCAGCCTATCTTGGCCAATTGGCAGCGGATTTGATGGTGGCGACCAGTCTTGAGGTTCACCTCAAGGAGATAGTAGTTGTCGGAACGACCGATTACCTTGTAGTCGAGGATAGCTTTCTTGCTGTGAGGCACTTCACGGTCGTAAGCGTAGGACTTGTTCTGCTTCTCGTTGCGAACAAGCCAATGGGTCAGCGTGCCTGCAGGCTCAGCAGGAGCATCCTTCACTATGGCCCAGTATTTCTTCTTCACTTCACCGTTTGCAAACATGGCATTGAGACGCGCCAATGCCTTAGAAGTACGTGCAAACAGGACGAGTCCGAACACGGGACGGTCGAGACGATGAACAACACCAAGGAAGACGTCGCCTGGTTTGGCGTACGCTTCCTTGATGTATTGCTTCACTGTTTCGCTCAGAGGCTTGTCGCCGGTCTTGTCGCCCTGCACAATCTCGCCCGTTGTCTTCGAAACAATGATGATGTGATTATCTTCGTAAACTACTTTCATAAAAATTAAAAGATTGAAGAATTGAAAAATTAAAGTTTTTGGCTGACGCGTTGCTCCTACTGAGGAAACACACCGCATGGCAACTACAATTTTTCAATTCTTCAATCTTATTTACATATTCATGCCGCCGTCGATCTGAATCACCTGACCAGATACGTAGCTGGACATGTCAGATGCGAGGAAAAGACATACGTTGGCGATGTCTTCCACCTGACCACCACGACGGAGTGGAATCTTCTTCATCCAGTCAGCACGGATTTCCTCTGGGAGCTGAGCGGTCATGGCTGTCTCGATGAAGCCTGGAGCCACAGCGTTGGCACGCACGCCCTTAGGACCGAGTTCCTGAGCGATAGACTTGGCGAGACCAATCATACCAGCCTTAGAAGCTGAGTAGTTGCACTGGCCAGCGTTGCCGTGAACACCCACAACTGAAGACATGTTGATGATGGAACCACCACGCTGACGGAGCATGATAGGAGCACAAGCGTGGATGAAGTTGAATGCAGACTTGAGGTTCACGTTGAGTACAGCGTCCCACTGCTGCTCAGTCATGCGGAGCATCAGGCCGTCCTTCGTGATACCGGCATTGTTCACCAAAATGTCGATAGAACCGAAGTCGGCATGAATCTGCTTCACCACCGCCTCAGTCTCGGCAAAGTCGGCAGCATTGCCAGCGTATGCACGGCAAGTGACGCCCAGTGCTTCAATCTCCTTGCGAGTGGCTTCAAGACCAGCAGCCATGTCGTCGTTGAGTACCAAATCTGTAAATGCGATGTTTGCACCTTCCTGAGCAAACTTCATAGCGACAGCCTTACCGATGCCACGTGCTGCACCTGTCACAATCGCTGTCTTACCAGTTAAAAGTCCCATAAAGAAAAATTTATAATGTTAAATTAAGATTTTAATAGCCATATTTCTGATTCTTGCAGAAATGCTTGAACACCATGCTGCGCACATAGGGGTAGAGTTCCTCAGCGTTCTGCACGGCATAGCGACCATAAATGTATGGCACTTCACATCCCTTCAAGCAATAGTGCATGATTTCAGCAGCTAGACGAACGTTGCGAATGTCGAACACACCCTTGTCGATGCCCTCGTTCATGATGCGACGAAAGAGGTTGATCTCATTCTTGTCGAAATTCTTACGCACCGACTCCACCTTCCACACATCTCGGAAGAATTCGGCACGCAGATTGCCATTTCGATAGACGGCCTCTTTCATCACCTCCAGATGCGCAAAAATCAGTTGCACAATCTTCTCTTCAGGAGAAATGTTGCGACGAGCAACTTCCTCCATACGTTCAAACAGGCGTTCCAGTTCCGTCTGAATCACCGCCAGATAAATTTCCTCTTTGCTGTTGAAATAAGTATAAAGCGTACGGCGACCACGGCTGGCTGCCACAGCAATGTCATTCATGGAAGTGTTCTCAAAGCCATTCTTAGCGAAAAGTTGGCGAGCCACATCCACCAATAGCGCCCTTGTCTTCTGAACTGACATAATCCTTTGATATTTATTTTCGGCTGCAAAATTACAGAAAAAAATCAAAAACACAAAGACTTTCGTGCACAACTTTTTAGAAAAAAAGGACAAACGGCAAATAATCAGTCATTTACAAGATGCACAAATAATGTTAAAATTTATCCAAACAGCTCCCGTAAAGCCTCTTCCACCTTACGGACAGGCACAATCTCTATTTTGAATTTACGCTTGTCGAGGCCATTCATGTTGGCACGGGGGATGATGATTTTGCGGAAGCCTAACTTGTCAGCCTCGGCTATGCGCTGAACGATGCGGCTCACAGGACGCACTTCACCACTCAAGCCCACTTCGCCCGTAAAGCAAATGTCTCTCGGAATGCCCGTATCGACATTGCTCGACAGCACCGCCGCAATCACACTCAGGTCGATGGCTGGATCGGTCACACGAATGCCACCCGCAATGTTCAGGAACACGTCGCGCTGAGGTAATTTGAAGCCCACCCGTTTCTCCAGCACCGCCAACAGCATGTTCAGTCGTCGCAAGTCAAAACCCGTGGCCGAACGCTGTGGAGTGCCATACGCTGCCGTGCTCACCAGAGCCTGTGTCTCGATCAGCAGCGGGCGCACTCCCTCAATGGAGCAAGCCACCGCTACACCACTCAATTCCTCACCATCCTTCATGTCACTCAACAGCAGTTCTGAGGGATTCTCCACAGGTCGCAAACCATTCTGCACCATCTCATAGATGCCCAATTCGGCCGTGGAACCAAAGCGGTTCTTGATGGCTCTGACAATACGGTACATATAATGCTGATCACCCTCAAACTGCAGTACCGTGTCCACCATATGCTCCAGAATCTTTGGTCCCGCAATGGTACCCTCCTTATTGATGTGACCTATCACGATGACAGGCGTGTTCGACTCCTTGGCAAACTTCAGCAGCATGGATGCACATTCTCGAATCTGTGTCACACTGCCAGGCGACGACTCCACGGTTTCGGTGGCCATCGTCTGAATCGAGTCAACCACCACCAAATCAGGCTGCACCACCTTGATATGCTCAAACACCGTCTCAATCATCGCTTCACACACCACCTGCACATCAGCATCATTTCCCTTGCCGTCGATGATTCTGTCTGCCCGCAACTTCAACTGCCGGGCGCTCTCCTCCCCACTCACATAGAGCACCTTCATCCCTCTCAGACGCAGCACCGTCTGCAGAATCAGCGTCGATTTGCCAATGCCTGGCTCGCCACCCAACAACGTCATGCTACCAGGCACCAATCCACCACCCAGCACACGATTCAACTCACCGTCCTGCATATTGATGCGGGGTTCATCGGCCGTCTCAATCTTCGACATCGAGATGGGACTCGACTTCACATCTAACCTAAAATCGGTCACAGCCGCTGGTGCCGTTTTCTTGCCCACCCGATACTCCGTGAACGTGTTCCACTCACCACATGCGGGGCACTTTCCAATCCACTTGGGACTATCATAACCGCATGAACTACAAACGTATGCCACTTTTTCCTTTGCCATAATACATCTTATTTGCCACAAAGGTACAAAAAACTCCCAACTCCTAACTCCTAACTCCTAACTTTTTCATACCTTTGCACCCACAAATCACAAAAAAATGACGTTACGTAGCCTACACATCACTGTTTTTGCCCTTTTATCAGCCAGCAACCACGCTGCAGCAACCACGCTGCCTGATTCTGTCTGGTATGATTCCATCTCAGGCACACGCACTCACTTGCAACGCACAGACACACTTGTTCCATACACCTGTGCCCTCCACTTCTTCGGGCGTAAATCCGACGGAAGTCCCAAACTGCCAGCCTTGCAGGCACTAACAGAAGATTTTGGCATCAATGCCCTGATTCTTGGCTACGACCACTTTGTGCAGCAACGCGAGTGGGCAAACGTCACCAGCAAAGTCATCAAACGCAACCTAAAAGGTGGCTGGGTGTTCGACCCCGACAGTTTCTCTGGAAACCAATTCGCCCATCCCTACCACGGAAGCATGTTTTACAACACAGCACGTGAACATGGGCTTTCCTATGGTGTGTCCCTCCTCTACCCTCTGGCAGGTTCCCTCACATGGGAACTCTTCTGCGAGACAAATCGACCAGCCGTCAACGACCTGCTCTCCACAGGCATTGGCGGTGCAGGTATCGGTGAGGCGACCCACCGCATCTCCGACATCTTTTTCGACGATTCCAAACGGGGCGGTGCACGTGTTGTCCGTGAAATCTTCGGCACCCTGCTCAATCCTGTGCGAGGCATTCACCGCATGATGTCGGGTGAGATGTTCCGCGTCAACCACATGCATGCTGGCAAGAAAGAAGAGCCGATGCCCTACTCTTTCCTCGTTGGAGTGGGCGACCGCTACATGTACGACGAAGGTCCTATCCATCCCAATGCCCCTGGACGATTCAAGGAACATGTGCCTTACCTTGACTTCCGCTTCAACTACGGTAGCCATTTCAACCATCTTGAAGAGGGAAAGAGTCCACGCGCTTACGACTACTTCAACGTCTATCTGCTCCTCAACCTCGACGACTCCCATCCCACGGTGGGTGAACTCGACATACAGGGTCGCATCGGTTCCATCCAGCGCAGGCTGCCCAACCGCTGGCAACTCGACCTTGGTTTCTATCAGAACATCAAATACATCGACCACTATAACGGGCACGGAGTACAGAAGCCTGGCAACCTGCCCATCATTTCTGAGGCTGCCAGTTTCGGAGGTGACCTCTTCACACAGCGACAGGGACGTGCCACCACTTTCAGCCACTCTCTGATGCTCTCAGCCGTTCCACTCGGAGGTGCCGCATCCGACTACTTCCTCATGCGCCGCTACAACTTCGGAACAGGTTTCTCTCTGCGCCACAGCGTCCAGTTCACATGGAACCGCCACTTCACCATCGGCAACGACCTCTACTTCCTCCGTCTTTTCATCCTCAGAGGAGAAAAGCCTGAACAGATTCGCAACTACCTCGCCCATCCTGACGAATACGTGATAGAGTTGAGAGACGGCACTGGTGCATGGGGAGACCAAGGCGAGCAGAGCGTCTTGCAGAACCGTTCCTACCTACGTTTCAACCTCGCCCGTGGCCTCCACCTCAACCTCCAATACGAATACAACCTCCGCCACGGCAACTACCGCTACTACCCCTCCGTCACAGGCAAAAGCCACGAATGGAAGGCAGGTATCAGCTACGCCCTCTGAGAGACATCCCCTCCAAAAACAGAAAAATTTACCAATTTACTTATTTAAGCCGAGAAGCCAATTTCGTTTCATTCGTTCAATTATTGCGCAGCAATATGTTTCCATAAAAAGAAAGGGCACACCTCCTTGTGAGATGCACCCCTTCCATTCATGTTAAGGTTCGTCGTCTGGATCAGGTTCTGGTTCTGGTTCCTTCTCCGACACCACCTCGTTCTCGTCAATCGAGATGCGAGAGAGCATGTCCTTGAAGGCGCCGCCAGGATAGAAGGCTATCTTCTTCACCTTCACCGTCTCCAGCGTGGTCTCCTCCAGCGAGCGCGCCACCTTCGAGTTGAACACAGGCTTGAACGAGCCGAACGTGCCCAGGCTGACCCCGTGTCCAATCTCCATGTAGTGCACCAGCGACGTGAGCAGCGCATCCACCACCGCCTTCGTCTGTGCCTGGTTCACGCCCACAATCTGGATCATCCCGCACAGCTGGTCATACGTCACCTGCGGATAAGTCAGCTGTCTGAGCTTGTACACCTCGGGCTTCCCCTCGCGGTACGTCAGGCGCATCTTCGCCTTTCTTGCCATCATTCCCATAACTTGGTTCTCCTTTCTTTTTAAAACTTGTTAGACATTCATTTTTAAACACTTATATATCATTGGCCTCTGATATGCTTTCTTATTTCTCCCCAATTTATTTTTTAGCGAACACGAATGACTCGAATAACACTAATGTTCCCTGCCCCTTTTTATTCGTATAATTCGCAATATTCGCGTTCGTCATAAATCCAATTGGCTCCGTCGAGCTAAAGGTTCGTTCAATTATTCCGAAGGAATATGTTTTTTCTTTATTTTTACTTGTTTTTTTATATTTTTCCTTCGGCGGCTTGCCGCAACACTTCATTGTCTACCACTAGCATAAACTCCTCCCCTTTCCTGTACGCCTCATACAGCAGCGCATCCAGCTTCCCGTACACCGTCTGCCCGTTCCGCATCCCCCGCTTCTTCGGGTACTCCACTTCATTCCCCTCCTCATCCGTGTAGTAGTGATACACAGGCTCGCCCACCATCACTCTGCCCACCTGCTGCGGACGGAACACCCCGTCATTATACCCGAAGTACGTCTGCCGATGCCCTGGGCACCTCACCACCCGCACCCCCATCGCCGAGTAAGGGCTTCCCCCGCAAGCCAGCCTCCACCTGCCCCTTGGCAGGCAGCACCCCGACGCCCCCGGGAACACCTCCGCATAATCCTTGAACCTCACCTCGCGAGCCTCACACACCAACCTCGGCGCCTGCTCGCCGTCCATCCAGACCTCCATCACACTCTTCGTGACGGCCTCGTCCCCATAATACCTGTGCAGCTTGATAATCATATTGACATTCGTTTTTTTGTTCCTTATTTCTGGCACAAAGTTACGGATTTTTCTTGATATACACAAGCATTTAACTGATTATTTTTCAATATTTTTCAAAGTTTTTTTCTGAGGATTTTTTCACCTCTTCCAAATCTTCTCAATCTTCCCAATCGGCCGCTTTAGCGGACTAGTTTTTTTCAACTACACCGCTTCGCGGTCGATTAAGAAGATTTGGAAGATTGTCTTCGTCGTTCCCACATTTACACCTGTGGAAGTGCCGTAATTACGCCAGTGCCGTTGCCGTAATTACGGGAGTGGAAGGCGGGGCACAGGAGGGCAAAACAGAGAATAGGGAAAGTAAGCAAGTAGGAAAGTGGACAAGAGCAGTTTTGGGGGTTCGGGGGGCAGAGAAACACATATAGAATACATTATAAGTATAAGTTGGTTCATCCGACAAATGCATAGGTCTTATCGTGTAGAGAAAGGATTTTGAGTTCAAAGAACTTCTCGTCTCTGTATCCATATGCTTGTCTCTTCATTGTTTTGATTTTGTTGTTTATCCCTTCCAGTTTCCCTGTAGAG
>JAFSKK010000014.1 GCA_017448965.1 Bacteroidaceae bacterium | reverse complement strand
GTAAGCCTTCTTCAAGTCCTCCACCGTCTTGTAGAGAATCTCTGGAATGTAGGCTCCTCCGAACTGTCCGTAGAAGCCATTTTCATCTACTTGATAGGTCATATATATTTATAATTTTCAATTTTCAACATTCAACGAAAAAGAGCCTATCGCAAGTACGACAGGCTCTTTTATTTCTATGCATTTATGTTTGGCTTCGCATAGGGGAACGACCATTGGACTTACGATTTTTTGAATCCCAAGCTACGCCACCACCAATATGCGTTAAACTTCTTAGTCATTTTTACATGAAATGAGCATTTCGACTGCAAAGTAAGAGAAAAACATTCATATAGACAAATAAAAAGGTGAAAAAATAACTATTTTCTTTCAAAAAAACACCTTTGCTGTACAAAAAGACATGGGAATTACGGAAAGTTTGCTAACTTTGCAATAAAAAGGAACTAAGATGAAAGCAACGAAAGTATTATTCGCCATCATGTTGTTGGCCCTTCCTGTCCTGTTGATGGCACAAGAAGTGAAAGACTATCTGAATACAGGAAACACCATACAGTTCAACAACGAAACATATTATCTGGGATGGAGCGCAAGCCCGAATGCGGATTATTTCACGCAGGAGTACTTTCCCAAAGGAGAGAAGCCAGAGTCGTACAATCAGATGTTCACTGTTCTGGTGCATTATTCAGAAGCCCTCACTCCGAAAAAGGCTGTGGAGGCCAAAGCGCTGGAACTGAGCATGAGAAAGCAGACGGATGCTTGCTGCAACTATAAGGTGCACAATAAAGGCGATGAATACATGATAGATTTTCTGGTGAGTCAATCAGATGAAAAGAACCCCGAACTTCTTTCCATCGTTGAGTTCGACGTGCATGTCTATCGCCAAGTCATCATCAATGGCCGCAAAGCCTTGAAACTTGATTTCTATAGCCGCCGTGCCTATGGTAACGACATCATCCCCTTCCTGCAAAACCTATCTGAATATCGCGGCAAAATGATGGCAGAAATGGTGGAGACAAATATCCCTTGTAGGTAGAAGACGTGGGGAGGTCGCGATAGCTATATAATAATGTAGAGCTTTTGTGTTGAATTTTGATGATAACGAGGAAAATAATCACGAAGGGAAAAATAAAAAGACAAAAAAGATGTGGAATATCTGAAAAAACGTATCTATGCACGCAGATAAAAATGATGGTTATGTCAAGAGAAGAAACAAATAGATTACTGTATCATGGCTATGAAACTGACAGATGCACAAATCCAAATGATGCAAGAGGATATGTATGCCGATCTGGTACAACTCTTGATAGAACATTGGCGATACCCGATGGATAAAGCATTGGAGACGCTCTACAACAGTGACACCTTTGCCCGTCTTCAAGACAAAGACACAGGGCTATATTACCAAAGTCCCGGTTATGTGTTTTCTTTCTTGGATAATGAACAGAAGAGTGGATGCATGCAATAGAGTGGTCGGTGACAATCGGCTCACAAAAGAATAAGAATCGGCTCAAACGTGGAAAAGTTTGAGCCGATTGAGTGATATCACATTACTATATTTAAACATTGATTTCAATAATTCTCATAATCAGCCATCCGATGAAAAAAAGAGGATGCCAGTGATGCCCACACCAGCCAGCAGAGAATAGAAAAAGACTTTGGAGGTGTAATTGAATCTGGAGTTCATCTTGTCAACATTGCTGTTGTTCCAGCTCATTCTGCGCGACCATACTTCGTCAAAGTTCTGGTAAGTGAACTTGGCTGCCCAAATTGCGAACACCAGCGCAACAGGTATTTGCACGACGCTCAACACCGTAATCATTTTGTGCGTTCTTTCGCTACTAGAAAAATCTGCATCATGGAACGACGCATATTCCAAGATAAGGACTATAAAGCCAATCACGGATAAAGGCTGGATGTTGGCGAGTAGCCAGCTGATAAATGTTTTCATATCACTTAGTTTTAGGGGTTAATGCTTTTTTCAGATATTTCGAGCATTTCTCGTAGTCCTGATTCCAGTCAGGAGATGATGGATGGAAACAGCAGATAAGGGTGATGGGGTGTTCAACCCCTGGCACGGCAAGGTGGCAGATATACCACTCGGAGTCTGGAAGTTTTTCCCTGTCAATAACGTATGGATTCCCTTCTCTCACATCATCTATCGTCACCATGCCCCATGAAATCACGACATCAGGCTGTAGCTCCACAATACTCTCCTTGAATGCCTCGAAATCCCGCTCACTCAAATAGTCTTTATATGTGTTAACAGTCGGCACAAAGAACTGCACATAGTTCGTAAATGCCATCCGCTGCCATACGTCTTCCACCTCATCATCCACAAACTGGCACATCATCTTGGCGAATCTCTGATAGGCTGGATAGTATTCATCAATGGCATATGACGGTTCATTCCTCAATTCTGCTCCCGTCTCCGTATATGCAGGGCAGTTCGTGTTGTAGGCACTCGAATCCTTCTTCTCGGGGCTGGTGCAATCGCTGAAAAACTTGCAATCGTATTTATTACAATAGAAACTGACACCAACGACAAAGACCTTCTTTCCGCAGATACCTTTCTCATACTCCATTCCCTTGAATGGGATAAAGAAACGATTTTCCTCCATTGTTTTTCGATTTAGAACTTGTGGAATACGTTGCAAAAATAAGGAAAAGAAATGGAATAAACGAAAAAGATGACAAAAAATAAATGGGATGATGCCCAACTGACATCATCCCATTACTATATGTGGCTTGATACGCTTACCCGTGCATCAATTGGTCATGCAGATTTCTGTATTCACATAGGTTGCGACCTCCCGTCACATGGTCCACTTCTTTCCGCATTCGTTGCATTGGCAGATGAGTTTGTTTTTGCCAATGCAACCCAACAACAAGCCAAAGATGTTCAGGAAGAGGAAGCCAAGGCATCCTAATGCTCGGTTGTAGCCTTTTTTGTGGCTGGTGCAATCTGTGCTGCCACACTTGGGACAATGTAGTTTCTTTTCCATATTATTGATGTTTTTTTTGTTATCTTCATCTTATGTAAGGTTTACTTGTCGCATAAACGGCTGTGTCTTGGCTTGCTCCATCATCAGGTCGGCCAGCATGCCGTTGGCATCGTTTTCGCCATTGATGATGTTGTAGAGCGATTTAAGGCCATCGCGCCCGCCGTTGTGTTTCAGCACATGAACTAGACAGAGATATTGCAAGGCCGTGTTGGACGAGAGAATGTCGAGATCGGTAATGGCCAGTTGCGAGAGTGCCAACTGGTAGGCATCATCGCTGTTCTCGTCGATGAATTGCTGCACGTCGCCGAGGGTTTCCAACCCGAGGGATTCGAGCACGGGCAGATAGGACATCATGGACACGGGAAAGACTTCTGCCTGGTTGACGGCGGCAATCCGCTTGTTCAATCGGTCGAAAGGATGCAGTTCTAAATATCCCCGGAAAGTTTCGGCTGACAATGGTACGTCGTCGAGTTTGCCATTCTTCACCAGTGCCAGCATTTGGCGGCGATAGTCGGTGAGCACGACACGCAAACGGCTGAACTCGTCATCTATCAGTTCCATCATGCCTGCCAGACGGCTGAATTGCCGTTTGTACTCGCGGGGTATTTTCACGACGCCCTTGTAGCCTGTGTCATGTTCGATGGTGGACCACACATGCTGCAGGGCTGTGCGCATCTGCAACTCGAAGCGCGCGCTGCCAGAATGGAGCCGACAGATGTAGTGCAGCGAGTTATAGCCGAATGAATCTAACTGGTGCAGCTTGCGTTTGTCCACACTCTCCTGCCAGTCGATGTCGAAGATGCGCTTGGCAATGGCAGCCACCTTGTCCACCTCGTCGGAGTAGAAGGTGATGACACGCAGCCCCACGAGGTCGGTGATGTCGTCGATGCTCTTGTACTTCGCCCCCTTCAGTTCCAGTTTCCCTATAAGCGATTTCTCGGTCTTCACCCTGTGTTCGATGGCGGTGACGTAGATGCCCTGCTCGTGCAGTGCCTGGCACAACTGGTTGTAGGCTTCGTCTGCCAACTGCTGCAACGTGGGGTACAGTTCACGGTACTGCCGCAGCAGCATCTCGCCATGAGGATCCAAGTTGACTTGATTACCCATCTGCGTGCCGGTTTATATGAATTCGAAGATGTTACTGAAGCCCGTGATGGTGAAAATGCTACGGACGTTATCGTTAATACTCTTGATATAGACATGCCTTCCCTGTTTCTGGGCGTTCTTCAGAATGCCGAGGAATATGCGCAGACCTGCAGACGAGATGTATGCCAAGTCGGTGCAGTCGATGATAATGTCCTTGCCATTCGCGTCATTAAGAGGACTCATTGCCTTTTCGGTTTCTGCGGCAGCGGCGGTGTCGAGGCTACCGCACAGAATGGCAACCATCTTGCCGTCAATTTCTTCAATTTTTACGTTCATGCTCAATTATCTATTATGAATTGTGAATTATCTATTATCAATTATGAATGATCTTCTTCCTCAGCGTCAGCACATTGAGGTGATCCATACGCTCGTAGTTGATGGAGTCCATGTTCTGACGTATGATGTGGATGCCCAGTCCACCGATGTTGCGCTGCTTGGCAGAAAGCGTAGTGTCAACTTCGGCCTGAACGGTGGGGTCGAAAGGCTTACCGCTGTCGATGATGGTGAACTTCAGTCGCACGTCATTCGAGGCTGCTTCTATGGTCACATCGCCGCTCTGTCCTGACGGATAAGCGTATTTCATCACGTTGACCACGGCCTCCTCTACGGCTACTTTCACCTGCATGGTGACGGTTTGGTCGAATCCCACAGTTTGGCATACCTCTTCGACAAAGGTGTTCAGTTGTGGAACTTCTTTCGTGTCGTTTGTAAGCACGATGCTTTTCCGCATCTGTACGTCTCTCTGTTGCTTGATATACTGTATGGCCATCATGGTCAGGTCGTCGCTCTGTTCGGCATCGCCCACAAACTGGTGGACGGCCTCAGTCATTTGGCTGATGAGCTGCCGAGGCTCCTGTTGTTGTTGAGCCAATGCACTGTTTGCCACATCGTTTACGCGCTCCATTCGGAACTGCTCATATTGGGCATCCATGGCTTCTGTCAATCCATCGGTGAAAAGGAAGATAGTGGTGCCGGTGAAGACCTGTGTCTCCTGCAGAGAGTATTTCCATGTAGGCATAAAGCCGACGGGGATGTTCGAGTCACAAGGCAGTTCGCCTACGCCAGCACCAACGAGCAATGGGGCATCGTGACCAGCGTTGCAGTAGCGTAGTCGTCCTGTGGGCAGGTCGAGTACACCGACGAAGAGGGTCACGAACATGTGGGTCTTGTTCATGTCGGCAATCGTCTTGTTCATTGTGCTCACGATGCGGTCTGGCATCGACTCGTGAGCCGAAACGGTTCGGAAGGTAGAACGGGTGACGGCCATGAAGAGTGAGGCTGGCACACCCTTGCCCGACACGTCGCCGATGCAGAAGAAGAGCTTCTCGTCGCGGAAATAGAAGTCGAACAGGTCGCCACCCACTTCCTTGGCTGGGGTCAGCGAGGCATAGAGCTGCACGTCGTCACGATCGGTGCTGGAAGGGAATTTCTCGGGCAGCATACCCATCTGTATGTTGCTGGCAATACGGAGGTCACTCTCTATTGAGGCCTTCTGGGCAGTGGTGTTCTTCAACTCTTCGATGTATTTCACCAGTGACTGCTGCATGTTCCCGAACGAGTGGCTCAACTGGCCTATCTCGTCGATGCGCTGGAAGTCGGGCAGTACAGCGTCGAACTGTCCCGAGGCGATGGCCTCAGCCTCATGAGCCAGTCGGCGTAGGGGCTTTAGTTCGCGTGTAATGATGCGGACGAAGAAGTAGAGCATCAGCAACAGGCCGACGGTAACGATGCCCATAATCGTGCGGCGCAGACGATCGAAACCGCTGAAGATGTCGCTCTCAGGGCAGACGATGGCCATCGAACAGCCCGTCTGGCCAAGGGGCTTGTAGAAGACATAGCTGTCCTCGCCATTGATTTTCATCTGCTTCACACCTTCCTCGCCGTTCGTCATGGCATGACCGAGGGCACTCATGGCGGTGTCGGGCTGCTCCAGAGTCTGTGTGAAGATGGTCTGGCAGGTGATTTTCGTTGTATCGGGATGTACGAAGTAGGTGCCGCCACGGCCTATCATGATGCTGTAGGAATTGGGATAGGGCTTTACGGCTGAGATGGTCTGCGAGAGCCAGTTTAGTGAGAGACTGACGTTGACAACACCTATCAACTGACCCTGTTTGTCCGTGAGGGCCTGACAGTAGCTGGTCACCATCTCGCTGGTGTTCGTGGCCGCGTCGAGATCCATGTACGGTTCCGTCCAGCACGGTTTTTCCAGCAGCTTTGGCATGAGATACCAGTCCGAATAGAAATACTGGTAGTTGTCGCTGCCGCCTTGTGTGGTGCGGATGGAGTCACCGATATGTTTGGTATAGGCAGAAAAATAACGTCCCTTGTCTTTGAAGTAGTATGGCTCGAAAGCGATGGAACAGTTGTAGAAATCGGGATTGTTCAGCAACAACCCTCGACTGTAAACGAACATCGAGTCTGCCTGGTCGGGATGGCGCAGTACCAGCCATTTGGTCATGTCTGAGGCCACCTCCACACGGTTCAAGATACCCTCCACACGCAGTGAGGTCTTGTCCAGGATTTGTGTGGCACGATTGACAGCCTCCTGACGCACGGCCTCACGAGCCTGATAGAACAGGAAGCCGAGGGCGACATTGAAGATGATGGCGGCAAAGAACACCACCCACAGACTGACTCTGACGGATAGTTTGCGACGGATATATGCGATGATCCCACTCATAATTATCGATTCTCAATTTTCAATTGTCAATTAGTTCCTTGTATGTCACTTCGTGGCTCAGCATCTGGTTCTCCACCATCAGTCGGCTGGCTTGTCGCACCATGTCGGGGCGCAATCTGAACTCACGCTTCTTCGACTCGCGGTCCACCTGCAGGCGCAGCACCTCGTGGAGCATCAGCCGTTGCATCACGCGGTTGGTGGCGATGTAGTTCTTGTTGACATACTGCATCACGATGTCCAGCGTCTCTTCGGGATGTTGGGCTGCCCATTCCCATCCTTTCTTGCTGGCTTGAGCGAAACGATGTGCCTGCTCCTTGTGTTTTTCGTAATAGTCGCGGTTCATATAGACCCCGTCCTCCTGCACGTTGTAGCCGTGGTCGCAGAAACGATACACGTTCTTGTCGGTCATATTGATACCTGCTTGTACCAACTGGTAGTATTCGTTGTAGCTCATGGCCAGCGTGGCATCGAGTGCGCCAGCCACGAACAGGTTGACATTCTGAGCGAAGTGCACCCACTCGTAGTTCAGATGGTCCTTGATGCTCATGCAGATAGCCAACTGACCGAAACCGACACTCCAGATGCCGACACGGGCACCTTTCTGCGTCAGTGGATCCTTGTCGCGAGCTGAGACGATGACCATCGCATTGTTCATCGATGTCTGAAGGATGTTCACGAGGGGGATGCCTCCATCCACAATCTCCAATGCCTGGCAGAGCTGCAGTGTTGTGGCCTGACATTCATTCTTGCGCAGGCGATCCATGGCAGGCTGTGTGGCCGATGGATGTTCTATGCGTACCTTCACTCCTGCCTCGCGATAGAACCCCTTTGCCTCAGCCACGTAATAGCCAGCGAACTGTGCCTGTGCCGTCCATTGCGGTGTGAACACGATGGTTTCGTCCTGTGCTGTCACTGTCTGAACCGTCGCCATCATTGCAATGATGAATAGGTATAATGTACGTTTCATTCTTTTCGTCATGGTTGTTTCTTATTTGTCAAGTCAGTTTTTCGTTTGCAAAGATACAACTTTTTTATTTCTGAAACTACCAAAATGGCAAAAAAAATACGCACCCGTTTGATGAGGTTGCGGGTGCGTATGTTGTCTGAGCCATAGTGATTATTGTACGGCTACTTTTTTGCCTTTGATGACATAGATGCCAGGTTTGAGGCCATCGATGCTGTCGGCCACTTTCACGCCTGAGAGGTTGTACACCTTCACACGTTCGCCTGGCTTGGCAATCTTTTGGATGCTCGTGGCTTCACCTTCCTCGATGTGGTTGGTGGTGAGCAAGGTGGAGTTGCCGCTGGAGAGTTCCACGTAGCATCGGGTGGCGTAGAAGCCGTTGGAGGTTCTGTCCACATTCACGAAGGTGGCTTTTTTGTTGTCTTTAGCGAGAATGCCATAGAGGCCTTGTGCCGCTTTTTGTTTCTTGGCTGTACCCATCTTGACCTTCTCTCCTGTTCCTTCGGCCGTGAAGACCGATTCGGCCACGCCATCCACAATCAGGGCGTTGTCGATGGTGAACTTCTTGGTGCCATCTTCGCCTGTGTAGTAGAGGATGTAGGGCGTGTTGGCTTGGATGCCTTCCGACTTGCAGTTCTGGAAGTTGAGCTTCACGTTGCTGCCGTCGTTTTCAACGCCTACGAGCTTTTCGAGTTTGCAATCGCTTCCGAACACCTCGTCCACCTGTGCGGCGGTCATAGCGAAGGGCAGCGAGATGGTGTTCCAGCCGTTGAAGACGTAGCGGCTGACAGTCACGTTGAGAGTCTTTCCGTCATACTTTGCAAGGTCTGTACCTTTGTAAGTGCTCAGTGTGAGTGTTTCCTGAGCCGATGCGCTGATGCACCCCAGTGCAAAAGCAGCCATGAGTAGTAGTTTCTTCATACGCTTTGGGTTTTATTTATGTGTAACAATCAATTTTTCACTTCTTTGATGAATCCGTTTCGGTAAGCGAAGAGCAGACGTTTCAGGTTCTCCACTTTGGCGAGGAGGATTTTTCCCTTGTCGGTGTCCTTCACATACATACGTTGCGAACTCAGTTCTACAATCTGGGTCGAACTCTTGATGTCGTCACCATTTTGGATGGCATCTTCGGCAGAGCGGAACGGTTGGTGCTGCACGAGGTCGAGTCCTCGGCTGTGGAAGGTGAGGGTATAGCCGGCAATGCCTGTCTCTGGTTGATAGGCACGCGAGAAACCGCCGTCGATGACGAGAAGTTTGCCATTGGCCTTGATGGGTGTTTCGCCTTTCAGCACCTTCACGGGTGTGTGACCGTTGATGATGTGACGATGTTTTCCCTCCACTCCGAAGTTGTCGAGAATCATGTCCACAACTTTTTCATCGTTGTTGTATTTGTAGTAATAACCCTTTGTCTCCGTGTGTGTTACCTTGTCTTTGATGAAGTAACGTTCAAAGGTGGTCATCTTATCCTTGTCGAACAGCGGCGAGTCTTTTCCGCACCACAGATACCAGATGTAATCCTTGGCATAGTTCTTGCGCTCCTTGGGTGTGTCGGCATTGAAGGCTTCTCTCACCAGATGTCCCGTCTTCTTCATCAGCGCCATTCCCTTGTACTTCTTTCCGTTTATCTCCACCTCCTTTAGGGTGCCGTCAGAGTTGAGCGGAACGGTGGCGTGATACATCAGGTTGCTGTTGGCGATGGAGTACATACCCCCATGTGCCAGCAGGCATTGTATGTGGCGTTGCAGTTTGTCGCTGGTGCGGAAGGAGTGTTCCAACTTGGCCATCAGCAGTTCCTCATCTTCGCTCAAGGCATTGGGATTCTCCTTGTCCACGGTGGGAAGGAAGGTGTCGAGCATCTCATGCTCTGTGCCGTCGATGAAGCAAGTGCCGTTGCCGAAGTAGATGTGTTCCAGCATCTTGCGTCCCGCCATGTCAAACTCGGGATGTCGGTCAATGATTTTGGCCTCCTCCTTGAACTGGATGATGGTGATGGCCTTGTGCATTTGGGCGATGAGTCGATTCGTCTTCTTGTCGTGCTGACTCTCCTTGGTCAACTCGTTGGCAGCGAACAGTTTGCAGGGGTCGTCCTTGTAAGTCTCCATCGCAAACGTGGCCAGTGGCAGCAGGTTGATGCCATAGCCGTCTTCCAGCGTGGCGAGGTTGCCATAGCGCATGGAGAGTCGCAACACATTGGCGATGCAGGCCCGGTTGCCGGCTGCCGCTCCGAACCATTCGATGTCGTGGTTGCCCCACACGATGTCGAAGTGATGATAATTCATCAGCGTTTCCATGATGAGGTGTGCACCAGGGCCTCTGTCGAAGATGTCGCCCAGCAGGTGCAGACGGTCAATGGCCAGTCGCTGAATCAGATTGCAGATGGACACGATGAAGTGGTCGGCACGTTGGGTCTCGATGATGGTCTGTACAATCACATTGTAGTATTGGTGGCGCTTTTCGCCCACACCGCTGTGACTTTCGTGCAGCAACTCTTCGATGATGTAGCCGAACTCTTCGGGTAGTTCTTTGCGGATTTTACTTCGTGTATATTTCGAACTCACCTCTCTCAAAACCTTGATGAGTTGATTGAGCGTGATGATGTAGAAGTCCTCCATGTTGTTTTCTGCCGCCTTGATTCGCTGCAACTTCGCCTCAGGATAGTAAATCAGGGTGCACAGTTCCTGCTTTTCCGACAGACGGAGCGTCGGGCCAAAAATCTCCTCCACTTTCCGCTTCACATAGCCTGAAGCATTCCTCAGCACATGATTGAACGCCTCGCTTTCTCCATGCGGGTCGCTGATGAAGTGTTCCGTAGGCTTGGGCAGGTTGAGAATCGCCTCAAGATTGATCATCTCACAACTTGCCTCTGCCACATTTGGATAACTTTGTGCCAGCAATTGCAGATATCGGAGGTCGTCCTTGATCTCCTCTTCTGTGAATACGTTGTCCTTCTTTATTTCCATAGAAAGATTTTGTGGAGCGTTATATCGGTTTTGGTTTTATGCTCACAGGGTTGTTCTCATTTGCAAAGTTATGTATTTTTTCTTTTGCCGTGCAAAAAAAAGAGAGAAAAGTTGCATGAGTGTTGTTCTCAACAGCAACTTTTCTCGGAAAAACGGTCGGAATATCGTCATTTTTTACTACCTTCGCAAAAAAAACATGCACGATGGGTCTTCTGCCTCTATCCGACCAGCAAATACTTGACGGTTTGTGCAACGAAGCACCCATGCCCGACTACTCAATTGACTATAACTATATGGAACAGAAACGTACAACTCCAACATTCATTGATTCGCTCGAAAAGAATGAGATTTTTGTCTTTGGAAGCAACCTACGCGGTATGCACGGAGGTGGTGCAGCATGGATTGCCTACAAGAAATTTGGTGCCGTGATGGGACAAGGTGTAGGCCTGCAGGGGCAGAGTTATGGCATCCCGACCATGCAGGGTGGGGTGGAAACCATCCGTCCCTATGTGGATGAGTTCATCGCCTTTGCGAAGGAGCATCCCGAACTGACCTTCCTCGTCACCCGCATCGGTTGCGGCATCGCAGGATTCACCGACGAAGAGATTGCTCCACTATTCGAACAAGCACACACGTTAGACAATGTAGTGCTGCCTCCAGGGTGGTGAAGCTGAGTGTGCAGACATTGGAAGTCTCTTACGTCCTGACTGCGTCGTTGTTTCTTTTATGGGCTGGTGGCGTACGTCGTAAAGCTCACGAGGGTAGTGACGTTAGGCACGTGAGCTTTGTGGAAGAAAGCTCATGGAAGAACTGGAGGTGTTCCCTCAGGTTTTCCTTTTATATTCAGCCACACGCAGTTGGTAGGTTGCACAGGCGGTGACGAACTGGCTTTCCGATTGGGTGAAGAGCGTGATGGCATCGAGCAAGTCGGTCATCGTGGTGGTGCCTGCACCATAGAAGATGCGTTGCATGCGCAGATTTTCTTTGGAAGAGGCAACGGAAGATCGGGCAATGTCTATTTGTTTGTATGCTTCTTGAAGGTTATTCCAAGCCGACTGGATGTCGATGGAAAGTTTCTCACGGGCTTCCATGCGGTCGTTCTCGGCTTGTAGCCGCTGGATTTTGGCTTTCCTGACAGCATGGGTGCGTCGCAAACGGTCGCTGAGGTCACCGCTGTACTGTTTCAGTTCGCGGTAACTGCGCTCAGGACTCTCGATGGCAATGAGCAGAGCTGAGGTGTTGCCAAAGTCGTCGTTCACCACGATGCCGAGCACACCTGAGGGCAGCTGCGATTTGAAAGCATTTAGACCGTGTTTGATTTTCGACCACACCTCGTCTTTATTGTTCACATCATCATTCAGATGCACCATCACGATGCACATGCCGTTTTGCGACGTAGTGGTGGTCTTTTCGCGTCTTACCTCCTCATAGGTGAACAGATAGCGTTCCAATGGTTTTGCCACCTGTTCCTCGATTTCCTCGCTCGTGGCACCAGGATAGACTGCTATTACCACACCCTGCCGGATGGTGAACGCAGGAAACTCATCCTTCGGCATCACATACATGCCGTAGATACCCAATATAAAAAGAATGGCTACAATGAGCAACGATATCGAGTAGTGTTTCAATGGCCAGTTCAGCCAAGACATCTTCCTTGCCATAATTATCAACCGTCAATTAGTACACCACTTTCCTTCCTTCACTCAACTTCTGATAACCCTCGGTCACGATACGTTCGCCTTTGGCGATTCCGCGGTCCACAATGATGCGGTTGCCCATTGTCTGTCCGATGCTCACAGTCTTTCGGTGTGCCGTGCTGTCCTTGTCTATCGACCAAACGAAAAGAGTACCATCTGCCCGTTTCTGAACACAGGTGACAGGCACAAGGTAATCACTCCCTTCGCCCTTTGGAGAGGGGCTGGGGGTGAGGCTTACAGAGGCCACCATCCCAGGAAACAGCTTCCTGTCTCCGTTTTCCACATGGATTCTTATATCATACGTGTGCGTGAACGCATCGGCTTGCACTCCTTTCTCAATCCTGCCTCCGCTGACAGTGGCCTGGGCAGCATCGACGCTGATGGTGGAAGGTGTGGATTCTGTGAGGTTGCCAATCTCGGTTTCGGGAATCGACACTTTCACTTTCACGGTGCTGATGTCGAGAATGGTTGCCACCACTTGTGACGGTAGAGCCGTTTCCCCTCCGTCGAGCATCTTCTTACCAATCACACCGCTCACAGGGGCATAGATGCGGCAGTCGGCCACAGCCTTACGTGCCATGTCCAGTTGCGCTTTGGCTTGAGCCACCTGACTCTGTGTCTCCACCCACTTGATTTCGGGGAGGGCGTTCTGGTCGTGCAGTTGCTTCATACGTGCAAGGGCATCGTTTGCCTGTCGCATCTGTGCCTCACAGTTTGCCAGCGCATTTCGTGCCTGTGTGGCGTCCATCTCGGCTATCACCTGCCCTTTGCTGACGAGCTGTCCTTCCTCTACATAGACGCGCAACACGGCTCCGCTACCGGTGAAACTCACCGATGTGCTTGATGCGGCTTCCACTTCGCCAACGTATGTTCTTGTACTCATGTCGGTGGCCTCGCCAACTACCTCAGTTTTCACTCTTACAGGTGCCACCTGTTTTTCCTGTTTTCCGCCACATGCCATCAGCATCACCAATAGCCCTGCGACTGAAAGAAGTTTAATTCTGTCCATAGTATGTTTGTCGTTCTTCTGAAAATCGCTGCAAAGTAACGACGAGAAAAGGAATAATGGAACAAGAAAAAGCCGCAGATATTGTTCTATTTCACCTAATGTAAATAGGAATACGAAAAATAGAAGATGATTAAAGTGTAATAGAATAGTTGTGTTTTGGGAAAAGTCGCTAATTTTGTGCCGAAAACAAAAATAATGAAACAATGGACAGGCTTAATGTATCATCCATCCCTCGTCAAATGGATGTTGACTACCAAGACAACTCCATCGTCCTGCTGAGCGACATCAAGGAGATGCAGGAGAATACGCCCCAGGCAGTGCTGATGGAGAATTATCTGGCTGTGTTGGTGCTGAAAGGGCATGCCACCATTTATGTGGGAAACGAAGAAATCAATGTCCAGGCAGGCGATCTGTTCGTTTGTCTGCCTCAAAACATTCTGAAGAAATCGATGTTCAGCATGGACTTGGAGGTGCGTGGTTTCTGTGTATCGAAGGAGATGGTGGAGGAACTGCTGCACGAGACAAGTCTATATTGGAGTTTTCGTTTCAAGATGCTGAATCATGTGGTGGTGCACACCACGAAGGAGGAAATGAACATGGTTAATCTTTATTACACCTTGCTGAACGAGAAACTCAACGCACCCGAATCTCCTTATAAGAGCCTTTCCCTGCGAAGCCTCTTTTCTTCTCTTGTCTATGGAATGGGTGATATCTTCGAGAACAATGAACGTTCACTCCTCCCGACAACTCACACTTCGGCAGAACACATTTTTGAGTTGTTCATCAACCTGATTGAAGACCCTCAGCAACCTTTCACCAATGTGAATGGTTATGCAGAGTTACTTCACATCACACCCAAATACTTCTCCTCCATCTGCAAGAAATTGTCGGGCAAGACCGCTAACGAAATCATTATAGAGCAAATCATCAAACAGGCGAAAATCTTGCTCCATGACAATAGCCTTTCCATCAAGCAAGTGGCAGACCGACTCAACTTCGCCAACCAATCCCATTTCGGCACTTACTTTCACCGATATACAGGCATGTCGCCTCAGCATTTTCGGCAGGACTGCATGATAGGAAAACCAATCACATAAGTCTCTTTTTTGTTTTTATCGTGTACGATATAATGTTAAAACAACTTAAATCTTTAGATAAATCGCTTGCGATATAAAATAAAGTTCTTACCTTTGCATCGCAAACGATAAAAATAAACTAATCATTCTAGTAGATATGGCAAAGATTTATGATTTCAAGGCTCTCACGAGCAAAGGTAAGGAACTGGATTTTGCACAGTTTGAAGGTAAGGTATTGCTGATTGTCAACACAGCCAGCAAGTGTGGATTCACACCTCAGTTCGCAGGACTGGAGGAAATGAACCAGAAGTACAAGGACAAAGGACTGGTCATCATCGGTTTTCCTTGCAACCAGTTCAAGGAACAAGATCCAGGCAACGACAGTCAGATTGAAGAGTTCTGCCAAATCAATTACGGTGTGACGTTCCAAATCATGAAGAAGACCGACGTGAACGGTCCTGCTGCAGAACCCATCTTCGAGTACCTGAAGGCTCAGGCTCCCACTGAGGAATATCACGGACTGAAGGCCAAAGCCACAAAGGCTCTCATCAAGACCCTCAGCAAGAGTGTGGAGAAGGACAGCGACATCCAGTGGAACTTCACCAAATTCCTGATTTCGAAAGATGGTGAGACTGTCAAGCGTTATGCGCCCACCACAGAGCCAAAGGACTTTGAAAAGGACGTTGAAACAATGCTGGGTTAATCGAAAATTGAAAATTATGCACGCAGAGTTACAACTCGATAATCAGATTTGTTTCCGTCTCTACACGGCAGCACGTCTCATTACACAGGCCTACACGCCCATCTTGACAACCCTGGGCATCACCTATCCGCAGTACCTTGTGCTGATGGTGCTGTGGGAAAAGGACAACCAGCCTGTGAACGACATTGCCCGTCGTCTGGTGTTGGAGACGAACACCGTCACCCCCTTGCTTCAGCGCATGGAAAAATTGGGATTTGTTGTTCGCAAAAAAGGTGAGCAGGACAAACGCCAGCAGATTGTCAGCCTGACAGAGAAAGGCAAGCAGTTGGAGGAGGAAGCCTACGCTCAGGTTCCAACCGGCATGAACAACCAACTTTCTGCCTGCCCGCTGAAACTCGATGACTACCAGCGTCTGGCACAGGAACTTGATTCAATCATTGATACATTAAAGAAATAGGTCGATAATTGAAAATTGACAATTGATAATTGAAAATTAAAAATTGAGATATGGAAACAAGTGTGACATTTGACTTGGGGGCGTACATGACTGGCAGTATCCGCTCCATCATGGCGAAAGCCTACAAGAGTGTGCTGTCCAATCCCCGTGAGGCAAGGTTTGCCTACCGCATGCAGACGCTCTTCCAAAAGTCGGAGAAACGACGTAAGAAGATGCTGGAGCAGGAAGGCTTGGAGGTGCCGCCATTCCTCATCAGCAGCATCTCCACCACTTGCAACCTGCATTGCAAAGGATGTTACGCTCGAAGCAACGGCATCGCAGAGGATAAGCCTGCCGACCAGAAGGCGACATTGGCTCCCGAGCAGTGGAAGGCCATCTTTGCTGAAGCTGCCGACATGGGCGTCAACTTTTCGCTGATTGCTGGTGGGGAGCCTTTCATGCGGAAAGATATTCTGGAAAGCATCGCTGAGGTGAAGGACATGATTTTCCCTGTCTTCACCAACGGTACGCTCATTGGTCCTTCTTACATGAAGTTCCTGAAGGAGCATCTCAACATGGTGCCCATCATCAGCATTGAAGGTACAGCGATGGGGACTGACGAACGTCGAGGTCAGGGTGTGTTCAAGCGTGCTATGCAGTCAATGGAGATGCTGAAGGAGGAAGACCTCTTTTTCGGCACCAGTATCACGGTGACCACCGAGAACTACCGCCTTGTCACTTCGCCGCAGTTCATCGACACCTTGCGTGGATATGGTTGCAGAATCGTCTTCTATGTGGAATATGTACCCACAGAGGAGGGCACAGAACATCTGGCTTTTGGCGACGAAGAGGTGGCAGAGATGGAAACTCTGCTGGAGGAGCGTCGTGGCACATACGCTGACATTATCTTCCTGTCCTTCCCTGGTGACGAGAAGGCGCTGGGCGGTTGTCTTGCCTCAGGTCGTGGTTTCTTCCACATCGGTCCTGACGGTTCGGCTGAACCTTGTCCGTTCTCTCCGTTCAGCGACAGCAATGTTGCCACGATGAGTCTTCGGAAGGCACTACAGTCGCCTTTGTTCCGCAAGATTCGTGCAGCCAAAGCACTCGGTTGGGAACATACGGGTGGATGTACACTCTTCGAGCACCGAGAAGAAATAGAGAAAATGATCGTATAAAACAAAACAGGAAATATGAAAACAGCAATCCGTTATTACAGTAAGTTTGGCCATACGACAAAAATGGCAAACATTGTTGGCGAACTCACTAACACTCGTCCAGAATTGGCATCGGTTCGCTTGGATGAACCAGTTGACACGCTCTATTTAGGCGCAGGTGTGTTCTTGGGAAAAGTGGACAACAGCATCGTCGAATTCATCAGAACACTGACTCCCGATATGGTGAAGCGTGTTATCTGTTTCGGTTCGAGTGCCATCATCAAGTCGCCAGTACCGCAGATGCGTGAACTGCTTCAGGCAAAGGGCATCACGGTCTCTGAGAAGGAGTTTACTTGTAGAGGATCGATGGGACCAGTTCACATGGGACATCCCAACCAAAAGGATCTCGACGATTTCCGTCAATTCATACGTACAACTTTATAAGTTGATCAGTTTACCCCTTCCGGTATTCCTTGGGGCTCATGCCGTTCAAACGCGAGAAGAACTTGCTGAAGGATGGTGTGTCGGTGAAATGGAGGCGGTCGGCTATCTGGGTGATGCTCAGTGGGGATGTTTGCAATAGGAAGGATGCTTCCATCAGCAGCATCTGGTTGATGTAGTCGATAACGGTGCGGCCTGTGACCTGACGAACGACTCGGGAGAGATAGACGGTGGAGATATGAAGCTGGTCGGCGTAGAAGGCGATGTCGTGGTGCTCTGCAAAGTGGCGGGGCAGCAGACGAATGAAGCCGATGAAGATTTCCTCCACACGTTGAGGCACCGAACGATGGGGTATGGCTTGTGTTTGTGCATTCTGCAAGTCGAGCAGAAAGACAGCATAAAGCATGTTCAGAATCTTCTCCTTGTAGATGTGATTGGAGTGCAGGTATCCATTGATTTCTCGCATTTTTGCCGCCAGTAGCAGAGCGGTGTCGTGGGATAGTTTCATTTTTGGCTCATGCAGTTGCACGATGGGGCTGTAGGCGATGTTCACCAGGTCGTGGACTGTGGGCGACTCGATGGTTACGTGTTCATCGGCCAAGAGGCAGATACCGTGGTAGTCATCGGAGGCGGCCAAGATGGTTATGGGCAGTCCCGGAGAATAGATGTAGAGGTCGTCAGGCAGGAGGGTCAACTCCTGTCCGCTATAGTCAATATTCAGCCACCCCTCTGTCACCAGCGTGAACGTGTAGGCAGCCATGAAGCCATGCGTCTCGTTGGCTCTGAAGGTGATGGCAGTGTCTGTCTCGCCGCAGTACATCCTGCCGTCCCAATTCTCTACGGGATGCTCACCATGCATGAGCACCCATGCTTCTTTCAAACTATACATAACGGCTACAAAGGTACAAGTTTTTTTTGACATTGTATCGTTTCAGACAAGTTTTGTGCCATTACAGATTAGAAAGTATTCATTTTTTTGCCGTAACTTTGCACTCGAAATTCAATTTCACATTTTTATAACTTATTAAATCTTATTATTCACTATGGATGCAAAAAAATCTATTGAAGCATTGCAGTTCTTTGCTACAGGACTGACCGAAGGTGCACTCGTGCACAAGTTGCAGGGACAAATCTTTAAGTCACAGGGTTTCTCCAAACTCGGACAGAAGTACATCGACCACTTCAACGAGGAGATGGAATGGGTGGAGAAATTCGTGGAGCGCATTCTCGACCTCGGTGGCGAAATCAAGTTTGACGGTGCCAAGAGCCGCGCTCTCATCTGCGATCCCGTCGAATACATCAAGGCCGACCTCGACATTCAGAAGGCTGGCGTAGATTTGCTCTACAAGTGCTGCGAGGGCCTGATTAACGACCCCACCACCTACGACATCATGAAGGCTTACTTGGCCGACGAGGAGGAAGACCTCTACTGGAGCCAAGGTGCTATCGACATGATTGAGTGCGTTGGCAAGCAAAACTGGCTGTTCACTCAGTTGTAAGAGAGAGACATTTGTCGTCAATCATCATCATTTATTAAAAAATAATAGATTATGGAAGCAGCAAAGAAAGTTTATGACTTCTTGGAAGATGCCAAGACGTTCTACCTCGCCACTGTGGAAGGCGACCAACCCCGTGTACGTCCTTACGGAGCCATGCTCTTCTTCGAGGGCAAAATCTACATCATGGCTTTTGGCAAGACCAATGCCACTCGTCAGATTGCCGCCAACCAGAAGGCTGAAATCTGTGCTTTCAAAGGCAAGACTCTTCGCATCGAGTGCAAGCTCGTGGAGGACAATCGTCCTGAAGTGGGCAAGGCTCTCGTCGATAAGATGCCTGTGCTGAAGCCTGCTTTGGGCGAGAACGGCGAGAACGGTGTGATGTACTACCTGAAAGATGCCACAGCCAACTTCTTTAAGATGATGGAACTGGATGAAACCGTGAAATTCTAATTTGTCGTTCGATATGAAAGAGCAAGTATTACAAGCCATGCGCGAAGCAGGTAAGCCCGTCTCGGCTGGCGATGTGACGAAGGCACTGGGTGCTGACCGCAAGGAAGTAGATAAGGCTTTTGCCGAACTGAAAAAGGAAGGCGCCATTGTCTCTCCAGTCCGCTGCAAGTGGGAACCTGCCCAGTAAGGGTCTCCTGCAGCGTGACGGTGAAGATGACGCCACAAGAACAATAAACCCATTTTATGCCGAGGGGTGGCAGGTACGAGTGACTAAACGGCAACGCTGAAGACACCAGACCGTGTCACCCCCTTTCTTTATTTATGCCGACTATCGCAATTGGATTACTGATACCCTTGCTGGGCACGATGCTCGGTTCGGCCTTTGTGTTCTTTATGAAGAACGACATGCCCGAGCGCGTGCAGAAGTCCTTGCTCGGCTTTGCGTCGGGCGTGATGGTGGCAGCCTCCGTCTGGTCGCTGCTCATTCCTGCCATGGAGATGGAGGAGGGGAAAGGCGCGTGGTCGGTGTTCCCTGCTGCTGTGGGTTTCCTGTTGGGTATTGGTTTCTTGTTGCTGATTGATGAGGTGACTCCCCACTTGCACATAGGCCACAGCCAACCCGAAGGTCCTCGCTCCAAACTGTCTCGCACGGCAATGTTGGCTTTGGCGGTCACCATCCACAACCTGCCCGAAGGTATGGCGGTGGGTGTGGTCTTTGCCGGAGCAGAACAGGGTGTGGCAAACATCTCCATAGCCTCGGCTGTGGCGGTGTCGTTGGGTATTGCCATCCAGAACATCCCAGAAGGTGCCATCATCTCCATGCCCATGCGGGCTGAAGGTAACTCACGTTGGCGTTCGTTTCTCCTTGGCAGCCTGAGCGGTGCGGTAGAACCCATTGGCGGATTGGCAGTCGTGTTGCTGGCCTCGTTGCTCACTCCCGTATTGCCCTACATGCTCGCTTTTGCCGCAGGTGCCATGTTCTACGTAGTGGTGGAAGAACTTATCCCCGAAGCCTCCGAAGGCAAGCACACCAACCTCAGCACCATCGGCTTTGCCATTGGCTTTGTCTTGATGATGGTGCTCGATGTGGTGTTAGGATAACAATCCCAAAATCTTTTATTGACTAACTGAAAACCTAAAGATTATGACTAAATTTGTCTGTCCTTGTAAATACACTTATGACCCAGAAAAGGGAGACCCCAAGCAGAACATTCCTGCTGGCACTAAGTTTGAAGACCTGCCCGACACATGGCGTTGCCCTCGCTGCAAGCGCAAGAAGGAAAAGTTCGTGGCAGTGGAATAATAATAATTCTAAAACAGAAATAGTGTGGAAATCAAAGCAATAAAGTTTAGAAAGGACGGCTTCTATACCCAGCCATTTGCCTTTGGTGGTGAAGAGGGAAAGGAGAAGTTTGACAAGAATATACGCTATCGCGGCAGTTTACAGAACTACTTAATTGACACAGGCAAGGAAGTGATTCTCGTGGATACGGGCATTCCAGCAGGAACTCCAGAAGAACATCCGGATGAGAACTCGCTTGCTTTTTCGGGTAAAGACATCTGCACCTACATGGAGGC
>JAFSKK010000013.1 GCA_017448965.1 Bacteroidaceae bacterium | reverse complement strand
TGCGTACCCAGAATCATCATCGTCAGCGAGATGTAGAAGTATGGGTTGTCCGTCACAAGGGCATGGGGCACATGCTGACAGAGTGCCACCACCTTGATGGTGCCTACAATGATGATGGCGATGAAACCGATGATGAACATCAGGGTGCCGATGAAACCGAAAATATGCATTGGTTTCATGCCGAAGGTGCTGATAAACCAGAGGCTCATCAAGTCGAGATAGCCGTTCACGAAGCGGTTCAGCCCCATGAACTTGCTCTTGCCGTGCTGACGTGCCTGATGGTGTACAGGCTTCTCTCCAATCTTGCTGAAACCTGCATTCTTTGCCAGATAGGGGATGAAGCGGTGCATCTCGCCATACACCTCAATGTGCTTCACCACATCCTTGCGGTAGGCCTTCAAGCCGCAGTTGAAGTCGTGCAGATTGTGGATGCCGCTCACCATGCGTGTGGTGGCGTTGAACAACTTCGTCGGAATGGTCTTCGACAACGGGTCGCCTTGACTGCGGTTCATCTTGAAGCCGCTCACCAAGTCGTAGCCATCCTCCTTCACCATGCGGTAGAGTTCCGGAATCTCGTCGGGGCTGTCCTGCAGATCGGCATCCATCGTGATGACCACATCGCCCTCCGCTTTCTCAAACCCGTGGAATAGGGCAGGGCTCTTGCCGTAGTTGCGGCGGAACTTGATGCCGTGCACCTCAGGAAACTTCTTGCCCAGCTCCTCAATCACCTCCCAAGAGCGGTCGGTGCTGCCGTCGTTCACAAAGATGACTTCGTAGGAGAAGCCATGCTCATCCATCACACGCTTGATCCATTCGTGAAGTTCCGCGATGGATTCATCTTCGTTATAAAGTGGAACTACTACTGAAATGTCCATAATTGTCTTGCTATCTTATTTCAAGTTGTTGATTCTTTTCAGGTTGTACGATGCGACAATGGCGACGACGAAAGAGAACGTGAGGCCATAGAAGAAGTTGTTGTTGAAGACAATCAGCGCCTTGTCCAGTGCGGAGAGACCGCTCATGTCTTTCATCATGTCAATCATCTGCGCATACTGTTCGCCCATGCCGAGGCTCTTGTACGTGCTCGTCATTTCAGGCATGGTGAGCATTTCGTTCAGTCGCCCGAACAGCGATCCGTCATCCATGAACTGGAAGTAGGCGTACACAATCAGCCCATTGAGCAGACACGCATACATGAACATGGAGATGGAGAAAATCAATCCCTGAAGATAGCTCAAATTCTCTCCAATCAGAAAAACCTTCCTGTTGAGACGGAAAGCTAAAACGAAAGGAAGCACGAACGCCACCCCACACAGCATGAAGCACAGCAGGATGAGCAGCGCATTGTCATAGATGATGCCCTCCACGTATGAGAGGAACAACGCCCCCCAACTCAACCCCACGAAAGTACCGTATTCCATAGAATACGACCTGTATGTCACGTTCTTTGTAGCCATCGAAATCTTGATACCTGTCCTTGTTTATTTATATAATATGTGTAACCGTGCGTGCACGATGACAAAAACGATGCAAAGTTAGGCATTTTAATTCACAGAATCGCAATTATAAGCCGAAAAATGTGGAGAATTTACAAAATTAAGAGATTGAATCATCGACAAAAGATTTGACGGATTGAAAGGATGAAAGCCATACTCTGCGGCTTACACAATCCTTTCAATCCGTCAAATCCGTTGTGATAAATGCTGATACACCCCTTCAACTTTCAATTACCCAAACGCCAGCGCATACCCTTTCTTGATTTTCTCCCTCACTTTTGCGGATGTTCAGCCCTCAGTGAAAAGCAGAAAAACGGTTTTTTCTTTCATGTTTGTTATTGTTTTTCAATCGGCGTTGCCAGCACCCCAGAGTCTTGTGCCAACACGGATTTTCCCCTGATCGTCTGCGAACTCGTTTGTTTTGTCTGGCGGTGTTTGTGAGCCGTTTAACAGTTGTGTGGTGCATACTGCGATGGTAGTGCACACGGGTGTGATGTATTTCTTTTTCATTTAATTAAGTATTTTTTCCCGTTATTGATATATAATCCCTTCGTAGTGGGTTTGCCGCTGAGCTGTCGGCCGTGCAAATCATACCACTTTCCCTCACACTGAGTAGGAGCGGGGGTGAGTCTTATTCCTGTCTCTTCGGGGTAGCCGATGATAAGACGTTCATTTGCTGACGCGGGAGAGGTGGAAATTAAAGAGGTGGGCACTCGCAGATAGGCCTTGTTGGCACCGATAGTGCCGCCACTGGTGGGGTAGAAGGTCGCTTTGTAGGCTTCGTTCACCAATTCGTTCACCACGATGTAGTTGGTATAGTCGCCTTCAGTCGCAGCAATCTCAGTGGGTTCGGTGACACCCACGAGCATGTTATTGTCATAAAGGTCTTGCTCTTCTTGAGGGATGCTCTCGTCGTAGCGTGGCAGGTCGGCATCGTCGCTGGTATTCGTGCCGTTATGGATGAGCACACCCTTGCCCTTGGCTACATAATTTACGCGCTTAATGTAGATGTAGTGGCTGTTGTCTTCGTCTGTGCAGTATTGTTCGGCCACATAGAACAGCATGTTCGAACCGTTGTCTATATCTTGGAAGGTGGCATTGCCGCAGAAGGTGACCGCTTCCTTCGTGATTTCAAAGCGACCATAGACCTTCGCTGCGCCAAACTGTTGGTCGGAAACTAAGGAAGCAGGCAAAGTGACCCTGACATCCTCAGTCAAAACTCCAAGCAGAGTGGCGTTATCTGTAGAGATCTGTTCTTCTGTTGCCGGAATGTCTATCCACGCGCCGCTATAGCCCTCGATATAAATAGTGCTGAGCGCGTCCCCGGCTACTAAACTCTTCAGCAGGGCACGAATGTTCGCCACCGTCATACTGCTACCCAAAATTTGGATGTCACCCAGCGGATTCTCCCGTTCTCCAAATAGCTCTGCCTCAAACACTGGGTTGCCACCATCTGCAATAATCAGCGCAGACACGTGGGCAGAAGTGGAACTGAAGGCTCCGCTTCTGACCGTTGTCACCGTAGCAGGAATGGTCAGCGAACTTGCGGCAAGGCCATTTTCCGTCAGCCCTGTAATGATGGTCTCACCGTTATCGTCATCGTCATATTCAAAGCAGTTACTCTGTGCATACCCCGTCATGCTTCCCACTACCATCAGCAGGGCACACAAGATTCCCGTCTGCCCTCGTTGCATTTTTCTTATTTTACTCATATAGTTCTTGTTTGTTGTTATCTGTCTCATGTTCTTCCGTTTTGGTAAACTTTGTACGCAAAGTTACAAAAAAAGCTTGTAACAAACGAGGAATTTTGGAGAATTAACGCAATTCGACCGTAAATAAAGGCAATCAGGGGAAAATCGGGGAAGTTCAAAAATCAGGATTACGCAAATTTGGGAGGATTGGTGAAGAAGTTAGGTTGCCAAATCGTAACCCCGGAAAACAGGTTGGGAAGCGGGTTAAACTTTGTTGATCGGCTACGCAATTCTGGGAAGAACGGCGCATCATTCACCGCCCGTTTCAATTGCCTCAAACTGCTATATTTTGCATAGCGATGGATTCCGAAAAAGAATGTAGTTTTGCAGCCGGAATAAAAAAACGTAAGTGAAGTATGAGCAGATCAACTTTCAAGATTTTGTTCTACGCGAACAAAAGCAAGGAGAAACAGGGTATTGTTCCAGTGATGGGACGAGTGACAATCAACGGGACCCAAAGCCAGTTCTGTTGCAAGAAAAGTATTCCACTGGATATGTGGGATGTGAAGCGGAATGTGCTGAAAGGCTTCCGTGTTCCCGTTGGTGACCAGTTTATCACGGTCTATCCGAATCTGAATTGCTCGGTGAAGGACACAAAGAACCAGGACGGCACGGTGAAGGAGGCTGCCACGGCAAAGATGGTGACCGCCTCGAAGGGCAAGAGCCGTCTGGGCGCGTCGGTAAGTATCAACTTCAGCAAGCAGTTTGCCATGGAGGTTTCTTGGCAGAAGGTTGACGAGACGGGTGCAGCCATCGAAGAAGAGGACATCACGGATGGCGGCACTACTCCCGGCGGTGGTGGCGACACTGGCGGCGGTGACAACCCCGGAGAACTGGAAGGGTAAGTCGAAGCACACGACATCAAAATCGGCAAGCAAGTCATTTGGATTTGCTTGCCGATTTTTTTGTAAGATAGACGCGACGGATGAGCGTCACGGGACTGCTTGAAAACATCTGCCGCCATCACATCGCCATGTATGAAGACGACATCGAACAATGGCGTAAATTGTGAGCGATAAGACCGGGCCAGAAGGCTATGGGAGTGGCATTGACGCTGTAAGCGGAATTGGTCGAGAAACAATAGTTTCGAGAGCAAGCAAGGTTGTGTTTTCGTAACCCGAAAACTACCTTGCCCGCTCTTTCAGACGGGAAAAATCCACTCCCGACGGTCGCGGATTTCAGAGTTTGGTTACTGACGTAAGATTACACAGACAACAACGTAAGCAATGACAATAATGGTAACAGGGAAAACAAAGCAAGCCTCTACCGTGACCTTGCAGGGATGGCGAACCGCTCGAACTCTGTTCGCTTGCAAGGCAAGAATCTCAACCAACTGGCAAGGCTCAGCCATCAGACCAGCCTCTACCATACAAGCAGGAAGGTGGACGAGGCTTTGGAAAGAGTGCTGGCAATCATCAATGAGTATAAGCAGGGAAAGGAGGGAAACGGATGATAGCCAAGATTGTGAAGGGTGCATCTTTCCGTGGATGCGTCCAGTATGTGACAGGCAAGGACAATGCGACGGTGCTGGCCTCAGACGGTGTATTACTCGGCTCTGTCGGCAATATAGCGGATAGTTTTGAGTACCAGAGAGCGCTTAATCCGAGGTGTTCAAAGCCTGTCGGACATGTTGCTTTGAGTTTCAAACCGGAGGATAAGGACAAACTGACGGACGGGATGATGACTGAAATAGCACGGGAGTACATGGAACTGATGGGCATCAGGGACACGCAGTTTCTCCTTGTCAGGCACCATAATACGGCCAATCCGCACAGCCATTTAGTGTATAACCGTGTCGATAATAACGGCAAGATTATCTCGGATAAGTTTGAGCGCAAGCGCCGCGAGAAGGTCGTCAAGCAGCTGAAAGACAAATACGGACTGACCTATTCCGACGGTAAGGGACAGACAAGAACGGAGAGGCTATACTACACAGAGCGCACGAAGTTCGAGATACAGACTGCAGTCAAGACCGCCTTAAAAGGGGCTGGGAATTGGCAGCAGTTTACGGACAGGCTGAAGCAGCAGGGTGTCGAAGTGGAGTTCAAACGACGACGGGGAAACGATGATGTGATAGAGGGCATCACCTTCATCAAGGACGGTGTGAGGTTCAAAGGTTCACAGATTGGACGGCAGCTCTCGTATGCAAAACTGAACGAGAGGCTGGAGAATGACAAACAGAGGCAGACCGCTAATCATGGTCAAGCAAGGCAGGATGAGCAGCCGAGACAAGAGCCTATTTTGGAGCAATATAGCAACCGTGAATCGTCTTTCTGTTTCCCGTCATTGGGACTGTTCGACACCAATAATCCCGTCTATGACCCGGCCGAGGAAGAGTTCCGCAGACGGATGCAGCGGAAGAAAAAGAAACGTGGGCCGAGACTGTAAGCGAAACAAATAACAAGAGTATTCACAACAAACAAAAAGCAAGAAAAATGAAAGAAGAAATGATTGAAGGCATTTTCGGTTGCTTAGAGCGCATCGAAGAGAAATTAGACAAACAACCCGTTCAGACTGAACAGGACAAAAGTGAAGAGGGCAGCAAACCAATGGAGGTACTGGAAGCAATGGCGGCTTCACAGGAGCAAGGCCATAAGCGGCTGGAGGCTCTTTGGGCAGTATTGAAGATAATCTCTGACCGCCAGAAAGAGAGCAAGAAAGAACTGTTGGATGCCATCAGTAGTAAGTTTGAGGTACTATCAGCCAAAGACGATGGAGTATTGGCAGATGAAATCCATGCCTTGCGCCAACTCATTACAGATCAAACAAGTAAGCCACAGCACAAGAAAGTCATCCATGACCTGACGGCTAAAACATGGTATTTAGTGGGCATCGGTATCATCCTTTTCTTTTGTATTTCCCTACTGACAACCAAGATTTACGACCAGTCAAAACAGATTGACGAACTATAATTAGCGGGCTGGAAGTATAGGGCATTAAAGGCTACGCTACCCGCCAACAACGCCAATGTGATATGGCTGGAACGCAACGTATGGGCAGGTAACAAGGAGGGTATCCACCACTGTTAGCAGTTCGTTATCAACTACGAGGACTCTATCCGTCGCCGCTATCAGATGGAAGTGGCAGCACAGCAACGAGAGCAGGAAGGGCAGCGGCTGATGCGCGAGTCCGACAGCATCAAGAAACAGTTAAGAAGGTAGTTCATGATTATTCCTAAAAGATTCCTCTGTATCAGCCAGATATGGAGGAATCTTCGTACCTTTGTAAACAAATACCACAAGTAGGATTCTAATAGTCAGGAATCAGCGTTTTACCAATTCTATAGCCTCCTTGCCCGTCAGATGCTCAATGTCGAAACGAATCATCAACATACGGGAAAGGCCGCTTTCTATTTCCTTTTGCAGACTCTCATCATTGTTCGGATTGTAGCGGTTGCCTAGCATGCGGGCCATTGCCAACTTCTCCGTTTCATCCTCGATGATATGGATTCTGCCGAAAGCAATCACGCTGCGGAAGAAGGTTGTGTATTTCTCTGGCTGAACATCATCCTTGTCGATGATGCAGAAAGAAGCCTTGTCGCAGTTCCTGATGGCATCAACTTTATGACCAGCCAAAGCGCTGTGGAAATACAGTTTTCGCTCATGATAGACATAACTGATGGGGACGGCATACGGATAATCATTATCACCCAGCAGTGCCAATGTGCCAGCTGTTGCCTTCTGCAATATGCCAATGCTCTCCACTTCTGAGAGCTGTTGGCGCTTACGCCTCATTTCTCGAAACTTACTCATCCCCAAAAGTCAACCTTGCTTTATTTGTATTCGTATAGTTGAATGTGCAGAAGTTTCCAATCGCCTACGCTGATTCGGGCATGGCGGCCTTGATGACTCTGGTCGCCGTTATGACGACGAAGGAATTGCATCTGCCCTTGATGGTCGATAGTGACTTCATCAACAGAAAGAAGCCCAAGACGGGAACCTGTGAACTTTGAGGTTTGAGATTTGAAGTTTGAGGTCTTATTGCCTGCTTCTGCGAAACCGTCTTCGCCCAATATTTTCTGTTGTTCCTGCTGTTTCTCTGTGCGAGTCTTAAAGTCAACCACTACCCCACTGCCTGCCAACAGATAGTCGTATTTGCCCAATCGGATCAGCATGGCGCCACCCTCAGGCCATGTCGAGCCATCAGTAGCACGAGGATCCCAAGGCAAAGTGAAATAGTGGCGGCAAGTCATCAACACACCTTCGTCCTCGATGACACGCTCCTTATCGTCTTGATCGAAAAGCAAACCCCAAGTATTCTTCGGTTTCACATTGAATACCTGAGACAAGAGGTTATAGGCCTGTGTTACCGATTCCGTCTCTTTAGGTGATGCCTGGTCGATGGCGAAGGGCGAGAAACCAAGTGCCTGATGTTCGCCGAAAGCATAGAGGGCACGTACACCACTATTCTCACAGCAACGGCTCTCAGGGATAAAAAGGCGGTTCTTTACTTTACCACCATCTTGTGGTCTCAAAGGCATAGCATATTGAGATGCCCACGACTTAAAGCCTGTATCATAGATGTCAGGGGCGAGAATGTCAATGCTGGGAGCACCTGCTTTCCAAATATCAGCGAGATGCGCCAGCGGACCTGCCGACGGATATTCACCTGGTTTGCGGCCTCGGCTGTTCATCGCAGCGTTCACATAAAGTGGCATATTGTGGATACGTCTTGCAGCCTGTGCCAGATGCTCCACATAGCAGGCATAGTGCCAAGCCATGAACTTCTCGTCGGCATAACAATCAGTACCAAACACTTCTGCCCATGAACCTTGCTGTTTGAGCCCCCACGCCTTAAGCAATGTTTGTGGTACAAGCTGTTTGTAGGCTTTCTCGGCCAAAGGCGAATGGTCGCGTGCTGACTCTAACATACCTATCTCGTTCTCTATCTGCATCATGATAACCACCTCGCGCTGCGGGTCTTTCTCAGCGATGTGCTGCATCAGCGCAGAAAAGGCTTTCAGGTCGGCCTGCAGCACGTTGTTGCTGAAGCACGAGGCTATCTCCAATGGTTTTCCTTCTGCCGTCACGGCCCGAGGGAACCGCTTAACATCGCGTTTGAACCACGCTGGCGCATAACAAGACATCGAGTTTTTCCAAGCTCCAAACCACAACGGAACAATCTTCAGTCTCTGTTGACGGGCTACATCGATGGTGCGGTCAAAAAGTGTGAAGTCCATCTGCCCCTCAACAGGTTCAAGGAACTCCCAATAGACAGGTACCAGCACCGTGTTCAGCCCCAGCACCTTCATGCGTGGCAATACCTCTTCAATATCACTCACCGACGTCGCTGCCGAGTTGCTCAGCTCACCGCCGAGAATATGAAACTGTGAAATGACGTTGTCAGCTCGCAATGTATTTGACAAGAGCATCATGAATATGCTCAACAATGCCGATATAATTCTGCCTTTCATCATAAACTATCCTAAATATGGCTGCAAATATACGAAAAAATGAGGAATAATGAGTACCTTTGCAAATAAAAAATAGTAAAATGATGAAGTTAATTGCAATCCCAACACGCGATGGCATGGTTGATGACCACTTCGGTCACTGTGCCTATTATACCGTAGTAACACTCGATGAACAGAACCAGGTTGTGAAGCAAGAGCGTCTGGATTCTCCTGAAGGATGCGGATGCAAGTCCAATATCGCCTCTGTTATGCAGGAGATGGGCATCACCCTTATGCTGGCTGGCAACATGGGCATGGGAGCCTACAACAAGCTTTCTGCTCACGGCATCGCAGTCATCAGAGGATGCCAGGGCAAGGTTGATGATGTTCTCAATGCTTATCTTAATGGCGAGTTGAAAGATTCTCTTGAATCCTGCGACCATCACGACTGCGACCATCACGAAGAGAAACCTGTGTATTATGTTTCATCGTTTGGCAAAAAATAATAACCATGAAGGAAGAAGAACTATGGTGTTCCCATAAATGCCCGAATCACCCTTCAGCCTCGTCATGAGAGCCTATATCTGCAAGACCCTGTAATTGTCAAGTATAAAACTGAGATAAATTAATAGTTAAATAGAAACAACTCAATCAATAATATTTTGTGTTTTCAAATTTTTGTTATACCTTTGCACCCGATAAGAGTCATTGAAACAGGCTGGTGGCTCATTGTCGGGTGTTCATTGAATGCAATTTGTAGCAGAATGTAGAATTGAGAACGGTTGCCAAATCGTAACCCTGTTTTTCCTCAATTCCCCAGACTTCCTTTATACAAAGAAATCCTGCAAATTCTTACAAAGATACGAAAAAACTGAAATAACTCCTCCATCTGCATTCCACTGCCTCTTGTCCCTCTGTTCCACTGCCGCCTCCCCCTCACCGCCGTAACAGAAGTCGTTCATAACTTATGAATATTTGTTCATAACTTATGAATAATTATCCGTAAGTTATGAATAATTATCCGTAACTTATGAACAACTTCTTGCCCTGAAATCAAGGGTGGGCAAAAACTGCGATGAAAGGGTAGAAACAAAATGAGCCCCAAGAGTCTTTTGTCTGACTTTTGGGGCTCATTGCGAACACGCTCTGATGAGGTGTGGTTATCGTTCGTCGAAGTAGATCTTCCTGGTGGTGCCGTCGGGGCGTTTCTCGATGCATAGACCGGTAGGATAGGCTAGAGACCGTCCTTGCATGTCGAAATATTGAGTGGCAGGGGAGCGTCTCTTTGCTGCCTGCGGACTGTTGATGGCTGTTTCCTCTGGACGGTCAATCATGAAGATGTAAGTGCTGAAACTGCGTGCAGGCATGTTGACGGTGATTTCCTTCGTCGGCTCCTCGATGTCGAGAGTCGTCTTCTTGCAGAGTGACTCATTGGAAAGGGATTGCACACAAACTCCGCTCTTCACTTTGAGAGGCAGTTTGAGTGTCAGGTTGTAGGCGGTCTTCGTGGTGTCGATGGCCATGACGATGATGGAGTCGCCCTTGATGTAGGCTGATGTCTCGAAATAGGAGTTCGTCTTGCCGGTGGTGACGCCGGTCGTGCTGGTGCCGAGACGTGTGGAGCCTGTGACGTACTTGGCGAAGTGGGACATGATGTAGGCGCGGGGCAGCAACTTGTTCTTTTCGTTGGCGGCACCATATTGTGTATCGCCCGTACCGACGAAGGCCCAGTGGGCGCGCATGTACCAGTAGATGTAGCCTGTGCAGCCTGCCAACATACATTCGTTGAGCTCCTCAGCGAAGAGCAGTTGCTCATGCCAAGTGGGCAACTTCCCTGTGTTATCAGTAACAGAGTGCTCAGTCATCCATACCTCTTTCCCATACTTGGTGGCAAGCTTGGCGGCATCCTTCATGTTGCCCTGATCCAGAGGCGCATGGCCGTAGAGGTGACCTGCAACGATATCAATGTGTTTGCGGGCTTCCTCGTCATTCATCAAGGCATCGGAATAATTCTGGGTGAATCCCAGAGGTTCGGCGCTAATCAGGCGCACACCTTTGTAGGTCTCGCGGTCGAGCAGGTGGGCATAGTTCTTGACAAGTCTGACTTGCTCTGCGGGTTCGTAGAGACAGCCTGAGTAATTGACCCACCAGTCAGGCTCGTTCTGAATGGAGACAGCATCGACATCGACGCCCTTCGACTTCATGTAGGCGAGGTACATGTTGAGCCATGGGAAAAACTTCTCGTAGCAGTCCTCACGTAATTTCCCTTTTACTGCATTTTCGTCTTCTGTGTTGCCGCCTTTGGCAGAGCCATTGGTCTTGTATTCACCTGGAGGCGACCAAGGTGTGCCGAAGACGATGCCGCCACGTGATTTGACAATTTTTGCTGATGGCACACAGCCTTGCCAGTTGTAAGTGCTCCAACTTGCATTCTCGTCGCCCTTGAAACTGGGCGAAATCTCCATGCGCATGATGTTCAGCCCTACCTTTGAAGTGGGACCGTAGAGTAGTCGAACGGGATTTGTGTCGGTGCCATAAGGACACATGGCTCCGTCGCAGCAGGCTGCGCCGAAACCTGTTATCTTCTGATGGCGAGTGGTGTTCACCGTTACGGTGATAGTTTTTAAATTGCTTTGTGCGTGGACTGCAGCGGTGACAGCCAGCACAAGAATTGGAGTTAGAATTTTTCTCATAGGTGAAAACGATTGTAGTTGATGATGTTTGTGGGTGCAAAGTTACACAAAATCTTACATGTCACAACAAAAAAGCCCCCCAAAAGTTCGAAAAAACTTTTAGGGGGCTTTTTAATTGTATGATTAATTCTTTTCTTTTTTACACCGATGTCCGATTACCCACCGAAGTTGTCGAAGCGAATCATGTCGTCTTCGACACCGAGGGAATGGAGAAGGTCGAGAACGGTCTTGGCCATCATTGGAGGACCGCAGAGGTAGTACTCGACATCTTCTGGATTCTCGTGCTGCTTGAGATAGGTGTCGCCCATCACTGGTGCAACGAATCCTGGCGTGTACTTGATACCTGCCTCGTCTGCCTTCGGATCTGGACGGTCGAGGGCGAGATGGAAGTGGAAGTTTTCGAACTCCTTGTCGAGTGCCAGGAAGTCGTCGAGGAATGGAATCTCCTCGAGGGCACGTGCACCATAGAAGTAGTGCATAGGACGCTGACGGTCTTCGGGAGCGATGCCATTGCCCTTGAGCATGTGCATGATTTGTGCACGGAGCGGAGCCATACCGGCACCACCGCCGACCCAGATCATCTCACGGCCTGTGCCGTACTGCGGACGGAATTCTCCGTAAGGACCTGACATGATGACCTTGTCGCCTGGCTTCAGAGAGAAGATGTAGGACGATGCGATACCTGGGTTCACATCCATGAAGCCTGGACCTTGATCCTTTGGCTTGAATGGAGGTGTGGCGATGCGGACGTTGAGCGTGATGATGTCGCCCTCGTCGGGATAGTTCGCCATAGAGTAGGCACGGATGGTCGGAGTGTCGTTGACGCACTTGAGGGGGAAGAGCCCGAATTTCTCCCATGCGGGGAGGTAGGTGTCGCCAATGAGACTCTTGTCGATGTCCTTGTCGTAGTCGATGAAGAATGGAGGAATCTTGATCTGTGCGTAAGAACCTGGCTCGAAGTCCATGTGCTCGCCTGGAGGCAAGGCCACTTTGTACTCCTTGATGAAGGTGGCCACGTTGCGGTTGCCAATCACGGTGCACTCCCATTCCTTCACGCCCATCACAGAGTCGTCCACCTTAATCTCAAGGTCGCCCTTTACTTTGCATTGGCAGCCAAGACGATAGCCGGACTTGATCTGCTTGCGGGTGAAGTGACCCTTCTCAGAATCGAGAATCTCGCCACCGCCGGCAACAACCTGGCACTTGCATTGTCCGCAGGAACCCTTACCACCACATGCGGATGGGAGGTAAACGTCGTGAGCAGCCAATGTGGAGAGCAGGCTGGAGCCTTGTTCCACTTCCAACTTGTCCTTTCCGTTGATGGTGATGGTCACATTACCACTGGGGGAGAGGTATTTCTTCGCAACAAGGAGGATGATAACCAATACAATGACGATTATCAGAAAGACAGCGATGCTGTATAATATAAATGTCATATTCATATCTGCTATATCCTTTCTTTTAGATTTTAAGACCAGAGAAACACATGAATGCCATTGCCATCAGACCTACGGTGATGAAAGTGATGCCGAGACCCTGAAGTGGCTTTGGCACATCGGAGTAAGCCATCTTCTCGCGGATAGCGGCAAGACCCACAATGGCGAGTGTCCAACCGATACCGGAACCGAGTGCGTATGCCACACAGTCGCCTACACCTGAGATGGCTTGAGTAGAGGTTTCAGGATCCATCAGGATACGCTGCTGCATGAAGAGGGATGCACCCATGATGGCACAGTTCACAGCAATCAGCGGAAGGAAGATACCGAGAGCAGCATAGAGAGAAGGGGAGAAGCGCTCCACAATCATCTCAACCAACTGCACCATACCTGCGATGACTGCGATGAAGAGGATGAATGCAAGGAAGGTAAGGTCAACGCCTTCGGCCAAAGCACCGTCGCCCAGCACTTTCGTCTGGAGCAAATAGTCAACGGGCACGGTAATGAGCAGCACGAAGGTGACTGCAATACCGAGACCGAAGGATGTCTTTACTGTCTTAGATACGGCAAGATAAGAGCACATACCCAAGAAGAAAGCGAAAATCATGTTGTCCACAAAAATGGAGCGGACGAACAAACTCATGAAATGTTCCATAATTCTTGTTTGGTTTTTAGGTATGTTACTATTATGCTATATCTTTATTGTACGCGCGATGCGCCCAGATGACACAGGCAACGATGATGAGCGCCATGGCTGGCATGGTCATCATACCGTTGTTGATATAGAGACCACCATTCTCAACGTATGCGCTGTCGGGGATGATCTGGAAGCCCATCAATGAACCGAAGCCGAGGATTTCGCGGACAAAACCAACGATGACGAGCACGATGGCATATCCAAGACCATTGCCGATTCCATCGAGGAAACTCTCCCAAGGACCGTTCTGCATGGCGAATGCCTCCAGACGTCCCATCAGGATACAGTTGGTGATGATCAGACCCACATAGACGCTCAGCTGAACGCTCACATCATAAACGTATGCCTTCAGGACATTGCTTACGATGGTCACGAGCGCTGCGACAACCACCAACTGCACGATGATACGGATGCGGTTTGGAATCGTCTTGCGGAGCAGAGAGATAATTACGTTTGCAAATGCTGTGATGACGGTCACGGAGAGTCCCATCACGATAGCAGGCTTCAACTGCGAAGTTACAGCCAGAGCCGAGCAGATACCGAGGACTTGAACTGTAATCGGGTTGTTCAAGTTGAGCGGACTCGTGAAAACTTCGCCATTCTCCTTTGAAAATAAACTCATATTCTTGTCCTCCTTTATTTATTGATTTTGAGAATGTCCTTGTACATGCCAAGACAATCCTTAATCATGTTATTAACACCATCGGAAGTGAGGGTTGCGCCTGTTACACCGTCCACATAGTTGTCGGGTGAGAGGGTTCCTTCTTTTCCTTTCTTCACTACGCTGAGGGCAATGTCCTCACTGCCTTCGGCAAAGATTTTCTTGCCTTTGAAACTATCTTGGAACCATTGTTCACCAATGCGAGCGCCAAGACCGGCTGTTTCGCTCTCATGAGAGAAATAGGTGCCGAAGATGGTTTCACCATCTGAGTTTACAGCGATATAGCCCCAAAGACCACCCCAGAGACCAGCACCCTTGACTGGTACGACAATCTTGGTCTCACCATTCACCTCTGCGATGTAGAGTGGGCGATTGTCGGGGGTGATGTTCTTGTTCTCTACAGCAAAGCCACCTGTTTCTGCTTTTGCGCCGTTAGTAATGTCGGCACCGTAGATAGCGTCTTTTTTGATGACTTCAGCATATTTGCCTTCCACATCTTCGATATCGCGAATGTTTAAGGCTGCGAGAATCTGGCTCTTCTTATCTTTTTCCACGTTAGCGTCTTGCGTCGGTTTCAATGCCGATGCTACAAAAGCAAGAAGGAATGCCACGATGATGACCATTACGGATGCATAAATAATAGTATATGCATTGCCATTTGTATTCAGTTTTGCCATTTCTTGTGTCCTCCCTTACTTTTTGGCACGCTTAGCGCGCTTGTTAATATTAGCTTGTACGAAGAAGTAGTCGAACAGCGGAGCAAACACGTTCATCAGAAGGATGGCGAGCATCATACCCTCAGGGAAACCTGGGTTGAGCACACGGATGACGATGGCCATCGCACCGATGAGGAAACCGAAGATCCACTTGCCACCTTCTGTACGAGGACTGGTGACAGGGTCGGTTGCCATGAACACAGCACCAAAGCAGAAACCACCGACGGTGAGTTGTTCCCACCATTCGAAGTTCTGTGCGCCATCATAACGGAGGAAGTATGCCATCAATGCACCACCTACAAAAGTGGAAAGCATAATCTTCCAGCTGGCGATGTTTGCCCAAATCAGGATGACTGCACCAATCAGGATGGCAATGACAGACGTTTCACCGATGGAACCGGGGATTGTACCGATGATGGTATCCATAGGAGATGCTGTTACGGCATCACCTGCAGCCAACTGGCCGAGTGGGGTGGCCGCAGACACGGCATCCACAGCTGGAGCACCATTGATACAGTCGATGTAATTACCGTTCACCCACACTTTGTCACCTGACATCATCGATGGATAGGCGAAAAACAGGAAAGCGCGGGTTACAAGAGCGGGGTTGAAGATGTTCATACCTGTACCGCCAAACACTTCCTTTGCGAAGACAACAGCAAATGCAGTTGCCACGGCAATGATCCAAAGAGGACAGTTCACAGGTACAATGAGTGGAATGAGGATACCCGTCACGAAGAAACCCTCGTGAACTTCTTCCTTTTTCCACTGGGCAATGGCCACCTCAATGCCAAGGCCGACAGCGTAACTTACCACAATCTTTGGCAGAATCACAGCAAGACCGTAAAGGAAGTTACCCCAGATGTCTGCACATGGGCAACCATCAGGAGTGCAGGTGCCTGTCACGATAGAGTGCTGAAGACCGATGTTGTACATACCAAAGAGTATGGCTGGTATCAGCGCAATCACAACAAAGAAAATTGAACGCTTGGAGTCGATGGCATCGTGAATCTGCGCGCCACGCACCTTGGCTGTCTCGTTGGGTACAAAGAAGAATGTCTCCGCAGCATCAAAGAGAGAGCCGAAAGCGCTGAGCTTACCTCCTTCTGAGAAGGTAGGCTTCCATTTGTCAAGAAGTTTCTTAAGTCCCATAATGCTTATTCGTTTTCTTTGCGCAGCATGTCGAGACCTTCTCGAACAATGCGCTGGAGTTCAACCTTAGAGCTATCTACGAACTCTGCCACAGCGAAGTCCTCGGGTGCCACCTCATAGATGCCGAGTGCTTCCATGCGGTCGATGTCGCCAGCAATGATAGCCTTTACCAACTGTTCCGGATAGATGTCCATTGGGAATACAGAGTCGTATTCACCGCTGAAAATCATGTGGCGATGGCCACCCTTCACACGTGCGTCAAGCACATATTCCTTGCTCTTGGGTTGCAGCCAAGAGAAGTAGGAGCGGCTGACGGAGAAGTTCTTGAAGCGTGGAGCAATCCAACCAAACAACTCGTTGGCTTCGTCGCCTTCAGGAATGGCAGTAATCTCGGTGGAATGGGCAAGAATGAAATCGTTCTCGCTTGTTTTCATGCCTGTCAACGGATTGCCGTCAATGAGGCGTACCTTCTGTTCGGTCTTCACGTTGCCAGCAATGATGTCGCCAATCTTGGCACCGATGAGCACCTTTTTGTACTGAGGTTCCTTGATTTCAGAGCCTGCCACAGCAATTGTGCGGGTGAGGTCAACAATACCTTTGTTGAAAAGTCTTCCGATGAAAACGACCTCTTCGGCACCCAATGTCCAAACCACTTCACCCTTGTTGATGGGGTCGATGTGGTTGATTTGAACGCCAACATTACCTGCCGGGCACTTGCCGTTGAATACGGTCACTTCCGCATCCTTCGTGTTGGCAAGCGTGCTGTTGGGCTTGACTCCTAGATACACCTTTGCCAGTTTAGCAAGAGCTGAGATACCTGTCTGGAAATCGGCTTCATTGCCTTTCATCACTACGTCGATGTCTGCAGCGAGCGGCATGTCTGCGATGGCAGAGACAAAAATGCCCTTAGGCGCATCGTTAGGGTCGGCAACGACGGCGTAAGGACGCTGAATGAAGAACCCGAAGAGTCCGCTTTCGAGCAGGGCAGCTTTCACTTGCTCACCGCTCAGCGACTTCACGTCCTTCTTCCCGAAGTCGACATACGCCTGTTGCGCAGCGGCTTCCACCTGAACGCTCAAAACTTTACGACGGTCGCCTCTCTCGACGAGCAAAACCTTGCCAGCCACAGGAGAGACGAACTTTTCTTCTGGATGCAACTTGTTGACAAACAATGCATCACCTGCTTTCACTTCATCCCCTTCTTTCACTACCACCTTCGGTTTCATGCCCCAAAAGGAATCTGGCACAAGTCCATAGACCTTCGATGCGGGAGCGGCAGAAACCTGAGCAGCAGCCTTACCCTTGAGGTTGATGTTCAAGCCTTTCGTAATTTTAATTACATTCGCCATAATTTGTTAATTAACTATATGATTTTCTGGTTTTTCTGCGAGTTGAGCCTGGCTAAAACACGGGCAGGTTCAAAAAAACGCTACAAAGTTACGGCTTTTTAATTGATTGCCGAAATTTATCCGCACTTATTTATAAAAATAAGTCAAAAAAAGCTTTTGCCCGGTTGGGCAGTAGCCTCACAGCCTCGTAAGTCCCTTGTTTTGACACACTTTTTCGCCCCTTTTTGTGTGACATGTGTAACACACCCACTGTTACATTTGTAACACATAAGCTGTTACGCTTGTAACACTGGCACTGTTACATTTGTAACACTTTATTTTCGGAGAGTGTTACAAAATGATGGGCTCAAGATAGGGTGAATCGTACCAATTCGGCTCTCTTTTGACAACTTTTTTCGGCTCTTTGAAAAAAATTTTTTATCGTGCATTTGTCTTCAAAATCAAGCATGAATTGACCGATGGAATCGATGTATTAGTATAGTTATTAACAGTTATCTACAAAGTTATCAACAGTTTATGCACGGAAGTGTTGATAACTTTTTTCCTCGAAAATTTGGTTGTATCAAATTTATTCTCTAATTTTGCACCGATAAAGTGAAAGAGAAACTATTAAACAATCTATCTGTCCTTTACCATTTACCAAAAGATGCCAGAGCAAAAGAATACATCACGCAGAAAACCTGCTCGCAACAGCGAACAAGACCAATTGACTCAATTGGGTCGGTTGCAGCCTCAAGCCGTAGAACTTGAGAAGGCTGTGATTGGTGCTTGTATTATAGAGCAGGATGCTTTTGCCACGGTGACAGACTTCTTGAAGCCACAGTCTTTCTATGAGTCGAAGCATCAGGTCATTTTTCAGGCCATACAGTCGTTAGCTGCTGCTAATGCGCCCATAGATGTGCTCACAGTCGTGGAGCAACTGCAAAAGAATGGAGATTTGGAAAATGCAGGTGGGGCGGCATATATTGCAGAACTTTCACGTTCCATGCTCTCTGCGGCACACTTGGAGTTTCATGCACGTATCGTAGCCCAAAAGGCACTTGCGCGTGATCTTATTTCTTATACCAGTAATATCCAAAAACTGGCGTTCGATGATGGTCAGGATATCCAGGAGCTGATGCAGATGGCGGAGGGAAAGTTGTTTGAACTTTCAAAGTCAAATCTGAAGAAGGATTTCACCCAAATAGATCCTGTCATCAATGAAGCGTATGACCTTTTACGGAAGGCGGCTGCCAGAACAGATGGTTTGTCGGGCATTCCATCAGGTTTCGACAAGTTGGATGCCATGACTTCTGGTTGGCAGAACTCCGATTTAATCATTATTGCAGCCCGTCCCGCTATGGGTAAGACAGCGTTTGTGCTTTCGATGGCGCGGAATATGGCTGTGGACAGGAAGATTCCATTGGCTATGTTCTCGTTGGAAATGTCCAATGTGCAGTTGGTCAATCGTCTGTTGGTCAATGTGTGTGAAATCCCTGGAGAAAAGATCAAGAGTGGTCAGTTGGCCAATTATGAATGGTCACAACTCGACCTCAAGATGCGAGAATTGTTTGGAGCACCTTTTTATGTAGATGACACTCCATCGCTCTCAGTATTCGAACTTCGTACAAAAGCACGTCGATTGGTGCGTGATTATGGCGTGAAGATGATCATTATTGACTATTTGCAGTTGATGAATGCGTCGGGTATGTCGTATAACTCTCGCCAAGAAGAGGTTTCCACCATTTCGCGTTCTTTGAAAGGATTGGCCAAGGAATTGAACATCCCCATCATTGCTTTGTCGCAGTTGAACCGTTCGGTGGAACAGCGTTCGAGTGGTAATCCGGAGAGTCCAGATAGTAAGCGCCCCCAGTTGAGCGACCTTCGCGAATCTGGTGCCATCGAGCAGGATGCCGATATGGTGTGTTTTATTCACCGTCCTGAATATTACAAAATACCGAAAGACAATCACGGTAATGATACTAAAGGTATAGCAGAGATTATTATTGCAAAACATCGTAATGGTGCTGTAGGTGATGTGCGCTTGCGTTTCCGTAGTGAGTTTGCTCGATTTGTGAATATAGAGGACGAAACTCCGCCGATGCCTACTGACGATGGAACGATCAAACCAACTCCTTCGAAGTTGAACTCAGATAATCCAGACGATCCGTTCGGCGGAATTGATGAAACGATGATGCCGAGTCAGGCACCTTATTAAAAGTGAATCTTTAGAGAAAGAAAGTGTTCGATGAAATCGGCACGAGAATATATATAAGAATGAATGAAATATAAAAAATCAGATGTTTATGCTTTTCCATTCGTGAGAACCGAAGGCATACGTTCAGCGTGAAATGGTTGCGAGAGCAACGCGTCCGTTGAATGAAATAATATTTTTTCTCACTTTATCAATTAGAAGGCGTGGATACTCCAGATTGGGGTATCCACTTTTTGATGATTTCATCGAAGATTTCCATTCGTCAAGAGCAAAAAAAAGCCCCTTCAGGTCTGAAGAGGCTTCTATGGTAAGAGGATTTTACTGGTATTGATAGCAACCAACATCTGGCTTGTCTTCTCGTTTCACACCATTCATGTCAGTGGAATAGAGGCTCGAATAGGATGGGTCGCCTTTTCCACGTGCGACAGAAAGGGTGTCAAGTCGGAAGTCGTAAGAGTATGCGTGTGTGTCTATTTGTTTGAAATTCGTCGCTTTATAGGTTACGGAGTCTTTCGACTCTGAGAGACAATTGTGGAAATATGTTTCGTCGCTCACATCTGTCATGAGCACACAATGATGGAAATGGAGGTTGAAAGGTTGATCTCCAGGATTTCCAAATACTTCGTCGTTGGCATAGCCTGTCACGAAGCAATTATAAAAGTTGACCGATTGAATCAGATGTTCTTCCTCACCAATGAAATTGCTCACATATAGGGCGTTCCCGCAATCTGCGTCCCAGGGATAGAATTGTGCCAGTGTACAATGGTAGAAATCAGCGGTACCTCCATAGATGCTAACACAATCGTATTTGGTGTTTGATATTTGTGTGTTAGCCACATGGGTTTGACTGTCCAGTAAATAAAGACCATATCCTGCGACGTTGTGGATGATGGTGTTTGTGATGTTCACATGTCCTTGGTTGCCATCACATACGATGCCATAATTGCCGCTATGGATGTCTGCGTAATTGATGTCACAGCCTTTGCATGTGGTGGAAAGGTAAATGCCTCCCCATTGATTCTCCAGACGGTCATACGGTAAATAGTCAAACATGTTGTCTAACCGATCTCCACGAAAGACGACGGGTTTCCCCAAGTTTCCTTCCACTTTCAAAGTTCCATGTACAATGAGGCTTGCACCATTGTGGAAATAGAGTTTTGTGCCTTCAAGAATGTGTAAGGTTGCATTTTCTGCCACAACAAGGCTATCGTAGATGACATAGGGTAATTCATCAGATGTGATCGTCTTGTCGTTGGTCAACACTTCAGCGCGTAAGATATTGATGTTCTGCCCGACAGCCTCCAGTATCACCTTCTGTTGTACGCCACTTTCCAGAGTGAACACAACAGCATCTGTCTTTTTTGTCGGTTCCATCGAAGAACTTGCAGGTGTGTTGACTTTGACGAAAAGGAACACGCTGTCCTTCTTAAGAACCTCTACATTGTTGATGGATGTTCCGTTTTGGCCGTCAACATTGATGAGGAACCCAGAAGTTCCACCTGACTCCAACTTCACATTGGCGATGCGTACTCCCTTGCTATTGTTGTTATAGACCAGAATGCGTTCCGTTCTTGATGTAATGCCCGAGAAGATGGTGTCGAATGATACGGTGTCTTGGCTGAAACTTAGCGTGGCTCCAGGGGCTGTAGTGAATGATTCTTCATCACTACAGGAACACAATGTTGTGGAGGAAAGAATCAACAGCAATGTGCCTAATAGAGTATGGAGCGTAAATTTCTTCATCGACCAAGTTCGGGTTTGTATCATGTGTATAAACGAATCTTATCCTCCTTTTATTGTCTGAATGCAGCATAAATCTTATTCCGTCCTGATGGATGAAATGGATTTTTTCAAGAATATCTTCGGGGATAACGGAACAATATCGACAACAAGAGGGCCACGCCAATGAACATGGGGTAATAGAGGTGTGGAACGATGGCTATGGGGTTCAGACCTGATAACCCTGCTGCAATGAGCACCTGTGCACCATAAGGAAGGAGTCCTTGTGTGAAGCACGAGGCTGTGTCAAGGATGGAAGCGGATTTGCGAGGGTCAATATGGAACCGTTTGGCTATGTCTTTCACAATGGGACCAACGGTGATGATGGCAACCGTGTTATTCGCGGTGCAGATATTGACAAGGCACGTGAGTGCGGCGATGCAAAGTTCTCCTCCTCTTGCTGTTTTAATGTTATGCGTAAGTGCCTTGATGATGAGATTGATGCCACCATTGTGTCGGATGATTTCGAGCATGCCACCAGCAAGGATGGTGACGATGATGAGTTCCGACATACCCATGATGCCATCATTCATGGCTGCAAACCATCCAAAAACGTCGTATGTACCGATGGAAACGCCAATGATGCCTGTGAGCAGGATGCCTATTCCAAGTGTGAGCAACACGTTTACACCACAAATGGCGAGGACTACAACAATAATATATGGTATAATGAGCCAAATGTTGATGGAATCGATGTCTGTGGGTGAGTGGACATTTGTTCCGACGAAGAAGTAGGCAATCAACATTAACAGGGCTACGGGGGCGACAATGCGGATATTGACACGGAACTTATCCCTCATGCTGCACCCTTGTGTCTGCGTGGCAGCAATGGTGGTATCGCTGATGAAGGATAGGTTATCGCCAAAGTAAGTGCCACCCGCCACCAGACCCACCATGAGTGGTATGCTGATGCCAGCCTGTTGAGCAATGCCTACCGCCAGCGGGGTGAGTGCAGCGATGGTTCCGCAACTGGTGCCAATACTCAAGGAAATAAAACAAGAAGCCAGGAATATGCCGGGCAGGAGAGCCTCTTCAGGCAGGTACTTTAGTGCTACATTGACCGTTGCATCCACTGAACCTATCGCCTTTGCCGATGCTGCAAAAGCACCTGCGAGGATGAAGATGGCGAGCATAAGCACCATTGTGGGGTTTCCAGCTCCCTTGGCAAAGATGCTGATGCGCTCATTCATCGTTCCTTTTATGGTCAGCAGGGCATAGACAGAACTGACAAGGAATGCTATGGCGATGGGTACCTTGTAGAAGTCCTGTGCAATGATGCTGGTGACAAGATAAAAGATGAGGAAGACGAAAAGAGGGCTGAGCGCTTTCATTTATAAGGTCACGCCGTTTTTGAAGATGGCAATTTCCTGATAGTTTTTCTTTTCGTTCCAGGTCTGTTCTCCATTGGCTATGTTGATGACTTTCTGACAGAAACGCTTGAACACCTCAACCATGGGCTCGCCTTCGACAATGGTGCCAGCGTTGAAGTCAATCCATGTGGATTTGTTTTGCGCGAGCGTGGAGTTTGTGCTCACTTTCATGGTCGGAACGAAGGTGCCGAATGGAGTGCCCCGACCAGTGGTGAAGAGTACGATGTGGCAGCCAGAAGAAGCTAAGGCGGTAGAAGCAACGAGGTCATTGCCAGGTGCGGAAAGCAGATTCAGACCTTTTACAGAGAGGCGTTCGCCATAAGGAAGTACACCTTTCACGGCGCTCTTGCCACACTTCTGTGTGCATCCAAGCGCTTTCTCTTCGAGGGTGGAGATGCCGCCTGCCTTGTTGCCTGGCGACGGGTTCTCTCCCACAGGTTCGCCATGAGAAAGGAAGTATTGCTTGAAGTTGTTGACGAGGTTGACCGTCTGCTGGAAGAGTTCTGGAGTCTCGCAACGGTTCATCAGAATGGTTTCTGCCCCAAACATCTCAGGCACTTCTGTGAGTACGGTGGTACCGCCCTGACTGACGATGAAATCGCTAAAAACGCCCAAGAGCGGATTGGCGGTAATGCCAGAGAATCCATCGGATCCACCGCATTTGAGTCCGACTTTCAATTCGGAAAGTGGGATGGATTCGCGTTTGTCGTTAGATGCAATCGTATAGAGTTCGCGGAGAATCTTCATGCCTTCTTCCACTTCGTCTCCTTCCACCTTCTGGCTTACCATGAAACGGATGCGTTCTTTGTCGTAATTCCCTAAGAAATCCTCGAATTGATCGGGCTGGTTGTTTTCACAACCTAATCCCACAACAAGCACGGCACCTGCATTGGGGTGCAGGACGAGGTCGCGCAACACCTTGCGAGTGTTTTCGTGGTCTTCGGATAGTTGCGAACACCCATAATTGTGGGGAAAGGCAACGATGCGTAGATGCTCAGCCTTGGGGGGCAGCATTTGGCAGAGTGGGGAATTAGATTCATGAAGTTCTTGAGTCAGACGACTTGCCAACTGATTCACGATGCCGTTCACGCAGCCAACAGTGGGTACAATCCAAATTTCGTTACGGATGCCCACCTCGCCATTCTTGCGGCGGTAGCCTTGAAAAGAAAGTTGCTCCTTCGGAAACCATTCCGTGTAGGCAGGGTTTGTCAGTTCTGCTTTGCTGACAGGTTGATATTCATAGTCAAGCAAGCCCGATAGGTTCGTTTTGATGTGTTCATGGCTGATGAAATCGCCTTGTTTGTGGTTTTCCTTGAGATGTCCGATGGGATAACCGTATTTGATGACATTTTCCCCTTGGGCAAGGTCGGTGAGAAGAATCTTATGGCCAGTGGGCACGTCGTTGTTGAGTGTGATGGACACTCCTTCTACTTCGATGGATTCGCCTGCTTTGAGCGATTCGATGGCGACAGCCACGTTGTCAGCGGGGTTAATTTTGATGGTCTTCATTGGATGGTGAAATATTAGAGAGATTGATATGCTTGACTGGTTGGCAAATTTACGGAAAAAAGATAAAAAACAGGAGAAAGAACTCTTTTTCTCCTGTTAATATGCTTATTTCACCTGTTTTCGTCAGTTTTTGAACCGATTTCTTGGTGTTATTTCAACGCAGCCTTTGACAGGGTCGTTGCTTGGTCGTATGCCTTTTCCCAATCCGTGTCAAGGCAGAAAGGTGTTAACGTGCGCTTATCGTCCACGTAGCAGTTCACTCTTTCCTTGTCAGTGTCCTTAAACATAGGATTGAACTTGCATGCATCCGTGTAAATCTTGAGGATTTCCAAACGCTTGGCAGGAGATATCTTGCGCGCTTTCTCCAGGTTCACCTGAAAATCTGTGATGAAAGATTGCATGTTGACAGCCTGACTGTCATAAAAGTAAGAATCCTTCTTCAAACCGCGCTTCTGTACCATCATGGTGATGTAGTTGAGCGCGGTCACCTTAAACTGGTTGATTTGTATTTCTTCGTCAGAAGATGCAGGATTGTTGATTACAGCAGTAGCCTTATCATACACGGTTTTGTAGAGGCTTTGTGCTTGAATGCCTGTCACCGATGCCATCAGTACAAGCAGAGTAAATAGCATTTTTTTCATGTCGTTCAGTTTTTGCTTTATCAATAAGACGATGCAAAGTTAATCTTTATCTTCCTATTTTATGGAAAGAATCCCTCGTAAATGTTTTATTCTTAATGATGTTTAACATTTATTGCCCTGCAAACTCGCTGATTTCGTAATTGTTGGCTACAGCCAGCCTTGCGCAGTTTTGTAAAATTCGGCGGTTGGAGTTGTTCACCTGTCCGGTGTCGCTGCCTTTTCCATAAATGGTGATGTCGTCACGCACACTACGGTTCAGGCATGGAGCAATAATGCTCTCGAAGAAGGTGCATGCCAAGAGATAGCGGCCTGCATAGAGATTGATGTGCAGCCCGTCTCGTGTCAGTTCGTTGTCGATGTTCAATGCAGGTACATTGCGTGCGTTCTGTACAGCGGTTCCGCAAGGTATAATCACGTCAATGCCAGTGTTGTTCTTCATTTTCCTGATGGCATTGCAGATGTTCTTCCACATGTTGACCTGTGTCTTGTATTTTGAAAGACTTTTGTAATTGGAGGCGTAAGCCCAAGTTTCATTGAAGGCAAAAGTCGTGCGCGAAGAGATTTTGGTGATGTTGTAGGCTTGAATCAGTTTGGCCAGATAAGGCTCATACGTGTTGTAGTCGCCCGATTCCAGCGAATACTGCTGAAACACCACGATGTCGTAAGGGTAGCGGCGCATCACGTCGTTGATGCTGGTCGCTTTCTCCAGCAGTTGTGTGCCCACAATGTTGAAGCGGTGCAGTTCGTACACCTTTTCGCCGCTCTTGTAGTATTCGTAGTGCTGTTTCATCGAACATCCGCCTTTGTAGAGCACATACACGTTCACGTTAGCGATGCCCAGCGAATTGAGAATCTCGGGCAAGGCAGCACTCGTGTCGATGGAGAAGGAGTTGCCGATGAAGAGGATGTCCAGTTTCGGCGGCAGATAAGGCAGGGGCGGATTGCAGAAATAGCCGCACACAGGAGCCGGCACCGCAGTTTGTGCCGCCGCAGTCGCCTTCTTGTCTTCCGCCGCAGGTTTCTTATCCGTCGCTGCTGGTTTCGGTGCCTCCTTCTTCTGAGCAGTCGTCACCACAGTTTTCTTCACCGCCGTCGTCTTGTTCTGCGCAATCTTGTTCGTCTGCGCCATGCCCAGCATGCTGACGCACACCAGAGCCATCATCCATATCAATCTTTTCATATCTTATTTTCTGTTTTGTTTTCCGGCTGCAAAAGTACGACTTTTTTCACAAATAATCTTACGACGAAACCGATTTTTTCTTCACGACATGACCTCATTTTCCTTTACGACGTAACCCCTTTGAGCCTTACGTCGCTAAGCTCACGAGCCTAACGACGTAACCCTCGCGAGCTTCACGACGGTCGGCACGGAGTGCCTTTGACATATCATTCCGATGACAATAAGAACACCGCCCGCAACCTCTTTGGCTGCGAGCGATGTTCGATTTTTTTCACAAGCCCTCTTTGCGAGCGATTAAACGGATTTTGCAGATTTCGCTGATTATTTTGTGGATTCAATCTGATTGGGGTGAGCCGCAGGCTCTTCATCTGTTCAATCTGTTTAATCGCTCCGAAGGAGCATGTTTCACTTCACAATAACTTTCTTTGTCTGTCCATCTGCGTAACGGATGATGTTCACACCTTGCTGCAATTCATTCATGGGAATGCCATCGGTAGTGAAAATCAGGAAAGAAGCCGATGCGGCCTTTACGGCATCAATGCTGCTGGCTGGTGCATAGACGGCTGTGAGGGTCACATCCTCCGAAGGCATCGCGAGACTCCATCCAATGAACACATTGCCTTCCTTCTCTGGAGCAGTCATCAGCGAAACCGATTCTCCTGCCTCATGTTCGTCCGACTGATATTCAACGCCATCCACCATATAAGTCAGCTTCGGTTTACCTGCCATCACTTTCACCACACAAGTGGCAGGAATTTCGCCATCGTTTGTGACAGCCATCACAACAGCATCGCCATATCCCATCGCGACAAGCTTGCCTTGTGTGGTCACGGTACATACAGAAGGATTTGAACTCGTCCACTTTACAGACTTATCATACGTTTCTTCTGGCAAAACAACAGCTTGCAATTGTGCTATATCTCCCAAATTGGTGAAAATGACTTGAGAAGGCTCAATGGCTGCATCTGTAGCATGTGTCTTGACACATACAGTACACATCTTCTCGATTTTCCCATCTGTTGATGCTATCGTTATGACAGCAGTTCCAGAGGACAGAGCTTCAATATATCCCTCCTCCGTAACAGATATCACCTCTGGTTTGTCAACACTCCATATCATATTGATATCATCTGCATTCTCTGGAACAGGTGTAGCTGTTAATGATGCCTTATCTCCCACTTCCATTAGAATGGATTCTTTGTCTATTGTGATATCTTCCAATGGTTGTGGGTCTTCTATGATAGTACAAATGTTAAAGTTTGATGCTTGATATGCCTGTTTTGTACCTTTAGGAACATATATTGTACATGTAGAAGATATCTTACCCTGTCCTATTGGAAGTGGTGACTTATTCTTAAAATGGAAGGAAACATTTTCTGTAGATGGACAATATGGGGTTGACACCTCAGAAACGCCGTTATGGATGCCTATTAGAGCATCTCCGAAGAAGATGTGCATTCCTTTTTATATTCAAAACTTGCCAAATCATAGTGTTGAATCTTGGGAAGGAATATGGAGTCAGGTAGAGTTTGGCGGTTACTGTAATTTTCGGTAGCATTAACATGGACATCAGCAAATGCACAATATCCCATCTCTTCCAGATTAGAGAATTCTCGTATATTCCATTCTGCTAAACTTTCATGTCCTTCACATGCACCAGGAGCAATATATGTTAAAGACGTGGGAAGGTGAACTGTTGTAACATCTCCTCCTGTAAGACATAAGATACTATCCACATTTTCGCCCAATATCAGATGTCCTATTTTTCTCCTAAAGCAATGTTCTCTTTTATATATAGTCTCAAACTCCCCGATTTTATTCACTTGTGTATCAAAAACCAAAGTGTCAACAGATGATTGGAAAAAGGAACGTTTAGGCTCCAAATACGAAGTTAAATTATGAGGAAGAATCAATTTTTGAATACTATATGAGTAGTCTTCTGTAACATAGGTAGAAGTAGCAGATGATGGACTTTTGAAATGCCCGTTCCAAGAATCTCCTACAATTGTAACATCGCCAAGGTCAATTACTCCATTAAGACTTAATTGTGTTTAACCCAAATCGGTCGTTAGACTGAATTTGAGCCTTTTCTAATGGCCGCCATTAGAAAATAGTCTTTGTATTTGGTTGTTATTCAGTTATTTATTAACTTTGCCACGGATTAAGAGCAAATGTTATGATGAATGACCTGAAG
>JAFSKK010000012.1 GCA_017448965.1 Bacteroidaceae bacterium | reverse complement strand
CCTCGTATATGCTTATTGGGGACTTACAGAGGCATTACAAGACAGGAATCATGAAAATTGCTGCATAACGAAAGATCTATCGGAATGCCTCAATGCAAAAAGAAAAAAAGAGGATGTGCCTATTTTGACACACCCTCTTTTGCCTCTTCCTCACTGGAGGGATCGAAGTCGTTCATAAGTTATGAATATTTGTTCATAAGTTATGAATAATTATCCGTAACTTATGAATAATTATCCGTAAGTTATGAACGACTTTGGGATTTTTCTTGTAGAGGATGGTGTGTTGTACAACATCCTGTTTTTGTTTACTCCTTGAAGATTTTCTGGGCAAATAGGGTGAGGTAGATACGCCAGTTGCGCCAGATGTGTCCACCATCATTCTCGTAATACTCATATTTGTAGTTATGCTCATCCAGATATTGCCGCAGTTGGGTGTTCATCTGCATGAGAAAATCGTCCTTGCCGATGGCAATCCAGTAGAGTTTGGGCTTGGAGGCGAAGAGGCGAGCCATCTGCTCATCAAACTTCGTATCGTTCTGCTGCATGCGTGCTGCTGCTGACTGCAAGCCATAGTAGTCGAAAGTGTCGGGATAGAGCCGGGAGATGCCGAAGGTGTGCCCCCCGCCCATTGAGAGTCCTGTCACCGCGCGTGCTGAACGTTTTTTGAGGGTCTTGTAGTGGCTGTCCACAAAGTTCACGATGTCCATGAAACTCTCCTCCATCGTCGCCTTGGCACCACGCTGGTTGAAGGCATTGCCATCGGGGGTGTACATGCCTTCGTGCCACCAACCAGGAGCAGCATTGCAGGTGGGGTTACCATTCGGCATCACCACAATCATCGGCACACACTTGCCCTCGGCGATGAGGTTGTCCATAATCTGGGAAGCACGACCGAGGTCACCCCATGCGGTTTCATCGCCACCGTGTCCATGCAGCAGATACATCACAGGGAAGGCCTTCTTGCCGTCGTAGGCCGCAGGAAGATAGACCGTCATGCGACGTTGCTGACCGAGGGTGGGGCTGTCATACCACACGCGGCTCAGGGTGCCGTGTGGCACGTTGTTGACGGAATAGAGGTGTCCCTTGTCATCAGCGGACTTAGTCACGATGAAGATGTTGCTCAGCGTCGAGATGTCGCGATTGACATAGCTGTTGGCAGGATCGATGAATCGTTGACCGTCCACCGAGATGCTGTATGAATACAACTCGGGATTCAAGGCGCTGGTTGTCGCCGTCCAGACACCATTTTCCTGCTTCGTCATCTCCAAGCGGCGGTTGCGGGTTTCGTCGAAGTCGCCACTGACCATCACTCGTTGCGCTGATGGGTCGTAGAAATTGAAAGTCACCGTACCATCAGCATTCACCACGGGTGACTGAACACGGGGACGCTGCCCCAGCTGCTGCTGAGCGATACTGCTCATCGCCATCAGGCTGCAGCATAGATAAATCATGAACTTTTTCATCCTCTTGCCATTTGATAGATTGCTTGCATATCTTCTGCCTTCAGCACCTTCAGTCCACCACAGGTTCTTTGGTAGTCACGGCTGCACTTGCGGGTCATCTCCTTGATCTCCGCATCGGTGATGTCGCGTCCGATGAGCTCCTTGATGTTGATGGGCATCCCGATGGCATGATAGAAACGCTCCATCGCCTCAATGCCCTTCAGCGCCGTACCCTCAGGATCGGTGAAGTCGTTGGGAACATCCATCACATTGACGGCAAAGCGCACGAAACGGCTCAAGTTCTCGTGCATCACATAACGTGCCCAACTTGGCCACATCGCCGCCAAACCTGCACCATGTGTCACATCGAACATACCACTGAGTTCATGTTCCAACTGGTGGGTCGCCCAATCTTCTTCCACTCCACAGCCCGTCAAGCCGTTGTGCATTAAGCTGCCGCCCCACATGATCTGGGCACGATAACGGTAATCTTCTGGATTCTTGAGCACGGCAAAGATGGCGTTCTTCATGCTGCGCAGCATCGCCTCAGCAAGGTCGGTGGTCAAATCCATATCATCATCCTTCGTGAAGTAGCGTTCCATCGTGTGCATCATCATGTCCGTCACACCTGCTGCTGTCTGATAAGGAGGCAGAGTGAACGTGCGACAAGGATTCATGATGGCAAACTTAGGACGAGACAGGTTGTTGGAATAGCCCAACTTCACATCACCCTCCTCGTTCGTGATGACGCTGGATTCACTCATCTCACTGCCTGCAGCAGGAATCGTCAATACTGCAGCCAAAGGCAACATCGCCGTCGGTTTGGCTTTACCCAGATAGAAGTCCCACACATTGCCCTCGTAAGGCACACCATAAGCGATGCACTTGCACGAGTCGATGACACTGCCGCCACCTACAGCCAAGATGAAGTCAACACCCTCCTGACGACACAACTCAATGCCCTTCTGAGCCAATGAGAGTCGCGGATTGGGCACCACACCGCCTAATTTCACATATTCAATGCCTGCTTCCTGGAGAAGATTGCAAATCTTGACCAAGAGTCCTGAACGAATGGCACTCTGCCCACCATAATGCACCAGCACCTTCGTGCCACCATACTTCTTCACCAGACGAGCCACCTGCTCCTCTGATTCTTTGCCGAACACCACTTCGGTCGGCGCGTAGTAATTAAAGTCCTTCATGTTTTTATTTGTTAGGAGTTAAAGAAGTTAAAGGAGTTAAAGACGATACCTTGTCAATTTCAAATTTCATTGCCTATCTTCCGCCCCATTTCTTGTCGTAGCGTCCTTCTGAGTCCACCTTGCCGCCAAACACGTTGAGACGATAACGTACATGCAGCATCGCGTAGGAGTTGATGCTGTTGTAACGGGTATCGCTTCGGCTGGTTGCTCCCACCCATCGCTCGTAGTTGCTCTGCTCTTGCAGGAGGTCATAGAAATTGAGCGCCACCACGAGGGTTTTGCTTCGGAGGAATGTCTTGGATATCTGACCGTTCCAGATAAGCTCGTTCGTGTTCATCGATGGGTCATTATATCCCCGTCGGCTATGCTCACGCAGGTTGGTGCTGAACTCGAAACCCAAGGGGAAACGAATGAGCATCTGACCACCATAGCTGAACTGCCAGGTGTCGAGGTTGGCATTGGGTTGCAGTTCGTTGCGGGTATGCTGATAGTTCACATTACCATCCAGCGTCACTTCGAGCCAAGAATTGCGGAAGCTGACGTTGAGTCGCTGATTCAGGTTTGTGGAACGGGTGGTGTTCTTCTGGGCATCCGCCTTCTGCTGTGCCACATAACTCACATAGTTTTGTAACGTGCACGGGTGTCTGTACCGATATTCCAACGTCCTAATGTGTCAACAGCTGTATTGAACGTGAAACCACCGTCGGCATTCCAGTTGCCGTTGATGTTCTCTGGACGTGAGGTGCTCCCACCCGTTTCGGTATTGTAGCGCACGAGATTGGAGATGCTGTTGCGGATGTGGCGATAGTTGGCATAGACCACAATGGAGCGTTTCCACTTGGCGATATAATTGTTGTAATAAAGATTGAGTGTGTTGGTGAACTGGGGCTTCAATCCTGGATTTCCCTGCGTGATGTAGAGCGGGTTGGAGTCGTCTGTGATGTCGAGCAACTGTGTGATGTCTGGCTGACGGGTGTCACCACGATATTGTACACGGAAGTTGCTCTGGTCGCTGAACTTATAACGGAAGTTGAAAGTAGGTGTGAAATTCGTCACCGTACGGATGGTGTCCACGTACTTGCCCCGATAGTCCTGAATGAAGTTGGAACGCTGAGGTTGCAGCAGCACACCAATGTTGTAGTCAAATTTCTCCTCACGATGACGCAGGGTCAGACGGATGTTGTGGGTGTAGTTTTTGTATTCAGAATAACGGCTGAGATTTTTGTCGAGGAAGTCTTCCATAGGAGCACCCAAAGCGGCAAAAGCAGAGTTGGGTCCCAACCAAGAATCCCAATCCCGATAGGCAGGCACGATGCCGGCAAAGACATCGGTTGCCTCATGGCTGAAGTCGAACGTCTGACGGTCGCTCTTGTTCTGGTTGTAACGCAGTTCGTAGCTTGCTGTCAGATGAGCCCCTTTCCAAAGCGGCTCCGTATAGTTTGTTCTCAGCACATACCCTTTGTTATCGCTGGGTGTTTCGTTGTATCGAGCGGTATAATAAGTTGAGTCCTGACCTGCCTGATTCTGCTTAAGGAACAAGTGCACCTCGTTGTTTGAGGCATTTTTCTGACGATTGTCCCCAGCACTTCCCTCTACACGGAGCATGATGTTTCTACCCTTTGGATTCAATCGGCGATAGAACTGCAACATTCCCCATATATTTCTGTTGCGTCCATAGCTGAGATTCGCTTGGTCGTTTCTGTTCACAGCCAGTTTCTGATGATTCATCAAGTTGATGGCATCGTCAGTTAGCGGATCCGTTGTATAAAGATAGGGGTCATCGCTGTAAGTGGCAGAAAGGGAAGTTGTCGTTCCATCGTTGGTGCCCATTGAACCATTGGCACGCAGCATGATGTTACTCAAAGTATCGGGCTTCCACTCCACACGCAGGTTGCCATTCCAGTTATTGCTGCGCGTCAAGTTTACGGAAGTGCTATTGGAGAACGTGCGGTAATCCTGGCTATAGAAATTCTCACTGGCATTTTCATTACGGTTATCGCCATTGCGATGGTTCCAGCGCACACTCAAGTCCACCTTCAACTTTTTGTCATCATCATAGTTCAAGTTGCCACTCAACATCTTGTTGATGTTCAATCCTCGACGGTTCCACCATCCTGCATTCTCCTCCTTGTTGTTGGCATTACCCATGATCATGATGCGTGTCTTGTCCGTGAAGCTGCTGCCCGTTCCTCGCATGGCATAACGGTCTTCCGTACCTCCTGCGATATCGAAGTTAGTCATGTATCCACGATTCATGCCCTTCTTGATGGTGAAGTCCAGCACCGTTTCCTTCTCTCCGTCATCAATGCCAGTGATGCGTGACTGGTCACTCTGCTGGTCGTAGTATTTCACGTTCTGGATGATGCTCACTGGGATGTTCTTCAAGGCGGTCTCAATATCGCCTAGCAAGAACTCTTTGCCGTCCACCAGAATCTTCTTCACCACCTTACCATTGATGGTGATATTGCCATCCTCATCGATATCTGCTCCTGGCAACCGTTTAATCAGTTCCTCCACTGCCGAGCCTTCTGGTGTGCGGAATGCTTCTGGGTTATAGAGCAAGGTGTCCTTCTTCACCACCACCTGTGCCACATTTGCCGACACCACCGCCTCTTTCAGCAGACGATCATCCTGTACCATACGGATGTTCCCCAAGTCCAGATTCTGTGCGCGTCTCAATGTCACTTCGCGCTCAATTGTCTGATAACCTACAAAGGATATCCTCAGTCGGAAGGTGCCGACAGTGGGCACATCCACAGAGAAGTTTCCTCGTTCGTTTGAGATGGTTCCTCCCACGAAGGTACTGTCAGCTACAGCAAACAGCTGAACGGTGACATGCTCCATCGGCTCCTTCGAGTCCACATCTGTCAGAAACCCATTGATAGTGAAATTCCGTCGTGATTCCTGTGCCATAGCACAAAGCGTCGCTGCACCCAGCAGCAACGATAGCAAAAATATTCTCATTTATGTCGTGTTTTCATCAGTTAAAAAATGGGTGTCACTCTCTTTATAAACTATTTGACTCCGTTGTTTCCGAAAAGTCTAATGGCACATGATGAGATTATGTTTTTTTAACGTATCACATTCGGCTAAAAACAAAAAAGGTTCGCCAAAGGATTACTTGGCGAACCTTTTTTGTTTTGATTTATTTCTGCAGCAGCACCACGGCATAGGCGCTGATACCTTCTTCACGACCCGTGAAGCCGAGTTTCTCGGTGGTGGTGGCCTTGATGGAGATGTCGTCGGGGTCGATGCCCATCACCTCGGCAAGGGTTTGCTGCATCTGGGGAATATGAGGATTGAGTTTGGGACGTTCGGCACAGATGGTGCAGTCGATGTTGCCGATGGTGTAGCCTTTCTCTGCTACGATGTCGAGAGTCTTCTTCAGGAGTATCTTGGAGTCGATGTTCTCAAACTCATTGCCCTTCTTGGGGGGAAAATGGTAGCCGATGTCACGCATGTTGGCGGCACCCAGGATGGCATCGCAGATGGCATGGATGAGCACATCTGCGTCGGAGTGACCGAGCAGACCGAGGGTGTGCTCAATCTTGATGCCGCCAAGCCAAAGGTCACGACCTTCCACTAACTGGTGCACATCGAAGCCAAAACCGATTTTAAATTTACAATTTGACAATTTATAATTTACAATTTATTTGACGATTTTGTTATTTTGCAATTGATCATTCCAAATGGCTAATGAGTCATATAGTCCAATCAAGATAGAAATGGTAAATAGTAAATCGTCAAATGGTCAATAACTTTATCTTCTGCGTTTCTTGCCCAGCAGGTCGCCGATGCCGTCCATGTCGAAGGCAAGGGAGAAGCGGAGGGTCTGGTCGAGTGGGTTGCTTTGGGCGGTGGAGATGACGTAGGAGGCATCGAGTGAGAAGACATTCATCTTGAAACCAGCACCGACCGTATAGTATTGGCGATTACCCTTGTTGGGGTGCTCGTAGTGATAACCTCCACGGAGGAAGAACTGGTTGTTGTAAGCATATTCGAGACCGACACTCCACTGGATTTCCTGAAACTCTTCCTTGGCTCCGTTTGGCGCATCGTGGAAGGACTTGAAGATACCAGAGATGGGCGAGACATTGTAGTAGCCCTCACCTTCGAGCCAGGTACGATAAGCACCGTAGTTTTCTTTCTCCAGTTCGCGCTGGTCTTCGGGCAAAGTGGCCAGATACTGCTCCATCGTGGGGCGTGTGGGCACCAGCAGTTTGTTGGCATCGGCTGCGATGGTCAGGGTGTTGTATTCGTCGAATGGCACGAGCAGCGATGCACCAAGACGCAGGTTGGTGGGAAGGAACTCGGAGGTGTTGCCCTCGTCGTAAGAAATCTTGGAACCGATGTTGGAGACGTTGAGACCCCACCCGAGTTGGCTCTCATGGCCACCGAGGTTGAGGTAGCCGTTGTGATAGAGGGCGATGTCGGCAGCAAAGGCTGAACCGGGGCGCATCTCGTCGTCGCCTTCGCCACGATAGGCCAAGTCGGAGTAGATGTAGCGGAGTGCCACACCTGCCGAAAAGGTTTCGGAGAGCATGCGCGAGTAGGCCAGATCGACCGCCATCTCGTAGGGCTTGAACGATGTGGTCTCATCTTCAGTCCACACTTCGCCCAGAGAGAAATAGCGAAGAGAACCAGAGAGAGCATCGTAGTCGCCCAAACGGTAGTAGCCTGTTATGTTGGCGAGGTCGATGTCGTTGACGAGTTGACGGAGCCAAGGTGTGTAGTTGAGTGACACACCTGAGCGACTGATGCAGAAGGGGTATTTGGCGGGATTCCAATACTGCGAGTTCACGTCGGGGTCGGTAGCGGCACCGATGTCACCCATACCGCCAGCACGTGCATCGGGGGCGATGGCCAATGAGGTGACTCCGTGATAGACGGGGTTCAGTTGGTTCTTCACGTCCTGTGCGCTTGCCGAAAGGGCAAGGACAAGGAAGGTGAGTATGAATAGCGTTTTCTTCATCTTATTGTTGAGTTTTTGAGAGGATGCCGAAAATCGGGATGTTCAAAGGATTTTGGGCAGCCTCTTATAGAAACGAGAGAAGGGGTGCTTTATTGTGTGATGATGAACTTTTCTGACGATGTGGTGATGTCGCCCTTCGGAGAGGTGAGGCGTGTGTGGCGGATGTAGATGCCCTTGGGAAGTGAGGGTGTACGCTCTGTGCTGCTGTACACTTTCCGACCTGACATGTCGTAGATGTCATACAGTTGGGTGAGACCTGTCACTACTTCGAAGGAGTAAGACTCTTCGCCTAAGTTGTTGAGGGTGTCGAAGGCACGGACAACCAGCGAATGTTTGCCTGCAGAAAGAGTGGGCAACGTATAGACGACTGTGCCGGAACGGTAGTCGCCAACGGATTGGGTGTAGTAGTTGTTCAGGGTGTAGGTGGTGGCTTCGTTTCCGTCGATGATGGCTACGATGTCGTGCCCAAGCCCATTGCCTGTGGTGTTGATGCCGCTCTCATCGGAGAGTTCGATGCGCAGGGTCGGCGTTTCGCTGGTGTAACTGATGTTGGCCACGTTCTGTCCGTCGGAGAAGGTGGCGATGGATGGACCTTCGGTGTCGGTGATCTCTTCGGTCGCTGTACCGCCCACGAGGAAGTCTTCAAATTTTCCATTGGCTTCCAATGTCTTTTCCGTGTTGATGGCATAGAGGACGATGAGACCTGACTCATCGGAGTAGTTGATGTCAAGAGGCACAGGGAAGGTGAACTTGAAAGTACCAGCCTTGACAGAGTCCGTTCCTGCATAGAGGACACGTGTGCGGTCATCATATTCGAACACTTCTTCTATGCCCATGTTGTTGTTGCCGACAATGTGTTCTTCGCTGTCATAGACAGTGGGGGATACGGTGCCGTCGAAGTTGGTGGCAGGCTCTCCTTGTGCATCGACAATGTGCCCTTCCACAGTGATTGTCTCACCTGCGGAGATGGTGGGTGGATTCTCTGCATCGACACTTTGGCCATTGAACTTGTCAATCTTCACCTTGTAGGTGGGGGTGATGAGTTTGAGGGCTGGGTCTCCCAAGAGAACGAAGTGCGCCTTGTTGATGGTGTCTATCTTGGAGTAGTAACTCTTGGAACCTACGATGTCAGCCTTGGCTTGTGCCAATGCCTCACCTATGGTGAAGTGTTCGCCATTGTTCTTCGTGGCAAGCACATGCGACATGAAGTTGCGGTTGATGATGCGGTTGGGAGATGAATACACGGTACGTGCCGTGCCAATGAAGGCTACGGCGGCTCCCTGCTTATTGAGGATGGCTTCACAACCGAGGTTCTCCGTGTTCATGTCGAAGGGGGTCACATCGCAGGCTGCTGTAATCCATACGGGGATGCGTGGCGATGTCCACTTCTGGAAGTCGGGTGTGGTGAGCACCTGCTCGTGCGACAAGGTATAGGCTGCTCCATGTCCCGTGTAGTCCATGATGAGCGCACCTTCTTCCATCACTTTGTTGATTTCGGCATACACGTCAGGATAACTGTTGCCTGTGGCGGATTGTGTGCGTTCGTAGGCATCCCAGTAGATGCGTTTGTAGTGGTAGTCGGGGAAGAGACTCTCTGTGTTGGACAGCACATTCTCTGCATCTTCCATGTGGATGATGGTCTTGTCATCGTCGGCCATGAGGCAGATGGTGTTCTTCCACGCACCGGCGTTGAGGTTCTGCATGTAGGTGATGATTTTGTCCACCACATTTTTGGCTTCCGTCTCTGTAGATAAGGGCAGACGACCCACGCCGCAATCGGGCTTTTCCTTGAGAGGGGAGACGCCCTTGCCGTCGGCCAATAGTGTGAAGTATTCTTCTGCCACGTAGGAGTCGGTGTGTGACCATGAGTTCATGGACTCGTAGGCCAGCAGGTAGTCGTCTTGAGACTTGGAGGATAGGCCACTGGTGACGAAGCGGTTGTCCCACATGCAGTTGCCGAAGAGCAGGAGATTGAGGCTCCCTTTCTCTGTGCCTGTGAGTGGAGATGCGGTGTACTGCTTGTCGTAGAACATCTTCATCATTCGGCGATAAGCTGTGGCATCGGGTGCACCCGAAGAGAACTCGTTGTAGACTTGGTCAGCCCTGACCACCGCACATTTGATGCCATCGATGGACGTGTGGGCATCGGCCAGTCGTTGCGCCTGAGCGGTGAGTTTGCCGTTGGCTGGCACGATGATGAGCAGGTTGATGCTGTCGAGGGCATGAAGGTCTTGGTTGGCCACCGTTCCGACCACTTGCGGAGAAGGGAAGGTGGCGTTGGTGTTCACAGCTACATATTTGTTTTCAATGCCGTAAGCGACAGCCTTGAAGGTGGAGCCAGAACGGGTGCCGACCTGTTCGGTGGGAACGTTGTTGGTGATGTTCCAAATACGGGTGGCATTATCCACTCCCTGCAACTGAAAAGCTGCTGTGTTGTCTTGGGTGGCTGTGAAGACCATATAATTCTTTCCTGTGAGGGAAAGCGGTGTTTCGTAAGTGGCACGGATATAGTCGAGGTGTCCCTTCATGCTGGTGGTGCGTACATGCCTCAGCGTTACGTCGAGCGATGAAGCCGTTTGGTCGTAGAGCGTGAAAGAACGGCTTGCCAGGGTCATTGTGCTGTAGCTGGCAGGTTCGCTGATGCTGAGAGTTCCCAAGGTATTGCTGCCTACCGACACGTTGAGCGATGAGGATGAGGAGGCGGCGAACTGGACATCGAGGGTCACATCGCCGGAAGCTGGTGCATCAAAGTTCAGTTTGTAGGTCTTGGTGGCTCCGTTGGCAAAGTCGTAGGAGTCGAAGAACATGCGTCCTGCATTGATGAAGGAGAAGGCGTCTTGCTCGTAGAGCACATGAGCCAGATAACTGGTTTGTGTGGCCTCCATCGTGGTTTCCGTACCTGTCTGCTCGAAGGTGGCAGGTGTACCGCTGGTCTCCGTCAGGAAGTAATAAACGTAGTTGGAGTAGGGGTTGTTACTGTGGGTGAATGCGCTGCTGGCATTCTTGCGTGTCCACTGTATAGTTCCACAAGAGTAGAAAAGCAAGGTGCCGTCTGTCTTGCGGAAGAGTGGCAGTTCCGTGAGGTCATCGTCCAGCTCTTCGAGGTTCGTTTCGGGAAGCATGGGGAGATTGTAACCGTAGAGACACACTTTGTCGGGATTGCTGAAGCCCATGCTTTTCAGGGTGGCGCTGCTGATTTGGTATACACCTTCATCGGCCACGCGAATCTTCACCCACTTGCCCGAAGCAAGTTTGGAGTGTTCGGCATAGCGAGACTGAGCATTGGCTCCGAGTGCCAATGTCAACAGCATGAATAATAAGGTGTATAGTCTTCTCATCATTGTTTGATTCTTAAATCGAATTATTTGATTCTTAAATCGAGTAGTTTCTGGTTACCGATGTAGGCTTCAATCTTGTCTCCCTCTTTCACGGAGCCAACACCCTCTGGAGTGCCTGTGAAGATGAGGTCGCCCGTCTTGAGGGTGAAGAACTTGGAGGCATAGGCGATGATGTGGTCGATGGTGTGTATCATATCTGCCGTATGCCCCGTCTGTCGGCGCTCACCGTTCAGATCCATGTGGAAATGGATGTCCTGCACATCGCAGCCGAGCTCTTCCTTGGTGATGAACTTGCCGAGTGCCGCACTTCCGTCGAAGCCTTTGCAGCATTCCCACGGCATGCCCTTGTCCCGCAGTTCCTTTTGGAGGTCGCGTGCCGTGAAGTCGATGCCGACGGTCAGCTCGTTGTAGTAGCGGTGGGCAAAACGTTCGCTGATGTCCTTTCCCACATGGGCTATCTTCACCACAATCTCTGTCTCGTAGTCGAACCGGTCGGCAAAGTCGGGGACAAAGAATGGTTTGCCCGGCTGGATGATGCTCGAGTCGAACTTGGAGAACAAGACGGGTTCTGTATGTAATAACGAATTTTGTTCCTCTTTAGTGTGTAACTCGTCGATATGTTTGGCATAGTTCATGCCTACAGCCAGAATCTTCACGGTGATATTGATGAATGATGAGTTATAATCCGAAAACTCTTAAGATGTCGTTCAACTGAGCTAAGATCATCAATCCCAGCAGAATGTACATGCCGAAGTATTGAACCACCAGGAGGAAGTTGTCGTTGAGACGTTTGCCCGTGAGGAGTTCAAACGTGGCGAAGAGGGCATGTCCACCATCGAGAGCAGGGATGGGGAGCACGTTGATAAAACCAAGGGCGATGGAAAGGAATGCGGTGAGCAGCCAGAATCGCTCCCAGTTCCATACATCGGGGAAGATATTGCCGATGCTGATGAAACCGCCCACTTGACGGGCTCCCTTTTTGGTGAAGACATACTTCATCTGGTCGGCATAACTGGTTAATGTGTTCCAGCCATACTTCACACCAGCAGGGAAGGACTCGAAGAAGCCGTAAGTCTTCGTCGTGATCTTATCCTGATAAGGCATCGCATTGGCAAAGCCCAGCGTGAATTCAGGAGTGAGGGTCACTTGCTGAACGACGGAATCGTTCAGTACAAGGGTGATTTGGCGGGCTTTGAGGCTGTCGCCAAAATTCGCATCCTCTGGCAAAGCTTTCTGCAGCATGATGAGGCTGTTCTGGAAATCATTGAAGTCTTCCACCTTGATGCCGTTCACCGAGCAGATGCGGTCTGTCTTCTTCAAGCCCATTTCCTCGGCAGGAGTGCCTGGGAGGATGCTGTCGATGGCGAGTGGTGCACGCATGGCTGCATAGGAAGGCTGTTCAATCATGTCGAGCAAAGAGAGTTCCTCGGGCATATTGATTGTCACCTCTTTCCCCTCGCGGAGCACCGTGACGGTTTTGGCGTTCGACATATCTTGCAATACAGAAGTGCTCCATGACTCTACGACTTCGTCGTCGGTCTTGATAATGATGTCGCCATCGCGGAATCCGTCAGCTTTTGCCTGTTCCGAGAACTTCATTCCATACGTCATGTCTTCACTCTTCACGAAACTTTCGCCCCATGTGAACAGCACCATTGCATAGATGACAAAGGCGGTGATGAAGTTCATGATGATACCGCCCAGCATGATGATGAGGCGTTGCCAGGCTGGGTGAGTGCGGAACTCCCATGTCTCGCCCTTCACGTCTGAATTCTTGATGATGATATTCTTCATCAGTTGAGGCAGCTGCTTCCAAAAGCTCTTCTGGCTGTCATCCTCGTTGAAGGATGATTCGTCCACCATGCCTGAAATCTTCACATAGCCACCCAATGGAATCCATCCGATGCCATATTCCGTGCCTTCGTATTCATACTCTCCGTTCTCCTTCTTTTTCGCAGGTGCCTTGCCCGTCAGTTTGCGCCACCAGTTGCTGTAGGTGCTGAACAGGCTGAACTTCCAGTCGAAGAAAAGGTAGAACTTTTCTACCCTAACCTTGAAAATTTTTGCTGCAAAGAAGTGTCCTCCCTCGTGCAGAATGATGAGCAGGGCGAGGGCAATGATGAGTTGCAGCCCCTTAATCAATATCGTTTCCATTTAGTGATATAACTTCAATTCTTCAATTCTTCAATTTTTCAATTCTTACAATAAGGTGGAAGCGTACTGCCTGGCTTCCTTGTCTGTTTGCAGATAGGTCTCCAATGTCGAATCGGTGGTGAACGCAATCTTCGCCATGGTCTGTTCGATGATGTCGGCCATCTGCTCAAAGCTGATCCTGTCTTCGATGAAAGCACGGTTGACCACTTCGTTGGCAGCATTCACGATGCAAGGCATATTGCCCCCTTGCTTCAGGGCTTCGTAAGCCAAACCGAGACAACGGAAACGCTCCACATCGGGTTTCTCGAACGTCAAATCCTTCAGCTGGAAGAGGTCAAGACGTTCACCGTTCAATGAGAGTCGCTTCGGATAGCTGAACGCATACTGGATGGGCAGGCGCATGTCTGGAACACCCAACTGTGCCTTCACCGCACCATCCTCAAACTGTACGGCGCTATGGATGACTGACTGAGGATGCACCACCACCTGAATCTGTTCTGGTGTCACACCAAACAACCAACGGGCTTCAATGACTTCGAATCCTTTGTTCATCAGCGTGGCTGAGTCGATGGTGATTTTTGCGCCCATGTTCCAAGTGGGGTGGGCGAGAGCATCAGCCTTCGTCACTCCTTTCAGTTGTTCTTTCGTGAACTTTCGGAATGGACCTCCGCTACATGTGAGCAGAATCTTGTCGATGCGGTTGCCTGGCTCCAAGCACTGGAAGATGGCGGAATGTTCAGAATCTACAGGCAGGATGGGCACTTGGTTCTCGTTCGCCAGCCGTGTGATGAGGTCGCCCGCCACCACCAGCGTCTCTTTGTTTGCCAGCGCAATCATCTTCTTTGCCTTGATGGCAGCGATGGTTGGTTCCAGACCTGCAAACCCCACCATAGAGGCCAGCACGATGTCCACGTTGTCGTTCTGCACCACTTGACAGAGCGCATCAGCACCTGTATATACCTTGATAGGCAGGTCGTCAAGCCCCTCCTTCACCTTCCCATAGTTCGACTCCTTGGCAATGACCACTGCCTCTGGATGGTATCGTCTCGCCTGTTCAATGAGCAAGTCTGCATTGTTGTAGGCCGTCAGCACGTATGCCTCGTAGAGGTCGCTGTGCTGTCCAATCACGTCCAACGCCTGTGTGCCGATGCTTCCCGTCGAACCTAAAATGCATATTCTTTTCTTCATGATGTCGTTTGAATAAATCTTTTGCAAAGGTACGACATTTTTTTCAAATGCCGATACATTTTGCCCATCTTCTCTCGTTCCACCACCTTTTCCGCCCTGTTGTCTTACTTTTATGGGGAGTTCTTTCAGCCTTTTTCCTCGAAGCTTAACACCAACATCTCATTGCTGATTCCCTCTCATCTCGAGATCACCCCTAATTTAACGTGAGTTCGGTGTGAGGATTTACGTGAAAGGGGCATTTTCCGTTGTGTTTTGACACGCAGACGAAGAACCGCTCACTCCTGGGCGACACATCCTCCATTGCCTCTACGCCGTAGCCTCTAATGACTTCCTTCCACAGCCTCTAAACCGACATCCCCGACGTCGGTTAACCGATGTCCCCGATGTCGGTCGACCGACGTCGGGGATGTCGGTTTAGAGGCTGTGGAAGAAGGTGTGACGAGGCATAAGAATCTCCTCAGCGCAAGATGTGGAAGAACGTCCGTCGAAGGCGATTTTGTTGAATGGAAGCCTCTGTTTTGTTAAATAGTGTTAACAGGGGGGGTAAAAATGGCTTGTTTTCTTCCGTCTTTTAGTTAAAAAACCTTACCTTTGTGTTCATTAACAACTTAATCATTATCTAATATGAAGAAGGAACTAAAAACCAAAAGGATGCTGGCCATATTGGTGGCATTCTTGTGCATGATGCCTGCGACGACATGGGCAAATAAGACCGTCACTACCGTTACGGCAAGAGAACAGTTGACAAAGAGCTCCACCGTCTATGTTGGCGAGGTTGTCGTGGATGGCACTTCGGCAATTAAATACCTCTATTCTGGCGATATGACAGTATCTAATGTTGTCGTGTCTCACTTGTGTGAATTTCTGAACGGCATGGCAGACAAAGATTATGCCGCCCTGCTCTCAGGACATGAGTTTGATTATACTACGACAGGCGAAGGCTTTGCCCTTTGCACCGATGCTGAAAAGGTTTCACTTATGGATGGAAACTGGAGCAGTGCGCGATATGTGGGAGAGCTCTACTTCCCGGGCAAGACAGTAACGTCCGAAATCAACTCGAATCTGTATGACATTGATGAGGGCTTCAAAGCGGTCATTGATGCAGAAAACGCACAAAGCCTGGAGGTTATCAGCAATCCAATTGAGTATGGAAAGTTCATCGTATCCCATATAGGCTCCACTTCTGCTGATGTTGTAACCTATAGTTTTGAGGAGGGCGAGGTTGTTAAGCACGTCAATACCATCATTGACTATAGTTGCGAAGCGACCACGGTGATATACACGAAGGTGGAACTTGGACCGTCTATGACCGAGACACCGCTGACCTTCGAGGCGGTGGAGGACGGAAGCATCACCGTGAATTGGGGCGAATGGTCAACACCATCCCTTGATGCCATCCAGTATAAACTGAATGATGAGGAGTGGACGGACGTTGCCTGGAACACGCCTATTAGTCTTGCCGCCAACGATGTCATCAGTTTCCGTGGCGACAACGGAACGTGCTATAACGAAGAAGAATGGGCAGGCTTCCATTTCGAGTGTTCCAACGACTGCTATGTCTATGGCAATGTGATGAGTCTGATAGATAAAGACGGTTTCGCCACGAACACCACTTTGACAGCGCCTTATGCCTTCTTCCAACTGTTCATGAGGGCTGATTTCGAATCAAACACAACTATCAAGAACCATCCCACGAAAGACATTGTGCTGCCTGCCACGACGCTGACCATCAATTGCTACGACCAAATGTTCTCAAGTTGTGAAGGCATCACCCGTGCTCCTGCTTTGCCTGCCACCACGTTGGAAGAATGGTGCTACAGTGCAATGTTCATGGGTTGCTCAGCATTGACTTCCGCTCCTGCATTGCCTGCGATCACATTGGCTGAATCTTGCTATGCCGACATGTTCATTAACTGCACCAACCTGACGACCGCTCCCGATCTGCCTGCACCGACTTTGGCTGAGGGCTGCTATTCTTCTATGTTTTCGAGCTGCACCTCGCTCAACTATGTGAAGTGTCTCGCCACAGACATCTCAGCAGACTATTGTACCGTCAATTGGCTCGGCAACGTTGCTGAAACCGGAACTTTCGTGAAGGCGGAATCAATGGAAGGCTGGTCGGTCGGTCCTGATGTCAATGACAACGACAATGTCAACGGCATCCCCGAAGGCTGGACGGTGATGAACAATCTCTCGCTGGCCGATGATGCCGACAACAGCGAGGGCATCAGCACCGCAGCCGGAAGTGGCCTGCCGTATGAAGTCACCCTCACGGGCCGCACACTCTACAAGGACGGCATGTGGAACACGCTGTGCCTGCCCTTCGACGTGACCCTCAGCGGAAGTCCGCTCGACGGAGCCACTGCCCACACCGTGACCGCTGCCAGCATCACGGAAGAGACAGAAGGTACGACACTCAACTTGACCTTTGGCGATGCTGTGACGACACTCGCGGCCGGCACTCCCTACATCATCAAGTGGGAGAGCGGCGATGACCTGACAGAGGCCGACCTCGTCTTCCGTAACGTGACCATCAACGCGGCTGACAACGGCTACGACAACAGCACCGAGGGCGACGGGCGCGTCCGCTTCCTTGGCACCTACAAAGCCTTGACGTTCGCCGACACCGACCCAAGCATCCTGTTCATGGGCGAAGAGAACACGCTGTACTATCCGCAACCCAGCGACGAACAGACCCCCTTCATCAACGCCCAGCGCGCCTACTTCAAGATGGGCGAAGACAACAGCACCTCTGCCGCCCAGATTCGCCACTTCAACCTCAACTTTGGTGACGAGGAAGCCACGGGAATAGCCAACATGAAGAGCACGGACCGTGCAAACGAGGCCAGTGGCTGGTACACGCTCGACGGACGCCAGCTCAATGGCAAGCCCATGACCAAGGGCCTATACATTCATGCAGGCAAGAAAATCATGATTAAATAACCCATATAGAGCCATGAACAAGAAAGAATATATGAGACCTGCCATGCAGGCAAACAGCATCTCAACGGCAAGAATCGTCTGCATCAGCAACATCACAAACAACGTTGGCATCAAATACGGTGGCGGCGGCAATGGCAGTGCCCGCGCCCAAGAGCGCGGCAGCGAGGAAGAGTTGAACGATTTGCCCGACACGGACTTGTGGTAAGCTTTTCCGTAACTGCGACGACTGAAAGAACAAACAATTCATGAAAACAAAAGAAGGAGCACCCGACTATCGGGTGCTCCTTCTTTACGACTCTTCTTATAGTTCAAGCAGTCCTATAGGTAAGTCCATTATCATGAGTTTTTCTTCTTGTTTGATTTCCGTGATAAACTCTTCATGGGCAGGTATCATCACCTCGCTGCCATCGGGACGCTCCACGATGAAGAGCCAGTTGTCTGTGTTGTCGTCAATGTCGGTGATGGTGCCAATCTCTTGGTCGTTGTCGCCATCCACCATCTTGAAGCCGATGAAATAGTGGAGTGATACCTCGTCCTCGCCCAGTTCTTCTTGATATTTTTTCTCGAAGAAGACGTTGCAGTTCACCAACATCTGAGCCGCTTCAATGCTGTCAATGTCTTCCAGCTTCATGATGGCAGTCGAGTCGCTGCGGAAGCGGTATTCCTCAATGAAGAAGGGAACAAGAATGCCATCCACTTCGCAAATGATATAGTCGCTGTCGGTTCTGTCCCACACGTCGTCAGTGAACTGAAAGTTGATTTCGCCTTTCAGTCCGTGAGCCTTGCCCATCCTGCCAATTTGGTAAACGTCTTCTGGTCGTATCATAGTTGTGTCACATCCCGCATTGTCTCCCTCCTCATTACGGGGGAGGGTTGGGGAGAGGGTCTTCTATTGTATTCTCTTGATGGCAGCACCTAATGCGGTGAGTCGTCCTTCGATGTCTTCGTAGCCTCGGTCAATCTGCTCAATGTTGCTGATCATGCTGACTCCGTTGGCGGAGAGGGCAGCGATGAGCAGGGCAATGCCAGCACGGATATCAGGACTGGACATTTTGGCACCGTGCAGTTTCATCTGGTTGTCGTGTCCGACAACTACAGCACGGTGGGGGTCGCAGAGAATGATTTGTGCACCCATGTCGATGAGTTTATCAACGAAGAAGAGGCGGCTTTCAAACATCTTCTGGTGAATGAGCACCGAACCCTTTGCCTGTGTAGCCACAACAAGCATGATACTGAGCAGGTCGGGTGTGAGTCCAGGCCAAGGTGCATCGGCTATCGCCATGGTGCTGCCGTCCATGAAGGACATCACTTCGTAGTGCTGGTGTTCAGGGATGTGGATGTCGTCACCCACACGCTCAATGGTGATGCCTAGACGGCGGAAAGCTTGCGGAATGATGCCGAGGTTTTCGTAGCTGACGTTCTTGATGGTGATGTCACTGCCGGTCATGGCGGCCATACCGATGAAAGAACCCACCTCAATCATGTCGGGCAGGATGGTGTGGTCGGTGCCATGCAGTTCGGTGACTCCCTCGATGGTGAGGAGGTTGGAACTGATGCCAGAAATCTTGGCTCCCATCTGGTTGAGCATGCCGCACAACTGTTGGATATATGGTTCGCATGCCGCATTGTAGATGGTGGTGGTTCCTTTTGCCAGCACAGCGGTCATAATGATGTTGGCGGTACCTGTTACACTGGCTTCGTCCAGCAGCATGTAGGTACCTTTCAGTTCGTTGGCGTCAATCTCATATACACCGCGTTCCACGCTGAAGTTGAATTTGGCCCCCAACTCCTGAATGCCCAAAAAATGTGTGTCGAGGCGTCGGCGACCAATCTGGTCACCACCAGGTTTTGCTACGCATGCCTTATGGAAACGGGCGAGCAATGGACCGAGTACGAGGATACTGCCGCGTAGGGCGGAACAGCGTTGCACGAACTCTTGGCTTCCCAAATATTCCATGTCGAGTTGGTTGGCTTGGAATTGCCATGCGTGGTCGCCCAAGTCGGTGATGCGCACACCCATCTTGCTGAGCAAACTGATGAGGTTGTTTACATCAAGAATGTTGGGCACATTGCGGATGATGACAGGTTCAGCGGTCAACAGGATGGCAGAAATGACCTCCAGTGCTTCGTTCTTCGCACCTTGAGGAGTGATTTCTCCATGCAGTTGGTGTCCGCCTTCTATGATGAATGATGCCATGTGCTTACTCTTTTGACGTCTCTATTTTTTCTTCTTCTTTTTCACACTGGTCGACACGCGGGTGCTGAGTAATTCTCCGTCGCTGATGAGATGCTGTTGATTGAGGTCAAGGCGCACCTTTCCATCGGTGTAGCGTGTCATGTCTTCCACGACTTTCTCGTCGCTCATTGAGTCTGTGCTCCAATTGGAGAGGTCACGCTTCATGTGGTTGGCCACCAGCAGAGCCAAGTCATCGCGCTGCAGACCTTCCTCCATCGTGGCCAGATGCTCGGTGAACTGCTCCACAATGGTGCCGTAGTTGCGCTGCTTGATGCGGTGCTGAGGGTAGGGAAGTTGGTCGGGATGTGCCTCCTCGTCGTCCATGCGCTCAATCTCTACAGGGTAGTCAATATCCAGTTCATATTGTGCCATCGCAGCCAAGTGGTTCCAGAGTTTTTTCTGGAAGTCCTCTTTATCTGCCGTCTGTTCGGCCATATTGGCCATAGCGTCGATGATGGTGTTGGCACAACGCATACGTTCGTTGCGGTCAGCGATGGTCTTGCAGTGCTGAACCATCTGCTGAATGCCACGCCCATACTCGGGCATGATGAGTTTCTCTCTCTTCGTATTGTAATCCATTCTGTCTGTTGTTTTCTTATAAGGCTTATTCTCCTGTCAGCGGATTTTTCGCATGTGTGGCTTGGAATTCCTTCAGATAGTTCGGTTCGAAGTATGCCACGTCCTCAAATTCTTCGTGCAGGAACTTCTTCTCTGCCAGTGGCGACATGTACTTGGCCAGCAAAGGGACGCCATCGAAGAAGTGAGCGTTGGGATGCTGAATGACTGTCTTGCATTTCTCGGCACCATTACCGAAGAAATAGACGGGATGCTCGTTCAGCTGCTGCTCGAAAGCGTGCTCGTCGATGACCATCGGCTGAATCGGCAGGACGGTTTTCAAAGCTCGTGTGTACAAGGCCGTATAAACCTCCATGCGTCGGGCATCAAGCATCGGACAGAGGAGCGCGTCCTCAGGCAGGTCGTCGTGCACCAACAGAATGGGCACACATTGTACTTCCAACGTGGGAACTCCGATGAGTTTCAAGTTTCGTCCGTATGCTACCCCTTTCGCCATCGATACACCGATGCGTAGTCCTGTGTAACTGCCAGGTCCTGCACTCACAGCCACCGCATCGAACGGAATGGCGTGATTGTCGGTGAAGGAAAGCGCTTCGTCCACCATTGTTCCGAGGATGGAAGCGTGGTTCGTTCCCTTCTCTTTCTTCGGCTCATCCCCTTCCTTGGGCAGGTTGTCCGTCTGGAAGATGATGGCGCTGTCCTGACTCACTGCCACGCTGCACAGGTCGGTTGCCGTCTCAATATGTAAAATTACTGACATACATTGATAAAATGATGTGCAAAGGTACGGAAATTTTTTAGTTTTTTCGTACCTTTGCACGAAAATTAACAAACGATATCATGATACAATCAATGACTGGTTACGGCAAGTGCGTCGTAGAGTACAACGGAAAGAAGATTCACGCAGAGGTTAAGTCGCTGAATAGCAAGGCGCTCGACATCACCTCGCGCATCGCTCCAATCTATCGTGAGAAAGAGATGGAAATGCGCCAAATCATGCAGCAGAAACTGGAGCGTGGCAAAGTGGATTTCGTGCTTTGGGTTGAGAAGGATGAGGCTTCGTTGGCTACACCGCTCAACATGACACTGATCCGTTCATACAAGCAGCAGATTGAGCAGATGCGACAGGCATTGGATCTTCCACAACCCGAGGACTGGTACAGCACCTTGCTCCGCATGCCCGATGTGTTCACGCATACGGAGGTGGAGGAACTCTCCGACGAGGAATGGACTGTGGCTCGTCAGGCTGTGGAAGGAGCTGTGGACGAACTGGTGGCTTTCCGCAAGCAGGAGGGTCTTGCATTAGCAAAGAAGTTCCAGGAGAAGATTGATAACATCGCCGCTCTGTTGGCTTCCATCGAGCCATACGAGAAGGAGCGCACGGAGAAGATCCGTCAGCGCATTCTCGATGCCTTGGAACAGAACATTGGTGTGGATTACGATAAGAACCGTCTCGAACAGGAGATGATCTATTATATAGAAAAACTCGACATCAGCGAGGAGAAACAGCGTCTCACCAACCATCTCCGCTACTTCATTGAGACTATGCAAGACGGTCACGGTCAGGGCAAGAAACTGGGTTTCATCGCTCAGGAGATGGGACGCGAAATCAACACCACAGGCTCGAAGTCGAATCAGGCGGAGATGCAGAACATCGTGGTGAAAATGAAGGATGAACTCGAACAAATAAAAGAGCAAGTGCTCAATGTGATGTAAGTATGGAAGGAAAACTGATTATTTTTGCCGCCCCCTCAGGGTCGGGCAAGTCAACCATCATCAATAGTATCATGGCTGACGGAGGTGCTGAGGAACTGAACCTCCACTTCTCCATTTCTGCCACGTCACGTGCGCCACGTGGCGAAGAGAAGAATGGTGTGGAATATTTCTTCCTGACTCCTGACGAGTTCCGTCAGAAGATTGCCAATGATGAGTTCATCGAGTACGAAGAAGTGTATGTCGATAAGTACTATGGAACGCTGAAGTCGCAGGTGGACAAGCAATTGGCTGATGGCGAGAATGTCGTGTTTGATGTGGATGTGAACGGTGCGATGAACATTAAGAAGCTCTATGGAAAGCGTGCACTCAGCATCTTCATCCAGCCACCCGGCATCGAGGAACTTCGCCGTCGTCTGGAGAATCGTGCCACTGATGCGCCCGAGGTGATTGAGCAGCGCATTGAACGTGCCAAGTATGAACTTGCACAAGCCGAACACTTCGATGAGGTGGTCATCAACGACAATCTGGAGATTGCTCAGGTGGAAGTTCGTGCTTTAGTGGAGGAGTTTTTGGAAGAATAGACTCAGGAAAGTATAAAAAGAGAAGGGGTTGCGATCAACGCAACCCCTTCTTTGTATAACAATGCTTGTTTACAGATTGCCTCTCTCCTTGTCGAGGTAGTATTTGTAAGTACCTACGGTCAACTCGTCGCAAGCAGCTTCGTCGCATACCACGATGGCATGTGGGTGCATCTGGAGCATAGATGAAGTCCACTTGTGGCTGATATCACCGTCGATGCAATGCTTCAATGCACGTGCCTTGTTATGACCGCTGCACACGAGGAGCACTTCCTTCGCATCCATCACGGTGCCGATGCCGACTGTCAGTGCCTGCTTGGGAACGAGGCTGAGGTCGTTGTCGAAGAAACGGCTGTTAGCGTGGATAGTGTCGGTGGTGAGGGTCTTGATGCGGGTGCGAGAAGACAGAGAAGAACCTGGCTCGTTGAAGGCAAGGTGGCCGTCAGGACCGATACCGCCCATGAAGAGGTCAACACCACCTGCCTGGGCAATGAGCTCTTCATAGTGGTTGCATTCAGCCACGAGGTCAGGTGCGTTACCATTGAGGATGTGCACGTTCTCTGGCTTGATATCGATGTGGTTGAAGAAGTTGTTCCACATGAAAGAGTGGTAGCTCTCTGGGTGGTCTTCTGGCAGTTTCACATACTCGTCCATGTTGAAGGTGATGACATTCTGGAACGAAATCTTGCCAGCACTGCACATGTCAATCAGGTTGCGGTAGAGGCCAAGTGGCGATGAACCAGTGGGACATCCTAGCACGAATGGCTTTTCTGGGGTCGGATTGGCCTGAATGATGCGGTTTGCTACGTAGTTAGCAGCCCATTTAGAGAGGGCTTCGTAATCGGGTTCAATAATTACTCTCATAATGCTTTTTGTTTTATAGTTTTGAATAAGTCTTTGGGTATGTTATTTCAATGGATTAAAGCCTTGCGCTTTCAGTTCGAACTCGGCACCGTCTCTTGTAATGAGGGCGCAACCAAGGCTCTCTTTGGTAATGTGGCCGATAATCTTTACGTCTTTCATCTGTTCCATCTTCTCATGGTCGGCAATTGGGACGGTGAACAGCAGTTCGTAGTCTTCACCTCCATTGAGAGCCGCAGTGGTGAGGTTCATGTTCAGTTCCTCGGCCATAACGGCTGTCTGGTAGTCGATGGGAATGCGCTCTTCGTAGATGCGGCATCCGCAGTGACTTTGGGTGCAGATGTGGATGAGTTCGGATGAGAGTCCGTCGCTAATGTCCATCATGGCGGTGGGTTGGATGCCTGCCTCGCGCAGTCGGAGGATGATGTCGCGCCTTGCTTCAGGCTTCATCTGTCGTTCGAGCAGGTACTCACGTCCGCTAAAATCGGGCTGAGAGATGGCCATGCGTTCGGTATCGGTCTTGGCGGTCTCAATCTGTTTGTAATAAACTTCCTTCTCACGTTCCAGCAGTTGGAAACCCATGTATGCGGCTCCAAGGTCACCGCTCACGCAGATGAGGTCGGTCTCCTTGGCACCATTGCGGTAGATGGCTGTACCTTTCTCTGCTTCGCCGATGGCGGTGATGGAGATGGCGAGTCCTGTGCGTGATGAAGTGGTGTCGCCACCCACGATGTCCACTTGATGCTCTTCGCAGGCTAACAGCAATCCTGCATAGAAGTCTTCCAAGTCCTCCACGCTAAACCGCTTGCTCACAGCGAGACTGACGGTGAGTTGCTTAGGCATGCCGCCCATGGCATAGATGTCGGAGAGATTGACCATTGCCGACTTGTAGCCCAAATGTTTCATGGGCATGTAAGTGAGGTCGAAGTGTACGCCTTCCATCAGCAGGTCGGTGGTGACGAGGATGTCTTTGTCGTTGCTATAGTTTAGCACAGCACAATCGTCGCCAACCCCGTATGTGGTTTCCGTATTTTTTGTTTCGATGTTTTCGGTGAGATGTTTGATGAGGCCAAACTCTCCCAGTGTCGCTATTTCTGTTGCCATTTATTTTTTCTTCCTTTTGAGTTTGTTGAGAATGCTGTTGCGTGAGTGCGTCAGCACATAACTTTCTATGACTTGGTCGAACTCCTTAGCCTTGTTGTCGAGAAACTCCACTTCGATGGGTATGACCTTCACGCTTTTGAGGCCATGCAGGCGTGTGGCATCCTTTTCGGTGGTGATGATAGTGCGGCCAGCCGCTTTCTTTCTGATGTTCTCGATGTCTTGCTCCGTGAAGTTGTGGTGGTCGGGGAAACTCATCATCTCGAATGTCGGGATCAGTTTTCGGAGGTCGTACTCTATTTGTTCGGGCGAAGCGATGCCTGTGACGAGCAGAGGGTTTTCGCCCAGATCTTCCAGTTTGTTTGGATATTTGTATGTGGTGAAGAAAACCTTCTGCCACCTCTCCAGGTTCAGCGATTGCACGATACCGCGACAATCCATCGGGGTGATGTAGCGTGGGCATTTCGTGATGATCACAATATCGGCACGCATACGGCCAGAGATGGGTTCACGAAGTCGTCCAGCTGGTAATAATTTGTCGAAGTAGATGAGGCGGTGGTAATCCATCAGCAGGATATTGATACCTGCCTGCACATATCGGTGCTGATAGGCATCGTCGAGGAGAATGACATCGGTAGGTGGCTGCAAGTCGCTTTTCATCAGTTGTTCGATGCCGTGACAGCGGTTTTTGTCCACCGCCATGTGTATCTTGGGGAACTTGTGTTTCATCTGATACGGCTCGTCTCCGATTTCCTTCATGGGCGTCTTGGCCGTGGCTAACACATAACCTTCGGACTCTCTCTTATATCCCCGACTGAGCACTGCCACCTGATATTTCTCGGACAATAACCTGATGAGGTATTCTGTGTGGGGAGTCTTGCCTGTTCCACCCACAGTGATGTTGCCAACGTTAATGACAGGGATGTCAAATTTCTTGGATTTTAGAATACCAAAATCAAACATCAGGTTTCTGATGCTTACCCCAAGCCCGTAGAGCCATGAGAGCGGCATGAGCCAGTAGTTGATTTTGATATGGTCGCCTTCCACTTACTTCACATATTTATAATATTCGCATGCAGCAAGGAGCCAGGCACCAGTGCCGAATGGGGCTTGCGACTGGGCATTCACCGTGCGTGTGGGGTCTGGCTTTTCGCCGATTGGCTGGACATAACCGATGCTGCCGTCGGGTTGAAGGGCTGTTTCAGACAAGTACTTCCAAGCCTTGTCGATGGTAGACTGATATTGCTTGGCTGGCAGGATGCCGTTGTTCACTCCCCAGAGGATGCCATACGTGAAGAAGGCTGTGCCAGATGTCTCATAGCCAGGTGCATCGTCGGGACAGAGCATGGAACGAGTCCAGTAGCCTTCTGGTTGCTGGCAGCGAGCCACACCTGCGGCCAGTTGTTTGAAACGGTCGAGGTAGAGGGGACGGTACTTGCTGTCTTTGGGAAGGTCTTGCAATACCTTGGCCAAACCAGCCAACACCCAACCAGCACCTCGTGCCCAGAAGGATTTGCCGTCATTGCAGGCAGTTTTCACTTTCGGATAGACATATTTTCCGTCGCGGTAGTAAAGTTGTGCCTCTTTGTCGAAGAGCATCTCGTCTGTCCACTTGAAGCACTCATACTGCTTGTCAAGCAGTTTCTGGTCGTGGGTGACTGTGTAGAGTTTTGTGAAGATGGGTAGACCCATATAGAGTGCATCTGCCCACCACCAATAGTCAGTCTCAGGAGTCGAGGCTTGATAGCACATCACTTCGAGGGCACGTTCGATTCGTTCAGCTCGATGTTCCTGCTTGTAAAGGTCGATGTAGACCTGAAAACAGATTTGCCAGTCAGCGAACAACACGTGGTTCATGCCTTCACCGTAAGTCTTGTATTGCCATTGGCTCTTGTCTTTCTGCGTAGCACCTTTCCATTGATTGTATTCTGCCCAGGTGATAGCATAGTCAAGATATTGCTGCTTGCCCGTCAGATTATATACTTCCTGATTGCCTGTGAAGTAGGCAGCATTGTCCCAAAAACCACGGCACTTGGCCGAGTTGTGGCTTTGCCAGTAGTCGTTCACTTTCTCAATTTGTCCGAGGACATCTTGCTTCGTTTGTGCGATGGCTGTCTGTGCCATCAGCACAGTGCTGAGCATGAGGGTGGTTAGTAGTTTCATGTATGTGGATGTTTTTGTTGTTAGTTCGTCGTTAATCTGTTTTTTGAGGAGTCAGTCCCATTTTCTTTGCCTCTGCGATGAGCAATGCTTCGGCAGGCTCATACTCGTTGGCTATTTTGCCGTCGAGAATGGCGTCTTTGATGAGGGTTTTCAAAATGCCCACTTCTCGGCTTGGTTTCAGTCCGAACATCTCCATGATGTCCTCTCCGCTGATGGGGGGCTGGAAGTTGCGGATACGGTCTTTCTCCTCAATCTCCACCAGTTTGGTGCGAACGGTGAGGTAGTTGTCGAGAAACTTCTTCTTCTTCAAGTCATTCTTCGAGGTGATGTCGGCAGTGCAGAGCGTCATTAGGTCGTCAATGTCATTGCCCGCATCGAAGAGCAGTCTTCTCACCGCACTATCGGTCACTTCTGAGTCTGCAATGGCGATGGGGCGCATGTGCATCTGCACGAGTTTCTGCACGAACTTCATCTTCTCGTTCATGGGCAGTTTCATGCGTCGGAAGATGCTTGGTATCATGCGTTCGCCAATCTCGTTGTGGTTGTGAAATGTCCATCCCAACAGAGGGTCAAAGCGTTTCGACTTGGGTTTTCCGATGTCGTGCATCAGGGCGGCCCAACGTACCCAAAGTACATGCTCTTTCTGCGAACTCCAGGTGCCGTTGCCTTCTGAGATGCTGTTGAGGTCAGCTGTTGCCTTGGCCACGTTGTCCAGCACTTCGAGGGTGTGATAGAAGTTGTCCTTGTGCGTCTTCCCATTCTTCGAATCTGTACCTTGCAACAAGGCCAGTTCAGGGAAGATGAGCGGCAATAGTCCGCAGCGTTCCAGTTCCACAAAGCCCTTGGAGGGAGTGGGGGAGAGGAGTATCTTGTTCAGTTCATCGGCAATGCGTTCGGCTGAGATGATTTTAATGCGCTCCTTGTTGCGGCTTAACGCTTCAAAAGTGCTTTCTTCGATGTGAAAATCAAGTTGGGTGGCGAATCGGATGCAGCGCATCATGCGCAACGGGTCGTCGCTGAAGGTGATATCGGGGTCGAGAGGGGTGGCGATGGTCTTTTCTCTCAAATCTGTCAGTCCGTCGAATGGGTCAACCAGCTCGCCAAATCGATTCTTGTTCAGACAGAGTGCCATCGCGTTGATGGTGAAGTCGCGTCGGTTCTGATCTTCTTCCAGCGTTCCGTCCTCGGTCACAGGTTTGCGCGAGTTGCGGTCATAACTCTCCTTTCGGGCTCCTACAAACTCGATTTCCAGACTCTTGTGTTTCAACTGCGCTGTACCGAAATTCTTGTAGATGGCGATGTGTGCTTTCTTGCCCAGTTTGTGGCGAAGTGCCTCGGCGATGGCAATGCCAGGCCGTTTAGTTTCTCCTTTAGGATCGACCACCACGATGTCTATGTCGCTAGATGGACGTTCCAAATAGAGGTCTCTCACCCATCCTCCAATGACATAACACTCCAGAGCCAGCTCTTCAGCTGTCTCAGAGATGAGATGGAAGAAGGGGTGGTCGAGTTGTTTGAATATGTCTTCTTGTGTAAGTAGTTTCATGATGGGTTAGGTCAAACTTCATGGTTGATGCCACAAAGATAGGGAATCCAACTGAAATTTTCCATATTTTTTCATCTTTTTCATCAATTTATGGTTAGAAAGTTCTATCTTTGTGCCAAAGATTGATATATGAAAAGATTTTTTTATTCATTTTTTGTCTTTGTCACTTCGGTTTCAGTCCTGTGCGTGTCATCGTGCAAAGAACGCCCATCGAAGGTGGAGCAGCGAAAGGAAGAAATTCGACGAAATGACTCTTTGGAGTTAGCTCAAGCCAAGAAAGATTTGAAGGCTGCTGATAGTGTGGTCACCCTTCAGGCACTTGAACTGGAGGACTTGAAGAAGCAGTTTGTTTTTGAAAAACAGGCGAAGTATCAAACAACAGGTTACTATGTGCTGCCAGCCTACAAGGACAGCAAGGAACGTTTCACATTCTTCCCCGAGGTGGAGGAAGGTGGCAAGTTACTTTTAGTATCGATTGACCAGAAGCGTCGATATTCCTTTACAGAAGTGGATTTGGAGCAAGAGGATTACTCCGCACAGTTGCCCAAAGGGCTTTCATCTGCCCAGCGGAAGGATGTGGCCAAGTGTTACACGTTGGCAAAGACGATGTATGATCTGGCCAATGCACGGAAACAGCAGGAGAAGATGAGCCTGAAAGTGCGTTTTTATGAAGAGAAAAGAAAGCGGGATGCATCCAAGTGAATGCATCCCGCTTTCATTGTTATGTAAAACTGTTTCTTACTCAGCGCGGAGTGTGAAACGCTTGAAGTCTGTAACAGTAAGGTCTTTGTCAATGCCCTTGAGATACTGAGCAACAGAAATCTTGTTGTCGTCGATGTAAGCCTGCTCGAGGAGGCAGTTCTCCTTGTAGAACTTAGCCACCATACCCTTGGCGATGTTCTCGATCATCTGCTCCTTCAGGTTAGCCTCGGCTTCCTTAGCAACAGTTGCCTTGATTTCACGAGCCTTGGCAGCCTCTTCTGGAGTGATCCAACCCTTAGCGGTGTTAGACTCGATGTGATCTTCAGAGTCAACGTGTGCAGGGTTGATGCCAGCCTTCTTGAGGGCGTTCTCAACAGCCTTGCCAATCTGGTTCTGCTTAGCCTTGTCGATGGCGTTGCGCATCTCAGTGTCCTTCACAGACTGAGGAACAGACTCTGCGTTGAGTGCAACAGGTGACATGGCTGCAACCTGCATAGCTACACCCTTACCAGCCTCTTCGAAGCCCTTCTTGTTCAGAACGACGAGGGCGCAGAGGAAGTTCTGGCTCATGTGGTTGTAAGCAACGATGTCCTCACCTTCTACATAGTTGAAGCCGTCAAGCTCCATCTTCTCGCCTGTCACACCTGAACGGTTGGTGATGGCATCCTTGATGTTCTCGCCGTCGATAGTGAGGTTGTTCACCTCGTCCATGCTCTTGCACTTTGCAGCAACAACAGCGTCGATAATCTTGTTGGCGAGAGCCACGAAGTCTGCGTTCTTGGCTACGAAGTCGGTTTCACACTTGAGTGCGATCATTGCACCGTAGTTGCCGTCCACCTTTGCAAGCACACAACCCTCAGCTGCATCGCGGTCAGAACGCTTGGCAGCTACGAGCTGACCCTTCTTGCGAAGGATTTCCATTGCAGCCTCCATGTCGCCGTTGGCCTCAGTGAGCGCCTTCTTGCAGTCCATGAGACCAGCCTGAGTCTTCTTGCGAAGCTCATTGATTTCCTGTATGGTAATTGCCATAATGATTTTTAGAATTTAAGAGTTGAAGAATTGAAAAATTGAAGTCTTTGCTGAAGCAGATGTTACAAGCCGTATGGCAACTTTAATTCTTCAATTCTTTAATTTTTCAATTTTATTTTTATTCTGCTGCAGGAGCTTCTGTCTCTTCAGCTGCTTCTTCTGCAACCTCTTCTTCGTCAGCCTCTACTGCAGGAACCTTGCCTTCTTTCTTCTCAGCGTTGGCTTCCTGGTCAGCCTTCTCAACCTTGCGCTCTTCGAGACCTTCGTTGATGGCCTCGCATACAACACCAAGGATGAGATCGATTGACTTGGTAGCATCGTCGTTTGCTGGAATCACGAAGTCGATGTCACGTGGGTCAGAGTTGGTGTCCACGATAGCGAACACAGGAATGCCCAGACGGTTAGCCTCGCTCACGGCGATGTGCTCCTTCATCACGTCAACCACGAAGAGGGCTGAAGGAAGACGAGTCAGGTCAGCGATAGAACCGAGGTTCTTCTCCAGCTTAGCGCGCTTGCGGCGAATCTGGAGGTTCTCACGCTTAGAGAGCTTATCGTATGTACCGTCGCTCAAGAGTTTGTCGATGTTAGCCATCTTCTTTACAGCCTTGCGGATGGTGGGGAAGTTGGTCAACATGCCACCTGGCCAGCGCTCAGTCACGTAAGGCATGCCTACAGAGCTAGCCTTTTCTGCGATGATTTCCTGTGCCTGCTTCTTGGTGCCGACGAAGAGAATACGCTTGCCGCTCTTGGCAATCTGCTTGAGAGCGTCTGCTGCCTGGTCAATCTTTGCGACAGTCTTGTGAAGGTCGATAATGTGAATGCCATTGCGCTCCATGAAGATGTAAGGAGCCATAGCGGGGTTCCACTTGCGCTTGAGGTGACCGAAGTGGGCACCTGCTGCGAGAAGAGAATCAAAATCTGTTCTTGCCATAATTGTTTGATTTGTTTACTTTCTTTTTGAGTTAATGTTTGTTTAACCAACCCGCAGGTCGCCCTGATGATGAGAGAGCCTACAGGTTTAGATACTAAACGATTATCGATGATTCTAGCATTTCTAGCCAAGCTAGTTCTACTAGTTCTTTTATCATTTTAACGCTTAGAGAACTGGAAGCGGCGACGTGCCTTTGGCTGACCTGGCTTCTTACGTTCAACAGCACGTGGATCACGTGTGATGAAGCCTTCAGCGCGGAGTGCCTTCTTGTCTTCTTCGTTAATCTTCACGAGTGCACGGGCAATAGCGAGGCGGAGTGCCTGGCTCTGACCAGTGTAGCCTCCACCTGTGAGGTTGGCCTTGATGTCGTACTTCTCAGCAACACCGAGGAGGTTGAGTGGCTGCTTAACCACGAACTGAACGAGTTCTGATGGGAAATAATCAGCAAGTTCACGCTTGTTGATAGTGATTTTGCCAGTACCTTCTGTAAGGTACACGCGAGCAATGGCGCTCTTACGACGACCGATTGTATTGATATATTCTACTGCCATATACCTTATTCTTTATTTGAGGGTGTTAATGTCAAGTGTTACTGGTTTCTGAGCCTGCTTGTCGTGCTCTGCACCTTCGAAGATGTAGAGGTTCTTGAGCAGATTGCGGCCGAGGATGCCCTTGGGAAGCATGCCCTTTACTGCGTGACGCAGCACTTTCTCATATCCGTTAGGACGCTTCACCATTTCAGCATAAGTTGCCTTGTGCTGACCGCTTGGATAGCCAGAGAAAGTGATGTAGACCTTTTGAGTCTCCTTTGCGCCAGTAACCTTGATCTGGTTGGCATTGATAACGATTACGTTGTCACCACAGTCCATGTTGGGCGTGAAGACTGGCTTGTACTTACCGCGAAGTACCTGTGCTACTTTGGATGCAAAACGACCGAGGGTCTGTCCTGCGGCATCCACTACCACCCATTTCTTGTCTGCTGCTTCGGTGGTGATGTAGCTTGTCTTAAAACTGTTTGATTGCATTTAACCTTTTGGTTTAAATAATTAATAATGTGTGTTCGCTGTCAGCTCGGCATGAATGCGCGACTGACGTACTGTGCCCATTGGTTGGCCTTGACGGCTTCTTTCGCGAAGAAGTCTTCTTGAAGAGTGCCTTAAGAGGCGCTTCCTTTGGGTTTTCTGCGTTTCACGGACCGCATTCCCGGTTAAAAGGATATGCTATCCACACAGAGCACGAGGCGGCTTTCGTCGTCTCTCGATTAAAAATCGGCTTGCAAAGGTACGGCTTTTTAACAGAATGGCAATGATTTTTGTCATTTTTTTTGAAAGTGTTGAAAGAAAATCATTATCTTTGCCACCAAATTAACCTGTTTATGCACCGACAATTTACATTTATTCTGTTTTTTTTGTGTTTCGCTTGGTTGTCTGTTCAGGCACAGACTTACGTGCGGAAGACAAACCTCCCCCATATTTATATTGAGACAGAGAATGGAGCTTCCATTCAAAGTAAGGATGTCTACGTGTATGCCACCATGTATTATGTGGATGAGAATGATGTGGTGACACAGTATGATGATATGGAGATACGTCTGCGAGGAAATTCTACCAAGAATTTGGCTAAGAAGCCATACAAAATCAAATTCAGCCAGAAGGAAAAGTTTCTGGGTACAGGTTATGCCAAGGCTAAGAAATGGACGTTGTTAGCCAATGCGGGCGACAAGACACTGATGCGTAATGCCATCACTTCTTTGATGGGTGACTTTCTGGGCCTGAAGAACAATCCTGCCCATAAGTTCGTGGATCTCACCCTCAATGGCACTTTCATAGGCAACTATCAGATTAGTGACCAAGTGGAGGTGCGTCCGCACCGTGTGAACATCACCGAACAGGATTATCCACTTGAGGATGATAGTGACATTACAGGTGGTTATCTTTTGGAAGTGGACGGTTTTAAGGATGGTAATTGTTTCACCACCTCGATTTATCAGGTGCCCGTACGTATTCATTATCCTGACGATGAGGAGATAGAGTCCTCCCAGAATGCATATATCCGTCAATACATAGCAGACTTTGAGAAAGTGTTGTCGGGTGATGAATTTTCCGATGCGGAGAAAGGCTATCGCAAATGGGTGGATTCTATATCGTTGGCCAACTGGTTCATTGCTACCGAAGTGAGTGCTAATATTGACGGATATTATTCCACTTACTTTTACAAGGAGCAGCAGGATTCCTTACTCTATTGGGGACCGCTTTGGGATTATGATATCGCATACAACAATGATAGTCGTAAGCCTCAGACTGAGAGGACATTGATGTCCGATTATGGCTATGGACAAACAAGGTTATGGGTCAATCGTATGTGGCAAGACCCGTGGTTTGGTCGTTTGGTCAATCGCCGTTATAAAGAAGTGGTAGAGGCTGGTCTTGAGGCATATATGTATCATCAGATAGATTCTATTGCGGATTTTTTGCAGGAATCTCAAGCGCTTAATTATCAGAAATGGGGAATCAGTACGAGAATGTATCATGAGATTGTTCTCTACTCGTCCTATGACCAATATGTGTCCGACTTGAAATCGTTCCTCGGTGTGCATATACCTTATCTTCAGACGGCTTTCGAAAATAAGAAGGTGTTAGCCCCAACGCCTCCTTTTGAGGCTGACGAAGTTTATTACACTTTCACCAATGCCAAAACGGGACGAGCCATCTCTACTTATAGTAAGTCGGGCGAGGCGGGTGACCTCATTTGTTCTTGGGCTTTGAATAGTGACGACTTAGCCCAACAGTGGCTAATCATTCCTATGGGTGATTATTTCTTGATTATCAACCGTGGAAGCGGTATGGCACTCAACGACCCGACACAGGGAGCCTCGACGGCAACAACGAATGTGGGTACACAACTCAATACCGCCTTTATTGATATTGGCGATGACCGTCAGTTGTGGTCACTGATGCCACAGGGTACAGAGGGCTATTATAATCTTGTCAACAAATACACAGGTCATACGGCCAATCTGCAAGGTGGTGGCACGGATGACGGAACGGCTGTAATTAGTTATACTACGGATGGAAAAAACTCGTCCAGCACGAACCGACTGTGGTACATTGTTCCTGGCGACGAAATCGAAAGAGAACCGGATGGCATTCCTTCTGTAGAGCCTGACGAATACGCTTTGGCTTACAATCCTCATACAAAGACCTTGCATTTTGGTTCGGAAACTCCTGGGCAGTTGACTTTTGGAGTGAAGGTGTACACATCCAATGGTGTTCTAACGCGTTCATTCAGGGCATCGGAGGAGTGTTCTTTGGTCGACCTTTCTCGTGGTGTTTATATCATTGTGTGGACAGCGGGCGGAAAGACACGCTCTGCCAAAGTGCTTGTCCAATAACTCTCAAGATACCGCTGTGCAACGTTACAACGACTTTGGTTCATGGCTTACTGCTCAATTGGGCGTGAAGGCACAAAAGATTTCCCTCAACGCTGGTTTCACTTGCCCGAATCGTGACGGTAGGGTGGGTACGGGCGGCTGTACCTATTGCAACAACCAGACGTTCAATCCTGATTATTGTGCTCCTACCAAGTCCATCACGCAGCAGTTAGAAGAGGGCAAGCGTTTCTTCTCCCGAAAATATCCGGAAATGAGGTACCTGGCTTACTTTCAGGCATATACAAACACCTATGGTGCGCTTGAAAGTTTGAAGGAGAAGTATGAAGAGGCACTTTCCGTTCCTGATGTGGTGGGTGTCATTATCGGCACACGTCCCGATTGTATGCCTGATGCCTTGCTCGAGTATCTGGAAGAGTTGAACCGGCGCACATTCCTCATTGTTGAATACGGCATTGAATCCGTTTATGACACGACGCTGTCGCGCATCAATCGTGGCCACACCCATGCTCAAACCGTCGATGCCATCATGCGCACTGCTGCATGCGGCATTCGTGTGGGCGCTCACCTTATTCTGGGGTTGCCGGGGGAGAGTAGGGAAGCCTTACTTGCCGAGGCGGGAGTCCTTTCACAATTGCCCCTCACCACACTCAAACTCCATCAGCTACAGCTGATTAAGGGTACACGGATGGCTGAAGAATATGCTCAGAATCCAGCAGATTTCCACCTCTTCACTCCCGATGAATACATCGACCTTGTCATCGACTTCATCGAACGTCTCCGTTCTGATATAGTGCTCGAGCGTTTTGTCTCCCAATCCCCGTCAAGTCTTCTTGCTGTGCCAGGTTGGGGCTTGAAAAACCACGAGTTTGTTGCAAAAGTGAAACAGCGTATGAACGAAAGAGACGCCCTTCAAGGACGCCTCATTCTTTCCGCTTTTCCAACACCCTGACAAATTCCACCTCATAGCCTAACTTCTTCATGATCTCGCTGATGGCATCTTCTGCATACCGTTCAGCCTTTCTTCTGTTGTTAGGTGTATCAAATCGCGCCTTGATCTGCCCCTCCACTTTTCGTTTCATCTCGTTGGTGTTAGGCAAATGCTCTGCCCAAAAGTTGCTGTCGTCCGACATGAATGAACTGCTCTGTGTGGATGCCACATATTCAATGGGAGGCAACTTCACATAGAGAATCTGTGCCGAGTCGCTTTGCTGATATTCCACCTTGTCAAGGTCTATCTTGTAACTGCACTTCTGCCGCATGGTCTGCACGCACGAGTGTTCCTCGTCTGGCATGATGAGGTTCCGCTCCGTCACCCGCTTCGTGGTGTAATCCTCAATCATGGCGCTGCACACATAAATCTCGCCACGTGGCCGCACCTCCTCAATGCTGGCCATCGTTTCCTCCATCGGAATCGCCTCATCTTCTTGCTCCGCACACCGCTTGATGAGCACTGCACCAACAATGCCCACCACCAAGACACCCACCAATATAATCCAACCTCTATTCTTCATTTTCTCTAAACTCTAACCCCTTTCTCCTTACTAACCACTATCACCTCTACGTTCTTGATGCCCGCACTTTTCACAATCGAAGTGAACACCACCTTTGCGTTGTTCTCCAGGTCATTGCCCACCATCTTGGAAAAGTCCTCTTTCATCACCGCCTGATACGTCATCTCCATCAATCGGTCCACTTCCTCGTGACTGATTTTGTCTCTCAATCCCGACGACATCCTCACCACCGCATTCTCGTCCACCTTTGCCTCATAACCAGCGTCAATCACCTTCGGTTCTGGCAGCAGAATGACGATAGCGGTGCTGTCATCCGTCAGCTTCACATCATCCGTCGTCAAGTCGCGCAAATCATAACCGTATTTGATGGTCACATCCACAGGCACGATGCACTTCCTCTCCCCATACTTCCATGTCCGCGGGTCTTTCAGCTCAAACTTCTCATGCTTGCTCGAGTCGTATATGGCCAGTTTCCTCACCCTCACCTCCGTCGTCACCAAGTCAGCCTTCTGCTTAATGCTCGACAAGACGACCGCCTCCATCTTTGGCGCCTGCCCATCATCTCCACCGTCACATCCGTTGCACGAAGCAAGCCAGAGAGCCATTGTCAGCACCCCTATATATATAATAATGTGTAAATGCTTCATTGCCATTGTTCGTTGTGTGAAGTTTCTGTTTGCAAAGATACCCCAAATATTTTGTAGTGACAAATTATAGCCAAGAAAAAGACACTGGCCTTTTCTTTTTTCCCTTCTCCTTTCCTCCACTGCCCCTTATCCCTCCACTCCACTACCGCTTATGGGTTTACTCCACTGCCGAAGTCGTTCATAAGTTATGAATAATTATCCGTAACTTATGAATATTTGTTCATAACTTATGAATAATTATCCGTAAGTTATGAACAACTCCTTGACAAATGAGAATTCATGACGGGAATCTGCCCTTTTCCGTGACGATGACGAAGATGGTTTGCACCTACACCGCTCCAACCATCAGTACTGAGAACCCCACATATAACGGTCAATCAAAGAACATCCTTGCCACAGCAGGCTCGGCCACGGGCGGCACGATGTCCGACTCCTGTCGCTATTATAAATACGATACAAGCACATGGAGCGATTGGAGCGGCTGGAGTACCATAGCTCCCACTGGCACCAATGCCGGCGTTTATAACGTTCGCTACAAGGTGGAGCCCAATGCAGGATACAGCGGCGGCGTGGATGCCACCGAGATAGGCAACTTTACCATCAACAGAGCTGCCGGATGGTGCTCGCTCTCTCCCACTGGCGCGACTGGTTATGGTTCATCATATGGTGGTAATGGAGTAAATGTCAACATAACCCATCACGGCGGAGTGTTGTCAGCCAGCAAATCTGGCCCAAGGGCTCAATGTATAAACGTCAGCTTTAGTGGCAACTCAATGGTGGTTTCAAAAAGTTACGATCAGGGCCATGGCACTACGGTGACCGTCACCAGCGCAGCTACACAGAACTACAACGCTGCTTCAGCCGATTTCAGCTGCAATTATTAACCCTTTCGCAGCATGGAGCAATCATCGCCACGGGGACGGATGTCCGGAATTGGGCGTCTGCCCCTGAAGCGCACAAGACTATAACGAAGAAGGAGGGCGGCCCTATCACCTCGGTGAACGGCACCGCCCTCCCTCTCTCTTCAAACCCCGAAACGGGCTGCTGACAGAAACAGGACATCTACAGAAAAGGAAACGAAGATACCACAGGGAGATGTGTGCGGCATACTGATGTCAGAGGGGAGAAAAAAGCATTGAAACCTTAGCATTTCGGATTGGTCATCGAGAAAATGTACACAAATCGTGCATTTTTCTCTAAAAAAACGTACGCCTTTATTGCGGATTTGTTATCTTTGCACTGCAAAAATGGTTGAATATGCGACTGTTTTTGCAGTTGAATATGTAAATACAAGAGGTAATGGTTATTCAAAGAGAGCAATATCTGAGTGAATTACTTAGCAAGCGATGGAATGGTAAGGTGAAGATTATCACTGGGATACGTCGTTGCGGAAAGTCCTTTTTGCTTTTCAATCTTTACAAAGAGTACCTGCAGAAAGAGGGCGTTGAGAAGGACTGCTTTGTGGAATTGGCATTGGACAGAAAGGCACATATAAAGTATAGGAATCCCGATGAACTTTACGAATATGTGCTCAAAAAGACGCAGAATGTTGAGAAGCGCTATTATGTATTCATCGACGAGATACAGCTGTCATATAAAGTGAAGAACAAGGGTGTGGACGAGAGCATGGTGCCAGAAGAGGACCGCGATATGCTATACACAACTTTCTACGACATCCTTAACGACCTGATGGGGCGAAGTAATCTCGACATATACGTTACAGGTTCGAACTCGAAGATGCTCTCCAAAGATGTTGTCACCAACTTCCGCGACAGAGGAACTGAGATCAAGGTATATCCGCTTTCGTTTATGGAGTTTTATTCTGTTTCCGAAATGGAGAAAGCAGATGCGTTGGAAGAGTATCTAACCTATGGCGGCATGCCACTTGCAGTACTGGAAAAAGACGAGACAGAGAAACGCAAATATCTGAAAGGGCTCCACAAGAGGGTTTATATCAAGGATATCGTGGAACGCTACAAGTTGAAGGATGATGAGGTGTTGGAGGCACTGATAGATGCGCTGTCTTCAGCTGTTGGCTCACTAACCAATCCTCACAACTTGGCAAATGCTGCAAGCACGCTGATGAGACGCAACACCTCCGACCATACCATCAAGAACTACTTGGACTATTTGGAGGATGCCTATTTGTTTGTGAGTGCACAGCGCTATGACATCAAGGGGAAACGATACTTCGAGAACACTTTGAAATACTATTCGATGGACACGGGGTTGAGGAACGCCAAACTGAACTTCCGCCAGCAGGAAAAGTCACACCTGATGGAGAACATGATCTTCGTCGAGCTTATCCGTAGGGGATACAACGTGGATGTCGGCGTAGTGGAATTGACCATCGTCAAGGACGGCAAAAAGCAGCAGTCGCAGTACGAGATAGACTTTATCGTTAATACGGGGCATGAAAAAGTGTATGTCCAGTCGGCACTGAATGTGGACACGGCTGCTAAAAAGAATCAGGAGACCTTCTCGTTGAGGAACTCTGGTGACTTCTTCCGTAAAATAGTTATCGTTGATGGAAACGCGAAACCTTGGACCGACGAGGATGGCATCATCTATGTAGGGGTTATTCCATTTTTGTTGGGTAACGTGAGCATTCTCTAAGTTGCGTCGAATTAGGATGGTGAGGGAGACAATAGTAGTATGCCCAGTGTTCGGGTACTCCATCTGCAACAAATTCCAAGAAGTAGGTGGCAGTGTCCAGATCGTGTCTTGTGTATGGGAAAAATGAAAAGTGGAGTGAAAAGTGGGATTTTTTACGGATTTATGGGGAGAATCATTTGTGAGTCTCAGGAAGAAACCCTACATTTGTGATTGAATTGATGAACGATGATAAAAATGAACAACCTTATGAATAGAATAGTCTTTTTTGTTACAGCCCTTTGGATGGCTGCAACGGTAGTGTGTGCACAGCAAATCACGGTTGATGATCTCGTTAACTATAAGTATTACCCCAAGTCGGTGCGTGAGGCGCGCCCTTTGGCTGACGGGGAGAGTTATGCGTGTGTGAGTGAGAACTTCCAGCGGATTGAGAAATGCTCGTTCAAGACGGGAGAGGTGGTTGAGACGCTGTTCGACGTTGCAACGGCTCGAGGCGGGGCTGTGCGCTATGTGGAGGACTACATCATGTCGCCCGATGAGAAGAACATCCTCATCGAGACGAACCGCACACCCATCTACCGCCATTCTGCCACTTCCACATATTATATATATAATGTAAAGAACCAGACGCTGGCTCCGTTGTCGAATGGAGGCCCGCAAGAGTGCCCCAAGTTCTCGCCCGATGGCAACCAGATTGCTTTCGTGAGGGATAACAATATCTTCTTGGTGAAGTTGCTCTACAACAATGCGGAGAGCCAAATCACCAAGGATGGTGAGCGGAACAAAATCATCAACGGAAAGCCTGACTGGGTGTATGAGGAGGAGTTCTCCTTCAACTGCGCTTTCGACTTCTCGGCTGACAGCGAGATATTGGCGTGGATTCGCTTCGACGAATCGAACGTGAAGACATTCACCTTCCCGTGGTATAAAGGTTCTCATCCTGCGAAGGACGAGTATGCGCTCTATCCAGGCAACTATGAGTACAAGTATCCGAAGGCGGGGGAGGAGAATGCGAAGGTGTCGGTCCTGACCTACGACATCAAGAGTCGTGTCACTCGCACGATGCAGGTGCCGCTCGATGCCGATGGTTACATCCCACGCATCCAATTCACGGGTGAGAAGGACAAGCTGATGGTGCTGACGCTCAATCGCCATCAGAACCGACTCGACTTCTATGCCGTCAATGCTCGCAGCACCACAGCACAGCTGATCTTGCGTGAGGAGGACAAACGCTATGTGGATGAACCTGCTTACGCTGACCTCGATTTCTCGCGCGATCAGTTCATCTTGTTGAGTGAACGCGACGGCTACCAGCACATGTATCTCTACACTATCGGTGGGCAGCTGATTCGTCAGCTGACATCTGGCGAATATGAGGTGACGAACTACTACGGCACAGATGCTACGGGTAAGAACTTCTACTATGCCTGCAATGAGGGAAGTCCTGCGGAACAGTATATCTACAAAGTGGATGCGTCTGGCAAGAAGACAAAGCTTTCAGTGGAGAAAGGACGTCATACCGCTGTGTTTAGCAAGGGATGCCAGTATTATTTGAACAAGTACTCGAATTTGACGACGCCTCCTGTCTATACGTTGTGCAATGCTTCAGGCAAGGTGCTGAAAACGGTAGAGGAGAACGCCCGTTTGAAGGAGATGCTTTCTTCCCTCTCGTTAGGTAAGGCTGAGTTAATCTCTGTGACCACGACCGATGGTGTCCAACTGAACGGCTGGATGGTGAAACCACATGATTTCGATGCCTCGAAGAAGTACCCCGTCTTGATGTATCAGTACAACGGCCCCGGCTATCAGATGGTGTCTAATGCATACGAAAATGGTTTTATGGGAGGTTTGATGTGGGAGCATCGCTTGGCTCAAAAGGGGTACATTGTGGTATGTGTCGATGGACGAGGAACGGGTGGACGTGGTTCTGACTTCAAGCGGTGCACTTATATGAAGTTGGGTGACCTTGAATCACACGACCAAGTGGAGACAGCGCTGTGGCTGGCTAAGCAACCCTATGTGGATGCCAAACGCATCGCTATTTGGGGGTGGAGCTTTGGCGGTTTCAACACCCTTATGGCCATGTGTGAGGGGAGGGCGGTCTTCAACTGCGGTGTGGCTGTTGCTCCCGTCACCGACTGGCGTTTCTACGACACCGTCTATACGGAGCGTTTCATGCGCACGCCCCAGGAGAATCCTGCAGGTTACGATTGTTCGCCCCTCCATCGTTATGAGAAAATCAAAGGAGACCTCTTGCTCATTCATGGAATGGCGGATGACAACGTGCATTTTCAGAATTCCGCTGAATTGGCCGAAGCCTTTGTGCAGTCAGGCTACCAGTTCGACATGCAGATTTACACCAACCGTAATCATAACATTTACGGAGGCAACACCCGTCGCCATCTGATCACCCGCATGGAGAACTTCCTCGATAATCACCTCCTCCTCCCATAACCCCTCCTTGTTTTCGTATGTTGCGATGGTATCGCAACGTTCAAACACAAAAAAAGAGGAAAACAAAGCCGTTTTGTGGCCATGTTTTCCTCTTTTTTGTTCAAAAACCATCTATTTTGATATTTTTCCGAAAAAAGTTCGCGAAAGATTTGGTCAGTATTTAAAATGGTCGTACCTTTGCACTCGCTTTCGGGAAGCAACTGGGGTACGTTCTCCGGATGCACTATCATGCTCGCTTCTCGGAACGCGAAGCTCGATCTTT
>JAFSKK010000011.1 GCA_017448965.1 Bacteroidaceae bacterium | reverse complement strand
GTGTGGAATCTCTCCATTGCAGGTAAGCTTATAGAGAAGGCTCTGAGATATGTCAAGGTACTGACACACCTCTTTCATGTTCAGGATGTCTTTGGTAGAGTAAAGTGCTTCTTCGATTGACTTGAAACGCTGGTTGATAACATCCGGCTCAACCGATTTCAATTCTTTTATCTGCATTTCCAATAGCTCAATGCGTTTCTCTAATCGTTCAATTTCTTTCTTTGCCATATTATGGAGTTTTGAGTTTGATGGGGCAAGCCCCATATATTTGATTCAATTCGACTGCAAAGGTAGGGGGAGTTAATGACTTACATTCTAAAGGCTACTATATACGAACAGATGTATCGTTGTTATATCGCTCGGTTCGTTTCTTTTGCTTGGATTTGTTGGCATTTTCACGATTTTATTTCATGATAACATGCAAAATCTGCACGATATTAAACGATTCTATGGTGCCAAAATCATATTTATGACCTTTGTGAAGATAGACTTCACAATATCACCATACCTTTGCACCAGAATTTGAAAAGTAATACAATGACAGAGTATGAAATCAGTAAAAGATAAAGTATTGTTTTGGATGTACATATGTACGTAATAGATTCATTTTTAGTAACATTTTTAATTAACACAGAAAGAAAATGACACGGTTAAAGAACAACTCCGTTCTCTCTCTTTTTGTGTCCAAGCTGCGCAAGCTGCACCAAGAAAGCAGAGATTGAGTTGCCAGAGGACGAACTCTGGCAACTTTGTCGTATTGCCTACGAGCAGTACAAGTCCGAAATCATCAATGGCGAGAAAGCCTATTCTCGTTATGTGAATGATTTATTCTACTATCATTTACCTGTTCCTGCTATGAGTGAAGTGGACATGAGAACCCACTTCATGCATGTCTGCGAAATCAAGGAGTTACTTGAAGAACGTCGTGATCTCGTGGAAGCTTTCTTCTCAAAAGATAAGTTTGAGGTGAAGGACTGCCAACAGATGCTCTATCTGTTCAACTCAGGGAAGACCATCGAGCCACAGGAAGACTACCTTGCTCACTTTTCTGATGAGCAGATAGCGCGTATAACCGAGTTTATAACATCGGCCAGTCTGTTTAGGATAGAAGTCACAGAGAGAATCGTCAGGGAACTGTTTGAGTGTAAGCTTGCAAAACCATTACAAGCGAATAACAACAGAAAGGTTGCTTTATTCTTCGGTGCTCTCCGTGAACATGGACTCCTGCCATTCCAATGGCAAATGATTCTGGAGAGGTACAGACTGTTGGCTTCCTCCACGAATAATGAGCCTCTTCGTGCCAGCCAACTCCGTTGTAGTCTGTCACAGGCTAAGAACACGAAACTTGGCAAGAAGCAAAGAACCAGCCAGAAGGATGATGAAATTGGGTTCGAGTCCACATGCAGGAGTTTCGTGATAAGACTGAAAGAAAGTCTGTAAAATGCAAGCAGTATAACAAACTGCAAAGAAGAGAACGATATAACAACTATATAAGAAATCGTATATAGTTGCTATCTGTACGCTTATGATTTATAGGGGCTACCTTTGCATCCGAATTCATTCAAGAACGGAGGTAGCCCCTCTTTGACATCGTAACTAAATCATAAGAAATATGGACGATAAATCAGAACTTCACTTTGCAGATCAGACTGTTACTTTTACGCAGTTCGTTGATACGCTTGCTACAAAAGTTGCTTTAAGAATGCATCAAATTGAGAAAGGCGAGCTTGAAATAAGCCAATCACAGGCTTTCAAATTATTTGGGAGAGCAGATGTTGAAAGATGGATAAAAAATGGGAAGTTACATCCTGTTCGAATATCACCAGGAAAGAAACGGTATAGTCTAATTGACTTACAGAAATTGGCAAGCATTCAGCAAAACTATCTTCTGTAGCATACGAACACATAAGAAAAGGCTCAGATATGGCACAAGGCTTTATCTGAGTCTTTCTTTTTGTCTTATCGGCCAAAGAGGAATCTCTACGGAATTAAACGTTGATACATCTGAGTGAGGTTCTTGTCAACATTCGTAATCTTGAACTGCACACGAACATTTCTCGTTTTCTTAGGGAGTAGGGTAACTAGTTTATCCATCACTTGGTCAACATTTGAGAAACCTGTGTCTTCAACGGCACAAACCTTTTTTCCCATCACATACGCCTCTGCACGGACATTGTTGTACTTTGATATTCTCTCAAAAGTCTTGTCTTCTTTCTCTACATGCTTCGACTCTTTATTGGTAAAGAAGATGAAATCAATGACCTTCTCGTTTAGAATCCAAGCAGGAGTGTAGTCAACCTTTACATAAACCTTAGCCATCTTGTTAATAGAGTGATTGAGTCCAAAGTCAACTTCATTCAAAGTCGCACCACATTCATTCTGTGCTATAGTTGCCCAACTGTGACGAAAGGCATATAGGGAGGCCTTAAAGTTCGGGTCAACCTTTTCCCATATCTGCCTTATGCCACAATTCACATTTGCACAAAAAGAATCAGAGGTGGATAATCGGTCATGGAAATTGAAAAGCCACGGTGAATCAACATTCTTAGAGAGGTATTTCTCGAATGTCGGCTTCAAAAATTCTGGTACACGTACCTCAAAGTAGCCCTTGTCCGCACGAGTCTTTCTCGTCTTCTGTCTTTCGTAATGGAAGATACCATTGACATACTGATCCTTCTCTGCATTGAAGATGTCAACGGCATTCAAGCCACACATACAGAATGAAATAAGAGCCACATCCTGACCAACCTCCATGAGTGGATTGGTGAATCGACTTCTGTCAGGAACTACACTGAAGAACTTACGCAACATACTCGCAGGAATGGCACGTTTTTCTGGAACGTCGCTTCTGGGAATAACGACATTTCCCCATGGGTTCTTCAGTCTTGCGATTCCCTGTTCTTCATCATTGAACTCCCTCATAGCAGCTTTATACACTTCGCGCATACAAACTGGGTATTGTTCCTTGCAACGATTGGTCAAAGATAAATTCTCTATCCATCGGTTAAGAAAAGCAGATGTCAATCGTGAGAACATGATGTTGTCGGTCTCTGCAAAGCGTTCCATATGTTGGATTGCCCACTTGTAATTGCGGGCTGTACGTGCTTGCCCTCTTGCTTTCATCTTTTCGATATGCTTTCTTGCATAATCAGAGAACGACATATCCTCTGTGGATGTAGTAAGGTAGGCTACAACCTCTGATGCTGTCCAGCTTGACGTGTCGATTTGGTTCAGCACGTTATAATAACGGCTAATCAAAATTGATGTCTGCTGAATCACGAAAGGATCTATCACCTCCTTACCTCTGACACCTTTATCATTCACCATCCATGAGGTTCTGATAAAAGAACTCTGTCTGTTTTGTACTACGCGGATGTAAACTATGTACACCCCCGTTTTGAGTTTTGACTTTACTGTCGGTCTAAGCGTTGCCATACTTTTAATAATTAGTGAAATTGTTTAATACTGTTATGACTTGTTTTGCAATCCATGAATCCCTTAAAAAACGGAAATAAATCTGGTCAACATTACCCCAAAATCTGGTCAACATTTGGTCAACTTAGGGGGATTTTTCGTCGTTTTTGCAGATGCCGATTTTTTGCTTGGTCAACATGACACAAAAATCTGGTCAACAAATTGGGGTTTTTGGTCAGCATGTTCTGCTTGCGTAACGTGCAGAATATGAGCAAAAAGAACCGAGACAAGAACCTGTTTTCCAAGTCCTTGCCTCGTATTTCACTAATTATCAGCATTCTGTAGTTTATTCCTCTACAGCCGCCTGCGCGGCGGCTAAACGTGCGATTGGCACACGGAATGGAGAACAAGATGCGTAGTTCATGCCAATCTTGGCGCAGAACTTCACGGATGATGGTTCACCACCATGTTCACCGCAGATACCAGTGCGCATGCCTGGACGAACGGCACGACCCTTCTCTACTGCCATCTTGATGAGTTGGCCAACACCCTTCTGGTCGAGCACCTGGAATGGGTCAACCTTCAGAATCTTCTTCTCCAGATATACTGGGAGGAATGAAGCGATGTCGTCACGAGAATATCCGAAGGTCATCTGAGTGAGGTCGTTCGTACCGAATGAGAAGTATTCAGCCTCTGTTGCAATGCGGTCTGCCGTAAGGGCTGCACGAGGAATCTCAATCATTGTTCCGATTTCGAATGGGATTTCGATGCCTTCTTCTGCAAAGACTTCCTTTGCTGTAGCCTGAATCACTTCCTTCTGCTGCTTCAACTCATAGAGGATGCCAATGAGCGGAACCATGATTTCTGGATGAGGATCGAAACCTTCCTTCTTCAGTTGGCAAGCAGCACCGAGGATGGCGCGTGTCTGCATGGCTGTGATTTCAGGGAATGTGATACCGAGACGGCAACCACGGTGACCAAGCATTGGATTGTTCTCAGCGAGAGAAGCTACACGCTGCTGGATAACCTTCACATCTACGCCCATTTCCTTAGCCATCACTTCCTGACCCTTCAGGTCATGTGGAACGAACTCGTGCAATGGTGGGTCAAGCAGACGGATGTTCACGTGGAGACCGTCCATAGCCTTGAGGATTCCGTAGAAGTCGGCCTTCTGATATGGGAGCAACTTGGCAAGGGCTTTTTCACGACCTTCAACTGTGTCGGAAAGAATCATCTCGCGCATGGCGATAATCTTCTGGTCGTCGAAGAACATGTGCTCTGTGCGAGTCAGACCGATACCCTTGGCACCGAATGCACGAGCCACCTCGGCGTCGTGTGGCGTGTCGGCGTTGGTGCGAACCTGCAACTTGGTGTATTTGTCGCAGAGGTCCATAAGAGCCTTAAAATCGCCAGAGAGTTCGGCAGCCTTTGTCTTGATTTCGCCTGCATAAACCTGACCTGTAGAGCCGTTCAAAGAGATGAAGTCGCCTTCCTTGTAGGTAACGCCTTCGATTTCAACAGTCTTGGTCTTGTAGTCAACATTGATGGCACCTGCACCAGAAACGCAGCACTTACCCATACCACGAGCCACCACAGCTGCGTGAGAAGTCATACCGCCACGAGCCGTGAGGATGCCTTCTGCTGATGCCATACCAGCGAGGTCTTCAGGTGAAGTCTCGATACGTACCATGATGACTTTATGGCCATTGGCATGCCACTCCTGAGCATCGTCAGCGTGGAACACAATCTGACCGCAAGCAGCACCTGGAGATGCAGGAAGACCCTGAGTGATGACCTTTGCCTTCTTCAGAGCATCCTTGTCAAATACTGGGTGCAAGAGTTCATCAAGTTTCTGAGGTTCGCAACGGAGGATAGCAGTCTTCTCGTCGATGAGGCCTTCGCGAACGAGGTCCATGGCAATCTTTACCATTGCAGTACCTGTACGCTTACCGTTACGAGTCTGGAGGAACCAGAGCTTGCCTTCCTGCACGGTGAATTCCATATCCTGCATATCCTTGTAGTGCTTCTCCAGCTTGTCCTGAATGTCGTTCAGTTCAGCATAAAGCGCTGGCATAGCCTCTTCCATTGAAGGATACTTGGCAGCACGCTCAGCCTCAGAGATACCAGCACGCTCAGCCCAACGCTGTGAACCAATCTTGGTAATCTGCTGTGGAGTACGGATACCAGCCACCACGTCTTCACCCTGTGCATTGATGAGGTACTCACCGTTGAAGAGGTTCTCACCGTTACCTGCGTCGCGAGAGAAGCAAACACCTGTAGCGGAAGTATCGCCCATGTTACCAAATACCATCGCCATCACAGACACAGCAGTACCCCACTCGTCTGGAATGCCTTCCATCTTACGATAGAGGATAGCACGCTCGTTCATCCAGCTGCGGAACACGGCGCAGATAGCACCCCAAAGCTGAACGATTGGATCGGTTGGGAAGTCCTGACCTGTACGCTCCTTAATGGCCTTCTTGAAGAGCTCAACCAACTTCTTGAGAGACTCTACAGAGAGGTCCTTGTCGAGGGTCACGCCCTGCTCTTCCTTCACCTTCTCAATAATTTCCTCGAATGGATCGATGTCTTCCTTGTTTACAGGCTTCAAACCCATCACCACGTCGCCATACATCTGAACGAAACGACGATAGGAGTCGTAAACAAAGTGTGGATTGTTGGTCTTCTTAGCCATACCTTCAGCCACTTCGTCGTTCAGACCGAGGTTGAGGATGGTGTCCATCATACCAGGCATGGAAGCGCGGGCGCCTGAACGTACAGAAACGAGCAGCGGATTGTTCACATCACCGAACTTGCAGTTCATCAGTTTCTCCACGTGAGCCACAGCGGCATTCACTTCGTCCTGAAGAAGCTCCTTGATTTTCTCCTCGCCCACTTCGTAATACTCATTACAGCAGTCTGTAGTGATTGTGAAGCCCGGAGGCACTGGCACACCAATGAGGTTCATCTCAGCAAGGTTAGCACCCTTGCCACCGAGAGCCTCGCGCATTTGCGCGTTACCTTCAGCCTGTCCATTTCCGAAGGTGTAAACTCTTTTTTGAGCCATAACTTTTTCTTTTGTTTTGTTAATTATTTAAGGTTGTTAATCAAAATGTTTTCATGCTAGAGGAGTAGTCCTCACCCTTCGGCAGAGACGCCCCCTCTTTCGTTATTTTGCAAATATAGGCAGTTTCTTCCAATCTTCCAAAACTTTTCCGTTTTTTTTTAGAAAAACGTGCTTATTTGCCTGAAAGTTTCCGAATGAAGTCCTTATTTCGCTGTGCAATGCGTTGACTTTTGCGAATATTCTCCTGGATCAGTTCTTCCGTTTTTGTGTACATGAGACGGAAATGTTCGGTGATGAAATTCTGCACTCTCACCTCCACCGCAGGCACTCCTTCTTCCATGGGAGAGATGCACAGAAGTCCAGCGGGAACAATCTTCACGTCCACCTTTTTCCCCGTCTGCATCGGGTCGCCGTCATAGTGCACCACTCCTGGTTTCGAGCGGCGGATGATGGCCTGCTGACATTGGAAGGTCTTGATGCGCGAATTTTGTTCGATGGTGCCATTGAAGAGTTGGATGGCAATCTGCGGAGCCTCAATCGGCGTGAAAGGCTCGATGAGTGTCACGTCCATGATGCCGTCACGCACAGAAGCCGACGGAGCGATGTAAGCATTGTTGCCGTATTGGGAGGCGTTGGCGCATGAGATGAGGAAAGCCTTATACACCTGCCGCACCTCTTCCCCTTCCCTGTTGTTGATGATTTCCACATCGTAGGTCTCAGGGTGATACTTCAAACTGCTGTTCAACACATTCTCCATATATGACACAGGGCCTCGCTTGCCCGACTCAGCGAATCGTTGCGAGATGAAAGCATCGAATCCCACACCGCAAGTGCAGAAGAAGGGGCGTTTGTTCACTGTCCCATAATCCATTGCCTGGGTCTGTCCGCGATTGATGATCTTTATGGCGCTGAGCGGGTCGGCGGGAATGCAAAGATGGCGTGCCAAACCGTTTCCCGATCCCGAAGGGATGATGGCCAAAGCCGTGTTCGAATGAATAAGTCCTGTAGCCACCTCGTTCACCGTTCCGTCTCCCCCAACAGCACACACCACGTCCACACCCAGCCTTGCAGCCTCGTGAGCCAACTCCGTGGCATGCCCCGTATAATCCGTTCTCACCACCTCATGGCTGTATTTTCCGCTGTCGAGATAATCATCAATCAACCGCAAGATGAAGTTCTTTCCTGAAGTGCCCGATATGGGGTTCACCACAAATAATATCGTCTTTTTCTCTGCCATATTTTTGCTTGTAACACTGGGTGTCTCCATACGCATATATATAATAATGTGTATGCGAAGCCGAGAGAGCAAAATCTATTCTTCTTTAAGAAACGTCTGCAAAAGTACGATTTTTTTCAACAAAACACCCTATCCCACTCTTGTTTTTTGTCTTTATTCATTTTTTTTCAGAAATCATGCGGAAGAAACGTTCTTTTTTTACTAACTTTGCACCGTTTTTGTGTGAAACCACAGAAAAGTTAGAAAACATCAATAAAAAAATAGCGTGTCTATTTCGGTGTTGACAAGAAACATTTCATCAGGCGAAATCCATGTGTCGCCAGTCAATCAAGCACCGAAACACACATTTTAACTATGGGTTTATTACAAGAAAGAATGAGTAAGTACAGAGAGCCGCAGAAGTACATCAATGCGGGTGTCTATCCTTACTTTAGAGAAATTGACAGCCATCAGGACACAGAGGTGTTGATGAGTGGGAAGCACGTCCTCATGTTTGGTTCGAACTCTTACATGGGTCTCACATACGACAAGAGAATCTGTGAGGCCGCTATCAACGCCATCAAGAAGTACGGCACTGGATGTGCTGGTTCACGATTCCTGAATGGCACACTCGACCTCCACATCCAATTGGAAAAGGAACTGGCAGATTTTGTGGGTAAGGATGAGGCACTGGTCTACTCTACCGGTTTTACTGTCAATTCCGGTGTGGTGTCATGTCTGACAGGAAGAAACGACTACATTATCGGCGATGACCGCGACCACGCATCTATCGTGGACGGACGCCGTCTTTCTTTCTCACAGTTCTTCCACTACAAGCACAACGACATGGAGGATTTGGAGCATCAGCTGATGCGCTGTAATCCTGACTCTCTCAAGTTAATTGTTATCGACGGTCTCTTCTCTATGGAAGGTGACTTGGCAAAACTCCCCGAAATCATTGACCTCAAGAAGCGCTACAACGCCACTGTGATGGTGGACGAGGCACACGGTTTGGGTGTGTTTGGCAAAAACGGCCGTGGTGTGTGCAACCACTTCGGCGTGACCGACGACGTTGACCTCATCATGGGTACATTCTCCAAGAGTCTCGCTTCCATCGGTGGTTTCATCGCTTCCGACAGCGACACCATCAACTGGCTGCGTCACAACAGCCGTACCTACATTTTCAGTGCCTCCAACACCCCTGCCGCCACAGCAGCAGCATTGGAAGCCCTCCACATCCTCAAGGCTGAGCCTGAGCGTCAGGAGAATCTCTGGAAGATCACCAACTACGCCCTCGAGCAATTCAAGCAAGCAGGTTTCGAGATTGGCGACACCGAGAGTCCAATCATTCCTCTTTATGTGCGTGACGCCTTCAAGACTTTCCAAGTCACCAAGATGGCTTTTGACAAGGGCGTGTTTGTCAACTCAGTCGTTCCACCTGCATGTGCACCACAAGACACCTTGATTCGTGTGGCTCTCATGGCCACTCACACCAAAGAGCAGGTTGACCGTTGTGTTGCCATCCTCGTGGACACATTCAAGGAATTAGGACTTCTCAAATAATTAAAATTCAACAATTGAAAAATTGAAGAATTGAAGTTGCCTTTCGGTTTGTTCATACATCGTGATTGGGAAACTTCAATTCTTCAATTTTTCGATTCTACAACTTTACAATATGCTTACACTCAAACTCATCACAGAAGAGACCGAACGCGTCATCAAAGGTCTCGAGAAGAAGCACTTTCAAGGTGCAAAAGAAGCTGTAGAAAAGGCCATTGCCATCGACAAGCAGCGTCGTGAAGCACAGACAAAACTGGATGCCATTCTTGCCGAAAGCAAGAAGTATGCAGCTCAGATTGGTCAACTGATGAAGGCAGGCAAGAAGGACGAAGCAGAGGCTGCCAAGGCTGAAGTGGCCAAACTCAAAGCCGAAGCTGCCACACTCGAAACAGCCAAGTCGGAAGCAGAGAACGAGCTGACAGCTCACCTCTGCACCATCCCCAACATCCCCTACGACGAAGTGCCCGAAGGTGCATGTGCAGAAGACAACGTGGTGGTGAAGTCATCGCTTCGCGAGTGCAAGCCAGGCGACACCGTCGGCAACTGGGACACGGTGCCCAACAATGGCAATGCAAAACTTCCTCACTGGGAGTTGGCTAAGAAATACAACCTCATCGATTTCGACCTTGGTGTGAAGATTACGGGCGCTGGTTTCCCCGTTTACATCGGCAAGGGTGCACAACTCCAGCGTGCCCTCATCAACTTCTTCCTCGCCGAGGCCAGCAAGGCTGGATATACTGAAATCATGCCTCCAACAGTGGTGAATGCCGCTTCTGGCTATGGCACAGGCCAGTTGCCAGACAAGGAGGGTCAGATGTACCACTGTGAGGTGGATGACCTCTATCTCATCCCCACTGCAGAGGTGCCTGTTACGAATATCTACCGTGATGTCATTCTCGACGAGAAAGACCTTCCCATCAAGAATTGTGCTTACACACAGTGCTTCCGTCGTGAGGCAGGTTCCTACGGCAAGGATGTGCGTGGTTTGAACCGTCTGCACGAGTTCTCCAAGATTGAGATTGTACGCATCGACAAGCCAGAGCACTCCAAGGAGAGCCACCAAGAGATGCTCGACCATGTGGAAGGCCTCTTGAAGAAACTCGAACTCCCCTACCGCATTCTTCGTCTTTGTGGTGGTGACCAGAGCTTTACTTCTGCCATCTGCTACGATTTCGAGGTGTACAGCGAGGCACAGGGTCGTTGGCTCGAGGTTTCTTCCGTCTCCAACTTCGACACCTACCAGGCCAACCGTCTGAAGTGCCGCTACCGCAATGCTGACAAGAAGGTGCAGCTCTGCCACACGCTCAACGGCTCTGCACTCGCTTTGCCCCGCATCGTGGCTGCCATTCTCGAAGACAACCAAACCCCTGAGGGAATCCGTATTCCTAAGGCATTGGTGCCTTACACCGGTTTTGAACTGATCGACTAAACAAGACAACATCTATAAAAATGTCCGGATGATGTGAACTGAGCGTTCATGTCATCCGGACATTTTTTGGGGGTTGCACAGAGCAGCCAATTTCACAATTGCTTGCCGTTATGGCTTGGGAGGTTCAGGCACGATGGGCTCGCCCATTTCCGAAGCCTCCTGGTCGTTGGCATCCAGTTTGAAGAGCATGAACTGCGGATTCTCTGCCGTGCAGGGCTTCCATCCCAAACCTTCTCCTTCACCGTTCGGATCACCATATTTGACAAAGTTAGTCCAAGCCGTCAGCATCTTCTCCGACAAATCCCAGTCACCCTGAGTCCAAGGGCGCCAACAATGTTTCAGGCTCTTGAACACATACCACAAGTCGCTGCTGTGGAAGGCTCCTTTCAGACGCTTGGTGATGTCGGGGTGCAGGCCATCATCGGGCAGCGGACGGGCAAACTCATACGCCCAAGCCTTGCCACCTTGCTGTTGGCGCACTTTGCAAAACTCTGCGATGCCAGGTCCCATCGACCCCATATCGTTGAGCGTGTAGCCAATCATGTAGGGCACATCCACGATGGTGCCAGCACGGGTAGCCTCGTCAAAATTCTTCAACGACACATAGCCGTCAACAATGGGACGCTGCATGAGGAACACGTCAGTGTTGTTGACCATGTTATACAACTGCCCTACCGTGTACAGCACTTCCGTCGAAGCAGAACGCAGTTTCTCCAGATCGGTGAGTCCTGCCCAGTCCATCACCTTCTTGGTCTCTGCCTCACTCTCTTGCAACGTGGGGTTGTAGGTGAAGAACTTGACCATCGGTGTGGCAGGCTTGGGTGCAGCGCCTTCCTGACCGGGGACATTGATGCCACCACCGCTCATGATAACTGCCTTATGGAACAGACCACGAGCCAAGGGACTTTCGCAAAGCGTTCGTACACTTCCAGCTCCAGCACTCTGACCAAAGATGGTCACGTTGTCGGGGTCTCCACCAAACTGCGCAATGTTCTCCTTGATCCATTTCAGCGACTGAATCTGGTCGAGAATGCCGTAATTGCCACTGACGTGGTTGGGACTTTCTGCCGACAACGCAGGATGGGTCATGAAGCCAAAGATGCCCAAGCGGTAGTTGATGGACACCAGCACCACATCCTTCGACGCCCACTCCTGTCCATCAAATTCAGGTTCAGAGCCCCAGCCCTCGCGGAAACCGCCACCATGAATCCATAATGCCACAGGCAGTTTCTTGTCCACCTGCCCGGGCGCCTTCGTCCATACATTCAGATAGAGGCAATCCTCGCTATAGGGAGCCTCTTCGCCATAGCCCCATTCCGAGGTGTAGCCACCAGGATAGTGAACCGTCTGATAGCCAGGATGGCCGAATCGGTCGCAAATGCGCACAGAGTCCCATGCCACAACAGGCTGTGGTTCCTTCCAGCGCAAGTCGCCAATGGGAGGTGCAGCATAAGGAATGCCTCGATAAACATACACACCAGGATTCTCTGCCAGAACACCTTGAATCTGACCGCCCTCGACCGTCAGCACAGGGTTGTCCGCTTCCTTCTGCGACGAAGTGCAGCCCATCATTGCCAGCAGTGGCAACAACAAGAATAATTTTCTCATAATCATAAAGGTTTAAGTAAGTAACTTAAGTTTCGCAAGCTCCACTTTCTTGGAGTTAAAGAAGTTAAAGGAGTTTGAGGAGTTAAAGCCGAATGTAATGCTGGCGTGAAAACTCCTCTCCACAGTTGACAGAGTATAGGCTTTAACTCCTATAACTCCTTTAACTCCTGAGCGCCATCGCGTAGCGCTTTGCTCGCAAAGAACCGGTAACTTCCGAAAGTTCAGTAAGTAATAGTAGGTAGTGCTTGCAAAGTTACAAAAACTTTTTCTAACATTTTGGCGATTTCTCCAACAACATCACAAGAACGATGAAAAAAAGGCAGAAAACACCTCTGAAAACACGAAAGACGCTCCTTACTGCCATACCATCATAAAGATAAGAGGGGGGAGTTGAGGGGGGAGTAAAGGGGGACATCCCCCATGACCGCGTGGTGAAGGTCTATGAATTCTTCGATGACGGCACAGGTTACTACGAGCACTATCTGCTGAAGGACGATGAGATGGTGTTTGCCAGCAACCTGCGTGGCGAGAACGGCGACTTCGAGTACATCGTTTCAAATGATAAAGTCTTGATTCATCTCGCTGACATCTACGATGGGGATGTTGTTTCAACCTGGACGTTGAGCTTTGCCGACAATGGGTTGACCGATCCCGACGGCAGGGTGTTCCGCCACTCTACCGAGGAGGAGCGCGAGCTAATCATGGCATGGTATACAGAATGGCACGGTGGTGCTGCCGAGGGCACCATCGACCTCTCGGAAGTGAAGGAGAACATCATTGTGGCCAACGGCAGCACGCTGACCGGCACGCTCGAAGTAAGAAGTTACGGCCTCGCTTCTGGCCTCTTTGGCTCTAGTTATAGAAATGCTGGTAACCTTGAGATTCAAAGCGGCACCATCAAGGCTTATGGCTATGTGTTTTCTTCTGGCATCGGGGCTGGTATGATATATAATTGCGGCAACATCACCATCAGTGGCGGCACCGTCATCGCTGAGGGCGGGAAAAGTAGTGTCGGCATAGGCGGCTCTGGGGACCTGGCGGGTGCTGGGAGATGCGGTGACATCACCATCACCGGTGGCGACGTCTATGCTTCCGGCGGAAAATATGCAGCAGGCATTGGCTGTGGATATTGTAGTAGTGGCATATACCATATTTACAAAAGCATTAACATCAGCGGCGGCATCGTCTTAGCCTACGGCGGCGAGGACGGCGCGGGCATCGGCACTGGCGCGAAATCTCCCACAGGAACCCATTTCGACTCGGGCATCATCAACATCACCGGCGGCGACATCGAGTCCCACGGCAGTGGCAAGGGTGCTGGCATCGGTGCTGGCAAGGACAACAAGTGCGGCACCATCAACGTCAACATCAACAGTGGCAACACGCTCAAAGCCTATACCGAGGGCTACTTCGACCACGAGAACTACGACTACGAGACTAGGCAGGTGGCGTCGGCTCCTGCGACCTCAGCAACTGCGGCACACTGAACATCGGCCTCGGCGTGGCCGTGTCCTACTGCGTCGGCAAGAAAACGCCTTATACCGAAGAGAAGTTTATCTACCTCAAGTTAGCAGACGACCGCGCAGGCATTGTCCACAAGCAGGGCGGTGTCCGCTTTGAGACCTGTCCCCACTTCGAATACGAAGACTACCCTGAGCTCTGCATGTATTGCACGCACCTGTAATCTCCTTTTCGATGCTTCCACTGCCTCAGAAACGGTGTGAGTCACACCGCCACCCTCGGTCTGAGTCACACCGACCCCCTCGGTGTGACTCAGACCGATTTTGAGGTAGTGGAAGTGTCGTGTTGGTGGTTCTTCAACTGAGTAACATGTGGCAGTGGAAGTCGGAAGACAATGGTTCTTGTGTTGATACAATTCTCATGGCAAAGATGTTCATGAAATGAGATGATAAAAACCATTTTTCCTCAGAAAATGATGATTCTTTGACAAAATGGGTGCTTATTAGAGCATTTTTTCGTAACTTTGCACCGGTTTTTACGTAATCTAATGGTAAAAAGATATTAGTATGAATAAGATTGTTAAGAAAGAGCAGTTCAGTGAGAAGGTCTTCAAATTGGTTGTTGAAGCTCCACTGATCGCAAAATCTCGCAAAGCTGGTCACTTCGTGATTGTTCGCGTGGGCGAACAGGGCGAACGTATGCCACTCACCATTGCCGACTCTGACGTGGAGGCTGGCACCATCACACTTGTTGTGCAGAAGGTGGGTTACTCTTCCACCAAACTCTGTAACCTCAATGAGGGCGACTACATCACCGACGTGGTGGGTCCTCTGGGTCAGGCAACTCACATCGAGAAGTTCGGCACCGTCGTTTGTGCTGGAGGTGGTGTGGGTGTAGCGCCTATGCTTCCCATCATCAAGGCATTGAAGGCTGCCGGCAACAAGGTGGTTTCTGTGTTGGCTGGCCGCACAAAGGAACTCATCATTCTGGAAGACGAGGTGCGCAAGCACTCCGACGAGGTCATCATCATGACGGACGATGGCTCTTACGGCCAGAAGGGTGTGGTGACTGTGGGTATCGAGCAGGTGATTCAGCGTGAGAAGGTGGACAAGTGCTTCGCCATTGGTCCTGCCATCATGATGAAGTTCTGCTGCCTCTTGACAAAGAAATATAATGTGCCTACGGATGTGTCGCTCAACACCATCATGGTGGACGGTACGGGTATGTGCGGTGCTTGCCGTATCACGGTAGGTGGCAAGACTCGTTTCGTCTGCGTGGATGGTCCTGAGTTTGACGGTCATGAGGTGGACTTCGACGAGATGTTCAAGCGTATGGGTGCCTTCAAGCCTATCGAGATTGAGGAGATGAAGAAACTGGAGGAGCACGTGGAAGGCATCACAGTCACCAAGAAGGCTGAGGCTAAGGCTGACCCAACGGGCATGACAACAGACACTCCCCTTGCCGAACTTCTCGACCGCAACGCTGCATGGCGCAAGGAGTTGGCTGGCAGCATGAAGGCCAAGGAGCGTGGTGAAATCGAACGTTGTGTGATGGGCGAACTCGACCCTGTCTATCGTGCCACCACTCGCACAGAGGAGGTGAACACGGGTCTCACCATCGATCAGGCTCTTACTGAAGCCAAGCGTTGTCTCGACTGTGTGAAGCCTTCTTGTATGGAAGGTTGCCCTGTGAGCATCAACATCCCATCGTTCGTGAAGAACATTGAGCGCGGTCAGTTCCTCGAGGCTGCCAAGGTGCTCAAGGCTACCAGCGCCCTGCCTGCTGTGTGTGGTCGTGTATGTCCACAGGAGAAGCAGTGCGAGAGCAAGTGTATCCACCTGAAGATGGGTCACAAGGCTGTGGCTATCGGTAACCTGGAGCGTTTCGCTGCTGACTTCGAGCGTCAGTCGGGCAAGATGGCGCTGCCAGAGTGTGCTCCAAAGAACGGCATCAAGGTGGCCATTGTGGGTTCAGGTCCTGCAGGTCTTTCTTGTGCTGGCGACTTGGCCAAGGCTGGTTATGATGTGACTGTGTTCGAGGCTCTGCATGAGATTGGTGGTGTGCTCAAATATGGTATCCCAGAGTTCCGTCTGCCCAATGCCATCGTGGATGTGGAAATCGAGAACCTCCGCAAGATTGGTGTCACCTTCGTGAAGGACTGCATTGTGGGCAAGACCATCACGGTGGAAGACCTCGAGAAGGAAGGCTACAAGGCCATCTTCGTGGCATCTGGCGCAGGTCTGCCAAACTTCATGAACATTCCTGGCGAGAACAGCGTGGGCATCATGTCTTCAAACGAATACCTCACCCGTATCAACCTCATGGATGCTTCCAACCCTGCATCTGACACGCCTATCATGAAGGCCAAGAACGTGATGGTTGTCGGTGGTGGCAACACGGCTATGGACTCTTGTCGCACAGCGAAGCGTCTTGGTGCTGAGCATGTGTTCATCGCATACCGTCGTAGCGAGGCTGAAATGCCTGCACGTCTCGAAGAGGTGAAGCATGCTAAGGAAGAGGGCATCGAATTCCTCACCCTCCACAACCCTATCGAGTACCTCGCTGACGAGAAAGGCAATGTGACTCAGGTGAAACTGCAAGTGATGGAACTTGGCGAGCCTGATGCTTCTGGCCGTCGTTCTCCTGTTCCTGTGGAAGGTCAGATTGTCACTCGCGACATCAACCTCGCTGTGGTGGCTGTCGGTGTGTCTCCAAACCCAATCGTGCCTAAGTCTGTAGAGGGTCTTGAGTTGGGTCGCAAGAACACGATTGCCGTGAACGATCAGATGCAGTCGAACATCCCAACCATCTTCGCCGGTGGCGACATCGTGCGTGGTGGTGCAACAGTCATCCTCGCAATGGGTGACGGTCGCAAGGCTGCTGCCAACATCGATGCGATGCTGAAAGGACAGGCAAAGTAAAAACTGCTCATACTACACATATTTATATATAATAAAGGGAACCCCACACCACTGTGAGGTTCCCTTTTTTTTGTGAAAGATGAAAAAAATCCCCGTTTTATTTTGTGGTATATAAATTTTGTGCTACCTTTGCACTCGCAAAACGGGAACGGAGGTTTTCCAGCATTGCAAAACCAGAAAAAATGGTGCGTTAGTTCAGTAGGTTAGAATACATGCCTGTCACGCATGGGGTCACGAGTTCGAGTCTCGTACGCACCGCTACCTAAAGGCCAAGGTTGATGTGAGGCCTCTTCACAAAATCATCAAAACATACATACAGAATGGTGCGTTAGTTCAGTAGGTTAGAATACATGCCTGTCACGCATGGGGTCACGAGTTCGAATCTCGTACGCACCGCACGAAAAAAGGGGTTTCCAAGCATAACGTTTGGAAACCCCTTTTCCTTGTAGCACATTTTTTGTCACTTTTTTTTCGATCGTGATTAAACCTTCGAGTCGTGGACGTGTCATACGAAGTATAAAAACAAAACAATCCTCGACATGACATTTCCACGAAAGTTTCTTTTCACACTGCTACTGGCCTGCCTCTCGATGGGCGCCTTCGCACAATCGACGCTGAAAGGCAAGGTGGTTGATAGCGAAAACGGCGAAACGCTTGTGCAGAGCACGGTGTTGGTGATGACGGCGGACACGGCCCGTATGGTGACAGGAGCAACCACAGCAAAAGATGGCTCGTTCAATGTGAAGAACGTGAAGGACGGCTCTTACATCCTGAAGATTTCCTACATCGGTTACCACAACTTCTTTCGTTCCATCAACGTGAAGAGATCCGAGAACGGAGGTACACAAACTATCGGAACGGTATTGCTCACCCCCAACACGGTGGAACTGAAGCAGGCCGTGGTGACAGGACAACTGAAGGAGGTGGAAGTGAAGGAGGATACGCTCATCTTCAATGCCGATGCGTTCAAGGTGCCAGAAGGAAGTGTGCTGGAGGAATTGATCAAAAAACTGCCTGGCGTGACAATAGAGGATGGCGTGGTGAAGGTGAACGGCAAGACGGTGAAGAAGATTCTGGTGGGTGGCAAAGAGTTTTTCGGCAACGACCAGAACATGTCGATGAAGAACCTGCCTGCCGAGATTGTGGATAAGGTGAAGACCTACGACAAGCAATCGGACTTCAGCCGCATCACGGGCATTGATGATGGAGAGGAGGAGACGGTGATTGACCTGACCATCAAGAAGGGCATGCAAAAAGGATGGTTCGGAAACGTTGATGCAGCATACGGATCGTATGAACGGTATTCGGGCCGTGCGATGGTGAACCGCTTTTCCGACGGATTCCAGTCGAATGTGATAGGCTCGCAGAACAACACAGGCAACAACGGAAACACAACCAACAAGCAATTAGGAGGACGACTGGTCTTCGATGTGAAGAACTTCGAGTTCGGAGGAAATATACGATACAATTATAACAAGACCAACAATCAAACATACAACAGCACACAAAACTTCGTATCCACCAACGCTTCATTCAGCAATAGCCACAACACAAACACAAACAAAAACGCAAACATCAATGGAGATTTCAAGGCTGAATGGAAAATTGACTCGTTGACCACACTGGTCTTTAGCCCACGCTTCTCGACAGGAGATTCGAAGAGTTCATCAAGCAATTCATCGGCCACCTTCAACGACGACCCTTACCAGAATGGCGTCCGCGACCCGTTGGCGCAGATGGATGAAATCAGCAATGACATCAAAATCAACGAGAACACTTCGAGCAACTGGAGCAACGGTGACAACTACAACGTGAGTGGAAACCTGATGCTGAACCGCCGTCTGGGTGGTGGCCCCTGGTTTGGTCCCAGTGCTGTAACAGGCAGCAATGGCCGCAACATCAGCCTGAGGTTGAATGGTTCGACCAGCAGCAACAAGAACAAGAACTTCAACTTCTCCAACGTCATCTACCATCAGCGTAATGACTCGACGGACTTGACTTACCGTCATCGCAACACTCCCAACAGCAACAAGAACTACAGCCTCGGTCTCTCCTACTCCGAGCCTATCATGCGGAATCTGTTCGCGCAACTCAACTACAGTTACAACTACTCGAAGCGCCACAGCGATGGTCAGACGTATGACTTTGCCAAGGTGGATGCCATCGGACAGGAATTGTGGGAGAACTATGGGCAATATGGCATGTTGGCGCCTAACTACTTTGAGTTCCTCAGCGACTCCCTTTCCCGCTACACGGAGAACATCAACAAGACACACAATCTGGACATCTCGTTCCGTTATATCACACAGTTGCTCAACATCAGCGCCGGTGTACGCATCGAGCAGCAGCATCAGCAAATGTCGTATCAGTATCAAGGACTCGACACCATCGCAAGCCGTAACATCTCGCGCATCTCGCCAACACTGAATGCACGTTTCCGCTTCACGAGACAGCACACCTTGCGTATCACTTATCGTGGCAACACCAGTCAGCCTGAAATGACGGATCTCTTCAATCTGACCGATAACAGCAACCCGCTCAACATCCGTGAAGGTAATCCAGACCTGAAACCGTCGTTCACCAACAACATCAACCTTGACTACAACAACTACCTGGAAGCCACGAAGCAATCCATCTTTGGACGCTTCTCGTTCAACAACACATTGAACAGCATCAGCAACAGAACGGAATATAACCCTGAAACGGGTGGACAAACAACACGTCCAGAGAACATCAACGGCAACTGGGGCATCAATGGAAACATTGGCTTCAACACGCCACTGGGATGGGAAAAACTGACCCTGAACACCAACACCACAGCGTCTTTGCGCCACAATGTGGGCTACATCTACCAGAATCATGAAACGTACAAAAACGACGTGAAACAAACGTCGCTGGGCGAAAACATGAGCATCACGCTGAGGTTGAACAACTTCGACATCCGTGCCAACGGAGGTGTCACCTGGTCGAAGTCGAGCAGCAAATTAACCGCTGCCAACAACCAAAACACATTCAACTTCAACTATGGCCTTTCTTCGACAGGCAACTTCGAGAATGGTTTCGGATTCTCCACCGACATCCGCATGAGTTCTCGTCGCGGTTACTCTTCGGCCAACATGAACACGAACGAACTCATTTGGAACGCACAGGTCAGTTACCGATTCCTTCAGAAGAAGCAAGCCACCATCTCGTTGCAGGCGTATGACCTCTTGCATCAGCGCAGCAACATCAGCCGTACCATCAGTGCATACTCTCGTCAGGACCGCGAGACGAACAGCATCTACAGTTACGTGATGGCACACTTCATCTACCGCTTCAATCTGTTTGGAGACAGAACATCACGACAGAATCTCCGTGAGATGCGTAGCTTCATGAACGAACGTCCAGACTTCGGTGGTGAAGGACGTCCAGAAGGCAGACCCGAAGGCGGTGGCGGACGTGGAGGCTTCGGTGGCGGAGGCTTCGGAGGAGGCGGTGGACGCTTCTAAAAAAATAAGGATGGAGGTTTCCTTAGGACTCAGCACATGCGGTCACGGTAATCTTCGTAAGTGAACTGACGGAACAATTCAAATGTTCCGTCTTTGTGTAACATGCCAATGGAAGGATGACCAATGCCGTTGAACATCGTGGTCTTCACGGTCGTGTAATGTATCATGTCCTCGAAGATGAGGGTCTCCCCTATCTGCAATTCGTGGTCAAACTTCCACATGCCCAAGAAATCGCCTGAAAGACAAGAGTTTCCACCAATACGATATGAGAATTGAAAAGTTGAAAAATTGAAGGATTGAAGTTCTCCTGTTTCAGATTCGACGATTTCAGCACCTCGGATGGCTGGCATATAAGGCATTTCCAGACAATCGGGCATGTGGCATGTGAAACTGGCATTGATGATGGCGGTCTTGATGCCGCTGTTTTCTACAATATCAACCACCTTCGCAACAAGGGGACCCGTCTGCCAAGCAAATGCGCTGCCTGGTTCGAGAATCACTTTCAGATGGGGATAACGTGCATGAAAAGCGTTGAGCGTGTTGATGAGCAGTTCCACATCATAATCTTTCCGTGTCATCAGATGGCCTCCACCAAAATTGATCCACTTGATTTGAGAGAACCACTTGGCGAACTTCTCCTCAATATGCTGCAAAGTACGTTCAAACACATCGCTGCCCGATTCACAGTGGCAATGGATATGGAACCCCTCAATATCATCTGGCAACTGCTCTGGAAGGCCGGAAGCCAAAACACCAAAGCGGGAACCTGGTGCACAGGGATTGTATAGTTCCGTTTCAATCTCGCTGTATTCTGGATTCACTCGCAATCCGATGGAAGCCCTACCCTGCACTTGCTTGGCAAAACGCTCATACTGGCTCAGCGAATTGAACGTGATGTGACTGGAGCATCCCACAATATCTTCAAATTCTTCTTCTGTATATGCGGGTGAATAGGTGTGCGCCTTGCTGCCAAACTCCTCCTTTGCCAATCGTGCCTCGAAAAGCGACGATGCAGTGGTGTGGTGGATGTATTCACGAAAGATGGGGAAACTCTTCCACAGAGCAAAAGCCTTAAATGCCAAGATGATTTCCACGTCGGCACGAGTGGCTACACTGCTGATGAGTGACAAATTCCGACGCAGCAACGTCTCTTCCATCACATAACAAGGCGACGGAATCTGATTGATATTCTCTTCTAACAAAGTCATATTTCACATTTTATCTGCAAAGTTACACAATTATTTCTACACATCACACACATGCACAATATTTTCCTGACACAACAAAAAATCCACACCTTTTTTTGTTGTATAAGAAAAAAGATGTACCTTTGCCACCCAACAATCACCTAAAACTAAACATTCTATCGCTTTGAAGAATGAATAGCTTTGTCAATCATTAAATCAGACATAACCATGAACATCCAGTATTACGAACAATGCGTCAAGTTCGCATTGGAACAACGGAGAATGGCAGGCACAACGCTGGAAGAAGCAGGCTTGCGAGTGTATAAACGTTACGACTTCAATCCACAAGCCATCTTCTCGGCTGTAGGTAAGGGAGGAGTGATTATGCCCATCATCAGCGGCAGGTTCTTCGGAGCCGTGAACGACGGACTCATCTACACAGTCATTGTGATGGTGAACCGTCCAGCGGACAAGATCACGCTCTACAACCCTATCGCAGATGAAACGGAAATATTCCCGTTGCCCACATTCCTGCAACAATGGATTGCCGATGGCAGCGACTGCATCACAGCATTCAAGGTGGACAGCAAGACCTATCTCCCCACCCCAGCCGACTTGTCGCATATAGAACTTTCAGACGACTTGAAAAAACTGGGAGAAATGATGGCGTCCAATGCACATAATGTGTGGGCATTGGAGCGTCAAAGCGAAGGCTGGAGTTATGGACTACAACGCAACGACGACAAGATGCAGACCCCAGACATGGTGCCCTACTCGGAACTGCCCGAAACCGAAAAACAATATGACCGCCTGATGGCAACCAACACCCTCAAATACCTCCTTGCAATGGGGTACAAAATCGAGAAGAAATGAAAGACCAACAGCCATACGATATATTCATCAGTTACCGAAGGACAGGAGGCGCACAATATGCCCGCATCCTGCAGCTGATGCTTATCCAACGCGGCTACAGAGTTTTTCTCGACTATGACGAACTGACCGATGGCATCTTCAGCGATAAAATCAAAGCGGCCATCAAGGAAGCCCCTGTGTTCATGCTGGTGCTGTCTAAAAACTCTATGCAGCGATGCGCTAATGAGGGTGATTGGGTACGTCAGGAGATAACGCTTGCCCTTGAACAGCAGAAGAAAATAATCCCGATCAACCCCGACAACGGGTTTGACGGTTTTCCTGATGGCATGCCACAAAACCTTCAGGATGCCATCGGCTCACATCAGCATTCGGAAATCAGTTTCGGACAGGCGCTTGGTGCCACTATCGACCTGATGATTAAGAACCGTTTGGTTCCTACACTTGGACAACGCAGTTCGCAAGAACACAAGGACGAAGATTTCGACACGGCACAAGAGTCGCTTCGAAAACAGGATGCCCATAACAGATTCATGAAATGGCTCAGTGTGACTGGCGTTATTGCTATCGTGCTAATCGTTCTGGGCACTTGTTACCTTTTCTGGCAAAGGATTGACGAACAACAAAAGATGGAGTCCATGCGCACAGAACTGGAAAAGAAATACAGCGACTTCGGCCTCTATCTCAGCAACAACCTTACCATGGAACAAATGGTCACTCTCGACAATATGCTCAGTCGCATGGTGCCTGTCAGACCTGACACTCTGTGGATGAGCCAGTTCGAATGTACTGTGGGTTGGTGGCACGGAATTATGGGTGAAACGTATGACGAGGCTGAAGCAAACATGCCCATGGCAGAAGTGTCTTTTGGTGAGATCAACATGACCTACCTTGACACCCTGCGCAATATGACCAACCTTGAGTTTGATCTTCCTTCGGTCGAAGAGTGGGAATATGCCGCGCATGGAGCATGGCACCAAGAACAGACCACTTACGCTGGCAGCAACAATGCCGATTCCGTAGCATGGTATCGCCTCAACTCCAACGGACACGCACATCCCTGTGATGGACAACAGGGTAAGACACCCAACATGCTTGACCTCTACGACATGAGTGGAAACGTGGCCGAATGGTGCAATACGCCCATCATCTCTGCAACCGACGGGGCACAATGGACCGTCTGCGGCGGACACTATAATTCGCCTGTTGAAGAGGTCGCCATTTCTTCACGTGCAGGTCTCAACACGGATGCCAAAGAAAAGACGGTCGGTTTTCGCCTCGTCATCCGCAAAGCCCAGCCCTAAGCAATCTCTATTCACACGCTATCAAAACCCCGTAACTGTATAACCGTAAAATCTCGGCAACATGAAAAGACTGATTCTTCCGTTCCTTGCAGTTCTCACCACGTTGTCTGTTTATGCCCAGAAAGGCGACAGCGACATTCAGGCTGTGTTCGAAGCCTGCATTGCCATGCGCGACGCCGTGGCCACCAACGATACGGCTGCCATCAGACAGTCAGCTGCAGCACTACGCAACTGCCAAACCGCTGACTTCAGCACCTTGAACTGCCAAGATGACTCTGTCGCATCCCTCAATGGCCACCTTGTCTTCAACGAAACCTTTGCCGACAGTCTTGCAGAAGGCATCGATGTCTATCGGGATGCAGACAAACTGAGCCGTTCAGGCATTCACCGTGGTCAGACTCCCAATGGTTCCATCCTCACCAAAACTTGCTTTGTCAAAGCTGGTCAAAGCACCAAATACACCTTCGGTTCCAAAGGGCATCAAGAACTTGCTGTCGTAGCCGAAGCGGGCGGCCTCGTCACGATGCGCATTCACGTCACCAATGACGCAGGGCTCAACAAACGTTATGACGACACTCGCGACGTGAAAAAAGGGCAACCCCACCGCAAGACCTCTTTCGAACTCCCAACCGACAAACGAAACACTGTTGAACTGGAAATTATCAACTGCGGAAAGAAGGACTGCAGCGTTGTGGTTATCAGCAATTAAAAAAAACATCTGCATCATGAAAAGAACATTAACCATTTTATTTCTGATACTTGCCACGCTGGGATGTCAGGCTCAAACAGGAAGCTATGATGAACTCATGGCTGAAGCACAGACCTTGTTCAAACAGAAGGAGTATGCAAAGTCGAGCGAGTGTTACGAAAAGGCGATCACTCTGCTGAAGGAAACGGGAAGAGATTCTCTGATTCCCACCGTCAGAAATTTCGTAGCCATTAACTACCTATACATGGGTGTGAATGCGATGGATAACAAAGACTTTCCCACCGCGAAAGAACATTTGGAAAAAGCGCTCGCGAACGCCAAGCCTGAGGGAAAGGCATATTATATGATTTACTCATGGATGGGTCAATGGCATAGTGTACAGTCGCTTAACATCCGAATGGAAAATGGCGATTTGGAGCAGGCCATTGAACTAAGTCTGGAGGCCGAGCGATATTTCGACTTGGCAAAAGCTCCAGAGAAACGACTAAGAGAACAAACATCAAGAGCCAACATGTTGCATTCTCTTCTGAAAAATGATGAAGCCGAGTCGTTATTATTGCAGATTGTGAGCGAATGTGAGGGCAATACAGAGCGTAATCTTCTGCAAGGTAAGGCACTCTACACGCTGGGGAGCATAGAGATGGAATCCGAGCGGTTTCAACTAGCATTACCCCATCTCGAAAAAGGATATAATCTCTGCAAGGCAGACCCTACGAAAGATGCACAAATCTACGCACAGCTATTGGCACAGAAACTGACAAACCTATACACAAGCGACATTCCTGATGCTGAGAAAGCCGCACTATGGCAACAACGAACTGATGAATTAAAAAATAACGATTGATATGACGAAAAAACGATTTGCATGGCTAATGGTGGCATACACTATCAGCCTCATGGCCTCCGCACAACTCAATGAGAGTGCCCTCAATGCCTACAAGGCAGATGTGAGGTCTTACGAACGCGCAGTAAAAAATATTATACAAAACCAAAAGTATTCCGAAGGGATTGACACGCTAACCAAACTAATTGACCGCAGCGAGAAAACGACAGGGTATCCGTCCAAGGATTTGGCTTCATATTATAGTGCACGTGCCAATGGGTATTCGCACATGAAGCAATACGAAAGAACAGTCACGGATATACAACGCGCGCTTGCATTGCTGCAACAAGCCGGCGATGCAGCAAAAGACGACCTTTCCATTGCATGGATGCAACTGTCACAAGCTTATTACTATTTGGACAAGAAAGATGAGACCATGCAGGCGGCCGATAAATGCGTGGAAACGGCCATTGACTACTATGGTCCGCTCCATTCGGAAACACAGGATGCCTATAACTATCGTTCCAACATAGCAGGATTTCTGAACCAGAAGGCTGTCGCCCTCAACGACCGCAAAGCCATATTCAACATCATCCAGAAGAACGTGGAACGCAACTTTGTTTATTTGACAGCCACGGAACGTACAGCATATTGGAACAAGAATTTGGGTGCAACTACCATCATGTACGCTTTTGCTCATAAGTTACAGGAATTTGACAGCGACTTCACCGATGCGCTCTTCGACCAGCAACTGCTGGCAAAGGGTCTTCTCCTCACTGCTGAAAGTGCTTTGCAACGAACCATCGACAATGATTCACTACTATCTGCACAATATAAGAAAATCCGCCTATTGCGAAAAAGAGCCTCTGATGCCCAAACGCCGCCAGCACAAGCCAATGCCGCCACATTGGAAGCCGACCGCTTGGAGCGCGAACTGGGTGAATCGGCCAATGGCCTGCATCAATTCATGGATTTCCTGCAAGTGCACCAAGGTGATGTACGCGCAAAACTGACGGCGACAGACCTCGCGATAGAGTTCGTCGACTATCGTGTGGGCAAGGACAGCACTATGTACGCAGCCCTCATCATGTCGCCTCAATGGAATCATGTGCATTTCTTGCCACTCATAGAGAAGAAAGAACTGGAAAGCAATCCCAGCAATCTGGCCGAACGAATCTGGCAACCTATCATCAAGATGGGTGGCAGCAATGTGCAACGCATTTATTTTGCTCCATCAGGACTTCTTTACCAACTGCCCATCGAATCACTTCAACTGTCCGACGGTCGTCTGATTGGAGAAGTTTACAAGATGTACCGCGTTTCATCCACCCGCTGGCTGGCGCTCAACACAGAACCCGTCGAAGGTAAAGATGCTGTCGTGTATGGAGGTTTGGCCTACGATACCAGCATTGAGAGCATGAAACAAGATGCCACACGGTATCCGCAACAGCGCGGCGAAACACGTTATGCCTATAATCTCCGTGGTGCTATCAACGATGGAATCCCCTATTTGGCTGGCACCAAAACCGAAGCACAAAACATCGTGAAGACCATCAACAATGCTTCGCACAAAGAAATGCATGCTGAAGCGCTATTGGCCGACCAGGGCACGGAAGCTTCCTTCAAGAATCTAAGCGGACAATTCAAACGCCTCATTCATGTCGCGACTCATGGTTTCTATCAAAGCGCACCAACGTCTGCATCATCTGCATCAAGCGATGTGTTGTCTCGATGTGGACTCCTTTTCGCTGGAGCCGACAACAAGTATCAAGGCATGACTTTGCCACAAGGCATCGAAGACGGAATCCTGACCGCTGCCGAAATAGCCACACTTGACTTACGCGGACTTGATCTCACTACTCTCAGCGCCTGCGAAACTGCACAAGGCGACATCACCAGCGAAGGTGTCTTTGGCCTGCAACGCGGTTTCAAGAAGGCAGGTGCCCAGAGCATCCTCATGTCGTTGTGGAAAGTGGACGATGAAGCCACCTGTCTGCTGATGACAGAATTTTACAAAAATTGGATCGCAGAGAAGATGAACAAACATGATGCACTGGAAGCAGCCAAGCAATCGGTTCGTTCTCACAAGGAAAAAGGTTGGAACGATCCCAAATATTGGGCAGCCTTCATTTTGTTGGATGGATTGGAATGAGAACCTCTCAGTCCAACACTTCAAACTTAGCGAACTTCAACAATAGCTGTTTGGTGCCGACATTCTCGAACTGGACGGTGGCTTTGGTGTTGTCGCCTGTTCCTTCCACACGGAGGACTTCTCCACGTCCGAAGCGGTTGTGGATGATGTGCTTGCCCACAGCGAGGCCGACTGAGGTAGAGCGCACCGACGCTTCATCCACGAGCTTTGTTCCACTAAGCTCACGAGGGTAACGAGTGAAAGCTGGTGAGCTTTTCGGTGGTTGGGATGAAGCAGGTTTAGGTATGATTGGTCGATAGGGACGCTGAGCGAATGACTCCCCTGCTTTGGTGTTGTCTCCAAAAAGACTCTTGCGTTTCCACGGCAGTTCGACGTTGTCATCTGCCATTTTCCTTGAAGTGAACATGCTCTGATTTCTGTCCAGATACTTGGGATCGATGTCTTTCAGGAAGCGGCTGGGAGCCGAGAACTCCATCTGACCATAGCGGAAACGGCATTGAGCATACGACAGATAGCAATGTGTCTTGGCACGAGTGATGGCAACATAGAAAAGGCGTCGTTCCTCCTCCATCTCACGTGGATTGCCCGACACCATGTCGCTGGGAAAGAGGCCTTCTTCGAGACCTACTACAAACACGGTGCCAAATTCCAGACCTTTGGCCGAGTGAATCGTCATGAGCGTGACCTTATGCTCATCATCCCCTTTGTCGCTGTCCACATCGCTCATCAGCGACACTTCCGACAGATAATCGTTCAACGAGATATTCTCGTTTCCCTCTTCCATGCGCATGTCGCAAAAGTCCTGCATACCATTGATGAGTTCCTCCACATTCTCCTGTCGGGAAAGGTTCTCTGGCGTTGTGTCCTGATAGATGTCTGTGGTGATGCCGCTCTCCTTCACAATCATGACACCCATCTGATTGGCAGGCAGTTTCTGTGCCTGTTCAATGAACGAGTCTATCATCTCGCGGAACCTATCAATCTTTGCCAACGTTCCCTTATTCACACCCAACTCAAATTGTGCGGGGTTGTTGATGACACTCCAAAGGCTCACCTCATTCCTTGTTGCCACCTCCAGAATCTTCGACACCGTTGTCTGCCCGATACCACGCGCGGGATAATTGATGACACGCTTGAAAGCCTCCTCATCATTCGGATTCACAGCCAAGCGGAAATAAGCAATGACATCCTTGATTTCCTTGCGTTGATAGAACGAAAGTCCTCCATAGATGCGATATGGCAACGCCTCCTTCCGAAGCGTGTCTTCAAACACACGGCTTTGGGCGTTAGTTCTGTAGAGGATAGCAAAATCAGAATATTCACACCCTTCTCTCCGCTTCACACTTCGGATGGCATTCACCACCATCTTGGCCTCTTCGATATCTGAATGAGTGTCCAACACATGCAGTTTCTCACCCTTGTCATTCTCTGAGAAAATGTCTTTCTGAATCTGGTGGCTATTCTTTTTGATGAGACTGTTTGCCGCTTCCACAATATTCTGCGTGGAACGATAATTCCTCTCCAGCTTGAACAACTTGGCACTTTCGTATATCTTTTGGAACGTCAAGATGTTGTCAATGTTTGCTCCACGGAAACTATAGATGCTTTGTGCATCATCTCCCACCACACAAACATGTTGATGGCGACGGGTCAACTGCCACACAATGCGATGCTGGGCAAAGTTCGTGTCTTGATACTCATCTACCAAGACATACCTGAAACGTTGTTCCCATTTCTCCAACACTTCAGGATGTTGTTCAAACAACAAATATGTATAGAGCAAAATATCATCAAAATCCATCGCATCACTCTGCTTGCAACGGTTGCAATAGCGTTGGAATATCTGCCCCAACGCCACCATACTGCGGCGTGCATCAGCTTGTCGGTTTGCAGGATTCGAAAGATACTGCTCTGCTGTCACCAAGTGGTTCTTCGCGTTCGAGATGGCTCCTTGCACCGTGCCTGGCTTATACGATTTGTCATCCAGATCCATCTCCTTGATGATGGTCTTGAGCAGACTCTTGCTATCAGCCGCATCGTAAATGGTGAAGTTTGCCGAGAAGCCAATCCTTTCATGTTCCTGCCGCAGAATACGAAGAAAGATGCTGTGGAACGTCCCCATCCACAACATCCTCGCATAATCCACTCCCACAATCTTTGCAATGCGGTCTTTCATCTCGCCAGCCGCCTTGTTGGTGAATGTCAACGCCAAAATTGACCACGGCTGATAACCGTGCTCCATCAGATAGGCAATCTTATAGGTCAGCACCCTCGTCTTGCCAGAACCCGCACCAGCAATCACCAGCGATGGTCCCTCGCAATATTCCACCGCTGCCCGTTGCGGAGGATTAAAAGTCTCCAGATAATCTGTCATTCCTTACGTTTCAACGTCATTCTTTCTTAAACACAGCCACCTTCGGCATCTTCACATACTTCCCGTTCTCAACGGTCTTCATCACCTGGTCACCCACCAATCTCATCTCCATCACACCCTCTCCTGTCAGGCGGAACTCCACATCCTGCGCATCGTAGCCGATGTCGCTCACCATTCTCACCAGCGCCTTCTTCTCCTCCACCTTCTTCACTTTCAGAATCACCCACGTGCCGTTGAAATTCCCCTTCACATAACCATAGGTTTCCTCCCCCTCAAAATCCTTCAGGGTGATATTCTTCTCAGCCAGATTGATGACCATCGTAGCCCTCAAGTCCTCACATTGCCACATTCCTTGGAACTGTTCCTGTGCCCAACCCGATGCGGCAGCAAGCATCATACAAAGTGTAAAAAGCATCTTTTTCATGTCCAACAGTATTTTCTATTTAACTTCGGAAGTTACCGCTTCGCCCCCACTTCCATCTCTCCTCAATTTTCGACACAAAGGTACAACTAATTTTTGAATAGACCTTTGTGAAATCAGGAAAAATGAAGTGTGGAGACATATTTTATATGTTTTTTCATATATGGACACACGTAACTAAATACGCGTTGAACCTTCTCCACTTCCACTGCCGCATGTTACCCTGTTGAAGAACCACCGACACGACACCTCCACTACCCCAAAATCGGTGTGAATCACACCGAGGGGGTCGGTCTGACTCAGACCGAGGGTGGCGGTGTGAGTCACACCGTTTCCGAGGCAGTGGAAGCATCGAAAAGGAGGCTGTGGAAGTTTCAATATGGAGAAAACGCCACACTCGTCTGCGCAGTTCTTTCATCATGCCAACAGATGCACCATCCAGAAAACAACATTTTTCCAAGAATAGTTGTTCGGTTCAAAAATCTTTCGTATTTTTGCAAATGCATCTACCCAGAGAGCACACCCAATGCGAGGGAACAGCCGATGTATGACGAATTTGTATAACACAATCAAAATAGCACATGTTTAACATCCGAGATTTCTTGGCATTCATGGCCATCAATGATGCGATGGAGGAGGAAGAGAATAATTCTTCCCCGAAATACTCGTCTGGAAGTTCTGATGAAAAAATAACTACAGGCAGCAAGATTGCTGTTGTCGGCACAATACTTGGGATAGTCCTCGGTTTGATCTTCGAGAGTTGGCTTTGTTTCATCCTCTTCGCCGCCGCAGGTTTCATCTTCGGACTCACCCATGATGTCTATAAAAGTACAGAGGATAAAAAGAAAAGCGATACAGAAAAATCTAAAGAATAAAATCATATAATCAATATGCTAGGTGCTATTATTGGAGACATAGTTGGCTCAATATATGAGTTTGAAAATATCAAATCTAAAGAATTTCCCTTCTTTGATGAAAGAATGGAATATACTGACGATAGTATTCTTACGATTGCTACAGCAGATTGGCTGTTGCATGGTGGAAACGTAGGGTATTATTATCTCAAGTATGCTACAGACTATCCATATCCAATGGGGAGCTATGGTACAATGTTTGTGGAGTGGGTACATCGTTCGCGTCGTGGTGTTATGCAACCATATAACAGTTGCGGTAATGGCTCAGCTATGCGTGTTGGCCCAGTTGGTTGGGCGTTTGATACAGAGGAAGCGACATTGGATGCCGCTAAGATTTCAGCTGAAGGCACCCACAATCATCCAGAAGGAATCAAGGGTGCGCAAGCTGTCTCTCTTTGTATTTTCCTTGCACGTAATGACAAATCTCCATCTGAGATAAAAGATAGGATTCAAAGTGATTTCGGATATGACTTGTCATTGAGCGTAGATGAAATACGTCCTCGATACTCATGGCAAGGGTTGGATGGAATGATATCTGGAGGTACCTGTCAAGGAAGTGTACCCCAAGCTATTACATGTGCACTTGACGCGAAGAGTTTTGAAGATGCCGTTCGCAACGCAATCAGCATTGGAGGAGATTCTGATACAATTGGTTGTATTTCTGGGGCAATAGCTGAAGCTCTTTTTGGCATTCCTAATGATATTAGAACTTTTGGAAAGCAATCATTGCCACCAGCATTACTTGCTATCGTGAAAGAATTTGAAAATCAATACCGATACAAGTAGTAATAATATGCTTCTACCGAAATTCATTATCACAAAGGAAGGCTACTTCCGTATGGGCGTGGTCAATCTGCATAAGGATTTGCTGATTAGCAAGGATGTGTGCCTGGGCGGTGGATATTACCAGTTTGACTGGACAAGCAACAGCCTCATACTTGACCGGGCTTCGTATGATTTTGGGCCACCTCGCTGGCACCTACTCGATACGCTGAAAGTGCCTGCTGCCTATCGTGGGCTTCGCATCGTCTATCTTTATGGCAAGGACGCACACGATGTGTATGTCGTAAGCGACGAGCTGCAGATTGAATATTACGATTAGTATTTCAATCTATAGTTTCTTTAATTGTATTCTTCTGTGGTAGCCAGTAGCCAAACTTTGGGCACCATGGTGGTGTAAATTTACAGCCGACAGGTACTATAATGAGTCCCTTCCACTTAACACGAAGAGTAAGTGGAAGGGATTAAAACTATGGGACTACAGTATCGAAAAACATTTTACAAAAAGAAAAAGAGCATAGCATCATTGTTGATGTTATGCTCTTTTTTTGATAATTTGTAGCGCCTACGGGAATCGAACCCGTGTTCCATGCGTGAGAGGCATGTGTCCTAGCCGCTAGACGAAAGCGCCCTATTCTCTTGGTTGAAACTTTGATTTCAGATTGTAGCGCCTACGAGAATCGAACTCGTGTTCCATGCGTGAGAGGCATGTGTCCTAGCCGCTAGACGAAAGCGCCTTTTCAGAAGTGGTTGCGGAAGGAGGGGGATTCGAACCCCCGGTACGGTAACCCGTACGTCAGTTTAGCAAACTGGTGGTTTCAGCCACTCACCCATCCTTCCTGAACCGTGCGTTCTGAACTGCTTTGACAACGCGTGTTTTTCCTTTGCTAAAGGCACCCCTTGTCAATTGCGAGTGCAAAGGTAGCACAAAATTTGAACACGGCAAAATAAAAAAGAGTTTTTTTTCAACTTTGGAGAAAAAAAGCATCCGTGCCTCTTGAAATATCAGGGGTTGGCTGGATGGTCTTTCTTGCTGGTGGGCACATCCGTCATGTCACCTTTAATGAAAAGTCGGGTCATTTCTTCCTTGCTGTTGGAGTACACACGGATGTTTTTATTGAACTTACCAGGCATCTTTCCCTGTCCGTTATAAGTAACAGATATTTCGCCTGATGCACCAGGGGCAATGAAGTCCTTCGGATAGTCGGCCACAGTGCAGCCACATGACACCTGAACAGAGGTGATGACCAATTTGGCATCTCCCACGTTTGTAAATTTGAACACGCACTTGCGCACGGGCGAATCCATTGAAAATGTTCCCATATCAATGGTGGTCTTTTCAAACTTTATCTGAGCGTACTTTTGTGCCTGCGCACTGACAGCCAACGTCAAAACCGCTATCAGCATCAATAATTTTGTCTTCATATTGTCGTTTCTTTTTGTTAATTTGATGCAAAGATAATGAATAATTGTCCATTCCTCCATCCCGTTTCCGAAAAATTCACTATCTTTGCACGATTTTTTGTATCTTTTAAGAATTAAAACAAAACGATAAGATAAAAAATGAACAAAAACACACTCACAGCGTTCATCCTGATGGCGGTGGTCGTTTTCGGCTTTATGGCCTATGAAAACTATGCACGCCGCACTCAGATGGAAGAACAGGCGGTGCTGGATTCCATTGCCCAAGTAGAGGCACAGAAGCAGTTGAAGGCACAGCAGAAAGAACTGAAGCAGAAGGCGGAAGAGGCTGCTGACACGCTCAATCCTCTCTTTGAGGCAAGACAAGGCAAGGCGAGCTCCGTCGTCATCGAAAACGAACTGCTCAAGGTGACACTCACCACGAAAGGCGGCCAGTTGCAGAAAGTTGAGCTGAAGGACAGCACCTACAAAAGCCGCGAAGGAGGCAATGTCGTGCTCTTCGACGGAAAAGACCAGAACATGAAATTCATGGTGGATGGCAAGACCGCCAACATCGTGACTGACGAACTATTCTTCACACCAACAGAGGTCTCCAAGACAGGTGTGACCATGCATTTGCCCGTTGCGGGTGGCTCGTTCGACATCGTCTATTCGCTCAAGCCCAACGCCTATATGCTCGACATGGATGTGAAGGCGACAGGATTGGAGGGTTTCTTCCCATCGAAGACTAACTCCATGCAGATTGAATGGAAAGAAGACATGAAGCAACAGGAGAAGGGTTATGACTTCGAGACACGCTACTCTACCGTCACTTATCGCGATGTGGATGGCGACACTCACGAGCTCTCCGTCAGTGGTGGAGATGAAGAGGAAGATGAATTTGAAGAAAAACTTAAATGGATTACCTATAAAACCCAATTCTTCAGTCAGATACTTATCGCCGAACAACCTGTTTCAGTCAGCAAGATGTCGTCGGAGCAGTTGGAGAAAGGCTCTGGCTATTTGAAGACTTACAAGACGGCATTTGAGGCAGATTTCGATCCGAAGGGCATCAAACCCACCAGTTTCCATCTCTACCTTGGCCCCAACAAGTTCTCCACGCTGAAGGAGAATGAAGAGCTGCTGGCATCGGGCGATGACCTTGACCTCCAGTCTCTCGTTTATATGGGTTGGCCCGTCATCAAATGGATTAACCGTTTTATATTCCTCTATGCGTTCGACTTCCTCACGAGCCTCGGTTTGAACATGGGCATTGTGCTCGTGCTGCTCACGCTCATCGTGAAGTTCCTCGTGTTCCCACTGATGAAAAAATCCTACATTGCATCGGCCAACATGCGTGTGTTGCGTCCAAAGATGGATGAAATTAGCGCTAAGTACCCGAAGAAGGAGGATGCCATGCTGAAACAGCAAGAGGTGATGAAACTCTACAGCGAATATGGTGTAAGCCCAATGGGTGGCTGTCTGCCTATGGTCATTCAGATGCCTATCTGGATTGCGCTCTTCAATTTCATTCCTAACTATATTGAAATGCGTGGCCAGTCCTTCCTTTGGGCAGACGACCTCTCCACCTATGACGATGTCATCAACTGGGGTTTCAACATCTGGGGCATTGGCGACCACCTCTCGCTCTTCTGTATTCTCTGGTGTTTGTCCACCGTGTTCAACTCCATCATCACACAGCGTCAGCAGCAATATGCTATGACTGAGGAACAACAGCAACAGATGAGCATGATGAAGTGGATGACTTATCTGATGCCTGTCATCTTCTTCTTCTCATTCAACAGTTACAGCGCAGGTCTCAACTGGTACTACTTCATTTCAGGTCTCGTGAGCATCATCATGATGTGGTTCCTCCGCAAGACGACTGACGATGCCGAATTGCTTCGCAAACTGGAGAAGCGCCATGCTGAGCGTAAGGCCAATGTTGGCGACAAGAAGAAGACTTCCAGCATTATGGGACGTCTGCAAGCGATGCAAGAAAAGCAGTTGGAGATTCTGAAGCAACAACAAGAAAGAAACAATCATAAATAACCTCATATCATGGAACAAAAAGGACATCCAAAGGGGCTCTACCTGCTCTTCGTGACAGAGATGGCGGAGCGTTTCAGTTACTATGGCATGAGAGCGCTCTTTGTGCTCTACTTGGTAGCGGCATTTTTCAATGAGGGCATGGCCTCTCAACTCTATGGCTCATACACAGGTCTTGTTTACCTTACACCACTGCTGGGCGGATACATTGCGGACCGCTATTGGGGTAACCGTCGTAGCATCATTGCTGGTGGATTGATGATGGCCGTGGGACAGTTCCTAATGTTCCTCAGCGCATGTTTTGTACAGCAAAGCATCTTCTCCGACCCCACCAAGGGAGGCGGCATCGATGCGTCTGTAGATAACACCCTTGCCCTTACGCTGATGTTCTGCGGATTGGCAGCACTCATTTTTGGAAATGGTTTCTTCAAACCAAATATTTCCACCATGGTGGGCGACCTCTACACCAAAGAGGACAAGCGCAGAGATGCCGCATTCACCATTTTCTATATGGGCATCAATGTGGGAGCCACAATCGCACCTATTGCGTGCGGTACTCTTGGCGAGGGTTCATGGAACAATCTCGCGCCTTTCAAGTGGGGATTCCTCTGTGCCTGCATCGCCATGTTGCTGTCAGTGGCAGTCTTCTGGACGCTAAAGAACAAATACTTGGTCACCCCCGACGGTAAGGGTATCGGTCTGCCACCTAAGGAGAGCGAGTTGCGCGCTGAGAAAGATGCTGCTGAGGCGGCTGCACAAAAGGAAGAAACCACAGCACAAGCCGTTCGGAAAAACTCACCTCTCCGTTTGTGGGGATGCCTCCTGGGTGCCATTGCCCTGTTTGTGCTCTTTGTGCAGGGTGCAGAGTCTTTCAACGACTACATCTCAGGTGCCATCTATGCCATATCCATCGGTCTTCCTGTGTTCATCATCACTGACCGCACGCTGACAAAGGCTGAAAAAATGCGCATTGGGGTCATCTACATCATTGCTCTGTTCGTCATTTTCTTCTGGTCGGCATTTGAGCAGGCAGGCTCGTCTCTCACGCTGTTTGCCGACCGTCAGGTTGATCGAAACATCGGTTCGTTCGAGGTGAAGACCACGTGGTTCCAATCCGTCAATGCTGTCTGTGTGGTGATTTTCGCCCCTGTGATGGCAGCCCTCTGGCAATTCCTTGGCAAGCGCAACATGGAGCCAGATTCGCCCGTGAAACAGGCCATCGGTCTTTTGCTGCTCGCCATCGGCTATCTTGTCATCGCTTTTGCCACGAAAGATTTGGCTCCAGGCATCAAAGTGTCAATGTTTTGGCTTTTGGCCCTCTATTTCATCCACACGCTGGGCGAACTTTCCCTCTCTCCCATCGGCCTTTCGATGGTGACCAAACTCTCCCCTGCCCACTTGGCATCGTTGCTCATGGGCGTATGGTTCATGTCGAATGCAGCCTCCAACATCCTTGCTGGAAAATTAGCGGCATTGCTGCCTGTCGAGGGACAACCCGCTCATTCATTCCTTGGCTTCGAGATTAGCACACTCGACCAGTTCTTCATGCTCTTTGCCATCATGGCAGGTGCAGCAGCACTTCTCCTCTTCTGCCTCTGCCCATTGCTGAAAAAAATGATGCAGGGTGTGAAATAATTCGAAACGCAGCACTTCCATTTATCGCTAAAAATGTTCCTTCTTCATATAAAAGGACATTTTTAGCGATTATTTTTTGTGGTTTCCTTTCTTTTCGATTACCTTTGCCCAACAATTTCTATACTCACCTAAAATTTTGCATCATGAAAAAAATACTCTTTGCCGTCATCATGATGGCCACATTATGCCCCAGCATTTATGCCCAGAAGAAACTCTCCGAAGCAGAACTTGAGGCAACAGCCAAATCGATGGAGACAGATTGGCGCTTCACATGCACCTACATCATTTGGCTGGAGGACGAAAGCAGGCTTAACTACTACCTCAGCACCATTGGTGGCCGCTGTGTGGACGACATCACCACCGTGCTCGACATGTCGGAAGAGTGGCACAAGAACAACGAACGCATTCTCCAACTGGAAAGTCAGATATACGCAAAGCCTGGCACAAAAAAGGCCGAGCAGAGCCTCGCCCGTTATTTCAAGGATACAACGAAGGCCAAACAACTCTTTGCCAAAGCCCATCAGAACGAAGCCATGTACAACCGTCTGGTGATGGAAGCCTATCCTGTCCTCAAGAGAAAGGAACAAGAAGTGTTCACCGTCCCCAAGGGCGATCTCACCTACTTCTACTTCCACCAGGGAGGAGGCATGGTGCATCGTCCACCGCTGCAATCCATCCTCGAAAGGCAAAAAAACGGCACTTATACCGTCATTCTCGACACCAAAGACTTCGAGCGTGTGGACACCATCACCCTCACGCAGGCACAAGTGGATACCGTCCGCCAGATGCTCATCAAGGGAGAAGTGTACAAGATGCCTCAATACTACGACGAACCCATGCTCTTGCTCGACGCACCCTCTTCATCCGTGTCCGTCAAGTTTGCTGATGCATCCTTCAGTTGCAACAACTATCCACCCATGCGCTGGGGCGGAGAAAGCATCTGGGATGTGTATCGCTATCTGAAGGGGTTGCAACCTAAAGATGAGAACACGGAGAAATAGTACAATAATCTGATAATGCGATTCTTGACATGAAAAAAAATTTGACCAGAATTTGGTTGTTGCTGCCCCTTTTGCTGTTGGGTGGAATCTTTACCGCATGTTCCAGCGACGATGGCGAAACATCCTCCGGAGGAGAAGAGGACGGGACAATGCGCCGCACCGTACTTGTCTACTTAATATCGGAAAACGACCTCAACAACGTGGTCGACTACGACATCGAAGAGATTCTCTATGCTTCAAGAGCGGGAAGCATACCGCAAGACTGCAATGTGATTGTTTACAACGACGGAGTGGACATGCCCAGCATCACGCTCTACAACAAAAAGAAGTCGAAAGTTCTCAAGACATGGAAGCAAGACCAAAACAGTGCCGACTCCACCGTGATGCTCCAAGTGTTGCACGAAATGGTGGAGTACGCCCCAGCCGAGCACTACTCTCTTGTGCTCTGGTCGCACGGCGACGGATGGATGCCAACTTTGGAAACACAGAAACAACAGTATGCAAGATTGCAGAAGGAACTCTTGGAAGAAATGCAAGAGCAACGCACCAACAGACGAGCTTTTGGCATTGACAACGGTCTGAACGATGATAGCGAGGATGGGGACTATGACATGAACATATCATCCGTGAAATGGGTGCTCGAAAAACTGGACATTCACCTTGATTACCTCCTTTGGGATGCCTGTTTCATGCAAACCATAGAAGTGGCCTACGAACTGCGCAAGCAGACTGACTGGGTTATCGGCTCACCCGCCGAGGCGTCTGCCTATGGAGCACCCTACACCACTGCTGCAAAAGCCCTGTGCAATGCCGACATCGAGGGTGTCATGAAAACCTACAAGGATTTCTATTCGCGGCTGACCGATGTGCCCACTTTCCCCTTCTCTGCTGTGAAGACCAGCGAACTGCAAGCACTGGCTGATGCCACAGCCCCCCTCATCGTCAAATACTTCTCCGACACCATGCCCGAAGGGGAAAAAGATGCACAAGTGTATTCCGACAGAAATATCATCACAGAACCAGAGGACGATGGTTCATGTTACATAACCGGTCCCATCCGCTACGATATGGGTAGCCTCATGCACAAAGTGCTCACACCCGAAGAATATACCCAGTGGCGTCCCCTACTCGACAAAGCAGTGCCCTACAAACTCACTCCCTCCGAGCATTGGGGATTGAGCAACGATCCTATCACCTACTACAACACGCTACAAGACCCCGACCACTACAGTGGCATATCCATGAATGTGCCACAGCAACAATATGATTTCTATCTGTTCAACGACACTAATCGTTACTGCTATTTAGGCTGGAACACCTACTTCAAGAACTCCTTCAGCTGGTGGACCGCAGGCGGATGGGCAGATACAGGGCTGGACGAGACGGACATCTTCGCCGTCAAATACCTAGCCAATTACTTCATGGAACGCTACAAATTATAAGGGAAAAGGAGAAAAAAACGAGAAGTCGTTCATAACTTATGGATAATTGTTCATAAGTTACGGATAATTATTCATAACTTATGGATAATTGTTCAAAACTTATGAACGACTTCTCGTGTGGAAGAAAGGAGGAAGCGAATGTTGTTATCGGATGAACAGCAGTTCGCGGTATTTCGGCAACGGCCATGCTTCATCGTCAACGATGGTTTCGAGTTTGTCCACATGATAGCGGATTTCCTCAATGAGGGGCGCCACTGTGTCGTGGTAGGCGATGGCTTTCTCGCGCTCCGACTCGATGCGATTGGCGACCTTGCGTGCATTCACCATCTTTTCCACGTTTTCGATGATGAAGCTCTCGTGATCAGATATTTTCTCTATCAGATAGAGATTCTCTTCCGATATCTTCTTAGCCTTGTCGGCAGGAAAGATGCCCTGCACTTTGTGAACATTGTCGATGAGCACCGTTTGATATTTGGTGACCACAGGGATGATATGGTTGAGACAGAGGTCGCCAAAGATGCGCGACTCTATCTGTATCTTCTTGGTGTAGGTCTCCCACTTGATTTCGTTGCGGGCTTCCAGTTCGAAGCGTGTCATCACATGGGCGGTTTCAAACATCTTGACGGAGCTGTCGGTCAGATAGTTGTCGAACACCAACGGAGCGGATGTTTCACAATCAAGTCCACGTTGTGCTGCTTCAGCCTTCCATTCTTCGCTGTAGCCGTTGCCGTTGAAGATGATAGGCTTGATGTGCTTGATGTCTTCGCGCACCACCTTCAAGATGGCTGCTTCCTTGGCTTCACCTTTCTCAATGAGGGCATCCACTCTCTCCTTGAAATGGATAAGTGCTTCAGCCACAGCGCTGTTGAGCGTAAGCATGGCAGAAGCGCAATTGGCCTCGCTACCTACCGCACGGAACTCGAAGCGATTGCCCGTGAAGGCAAAAGGAGAGGTGCGGTTGCGGTCGGTGTTGTCGATGAGGAGTTCCGGAAGCGAAGGTAAATCAAGTTTGAAAGCTGTTTTTCCAGCCATCGAGAGGGAGTCATCATCAGCCTTTTCCACATGTTCGAGCAGGTCGGTGACGGTCTTTCCGAGGAAGGAAGAGATGATGGCAGGAGGAGCCTCGTTAGCACCCAGACGATGAGCATTGGTAGCACTCATGATAGATGCTTTGATCAACCCATTGTGGTCGTAAACGGCCTTGAGGGTCTCAACTGTGAACGTGACGAAACGCAGGTTGTCCAGTGTTGTCTTGCCCGGTGCATGGAGCAACACGCCTGTGTCAGTGGCCAACGACCAGTTGTTGTGCTTTCCTGAACCATTCACACCTTTGAAAGGTTTCTCGTGCAGGAGGCAACGGAATCCGTGTTTGCGAGCCACACGCTTCATGATGGCCATCATCAGCATATTATGATCGACAGCAAGGTTGGTCTCCTCGAAAATGGGCGCCAACTCAAACTGGTTGGGTGCCACCTCGTTGTGGCGCGTCTTGCAGGGAATGCCCAATTCGAGCGCCTGAATCTCGATGTCCTTCATAAATTCCTCCACACGCGCAGGGATGGAACCAAAGTAATGATCGTCCATCTGCTGGTTCTTGGCAGAGTCATGTCCCATCAGGGTGCGACCTGTCATCACGAGGTCAGGACGAGCAGCATAGAGCGACTCGTCCACGAGGAAGTATTCTTGTTCCCAACCCAGGTTGGAAATCACCTTCTTCACTTCAGGATAAAAATATTGTGCCACTGCCGTAGCTGCCTTATCGACTGCATGGAGAGCCTTCTTGAGGGGCACTTTGTAGTCGAGAGCCTCACCTGTGTAAGAGATGAAGATGGTGGGAATCATCAGCGTATCGCCAATGATGAACACAGGTGATGTGGGATCCCACGCGGAATAACCACGTGCCTCGAAGGTGGAGCGGATACCACCTGATGGGAAACTCGACGCGTCAGGTTCTTGCTGCACAAGCAGTTTCCCCTCAAATTCTTCCACCATACCGCCTTTCCAGTCGTGCTCCACAAAGCCGTCATGCTTCTGAGCCGTACCTTCGGTGAGAGGCTGGAACCAGTGCGTATAGTGTGTGACGCCATTCTCGATAGCCCAGGTCTTGATGCCTTGAGCCACAGCATCAGCAATGGCACGGTCGAAAGGAGCGCCATTGTCTATCACATCACACATTTTATTATACACGTTCGCTGGCAAATACTTATACATCTTCTGCTTGTTGAAAACGTATTTGCCAAAATACTCACTGGGGCGTTCTTTGGGTTGTTCCACAAAGACGGGAGCACGTTTGAACGCCTCGTCCACAACCTTGAATCTTAGTCTTGCAGCCATAATTTCTTTGCAATTTTGGCTGCAAAGTTACAATATTTTGTAAGAACAAACACAACATTCTCTCATTTATCACCATTTTTATATATATTAGCATCCTCGATTGTGAGTTATCACAAATATTTTCGTACCTTTGCATGATTTTTGGCCTGCAACCATGCACTGGCCGGATTTTAGAACTTGAACAACTAAACTGAAGAATTTATATGAATAGAAGCATTGTTTCGATTGCTGACTACGGAAAGGAGAAAATTCAGTATCTGCTCGACATGGCGACTGAGTTTGAGGCTCATCCCAACCGCCAGATTCTGAAGGGCAAGGTAGTCGCCACGCTGTTCTTCGAGCCAAGCACCCGCACGAGACTTTCTTTTGAAACGGCAGCCAACCGTTTGGGTGCCCGTGTGATTGGCTTCACAGACCCCAAGGTGACGAGTTCGTCGAAGGGCGAGACGCTGAAGGACACGATTAAGATGGTGAGCAACTATGCTGACGTGATTGTGATGCGTCACAAGTTGGAGGGTGCAGCCCTCTATGCCAGCGAGGTGACCAACATCCCCATCATCAATGCAGGCGACGGTTCGAATCTGCACCCTTCGCAGACAATGCTTGACCTCTATTCCATCTATAAGACACAGGGAACCCTGGAAAACCTGAACATCTACATGGTGGGCGACTTGAAGTATGGCCGCACGGTACACTCTCTGCTGATGTCGATGAGAAAATACAACCCCACGTTCCATTTCATTGCGCCAAAGGAGTTGGAGATGCCAGAGGAATATAAACTCTACTGCCAACAGAACGCAATCAAATACATCGAGCAGCAGGACTTTACGGAGGACACTATTGCTGATGCCGACATTCTCTACATGACGAGAGTGCAACGGGAACGTTTCACAGATTTGATGGAGTATGAACGTGTGAAGGATGCCTACATCCTGAAAGCGAACATGCTGGGCAAGTGCAAGGAGAACATGAAGATTCTGCACCCGCTGCCCCGTGTGAACGAGATTGAATATGATGTGGACGAGAGCAAGCACGCTTACTACTTTGAGCAGGCACAGAATGGCTTGTATGCACGTGAGGCACTGATTTGTGATGTGCTGGGCATCACACTCGACCAAATTAAGAACGACAACACAATCATCGACTAATCATGGAAAAGCAACAGAAACTGGTGGCTGCGCTGGAGAACGGCTCAGTGATCGACCACATACCAACAGATAAACTTTTCACAGTGGCTCAACTGCTTCAACTGGAACTGTGTACTGAGCCAGTGCTTATCGGCAACAACCTCGAAAGCCAAATCATGGGGAAGAAAGGCATCATCAAGATTGCTGGCAAGTTCTTCTCTGAAGCTGAAATCAGCAAGTTGGCAGTGCTCTGTCCCAACATCCGACTGACGGTCATCCGCAACTACGAAGTGACGGAGAAGCGTGAGGTGACGCTGCCTGAAAAGTTGACCAACATCGTGAAATGCGCCAACCCCGTTTGCATCACGAACAATGAGCCGATGAAGACGGTCTTCTACCGCAAGGACATGGAGACGCTGAAGTGCAGATATTGTGGCAAGGAACAAAAACTGAAAGATATAAAATTAAAGTAAAAACGAAAAATGAAAAGTGAAAAATTTGCTACCGCATGAGATTATCTGTAGGTAGATTGCAAGTGCGGCAGCAAATTGTTCACTTTTCACTTATCACTTTCAACTTTTCATATAATGAAGTTTACAGAACGAGCAAAGCTGAACCTCTCTGATGTGAATAAAGAGGTTTTGGAACAGTGGAACGCTGAGGATATGTTCCACAAGAGCATTGAGGAACGCGAAGGCTGTCCTCAATTCATCTTTTTTGAAGGACCACCATCTGCCAACGGACATCCGGGCATCCACCATGTGATGGGCAGAACAATCAAAGATACTTTCCTACGCTATAAGACGATGCAGGGCTTCCAGGTGAAGCGCAAGGCTGGTTGGGACACCCACGGTCTGCCTGTAGAACTGAGTGTGGAGAAGTCGTTGGGCATCACGAAGGAGGACATCGGCAAGAGGATCAGTGTGGATGACTACAACGATGCCTGCCGCAAGAACGTGATGATGTACACCAACGAGTGGACAGAACTCACCGACAAGATGGGCTACTGGGTGGATTTGGAGCACCCTTATATCACCTATGACAACAAGTACATCGAGACCCTGTGGTATCTTCTGAAGCAACTCTACCAGAAGGGGTTGCTTTATAAGGGGTACACCATCCAGCCGTATTCGCCAGCAGCAGGTACGGGTCTTTCCTCACATGAGTTGAACCAACCTGGTTGCTACCGCGATGTGAAAGACACGACAGTGACGGCGCAGTTCCTCCTCAAAGAAGCTCCGAGTACACTGAATAATCAGAATACTCCGACCTACATCCTTGCTTGGACAACCACGCCATGGACACTTCCATCTAATACAGCGCTTTGTGTAGGTCCTAAGATTGACTATGTAGCTGTCAAGGGAAAGAACCCATACAGCGACGAGGAGGCCATCTACATCATGGCAGAGGCGCGTCTGTCGGCTTATTTCCAGGCAGAGAAAGACGAGGAAGGCAACGAGAAGCCGCTTGAGATTTTGTGGAAAGGCAGGGGTACCGACCTTGTGGGCTTGCACTACGAGCAGTTGATGCCTTGGGTGAAACCTTGTGCATTGGAGAACAACAAGGTGGTGGTGAAGGAAGACGAAGCCTTCCGTGTCATCCCCGGCGACTATGTGACCACGGAGGATGGTACAGGTATCGTACACATCGCTCCAACGTTTGGTGCCGACGACGCCAAGGTGGCAAAGGATGCTGGCATTCCATCGCTCTTCATCATCGACAAGGCTGGTGACACCCGTCCAATGGTGGACTTCACAGGTAAGTATTTCGTAAAGGACGACATGAACGAGGAGTTCGTAAGTCTCTGTGTCAATGAAAGTTATTGGAAGCATAGTGGCGACTTTGTCAAGAACGCTTACGACCCGAAATACAATCAGGGTGGCAAATACGATGAGAAGGCTGCCAACAAGGATATGGACTTGAACGTGGTGCTCTGCTTGGAGATGAAAGAAGAAGGAACAGCCTTCAAGATTGAGAAGCACGTCCACAATTATCCTCACTGCTGGCGCACCGACAAGCCCGTGCTCTACTACCCTCTCGACTCTTGGTTCATCAAATCGACGGCGAAGAAAGACCGCATGTTTGAGTTGAACAAGACCATCCAGTGGAAGCCAGAATCGACAGGTACAGGTCGCTTCGGCAAGTGGCTCGAGAACCTCAACGACTGGAACCTATCCCGTTCTCGCTACTGGGGAACCCCTCTGCCTATTTGGCGCAATCGTGACACCCGTGAAGAAGTGTGCATCGGTTCTGTAGAGGAACTCTACAACGAGATAGAGAAGTCAGTGAAAGCAGGTGTGATGGCATCAAACCCATTGAAGGACAAGGGCTTTGCGCCTGGTGATATGAGTCAGGAGAACTACGACAAGATTGATTTGCACCGTCCATACGTAGATGATATCAAACTCGTTTCCGACAAGGGCAATGTGCTGACCCGCGAACTCGATCTCATTGACGTGTGGTTTGATTCGGGTGCTATGCCTTACGCTCAAGTTCATTATCCATTTGAGAACAAGGACTTGATTGATAAGGGTATCGCCTACCCTGCCGACTTCATTGCCGAAGGAGTGGACCAGACACGTGGTTGGTTCTTCACCCTGCATGCCATCGCCACGATGGTGTTCGACTCGGTGGCTTACAAGGCGGTGATTTCCAATGGTCTTGTGCTTGATAAGAACGGCATTAAGATGTCGAAGCGTCTGGGCAACGTAATCAACCCATTCGAGTGCATCGGAACGTATGGTGCTGATGCGGTTCGTTGGTACATGATTACCAACTCCTCACCATGGGACAACCTCTCGTTCGACCCCGAGGGTGTGAAGGAAGTGACGAGCCAGTTCTTCATCAAGTTGCAACAGGCTTACTCATTCTTCACGATGTATGCGAATGTGGATGGCTTCGAATATAAGGAGGCTGATATTGCCTATGCCGATCGTCCTGACTTCGACCGCTGGTTGCTGTCTGAGCTGAATACATTAGTTAAGAATGTGCAGACATACCTCGATGACTACGACCCGACCCCTGCTGGTCGTCTCATTCAGTCGTTCGTCATCGACAATCTCTCCAACTGGTACATCCGTCTCAATAAGCCTCGTTTCTGGGGTGGCGAGATGACTGCCGACAAGCTCTCGGCTTATCAGACCCTCTATACTTGTCTCGACACACTGAGCCGCTTGATTGCTCCTGTGGCTCCGTTCTATGCCGACCAACTCTTCCGCGACCTGAACGCTGCAACAGGCAAGGACACGGCGAAGAGCGTGCATCTGGCGAAATTCCCAACCTTCAACGAGGCTTACATCGACTCCGAGTTGGAGGCAGCGATGGAGGCGGCTATGAAGGTCACTTCGATGGGACTCTCCATTCGCAAGAAGGTGAAGATTCCTGTGATTCAGGCATTGCAGTCGATTGCTATTCCTGACACAGATACAGTGTTCAGCGGTCGCATCGAGCGCATGAAGGACATCATCATGAAAGAGTTGAACGTGAAGGAACTCCAATTGATGGACGGCAAGATGCTCGTGAAGAACGTGAAGTGTAACTTCCGTGTGATGGGCAAGAAGTTCGGCAAGATGATGAAGGCAGTGAGCAATGCGGTGGCAGAGATGTCGCAGGCACAGATTGCCGAACTCGAAGCCAACGGACAAGTGACGTTGCAGACCGAAGGCCAGGATGCTGTCATTGAATTGGCTGATGTCGATATCATGTCGCAAGACATCCCGGGATGGAGCGTTGCCAACGAAGGTACCACGACGGTGGCTCTTGACATCACTATCACACCTGCATTGAAGACAGAAGGCAATGCCCGCAAAGTCATCAAGCAGATTCAGGGTCTCCGCAAGTCGCAGGGCTTCGAGATTACCGACCGCATCAAGGTGGTTATCACCGACACGCCAGAAACTGCAGAAGTGCTTGCATCCTTCAAGGACAACATCGCTGCACAGGTGCTTGCCAACTCCATCGAGTTAGGCAATCCTAAAGGTGAAGCGATTGACTTCGACGACTTCAAGGCTGTCATCACTGTTCAGAAAGACTAATTGCAGATGAACAGAAAGAACAAGCATATTCTTTCCATCGTCCTATTCATGGCCGTTCTTGTCATTGACCAAATCATCAAGGTCAGTGTCAAGACGGGCATGTATTTGGGTGAACGCATCGAAATCACCAGTTGGTTCAGCCTCCTGTTTGTGGAAAACAACGGTATGGCTTTCGGATGGGAACTGTGGGGCGGAAAACTCTTCCTCACCCTCTTCCGCATCGTGGCTGTCTGTCTGATTGGCTGGTTCATTTTCAAAGAAATTCGACGCAGACGACCCATAGGATACATTGTCTGTCTCACTCTCATCGCAGCAGGTGCGGCAGGCAACATCATCGATTGTCTTTTCTACGGACTTATTTTCAACAATCCTCCTTATCCGCAGGTGGCAGATTTTCAGCCTTGGGGAGAAGGATATGGTGAGTTCCTCTATGGCAAGGTGGTCGATATGTTCTACTTCCCTCTGATTGAATGGGATATGCCTGATTGGATGCCGGTCTATTCGGGGCAGCATTGTGTGTTCTTCTCCCCTATCTTTAACTTTGCTGACGCAGCCATCTCGTGTGGCATCGTGGCATTGTTGCTGTTCTATCACAAGTTAATCAGCCAATATCAGATCAAGAAGAATTGAAAGATTGAAGTAGCCATGAGTTTCCGTTTTGCCATCCCCGTTTTCATCATGTTCCTTTTTGTGGCATGCGATGACCGTCCGAAAGACGTGCTTTCACGCGGCAAAATGGAGGATGTGCTGTATGACTACCATTTGATGCAAGGCGTTATTGACCAACTTCCGACATCGGAAGAACGGATGGAGAAGGCACAAGACTATATCAATTCTGTATATGCGAAGCATGGCATCACCGAAGAGCAGTTTGATTCATCTATCGTTTATTACAATCGCCATCCCAAAGATTTGTATAAAATCTACACTCATCTGAAAGAGCGTTATACATCCATCAACGAAGAAGTTCAGATTGTGAACGGCAATAACGACATGATGGCGATTTATGCAACGGGAGGTGACACAACGAACCTTTGGAGTTCTGCCCGTACACTTGCCCTGCATAGCAAAGATTTACTGAACCACGAAAGTTTCACCATCCATGCTGATACCAGTTTCCGAAGAAATGACCAGTTCATTTTGACCCTCACTCCCGTGTTTATCAGGGAAGATATGTCCACTTACGACATGATGCTGAGTGTCGGATTAGGTGTCTGTTACACGGACGGAAAAACAGCAGGGGTTTCACGTGTCATTACATCCAATGGCACACAACAACTCACCTTGCAAACTGATGCCACCAAGGACATCAAGAACATTACCGGATTTTTCTATTATCAAGGGAAGAAAACCATCCGAAATCTCTGTTTGATTGACGACATATCATTGGTTCGTATGCACGAGAAGCCCAAAGAAATAGTGGAAGAGCCAACCGACAGTTTACCGGAAGATACGATAAAAGAGGATTCAGCCTTCCAAGAGGTGAAACGTCGTCTCTCGCCAGAAGAACTTCGCCAACAGAACAAATCTGGAGAACAAATCAAGATTCAGAAAGCACCCTCTGTGCGTACTCCAAATTCCATTGGGCCGAGAAGAAGGAAAAGGTAAGATGTAGGAGGTATGAGATATGAGACGAGTGGCTGCATCAAGAGTATTTATCAACGAAAAAGAGTTCCACAACAATTACGTTGTAGAACTCTTTGAACATTTGGTGATGAATCATTATCCCCTTACCAACGAACTACCCATGACCGAATGGCTTGGTGGTACTATCATCATCCGAGGAAAAGAGGCTTATCATACACAGGAAGTGCTATCTCCTGCGGAACTCAGCACATACGATAGCTGTGGCGATGGCCACATTCAAAGACTCTGAAGTTTCCCGTCCTGTAGGATAATTTGGGATGTAGAGCCGTTCGGTAACAAACATCTCCACATCCTTGGATACGCCTTTACCTTCATTTCCCATCACAATAACACCCCTGTTCTCCAGTTCCTTATTATAGAGATTCTCTCCATCAAGAAAAGTTCCATAAACAGGAGTGTTTTGATCCAAACTGCTCAGCACTTCTAGCAAATCCACATAGTGAACCTGCACACGAGCCATTGCACCCATCGTTGCCTGTACAGTTTTGGAATTATAGATGTCAGCACATCCACGAGAACAAAAGATGTGTTCGATGCCAAACCAATCTGCCAAACGCACAATCGTGCCCAGATTTCCAGGATTTTGCACATCGTCAAGAGCCAAGCAGAGTTGGGTTTTCATCACAACTGAAGCCTCCACCGATTCGTCGGGCTGTCTGAAAATGGCCAACACCTGTTGCGGAGTCTCCTGAAAACTGATTTTACGGAGTTCTTCATCCGTCACTTCATCTACTTCCAAGTCCTTTTCACGCTGCGCATTGAACCATCCTTCATGTGTTGAAAGCCAGTCAGAGGTAGCTGCAACATACACGCATTCGAAATGATTCAGCAAATCACCAACCAGTTTGTAGCCTTCAGCTACAAACACACCGTTCGCCTTACGATGCTTCTTCATCTCCAGCGAACGGATATATTTGATTTTGTTTTTGCTAATCACTGTTTGTGGTTAATACAAATGCCTTTCAGATACCATTCATACAGACGATGAATGCCCTCATCTATCTCGATGGTGTGATGCCATCCAAGACGATGCAGCTTCTCCACATCAGTCAGTTTCTTCAGCGTTCCATCGGGCTTCGAAGCATCCCAACGGAGTTCACCCTTGAAACCAATCTCCTGCATGATTTTCTCTGCCACTTCCTTGATGGAGATTTCCTTTCCAGTACCCACATTGATGTGACAGTTGCGGATTTCCTTGATGCCATCACGGTTCACAACGAAGTTGCTCTTCTCAATCACATCCTGGAAGTCCACATTCAAGAGGCAATGCACTGAAGCATCAGCCATCTCCTCGCTCCAGAGGAACTCACGCATAGGTGCACCTGTTCCCCATAGCGTGACGGCTTCTGGAGTGATGCCATAATGACGCAACACCTGAAGGATGGTGTATTCGTCGCTCATCGCTGTCGCCATAATGGTTTGTGTGGCTTTCGATGCATTCTCTTCTGGAGCACCTTGTCCATCCACCATCTTAGGAACTTTCATCGATACGGGACGAAGCCCCAAGTCTTTGCGAACAGCCTCCCAATCACCCTCGTTCAGGCATTTTGCCAGATAAATCTTACGAATCATGGCTGGAAGCACATGAGAGTTCTCGAGGTGGAAATTGTCGTTAGGACCATACAGATTCGTAGGCATCACAGCGATGTAGTTGGTGCCATATTGAAGGTTGAACGACTCACACATCTTCAACCCAGCAATCTTGGCGATGGCGTATGGTTCGTTCGTGTATTCGAGTGGAGAGGTGAGCAAGCAATCTTCAGGCATTGGCTGAGGTGCTTCGCCTGGATAAATGCAGGTGGAGCCGAGAAAGAGGAGTTTCTTCACTCCGTGCTTCCATGCCTCGCCAATCACATTCTGCTGAATCTGCAGGTTCTGATAGATGAAGTCGGCACGGTATTGTAGGTTTGCCATGATACCCCCCACATGAGCGGCAGCCAACACAACCGCATCAGGCTGTTCCTCATCGAAGAATTTTTTGACTGCAACAGGGTCGAGCAAATCCAACTCTGCATGAGACTTGCCCACCAAATTCTCGTAACCACGCGCCTTCAGGTTATTCCAGATGGCAGAGCCCACCAGTCCATGATGACCTGCCACAAAGATCTTTGAATTCTTATCGAGTGTCATATTCGAGATATTCGTCCTATTCGTTCGATTCGTTGTTTTACTTCACAAGTCCTTTCTCGAGGTATTCAGCAAGGTTGGTGCGCATCACCGATGCCACATGGTCGGCAGCCACCTTCTCCATATCATGCTTCACCATAATGGAAACGAGTTGTTCGAAAGATGTTGTCTGAGGATTCCAACCCAGTTTCTCCTTTGCCTTGGTGGGGTCACCCCAAAGGTTCACCACATCTGTAGGACGATAGAAATCAGCAGAAACTTCAACGAGTGTTTTGCCAATCAAGTTCTCTGGACCTGCAATGCAGACACCTTTCTCGTCCATGCCTTCACCCTCAAACTTCAGTTCGATGCCAGCAGCCTTGAATGCATAGTAGGCAAACTCACGTACAGAGTGCTGCACACCCGTAGCAATCACGAAGTCTTCGGGCTTCTCCTGCTGAAGGATGAGCCACATACACTCCACATAGTCCTTAGCATAACCCCAGTCGCGGAGTGAAGAGAGATTGCCAAGATAGAGTTTCTCCTGCTTACCTTGAGCAATACGTGCGGCGGCGAGAGTAATCTTGCGAGTCACGAAAGTCTCGCCACGACGTTCACTCTCGTGGTTGAACAGGATGCCTGAACAGCAGTACATGTTGTAGGCCTCACGATATTCCTTTACAATCCAGAAGCCATAGAGTTTGGCAACTGCGTATGGAGAATAAGGATGGAAAGGAGTCTTTTCATTCTGCGGAACCTCCTCCACCTTACCATACAATTCAGAAGTGGAAGCTTGGTAGATGCGGCACTTGTCAGTCAATCCACACAAACGAACGGCCTCCAGCACACGGAGCACACCTACAGCATCGACATCGGCCGTGAACTCAGGAGAGTCGAAACTTACCTGCACGTGCGACTGAGCAGCGAGGTTGTAAATTTCTGTTGGCTGCACCTTGCTGACCACCTGTAGCATAGACATCGAGTCGCCAAGGTCAGCATAATGCAAGTGGAAGTTAGGAGTACCCTCCAGATGGGCGATACGTTCACGATAATCCACCGATGAACGACGAATGGTACCATGCACCTCATAGCCTTTTGCCAGGAGGAATTCAGAAAGGTAAGAACCGTCTTGGCCGGTGATACCTGTAATAAGAGCAACTTTTCTTTCCATATAATAATGTTTGATAATTTATATATTCACTTCGTCTAATGTCACCAATTTGTTCACAATCGCATAAATTGTAATGCCTGCTGGTGAGTGGATTTGCAGTTTCCGCGCAATATTGCGGCGATGCGTCGTCACCGTGTTCACAGAGAGGCAAAGCACATCAGCAATCTCCTTGTTCGACATTCCTTTCGCCACACACACCACAATCTCTTTCTCGCGTTCCGACAACTGTTCCTCGTTAGCATTGGGCGAACTACTTTGTGGCACATCCTCATCTGGCTGTTTCATCCTTGTTTGATGTTCCAACCTGCGAACAGCAGGCACAAAGATGTTGTCCTCCACCATACTGTGGATGCTCACCTCCTCCTCTGCCTGATAGATGGACACGATGACTGCATTCAGTTTCTCGTTGATTTCCGTCTGCGGATAATACTGCATGAAGAGGTTCTTCAACTCCTTCAACTTGCTTTCTATCGCCTCGTGGTGGCGTGAAAGCAAATGACTGTTGTCGATAGACACAAACTCGCCATTCAACAACCGCTGCACGTAAGCATACACCGTCGTCTCCTCATACTCCATGTGGCTGCGCACTTCCTCCACATACTCATCAAAGAACTTCAGCACCAAAAAGGCGATTTCATTCTGCACCGAACAATCGATGGCATTCAACAAATGAAACCGAATGTTCGGAAAGAGATAGCCGAGAAAATACGAGTGGGAGCGCTTCAAGTAGCCCAACACGGAATCCACCTTCACTTGCTCCACATGTTGCGGACGATTTTCTGCCCCATCCTTCACATAGTTGATGATGGTCAAGAACGTATCAGCATCCACCCCACACTGGCGACACACCGCCGTGATGGTCTTCTCGCCAAAGCCCAAGGAAATGCCAAAACGGCTCATCACCTGCAAGAGGCGATAATCGTTGGCAATCACATAACTCAATTTGTCTGTCGATTTGTACTGACCAGCCATAATTCTAACAAATTAGGTGCAAAGTTAAAGAAAAAATGCGACATAGAAGGCGAAAAAAGGGCTTTTATTTATATATAATGTACAAATTACCAACTTTTGAGTATTGTACAGCACGGCAAAACGACGTAACTTTGCACCCAAATTACAACGGCATGAAACTTTCAGCGTTAAAGACGGGAGAAAAAGGTATCATCGTGAGAGTGATGGGGCACGGCGGTTTTCGCAAACGCATCGTGGAGATGGGCTTCATCAAAGGCAAGAGCGTGGAGGTGTTGCTCAATGCCCCTCTGCACGACCCCGTTAAATATAAAATCATGGATTATGAGGTTAGCCTTCGCCGTGCTGAGGCAGAACTCGTCGAAGTGGTCAGCGAGGAAGAAGCCAAAGCGTGGAAAGCCCATCATCCCGACCTTCAAGGCATACCAGCCAACGATTGCGAAGACCTTATTCTCCGCTTGGCCAAAGAGAAAGAGCACGAACTCAACGTGGTCTTTGTCGGCAATCCCAACTGCGGCAAAACCTCTCTTTTCAACATTGCCAGCGGAGCACACGAGCGCGTCGGCAACTACTCTGGCGTAACCGTTGATGCCAAGGTTGGACACTTCAACTTTGAGGGTTATCACTTCCATCTTGTCGATCTCCCTGGCACTTATTCCCTTTCAGCTTATACGCCCGAGGAACTCTATGTGCGCAAATACATCATCGAGCAGCATCCTGACATCATCATCAATGTGGTCGATGCCAGCAACCTCGAGCGCAACCTCTACCTCACCACCCAACTCATCGACATGGACGTGCCCATGATTATGGCGCTCAACATGTACGACGAACTGCGCGAGAGCGGCAACCAACTCGACATGCAGCAACTCGGCACCCTCCTCGGAGTACCCATCGTTCCCACTGTCGGAAAGACTGGCGAAGGAGTCAAGGAGCTCTTTCGTCAAATCATCCAGATTGCAGAAGGTAAACAAAAGATAGCCAGGCATATACACGTCAATCATGGAGTGTTGCTCGAAGAGAATATTGCCAAGGTTGAGGCACTCATTCGTCTCAATCCTGAGCCCCATCACAACTATTCCGCCCGTTTCCTCGCCATCAAACTTTTAGAAAACGACCGGCAGGTGGAAGGCATTGTGCGCAAACTCGACAACGCCACCGACATCCTTGCCGAACGGGATGCGTGCCAGAAAGCCATCCTCAACGAGATAGACGAAGACAGCGAGTCGGCCATCACCGATGCCAAGTATGGCTTTGTGCAGGGTGCCATGAAGGAGACCTTCCAGAAAGTGCACCGCTACAAACGCCTCATGACCAAGCGCATCGATGCTGTGGTCACCCATCAGATATGGGGCTACCCCATTTTTCTCCTGCTCATGTACCTCATGTTCTTCTGCACCTTCAACATCGGGCAATACCCGATGGATTGGATAGATGCCGCTATTGGATGGCTGGGCGAGCAGGTCGGTGCATGGATGGCCGACGGTGCGCTGAAAGACCTCATCGTCGATGGCATCATCAGCGGTGTGGGCGGAGTGATTGTTTTTCTGCCTAACATCATGATTCTCTATGCCTTCATCTCATGGATGGAAGACAGCGGCTATATGGCGCGTGCTGCCTTCATCATGGACAAGATCATGCACCGCATGGGGCTGCACGGCAAGTCATTCATTCCCATGATTATGGGCTTCGGGTGCAACATTCCCGCCATCATGGCCACACGCACCATCGAAGACCGCAAGTCGCGTCTCATCACCATGCTCATCATCCCCCTCATGTCCTGTTCGGCACGACTGCCCGTTTACATCATCATCATTGGTGCTTTCTTCCCCAAGAACTCGGCACTCATTCTCTTCTGTATGTATCTGGTCGGCATCGTGTTCAGCATCCTGATGGCAAAACTTTTCAGCCGCTTCATCGTGAGGGGAGAAAGCAGCCCCTTCGTCATGGAGTTGCCCCCCTACCGTATGCCATCGGCCAAAAGCGTGTCGCGCCACACCTGCGAGAAAGGCAAGCAATACCTCAAGAAGATGGGCACCACCATCCTGCTCGCCAGCATCGTGGTGTGGGCACTCAGCTACTTCCCTCGCCATGCAGAACTGCCCGAGGAGCAGCAGATGGAACTCAGTTATATCGGACAGATAGGCAAAGCCATAGAACCCGTCATTCAGCCTTGCGGACTCCAATGGAAGGAAGGTGTGGCTCTCATAGCAGGTGTGGGTGCCAAGGAGATTGTAGCGAGCACCATGGCCGTGCTCTATCATGGCGACATCACCACCAGCGGAATGACGCCTCTGGTGGCATTCAGTTTCATGATTTTTGTCCTTCTCTACATGCCTTGCATTCCAACCTGCATTAGCATCAAAGGTGAATCGGGCAAATGGAAATGGGCTGTCTTCACCGCCCTCTACACCACCCTGTTGGCTTGGCTCACCTCTGTGGCTGTCTTTCAAATTGGTCATCTCTTTTAAAGCTTTCATCATGGAACTGCAAGACATCATCGTTTACCTCATCCTCGCCTGTGCCTTCTTTTTTCTTGTCAGACATATTTACAGACAAGCAACGGGTAAGAGCCGTGGATGCAACTGCGGTTCCTGCCAACATGGTTGTCCTCACACCGGCGACTGCCAATGTCATTGCCACGAGGACTGAATTTCTTCATTTCCCATCCTTTATATGTAACAATTGTTACAGCGCCAGTGTTACAAGTGTAACACCGTCAGTGTTACAGATGTAACAGTGCCAGTGTTACATCTGTAACAGTGGAAGTGTCGAATAAGCTACATGGGGCATGTAGCCAATGAGCGTGTGACGCTGAGAAGAATGAATACCCAAAATTAAGTATCCGACGTTCCTGCGTGAGTATCTTCTCACCCAAATGCAGTATTCACCTGCTGAGAATACTCATTCAGCTGTTCATTTATACAAGAATTGGGTATTGCTGCCATTATTGTTTGTTAGTACCTTTGCACTTGAATTTTGAGAGACAGTAATTTCATTGTATAAAAACAAAGAATAATGGTATAAAACAAAGGATAATGGAATTTTTAGGTACAGCAAAAAATGTGGTTTGTATGCTCACTCTGGGCATGATAACCGTGAACGCATCGGCACAAACAAGCATGAACGACACATCGAGAGTGGGCAAACTCGAAAGGACACTCTCGCGTTTCCACATCGGAGGATATGGAGAAGTGGCTCTGTCGAGAAATTTCTACAGCGACAACGTGAGTCGCTACAGCCTGGCCGACGAACATAAGAATGACCCCAGCCACGGACGTTTTGACATTCCACATGCGGTCATCTATGTCGGCTACGACTTTGGCAAGGGATGGTCGCTGAGCACTGAGATTGAGTTTGAGCATGGCGGCACTGGAGGTGCTTACGAAAAGGAAGACGAGGAAGGTGGCGAATGGGAATCGGAGACGGAGAAAGGCGGTGAGGTGGAACTGGAGCAGTTCTGGATTCAGAAGACCTTTGCCGACTACGCCAACATCCGCGTCGGACATCTGGTGGTGCCTGTAGGACTGAACAATGCGCACCACGAGCCATTGAATTTCTTCACGGTTTACCGTCCTGAGGGAGAGAACACGATTCTTCCTTCCACATGGCATCAGACAGGTATCGACTTCTGGGGACGTGCTGGCGACTGGCGCTATGAAGTGCAGTTGCTGGCAGGCTTGAATGCCGACAACTTCACCACAACAGGATGGATTCACAAAGGCCCCGTGAGTCCGCTGGAGTTTGAGATTGCGACAAAATACGGCACATCGCTCCGAGTGGACAACTATTCCATTCGCGGTTTGCGGTTGGGCCTGAGCGGATACTACGGGCACAGCATCGGCAACAGTTATCCACGCAACAAGAATGGTGTGGACAGCGAGTACAAAGGCGCTGTGGCAATAGGAAGTTTCGACTTCACCTACAATGCCCACAACTGGATTGTGCGCGGTCAGGCCGACTACGGATACATCGGTGACGCGAAACAGTTGAACTACATCTACAACCGCATCAACAAAAAATCGCCTTACCACCACTCCACGCCTGTGAGCCAAAACGCGTTTGCGTATGGCATCGAGGCGGGATATGACCTGTTTTCGCAAATCCAGAAACTGCGTGCCGACGGGCAGCAACTCTATCTGTTCGGACGCTTCGAACACTACAACGCCTGTGCTTCGAGCAACATGAAGCAGTATAATTATAATAATGTGAAGCGCATGGCGGTGGGCTTCAACTACCACCCCGTGAAAGGTGTGGTGGTGAAGGCCGATTACTCCCATCGCTTCCTCAAGAGCCAATACAACAACGAGCCAAGCCTCAACCTTGGCATCGCCTATCAGGGATGGTTCCTGTAGGACAATCTGAAAAATCATTCATTCTATCAAATAATAACCAAAACAAATCAAAACAATGAACATGAAAATCAAATCAATGCTCGGCATTGCCATGATGGCAGCCGTAGCACTTACGACGGTCTCTTGTAGCGACGACGACAACAACGGTGGTGGCATCGACAAGTACAGCGACAAGTCTTACGGACAGAATGCCATCAGTGCCTGCAATTCACTTGTGACAGGTCTTGAAAACGCCAACACAAAAATTGCTTCAGCATCGCTCAACGAGGCACAGCAGACGTATCTGAAATCAGTCCTTTCCAATTTGGTGGACAATGTGATTGTGCCTACCTACACGAACCTTGCCGACGATACAGAAGACTTGGAAGAGACGCTCAACGGTCTGGATGTCAACAGCATCACACAGGCAGACATCAATAAGGCCTGCGACTTGTTTAAGAAGGCTCGCAAGAACTGGGAACAAAGTGAGGCATTCCTGGGTGGCGCCGCTTCCGATTTCGACATCGACCCAACCATCGACTCTTGGCCTCTCAACCGCTCACTCCTGCTCAACTATTTCAACTCTGGCTCCATGAATGAGGACATGCTTGACGATGCATCCATTCTGGGTTTCCACGCCCTCGAGTTCATCCTCTTCCGCAACGGTCAGCCCCGTCAAGTGGCAGAGTTCCGTGGCAACGACACCTACAAAGGTTTCACCAACGTGAGTGGCGCGAAAGAACTGCTTTATGCACAGCAAGTGTGCAAATTGCTGAAAGAGCGCACCTTCCAGTTGCAGGTGGCATGGGAAGGCGAAACTGCCAACAATGCCGAACGTGTACAAGTGGTGAAAGATGCCGGTTTGGAATACACGACCAGCAAGAACCTCAGTTTCGGTGAGAACATGAAAAAGGCTGGCGAAACTGTCAGCACGTTCACTTCGCTCAAAGACGCCATCGCACAGGTGCTCTCCGATGACGAGGGTTCTGCTGTTGCCATTGGCAACGAGGTGGGAACCGCCAAGATTGCCAACCCCTTCTCTGCCGGCTACATCTTCTATGTGGAGTCACCCTACAGTTACAACTCCATCAGCGACTTCCAAGACAACATCCGCTCCATTCGAAATGTGTGGTACGGCACCACCACAGGCTCGGCCGACAGCAATGTGCCCAGTTTCTACAACTTCTTCAACAACACCAACCAATCTGCCACCAGCACATCGGTGGTCAATCTCTTCAACGATGCCATCAACAAGATTGGCAGCATGCCGGCTCCATTCGTAAAGTATTGCAGCACCATCTGGAACCTGCCATACGAGGATGATGACCGCACGGCTGATGAACTTCCTGAGGAATAATCAATAAATCTAATTTTATGGTTCACAAATTATCACACAATCTATCCCTTCTGCTCCTGATGGGTTGCACTGTCCTCGTCGCCTGTAACGACGAGAACAGTTCCAACTCCTTGGGAGAACTGGAAGAAGAAGACAACCCATTCGGCAAGGCCAACGATGTCTTCACGGCTGCCGAATGGTATCCAGGAGGAGAACTGGGCACAACAGAGAAAGCCAGTTACTCGGCTGTTGCACCAGGTGCAGCATCGTTAGGTCTGGAGACGAGTTTCAATAAAGGAGAGGACTTCTTTGAGCACCTCTACACCTACTCCGACGAACCCCGCAAAGGTCTGGGTCCTGCATGGGTGCGCAGCAGTTGTATCCACTGCCATCCTTCCTACGGTCATGGAAAACGTCAGACGGAGTACAAAGCCAACACCATCGGCAACGGCTATCTGCTGGTGATTTATCACCCCAACGAGGCCTACACGGATGATGGTGTGCGCTACACGGTCGCTCCGTCCAGTTACATCGCAGAGGTGACGGGCATGCCTCAAACCAAAGCGATGGAACCCTTCAAGGCCCCTGTGGACGAAAAACAAATCAGCATCGAATGGAAGAAGGTGGAGGGAACCATGCCCAGCGGACTTCCCTTGCATTTTCCAGACAATGAGCCGTTTGAACTCATCTACCCAGAGGTCAACATCCCTGTCACAGCCTTCAACACCAACCCGAAACCGACAAACTACGAGGTGCGTCTCGAATCCACCATCGGCATCTACGGAACAGGCTTGCTCGATGCCATCAGCACCGAGGACATGAAGGCACAATATGCCGCAGAGGCACCTTATGTGTCACTCAACCCTGCCATGTGGGATGCGAACAACAACGACTGGGCGGCCAGCGCCTACTACACGTTAGCTGACGGAACGAAGGCGGTGAAGAAATTCACTTATGCCATGACTCGCGCATCGCTGCAAGACGGTGCAGGTGCCAATGCCATCTGGAACATCACCAACGTGACCCGTTCCGACCGTCGCTACCTCTACTCAACAGTGGCTTGGGCACAAGCAATGAGCGAAGACCCTGAAGTCATCAGTTACATTCGCCAGAACGGTGCTGATGCTTCCTCTTTGGTTCATCCTTATTATGCCGACAGCGATGAAGGAATCTCGCAGAAAGTGCTCAACTTGCTGAGCATGAACACCGCAGCCAAAGGAGGTGACAACTACACCGCTGCTTTTGGCGAACCAGAGATGAACGACAAGGACTACTACGACTTCATGGTGTGGCATCGTGGTCTTGCGGTCCCTGCTGCCCGCGATCTGGATGATGCTACCGTACAACGAGGCAAGAAAGTGTTTAATCAGATTGGTTGTGCCACTTGTCACCGTCCATCTTGGCAAACCAGAGAGGACAACTATTGGGTGGACAACAGCATCAAGGCATACGCAGAATCCAAAGGTTTGAATCCGAACAACATTCTGCCGAAGTTCGCTTATCAAACCATTTGGCCCTACACCGACATGGTGCAGCATCGTCTCTATATGGAGAACGACATTCGAACAGGCTGGTGCCGCACCACTCCACTTTGGGGACGTGGTTTGTCACTTCGTCTGACAGGCGCTGAAGACCGTCTGCACGACTGTCGTGCCCGCAACGAGATTGAAGCCATTATGTGGCATGCCTACAGCAAGCAGTCGGATGCTTACGCCTCTGCTCTGCGGTTCTACAACCTCTCGAAAGAAGACCGCGATGCGGTGGTAAAGTTCCTCCGTTCCATCTAACGCCACAAATTATTCTCTGTAACAGACATCCCAAGGGAATCAATAACGCCTTTCCGACACAATATCAAGGGCGTTCAAACGTTACATATATCATAAAGAGAATCCAACGTAATGTTGAAAAAGATAACATTCACGCTCTATGCTATAGTCATCCTTGTGATGGCTATGGCTACTATCGTTGAGAAGACACAGGGCACTCCCTACGTGCTCAATGCTGTGTACGGCTCATGGTGGTTTTGTGCCATTTGGGCATTGCTGGCCGTCGGAGGTGTTGCTTACATCATCCAACGGAAAATCAGACGATTCAGCGTCTTGCTGCTGCATGGGGCATTCGTCGTTATCCTGATAGGTGCCTTGCTCACACACTTGACGGCATGGCAGGGAATTGTCCATCTTCGCAAGGGACAACCCGTCAATTCCTGCATGGTGGAGAATGGAGAAATCCACATGGTGAAGGAACTGCCCTTCACGCTTCAACTTGACTCTTTCTGCATCCAATACCACAAGGGTACGGAAGCTGCTGCCGACTATGAGACGCACTTCACACTTTCTTCGTCTGAAGGCAAGGAGAACGCCTTCGTCTCGATGAACAATATCTATTCCTCCCACGGCATCCGTATCTATCAAAGTGGTTACGATGAAGATATGGAAGGCAGCACACTCGCCCTCAACAGCGACCCGTGGGGCATCGTGGTCACCTACATCGGATACGCCATGCTGTTCCTCTCCATGTTGCTGGTGCTTGTCGACCCCAAGGGACGTTTCCGTCAACTGCTCCGAAAGGCAAGCATGGCGGCTCTGGTGCTGCTGTTGCCCATGCAGGCTCAGGCGCTCAACACGCTCTCCGAACAGCAGGCGGAGCAGTTCGGGCATCTGTGCATCAACTACAACGACCGCATTTGTCCTGTGCAGACGCTGGCACTCGACTTTACCCGAAAACTCTACGGCAAATCTTCCTACAACGGCTACACAGCCGAGCAGGTGCTGTGCGGTTTCATCTTCTATCGTGAGGAGTGGAGCCAAGAACCCATCATCCGCATCAAGTCGGGAGAGGTGCGTCAACGTCTCCATCTTGCGGAATACGTCTCTTTGGCTTCCATGTTCGACGACGGAGGATATATCCTTGGTCCTCACATACAGAATTATTACATGGGAAGTAACGACAAATTCCACGAGGAAGTGATGAAGATTGACGACAAACTGATACTCATCATGCAGATGTCGAAAGGGGAACGGCTCAGGATGTTTCCCTTCGAGGGCAAATGGTATGCGCCAACCGACAGTCTTCCGAACACGATGGAAGAAGATAGAAAGGCGTACATTCAACATGCCTTGCCATTGCTTGGCATGCTGGTGCAGGAGGGGAATACTGCCGATGCAGATGAGATGCTACAGAAGATGGGGAAATATCAGCACACCTTTGGCGGAAAGGATATGCCCTCTGCTGCACGTCTGAAAGCAGAGCACATCTACAACAGCATTCCGTTCGCCACCATTCTGTTCATGGTGTGCCTCACCTTCGCGTTGTTCAGTCTTTGGCAACGGAAATGGATGCAGCGGCTGTGTTTGTCGGTGCTCGCCCTTTCGTTCCTTTCACTCACGTTCTGCCTTGCTCTGCGATGGATCATCAGCGGCTACATTCCCATGACCAACGGCTATGAAACCATGGTGCTCATGGCATGGATGATTATGCTCGCCTCCCTTCTGGTTTACCGCAAGTTCCACATCATCCTCACGTTCGGCCTTCTGCTGGCTGGCTTCATGCTGCTGGTCAGCCACCTCGGACAGATGGATCCCAAAATCAGCAACATCATGCCTGTGCTGTCGTCGCCACTGCTCAGCATCCATGTGAGTTGCATCATGATGGCATACGGACTTTTCAGCATCATCTTCGCCTGTGGTGTCTATGGGCTCATTGTCCGCAAAAAGGCAGAAGAGATGCACCTGCTTTCGGAGTTGTTCCTCTACCCCGCCCTGTTCCTCCTCACGGCAGGCATCTTCATTGGTGCCATCTGGGCAAATGTGAGTTGGGGACGCTACTGGGGATGGGACCCTAAAGAGGTGTGGGCGCTCATCACCATGCTCATCTATGCGTTTGCCATGCACAGCGCGTCATTCCCTTGGTTGAGAAAACCGCAGCATTTTCATCTGTACATGGTGTTCGCGTTTTTAGCGGTCATTATCACCTACTTTGGGGTGAATTTCTTCCTTGGAGGCATCCACAGTTACGCAAACTCATAAAAATCTCCCAACTTCTCACTTCTAACTCCTAACTTTTTCGTACCTTTGTGCCCGATTATGGATTACAAGTCAATAAACATAGAAGAAATAGGCGTTCAAATCGAGTTGACCCGCTTTGCTGCAGGCGAAGTGGATGAATTGCACGCCATCTTGCATGTGGAGCATCGCAACGACATGTTCGAGGAGCAGTTGGCTCGTCTGAACAAGGGCGAAGAGGCTTTGATGAAGTTGGATGTGACAGAGGGAGCAAAGGTGGTTTTCAAACGCTACTTTCTAAGCGATGCCACCAATCAGGCACCTTACTTCAAGGAGAATCATGATTGCACGGTCTCCTACATTCAGCAACCACCACTCGACGGGTCGAAAGTGGCGGTGTGGTTCTATTTGCAACGTGGCACTGCCGTGAGCCAGATGAATGGTTCCACAGTCATCAGCCACAATGGCTATCAGCACATCTGGACGATGGGGCTGATGAACACCACGGCCGACACTTCCTATATGCAGACTTGGAAGACGCTCTTCACCTACATCGACACGCTCAAACTCTTCAACGCCACATTGGAAGCCAACTGCATCCGCACTTGGTTCTTTGTGCGCGATGTGGACACACAATACAATGGCCTTGTCAAGTCACGTCGTGAATGTTTTGCGGAACAAGGACTCACGCCCGACACCCATTTCATCGCCTCCACAGGCATCGGCGGCACTCCTGCTGACCCCAAGGCTCTCGTGCAAATGGGCTGCTATGCATTGACGGGCTTCGACCCTGCGCAACAGCGCTATCTCTACGCACCCACCCATCTCAACAAGACTTACGAGTATGGTGTCACGTTCGAGCGCGGAACACTCATGCAGTATGGTGACCGCAACCATGTGTACATCTCTGGTACCGCTTCCATCAACAATCATGGCGAGGTGTTGCATGTGGGCAACGTACAAAAGCAGACGTTCCGCATGTGGGAAAATGTGGAAACATTGCTGGCTGAGGGCGGAATGACTTACGACGATGTGATGCAGATTGTGGTGTACCTGCGTGACTGCGCTGATTTCCAGGTGGTGAAGCAGATGTTCGACGAGAAGTTCCCACACATTCCCACAGTCATCACGCTTGCACCCGTTTGCCGTCCCACTTGGCTCATCGAGATGGAGTGCATGGCTGTGAAGAAGGCACAAAATGCAGATTTCCGCGATTTCTGATTCAAATACACATACCAACAAAATATCGGCGATTGGCTTTCCTTTGTGGATTTTACCAATCGCCGATTTCTTTTTATAGGCCTATGCCCGTTTACTTGATATCGCTCACCTTGATGACATCTTTGTCGTTGTAGTCGAGGTTCTCGCCAGCCATACCCCAAATGAAGGTGTAGTAGTAGGTGGCTGAGGCAGCATGAATGGACCACTCTGGCGACATAATAGCCTGCTCGTTGTGAAGCCATACGACGCGGCTTTCCTGTGGTTCACCCATGATGTGGCTGACGGTTTGTCCTTCAGGCAAGTTGAAGTAGTAGTATGCCTCGATGCGGCGACCATGTGTGTGAGGTGGCATAGTGTTCCACACAGAACCCGGCTCCAACTGCGTAAGACCTAACTGCAACTGGCAAGGGCCTTCTTCGAGAGAGGTGTTGACGATGAGTTGATAGATGGTGCGGCGGTTCGATTCTTCGAGCGAACCAAGGTTACGCATCACAGTAGCCTTCAACGACTGCACTTTCCCGTTCTTGCGACCGTCGAGTGTCACCCACTGCGTTTTGTAGTGCTTGTGAGCGGTGGCGGAATTGATGTAGAACTTGGCAGGTTTCTGCGGGTCTTTCGAACGGAAAATCACTTCCTGATTGGATTCGATTCCCTTGCCGTTCTTGTCTTTTCCGAGATTACCACGACCGATGTAGAGGGCTTCCTTCTCACCCAGCGGATATTCCACACCATCCACAATCACCACGCCCTCGCCAGCCGTGTTGACAATGCCGATTTCGCGGTTGTGGAGGAAGTAAGGAGCACGAAGTTCTGGGAACGTTTCCAGTTTCAAGTCCTTGGTGACAGGCATAGCGCCACCGAAGATGAAACGGTCGTACATCGAATAGGTAAGATTGATTTCGTCAGGTGCCATCACCTTCTCCATCACGAAACGGTCGCGAAGGGTTTGTGTGTCGTAGTGCTTCACATCGTCAGGATGGCAAGCCTTCTGAAAGTGTACATTCATCTGAGCATTCATGCCCAGAGCGCCCATCAAAAGGGCAAAACTTAAAAAGCTCTTCTTCATAGATAGTTATTGTTTAGTTTTGATTTTTCTCTTCCTTCACGATGCGCATGCGGTTCCACACCACCATCGCAACGGTGATGAGAGTCAGCACACCCATGCCAATCCACTGGAGGCTCTCTACGGCTTTGTAAATGGTCCATCCGAAGAGTGAAGAGGCAAAGTCGAGAGCACCTGCCTGGAATCCATCTGGAATCTTGGCCGTCTTATCGCCCGTCTGTTCAAACACAGCGTTGGCTGCCTGCGTGAACCAACCTGCCATATCGGTGACGAAATAGAGGCCGATGGTCAATGCCACAAGTCCGACGATGAAGGTCTTGACCACATTTCCTTTCGTGTAAGGCAGCACCATCACAAACACATAGAACATACCTGCCAAAGAGGCCAACGGCAAGAACTGGTTGCCAGGCAGCACAATAGCCAGGATGAGGGTGACAGGAATGAGCAGGAGCGACACAACCAATGTGGTGGGATGACCAATCACCAAGGCTGGCGACATACCGATGTATACCTTCTTGCCCTTGAATTTCTTCTTCACCACTTCCTGTGTCTTCTCTGAAATGGGCATCAAACCATCGATGAAAAGTTTGGTGATGCGGGGAATCAGCTCCATCACAGCACCCATTGTCACACCTAAGAAGAGCACGGATTTGACAATGCTCATCACAGCGTCAGTAGTCGTTTCAAAACCAGCTGCATAAGCGCTGAAGTTGGAGAAATGGTCGAAGTGGGCAAAGGCACCAATCAAAGCACCAACAATCACACCCAACACGATAGGTTCGCCCAGTACACCGAACTTCTTCTTCATGCCTTCCGCATCAATGTCCAACTTGGAGAAACCCGGGATGCGGTCGAGCAGCCAATTGATGCCGATGGCAAAAGGTGTAAAACTCTGCACGAAAGGCTGCGGAATGGAGATGCCGTCCATTTTCTCATAATAGCCTTGGAATTTCTTTGCCGTCAGGTCGGCCATCACCAGCGTGATGATGTAGCAAACGATGGCGGCAAAATAGCCCCACAGCATGCTCTGATCCATCACAAAGTAAGCCACAGCACCAATGAAAGCGAAATGCCAATAGTTCCACAAGTCGATGTTCACCGTACGTGTGCACTTGGTGACAAGGAGCAGGAAGTTGATGCCCAGACAGATAGGGATGATCAGCGCACCCACAGCCGTATTGTAAGCCACAGCGGCAGCGGCTGGCCAACCCATGTCGAACACCTTCAGGTCGAGGTCGAAAATCTTGGAGATGTCGTCAAGCGGTGTGTTGAAGTTGGTGGTCAACAGCGCTGTCACAATGCCAAGACCCACAAAGCCGACACCCACATAAAGACCGCTCTTCAGCGACTTGCCGAACTTCATGCCAATGCACAAACCAATGATGGTGAAGAGAATCGGCATCATGACGGATGCCCCCAATTGGATGATGTAAGTAAAAACTTGTTCCATATTAGTTAGTTAATGATTGAAATTTTGACAAAGGTACACAAACTTTCCAGAACGGGAAAGAAAGTGGAATGTTTTTTTGCCGTTCGGGGCAGTTTCTCGACAAAAACACTTGAAAAAGCGCTTCTTTTTTTGTATCTTTGCACCAGAAACAAACGATTCAGAAGCCTCATCTCCGTTTCGTCCGTTTCTCCCCCATCCCATCAATCGCTTCTTACGATTTATCAATCGGTTCTTTCGGCTCATCAATCGCTTCTTACGGTTTATCAATCATAAGAAGCGATTTATTTTTGTACTTACACTAACCCGGAGGAGGAACTTACACTGAGTCACTGGAGGTTATTACACTAAGGTTATTGCGGATATAAGCATAAGGCATTTGCGGATATAAGCATAAGACATTTGCTGATATAAGCATAAGGCTATTGCGGATGTGGATAAAGGGCAAAAGTGGACATGAAATACGCGCTTCCCAAGAAAAAACGACACAAAATCGAATATTTCCTCATTTTTTTTGGAATTGAAGAGAAATTCTTGTATTTTTGCCACCGTATTCCCGTCAAAGAAGAAAATTAGTATCAACCTAAAACATAAGCGTATGAAAAACCGTAGCAATTACTTGTTCTTACTCATGGCACTCTTGGTGTGTGTCATGACGTTCACGCTCTCTGCCTGCGGAGGCGATGACGATGGCGCAATCAGTCCCCCTGCCTATCAGGGTTCTGGCAATGATTCCATTTCTGGTAAGCCCGAAACTCCAGAGGACGGCACGTTGCAGTTGATGAGGATATGCGGCGACTGTGACGGCGAGAAGGATTGTCCTCAATGCAATGGCACAGGAAAGGGATGCGGACGCTGTGGCGGCACAGGCAAGTATTGCAAGGATTGTGGCTCAACGGGCAGATGTCAGGAATGCAGAGGCACAAGAAAATGCAGCTCGTGTGGTGGCGACAGACTTGAGAACTGCTCGCATTGCACCAGATGGCCAGGGCATTGCTCCACCTGCGACGGTCGGGGATGGACGATTAGCTCGTCCTACAAGTGTAACACCTGTGGCGGTTCTGGAAAATGCAAGTATTGCGTGAATGGCAATACAGACAAAATCTGTTGGTACTGCGACGGAACAGGAATTTGCCCTTGTGGAGACGGAAGCTGTTCAACATGTCACGGCAACCCCATGTGCCCCACATGTGGTGGCGACGGACATTGCCTCTCGTGTGTCGGCAGCGGCCAATGCAGAAACTGCAAGGGCACGGGCGAAACGCAACTGTCGTCCCTCTCTTTCCCATATAGTGGTGGCGACGCGACGGTCTTGCTCCATTGTTCGGCCGAATGGGACGTGACGACCGACGCTGAATGGATTCGATTCTCGCCCTCTTATGGCAGCGGCAACAAAACGGTCATCGTCACCGCTGAAGTGTCTGAAATCACGGCTCCACGCGAAGGGGTCATCACCTTCACGTCGGGAAATTCCACGGCCACCCTCTCAGTTCTTCAATGGGGAGAACCCATCCGGGTGAATGTGGAGCCAGCCAACATCTTCGTGTCTGCCTACGGTTCGGGAGAGAAAATCAACGTCTCGTCCAACACATCATGGACAGTTGAAGCAGACGACCCCTGGGTGACATGCACACCCTCCAGCGGCAGCGGCAATGTTGCTGTTACCGTCAGAGCCTCCACCTACACCACAGGTACGCGATACACGACGCTGAGGTTCACCGATTCTGAAGGGCAGGTTTCGGCAGAAGTGCTTGTTGCACAAGCCCAAAGCCGCGAAGCATTGACTGCACTCAAGAATTATCTGGAGAAACCACTGGGCATCTTCAACGTCAACCTGAAGACTGCATCGTACTACGAGGTCAAAAATGCGATTAAAAGCACTTATATTATATCGACTGATTATCCACAATATAAGACATTTACTGTATCGACATGGGATAATTCTTCTCTCGGGGAATTGACGTATCAAGGGATGAAATTTTCCAGTTTTGAATTTGAGGACTATAGCGGCTCCAGCAATTTCAATCAAGTTTCATATAATTTCTCCATCAAGAAAACAGATGCTCCAGACGGCTACAAGAACATCCTCAGCAACATCGTCCAAGACTTCAAATACAATATGAACGCTTCATTAATAAAAGATGAGAACCCTGGCGCATATACAGAAATCCATAGTGGCCGTGATACGAACAACAACCTGTGTGGAATAAGAGTACAGGAATATTCAGACAGCTATTCTTTCAACATTTACCACTACTACTATAAGTAACCAAAAGGTCTGGTGAAAAATTGTCTCCAAAGGCCGCTTTTTCTTTCTATTTGGGAAAAAGGTCTTATATATCACAAAAAAGGTCTTGCATGTTATTAAATATGTGAGACTTTTTTCGTATCTTTGCCATCTCAAGAAGTCTACCACTTCAAACAAAAAGAAAACCCAAACAACCTAGCGTATGGCATTCTGTACCCAATGTGGGCAACCTTTAACGCCCGGCCTGAAGTTCTGTACCAAGTGTGGAAAGAAAGTACCCGAAAAGATGGTCACACCACCTGCTGCACCACCAGCTGCACCACCAGTGTGTCCACCAGCTGCCCCCAAGGCACCCGAAGCTGCCATGCAGACACCACCTCCTTTTGTGCCCCAAGCACCTCAGGCAGCCATGCAGGCACCACCTCCCTTTGTGCCCCAACCGCCTCAGGCAGCCATGCAGGCACCGCCACCCTTTGTGCCTCTACAACCTCAAGCTGCCATGCAGACACCGCCGCCATTTATGCCCCAAGCGGCTCGGGCGGCCAGTGCATACAACTCTTTAGCCCGGGTTTTCGACATTCCAGCCAGCAATCAGCCGGGTTCATGGATGGCATCCTGTTGGAACATGCCAGCACTGAGGCCAGCCTCCCCCACCTCATTGCTGACAAGCATCAAGAACTTCTTCACCCCCGCGAACAAGCTCGCATACGCATGGTTCCTCCTGCCGGTGCTCACCACCGCCTTCACCATTATCTTGTACTTCTTCCGTCTGATTAGCAAAATCTTCTCTTAGCCTAACAATCAGATAATTGTACTACTAGAAAAATCTTATATCAAAAGAGAGCTCCCATGAAACATCGAGGCAATCATATATGGTCAACCTGTAGGATTCTGAGCCTGACATTTCTGCTCTGGATTTCATTGCCAGCCTATTCTCTTCAAGAAGAGTACACCGAATACGACCCCCGACTTGGTGGTGTGACGATCACTGCCGAGTTTAGTGTCTTCGGAGTAGATTTGGAACCAGTGCTCGTAGACCCTGAGGGCTTCTATGCTGGCACCGGCTATGACCATAAATTCAAGGGTGCCGTCCGACCTGGACAAACCATCACGGTCACTGTTCGTGGAATTCGGGCAAATGGGAATAGTGACGGTTATAAAGCATCAATTAATGTGAACGATGTAAAAGACAAGCATCAGGATTTGTCGGGAGGGATGCCCTCGGCAACAGTGACCTACACAGTGCCTGATGATGTATCTGTCGTGTATATTAACATGTTCTTCCATAATTTATCAGGCATTGACGCCGGCCATTCCACAGGCAGCTTTACGGTAATGATAGACGCCCATATCGAACTGGATGTTTCGAAAGATGCTCCTGAGCCCAAGGATTCCCACATCGTTATCGATGACGATGCCCCGGGTTTCGAGGGCGAGTGGCCGTGGACGATTCCCCTCAGTGTCGTGGTGGCTATGCTGGGATATGTGGCGACGAAGAATGGCGGTAAGAAAAAGGACTACAACCCGTTAGACCGCATCGAGCTTCGCATCTATAAGGAGTTCGGCAATTCCCTGCTGGTGGGCGAAAAGCCCCGTCAGGTCTTTGCCCGAATCGTTCGCATTCCACCTGGCGGCGATGAACACACCGACATGGCACTTACGCAGATGATTCAGATCAGTGCGGGCGACCAATATATGCAGGTGCAACCTAGCGGTATGGCAGGCGAATGGCAGTCGGCTTGGATTTCCGCTCCCGAGCTGCCCCCTGGTCAGCCCGTCCCTGAAGAGGGCATCGTCCGCTTCTACATAGGCAACGCTGGCGGCAGCTTCACCAACAACCTCCACTTCCAGATAGAGGTGGGCAAGTTCCTCTTCGGTCAGGACAACCTCACGCTGCCCGCCCACTACGACAAGACGACTCGTCTGCCCTTTGTGGCGGTCGGTCTCCCCGATGCCGCTCCCGTCGACGCCAAGGTGGTTGACACAACGGGCAAACCCACCGACTTCTACAGTGCCAAGGTGGTGTGGAACGCAGAGAAGCAAGTGCATGAGGTCCTCATCATAGACCGCAAGCAAGACCCGAAGATGGACAACGGGAAGGCTGGCAACTTCATCAACTTCGACATCCTGCTGACGGCCAAGACCCCAAGCGGACGAGTGATGGACACCCGCTTCCCGCTGGTTCGCTACTACATGGGTTTGGCATTCAAACTGAAGGATCAGGACAACCACGTAAAGTGCTACACCGAGGAGTACAACCCGCAGAAGCACAAGAAATGTCTGGTCGGCAACAAGCGCAACGGCAAACTCTTCGTCCCTGCCGAGAACGCTGGTCAGCTGCTCCTTTACGACTACGACGAGGACGCGCACCGTGTCGTCATCAGTGCCGTCGTGCCCCATGCCTTCTCCATCAAGGCCGTCAACGAAGTTGATGACCGCCAGGTGCAGGGCATTGGCCTGTTCCCCGACTTCACCGACACGAAGGGCAACTACACCGCCTCCTGTGTGCTGCGCTGCATGGAGGGTGTGCTCGACGCCCCTTCCCGTCTCGATGCCGTCATCACTTTCGAAGCCACGGTGGAGAACCGGAAATACAGCTGCGAGACGCAAGTCCTGCTCTGTTCCCAGCCTTGGCGCACCTTCCAGAGCGATGCCGAATGGGCTGCCGCCATCAAGGCCGACGAGGAGACCAAGGCCAAGCTCAATGCACTCCTCGAAAGCATCGAGCGTCAGGGTCTGACGAACCGTCTGATGCCCATCGTCAAGTACATCGACAACCTGATCTACGGCTACGAGGTCCGCTACGGATTCGACCAGGCTTCGCTGCATTTCGTGGGGGTGATGTACAACCACATGCTGACCGACAGGGCCGCCTACACCTTCAACGAAACCGTCCCGCTCAGTCTGTGCGACGATCTGCTGGAGTGTGCCCGACTGACCTTCGAGCAGTATGCCCGTCCCATCGTGAATGCCACTAACAAGTTCAACGAGAAATATGGCACAGCCGTCCTTGTGGGCCGCATCGCTGTCGGCTTCTGGACCTACGGAGCCTCCGAAGCCTACTTCCGCGCCTACGACGCACTCAGTCTGGCAGCGCTGGGCACCACGCTGACCGACATCTACATCGAGTCGGGCAATGAGGAACTGACCAAAAACCTGTGGGTGATGGCGAAGGAGATGGGCAAGATGCAGATTCTGATGACAGGTGTCAGCATAGGACTTCACGTGGGCTTCAGCGGACTGCGAGCGAAGTACAACCCCAAAGTCAGCGCCAGCACCCTTGTCAAGCCAGGCGACATCAAGCCGAAGACGCCTGCGAAACCCACCAAGGGACAATACTCCTCCGCAAAGAAAGGACGCATCACCAGGGAAGCCATCAACGAAAGCAACCAGCTACAGGCCAAGGCTGCCGCTGATGTCAAAGCCGCCGACTCCCGTGTCAAGGTGCCGAAGACGGAGGCTGAGAAATATACCGATGCACGTGCCGTCCGCAACATCGAGGACCTCCATGCCGCCATCGAGATGTGCAACGAGAACCCTACACCCGAGAACCTCGCCCTCAAACGCAGGCTCTGCATTGAGCTGCAGGCCGACCCGACCGCCAAGCACATGCTCCGTCAGCTCGACGCGCCTGAGTACACCATGGTGAAGGCGGAGTTCAACCGCGAGTGGTACGGCATCAACGCCAAGGTTGACAAGGCTGTCATCAGCGAACTGGCACTGCGGAACGGTCTTCGTCCCGACCAGATCAAGACAGAAAATGTCTCCACTTCGAAAACCACCCAGCTGCTGACGGGAGACACCATGACGATGGACCGCGACGTCACCTACTACTACCTGAACGCGAAGGGCGAGAAAGTCTATTTCAAGCAGTCGGCCACGGAACAACTCTACAGGCGCACGCTCCACAAAGAGGCTTTGGGCTACGAAGCCCACAGTCAGGCAGCCGCCGACAAGTTCGGCAAGAAGGTGGATCACACGGTCATCGAGGACGTGCTGCACCATCAGGAGAGTTTCGGTCCCGACGATGTAGGCCGCCTGATGGATCCCAAACGGCACGGTGAGTCCCTGCAGAACCCCAACAAGGTGAGCGATGCCATCATATGGAAGAGCCAGGAACGGTTTGAAAGTGCGGGGGAGAAGCTCAAACTGGCTGAGACCCTCAGCGATCCCATCGAGAAGATGGAAATGCAGCGCAGCGCCATCAACGACCTGAAGGAGGGGGCTTACATGACCGCCAAGGACGGTGACAACTTCGTCATCCCGATGGACATTGCCCGCAAGGACGTGAATGGTGGCCTGCTGGTCAGCGACAAGCTGCGCCATGCCATCGAACACTGCCGCCTCGTCGACAAGGAGAACATCAACATCTCCGAACTGCAAGCGCGCCTCCAATCCCAAGGCTACACCTTCGAGAGCCTCGCCACCGACCTTGGAGAGACGATGAGACGTATCGGCAGCCCCAAGCTTTCCCCACCCCCTATACCTCGAACGCCGTAGCCCCCGTGAGCTTACACCCGTAAGGCTCACGAGGGCAACGCCGTAAAGCCCACGGGCCTAAGGCAGAAGTACGAGTGCTCCACATTTCGCGTGCCGCTTCCTGCTCATACCAGTCGCGAGCCTCCTTGTTGCTCTCCAGCAGAATGATGCGATAGTGAATCCAGGAAAGCCGGATAGGAGCTTTTCCCGCCAATGATTGGAAAATTTGCGCCAGCGAAGATTGTGAACTCACTGCGTTCACAATCAAAATATTTTCGACTTTGTCAAGTGTTTTATGTTTTTCTTGCAAAGGAATCAAGTAGTGTGATGGGTAAGCTGCACCTTAGTGCACCATGAACCAACGAAAACTGGACAAGAAAAGAGGCCATTTGAATCCTTGAAGAGGGCTTTTGATGTCCATTTGAAAAAAAGGTTGGTATATAATGAGAATATGTGATTTTTTTTTCTTATCTTTGCACCGTTTTTTAACGTAGAAAGATTAAATTTTTCAGAATATGATTACAAATGACATTTATGGGGCTTTACAGCTCCTTGTTGTCGGTATGGTCACTGTGTTCCTTGTGCTGCTCATCGTGATCTATCTCGGCAAGTTGCTCATCTGGGCAGTGAACAAATGGGCTCCAGAAGAGACAGTGGCAAAGAAGGTGGCTCCTGCAGCCAAGGCTATTGACACTATCGACGCGAACACGAAGGCGGTGATTGACGCTGCCATCAGCCAAATCACAGGCGGCAAGGGTCGCGTGGCTAAAATTGAAAAATTGAAGAATTAAAACATTGAAGTATATTTAAGGATAAAAAGAATATGGCAAAAGCAAAAGAAGTTAAGTTCTCACTGGTCTTCCGCGACATGTGGCAGAGTGCTGGCAAGTATCAGCCTCGTGTTGACCAGCTCGTTAAAGTGGCTCCAGCCATCATCAAGATGGGATGTTTCGACCGTGTTGAAACAAACGGTGGTGGTTTTGAGCAGGTGAACCTCCTCTACGGAGAAAACCCAAACAAGTCCGTGCGTGAATGGACAAAGCCTTTCCATGAGGCTGGCATCCAGACACACATGCTCGACCGCGCTCTGAACGGTCTCCGCATGAGCCCGGTGCCAAAGGATGTGCGCAAACTCTTCTACAAGGTGAAGAAGGCACAGGGCACCGACATCACCCGCATCTTCTGCGGTTTGAACGACCCACGCAACGTGATTCCTTCCATCAAGTATTCGAAGGAGGCAGGCATGATTGCTCAGGCAGCCCTCTGCATCACCTACTCTCCTATCCACACGGTGGAATACTACGTGAACCTGGCCAAGCAGTTCATCGATGCTGGTGCCGACGAAATCTGCTTGAAGGATATGGCAGGCATCGGCCGTCCCGTATCGCTCGGCAAGATCGTGGAAGGCATCAAGAGCCTGAAGAATGACATTGTCATCCAGTACCACTCTCACGCAGGTCCTGGCTTCAACATGGCAAGCATCCTTGAGGTCTGCAACGCTGGTTGTGACTATATCGACACAGGTATGTCTCCTCTCTCTTGGGGTACTGGCCACGCTGACATCATCGCCGTGCAGGAGATGCTGAAGGATGCAGGCTTCAAGGTGAAGGAAATCAATATGGCTGCCTACATGGAGGTGCGCACCCAGATTCAGGAGATGTGTGACGACTTCCTCGGCTACTACATCCCCGATCTCAACCACATCAACAACTCGCTGCTCGTGAAGCCTGGTCTTCCAGGCGGTATGATGGGTTCGCTGATGACCGACCTCGAGGACAACCTCAAGTCGCTCAACAAGTGGAAGGTGAAGAACGGTCAGCCAGAACTGACTACCGACGACCTCCTCATCAAACTCTTCGACGAAGTGGCTTACGTGTGGCCAAAGGTTGGTTATCCATGCCTCGTGACTCCATTCTCTCAGTATGTAAAGAACCTCGCGCTGATGAACGTGATGCAGATGGAAAAGGGCAAGGCTCGCTGGAGCATGATTGCCGACACCATCTGGGACATGATTCTCGGCAAGGCAGGCCAGCTGCCTGGTCCTGTAGCTCCTGAGCTCATTGAGATGGCCAAGGAGCAGGGTCGTGAGTTCGAGACACAAGACCCACAATCTTACTTCCCCGACAAACTCGACGAATTCCGCGAGGAAATGAAGCAGAACGGTTGGGAACTCGGCGAGGACGACGAGGAACTCTTCGAACTCGCTATGCACCCAGAGCAGTATCGCGCCTACAAGAGCGGCAAGGCTAAGGCTGACTTCGAGGCCGACCTCGCCAAACGCAAGGCTGCCAAGAATGCTCCAGCAGCAGGTGCCGAAGGTCCTAAGAGCGTGACTGTTCAGGTGAACGGCGTGAACTACAAGGTGGAGATTGCTTACGGCGATGCCACTCCTGCCGCTCCAGCAGCAGGTGCAGCACCCGCAGCAGCTGCTCCAGCAGGTGAAGGCGAAGACATCGTGGCACCATTGGAGGGTAAGTTCTACCTCGTGAAGGACAACGCTGAAACTCCTGTGAAGGTGGGCGACACCGTACAGGCAGGCGACACCCTCGGTTACATTGAGGCCATGAAGACCTTCAACGCCATCCGTGCCGACAAGGCTGGCACCATCACCGCCATCCTCGTCAACTCTGGCGACTCAGTAGAAGAAGATGACCCAATCATGAAAATGGCTTAAAAACATTTACGATTTGACGATTTACTATTTACAATTTATTTGTCTATCGGACAATTTGACAATTGAACATTTGGATGGATAAATTGCGAAATAACTAAATTGAAAAAAATAGTAAATTGTAAATTGTAAAATAGTAAATAAAATTATGGAAGAAATACTCAATAACATATACCAGATGACGGCGTTCAGCGACATCATCGCCGCCAATGGTACGTATCTTGTCATGTACTTGCTTGCCTTCGTGCTCCTGTACCTCGGCATTGTCAAGCACTTCGAGCCGCTGCTCCTCATCCCTATCGCCTTCGGTGTGCTCATTGCCAACTTCCCAGGCGGTGACATGGGTGTGTATCAGGCAGACGAAGCTGGACGCATCGTCAATGCAGAAGGTAAAGTGCTCGCAGAAAACATCTGGGAGATGTCGCTTCCCCAGATTGCGCACGACCTCGGCTTGATGAACTTCCTCTACTACATGCTCATCAAGACAGGTTTCCTGCCACCAGTGATTTTCATGGGTGTGGGCGCATTGACCGACTTCGGCCCTATGCTCCGCAACCTTCGCCTCTCCATCTTCGGTGCCGCTGCACAGATGGGTATCTTCGCAGTGCTCATCATTGCGGTTGCTTCTGGTCAGTTCAACATCAAGGAGGCTGCTTCGCTCGGCATCATCGGTGGTGCTGATGGCCCTACGGCTATCTTCACAACCATCAAGCTGGCTCCTCACCTCTTGGCTCCTATCGCCATCGCGGCATACTCTTATATGGCACTCGTGCCTGTGATTATTCCACTCGTGGTGAAGTTGACTTGCTCAGAAAAGGAACTGCGCATCAACATGAAGGAACAGGACAAACTCTTCCCTCCTACAAATAAGATGAAGAACGAGAAGGTCATCAAGATTATCTTCCCTATCGCCGTGACCACCATCGTGGCATTGCTTGTTCCATCAGCCGTTTCGCTCATCGGTATGCTCATGTTCGGTAACCTCTTGAAGGAAATCGGTTCAGACACAGGTCGTCTCTTCGACACCATCTCGAACTCCATCATGAACACAGCAACCGTCTTCCTCGGTCTTTGCGTGGGTGCAACGATGACCGTACAGGCATTCCTCAACTGGACAACCATCGGTATCGTAGTGGGTGGTTTCTTCGCCTTCGGTCTTTCTATCGCATCTGGTATCTGCATGGTGAAAATCACAAACCTCTTCTCCAAGAAGAAAATCAACCCGCTCATCGGCGCAACAGGTCTTTCAGCCGTACCTATGGCCTCTCGTGTCTGCAACGAGATTTCCACCAAGTACGACCCCAAGAACCACGTGCTCAACTACTGCATGTCCTCCAACGTCTCTGGCGTGATTGGTTCTGCCGTAGCAGCCGGTGTGCTCATCTCTTTCCTGCAGAACATGACTTTGTAAGACACACATTATTTACTTATACAAAGTAAGCGTAAACGAAGAGATTTGTTTACGCTTTTCTTTTTTCCTTTCGTAAGTTGTCAAAAAAGTTTACAGAAAATTTGGAGGATAATGAAAAAAAGTGATTAATTTGCAACGAGATATTAATAAACCATCTATTATACCAAAAATCTTTGAATACTTCGGCTTTATCTTCTATTTATTTTCGAATGAGCATGAACCCATCCATGTGCATGTGAAGCATGGAGGTTGTGAAAGTGTTTTTGAACTGATTATGGAAGACGGAAAGTTGATAGAGATCAGAAGAAGGGAAAAGCCAGAGGTTGATCCACTTGTATCAAAAGATGCTTCAACTGCAATTGCTTTTATTCAAGTGTATTGACAAGATATTGTCGCTAAATGGGTGGATTTCTTTGTTTACAAACGTGAGGTGAAAACCACACGAATCAATAAAAAGTTGTAAGAGATGAGAGCTTTGTACATTTTGAAAGCAGAACCTGCAGGGAACTTGTCGGTGAACTTGTTCTTCAACGACAATACCTCTAAAGTGGTGAACATTGGTGACTTCATCCGGCGTCACCCCCATCCACAGTATAACAAATACTTGGATGAGCGCCTCTTCAACACCTTCCAACTCGAAGACGGGAATATAGTTTGGGGCGAAGACTGGGATTTGATTTTCCCCATTGAGCAACTCCATAAGGGTGTTGTGTGCTAAGATGGCTATTCAACAATCATTCAAAACCAACAAGCCATTCTTGATAGATAAAGGTTTCAAAGAAATCTATACACAAACCTTCTGTATATGAGTGTTGTGAAGGATAATGTTGGACAGACACACATTATTATATAATAATCAAGGGCAGCCAATGCGTTCGGTTGCCCTTGATTTTGACTCTTATCAAACAAAAAACAAATGATTGCACGATGCATTTAGCAATTTTCCGACAAAACTGCTAAATGTATCGTGCAATTTTCATACCTTTGTGGAAAAGTTTATGCACTATGGAAGAATTTGTATTATCAGTTCCCGTGAAAGACAGAAGCTTCATGGAGGCTCTTGCTTCAAGAATGGGGTGGCAGGTACGCACACGCCGTTCTTCTGTTGAGCGCTTTATCCTGTCGTGCCCTAAATCTCCGGTCATGACCGATGAAGAGATAGCAGCAGAGGTTAATGCAGTAAGATACGGAGCATGAAGGTATTGTTTGACACCAACCTGTGGATTTCATCATCAGTGGAGATAAAGACCTTACAGATTTGGGTTCCCATGCAGGAATACCTATGCTTAAGTATTCGGAATTTCTCGAGAAATTACAAATATAAACAAAGGGCAGCCGATGCGTTCGGTTGCCCTTTTGTTATATGTTTTCTTGCACTTGACACAAAACATTACTATTTACTCAAAGAGTGACATTCACCCACTAACACTCCAGGATTAGTCCAGAAATCAGGGATGAACTTTTGTAAAACTTTAAACATATCTTTTGGATACAAGAAATTTTCGTTATAGTATTCCCCTAAAATGTAACGAGCATAGACTTTAGCATGAAGCATCGAATAATTCGAGAAATCTTGCGATGTTGAATATGTTATAATATATCTATTCGTATATGGTGTCGTTTTTTCCGTATACGAAACATATCCCCCTTTTTTCACAACACCTCTCTGATGATGAAGATAAAAGCCCCACCTTTCCGCATCGGAGATAGTATTATATTCTTTCTTCTTAACATGTACTTGTTTGTATTCTGAAAGATTTTTCGTGGAATGAGGTGGAATTGCCAATATACGCTGTTGGTGATATGTGGTTGTCACGCCATGTTGTGTAGAGCCTCCAACTGTGACAGCTCCTGCCAATGTCCCTAATGTTCCTCCAATGCCTAAAGCACCTGCTATTCCACCTAGCCCCACTCCCACACCTGTGCTCGAACCGTGTGATACAGCTATTTGGTCGGCATTGAAATATGTCTTAGAATCACCATCTGTGTATATTCTAAAGGTATTTGCCAAATCGTAAGCATCCGTTGAAATACACGTTGTTTTATCTTTTGACCTTCGGTCTTCTTCTGTCGCGACTCGGCATAGTCCAAGCAAGTTTGGCGCTGCTCTCGCTGCTCCATCAGTTCATCAGCATTGGCTGCTGTTATCTGTTTGGTATTCATTGTTTGAAGTCTATTCCTGCGCGATGGGCTTGTGCCATCTGCTGGTTTCTTGGTATGTTATACAGTCTGCCATCCTTGCGGAAATGTGCTCCAGTCTGCTTGAAGTGGAACGCGACATTTGACTTGATGCACTGTTCACGGATGTTTAGCACCCAGTCATAATCACAGACACGGGCATCACGTCCTGACTCGCCACCGACTGTCACTTGCTCACACCAAGAGCCAAGTTCGTTATGAAAATCGATCGCCTCCAACAATGGTTCACAGATGATGGACTTATGGCGAATGGGTAGTTCACGGTAAAGTGGCAGACGCTCGTCTACTCTCCGTTGGTTCTCCATCGTACAGCAGATGGTGACGTTTTCATAGCCATCGCCCCAGTCATCTGGCAGACATTGGACGATACGCTCTGGTCTTTTGGTAATCATGAAGAAATGAAGGTCACTCCGTCGCTGGATCATCAGCCATGCGTCTTCGCGCCATGCGTCGGCTTCCTCGATGAAGAAGTCTGAAGTGAAGCATGTCCACATGAGCGAGCCGGATGGGACCTTCCAGTTCCCCTGTCGGTCTCGACGTATGGGGAGATTGAAACTGGCGGTCTTCGTCACGATATTGGAGTCTTTCTCAAACTCCGCATCGCGCCGATACACATAACAGTGCAGACAGCCCTCGCTCTTCTTATGGCATCCGTGCCACAGATTCCACATTTCACCCATGCTTCTTGTATTTGGCTTTTACTATCTCGTATGAATTACATGTCAATTCACGTAGAATTTCATCAGGGGCAGTGTTTGCATCAATGCCAATCCAGTACTTGGGCGATTCATTGTACGGCTTACCGATAAAACTATACTGTGCTTTCAGTTTTTCAATTCGTTCTGGCTGGCATTTGAGCGTAATGATACTGAAATCATCGCAGTCAAAGAATGAGAACATGTGGCCATGAACGTAGAACACCAACACGCCACTGGCATGATGAAAAGCCGTGAAAGGCAACTTCTCTTCCACGTCTTCGCCCAAGGAAAGGCAATACTCACGATAGTCTTCTATGTTCATTCCGTCTTTTTATTTGGTTCATCCGACAAATGCATAGGTCTTATCGTGTAGAGAAAGGATTTTGAGTTCAAAGAACTTCTCGTCTCTGTATCCACATGCTTGTCTCTTCATTGTTTTGATTTTGTTGTTTATCCCTTCCAGTTTCCCTGTAGAGAT
>JAFSKK010000010.1 GCA_017448965.1 Bacteroidaceae bacterium | reverse complement strand
TTTATCTTCTAAATCTTCCTAATCCTCCCAATCTGCCACAAAGTGGCGTAGTCAACTACACCGCTAAAGCGGTAGATTCGGGGGATTTGCAGGATTGGGAGAATTATCCTTTTCTCCATAATTCTTTTATCTTCTAAATCTTCCTAATCCTCCCAATCTGCCACAAAGTGGCGTAGTCAACTACACCGCTAAAGCGGTAGATTCGGGGGATTTGCAGGATTGGGAGAATTATCCTTTTCTCCATAATTCTTTTATCTTCTAAATCCTCCTAATCCTCCCAATCTGCCACAAAGTGGCGTAGTTACCACACCAATCTGCAGTAAATTCGGAGGATTGAAGGGATTATCTTTTATTGAAACGATGAAACTCCAGTGATTCAGCACCAAAGTTTATCAATAGAACGACTGGCTTTTCGGACACATGCAGATAGTTGATGGCTTGGGCTTTGTTCAGGTCTGATAGTTCCTCGACAGCCTTTAGTTCAACCACTACCTCACCATAACAAACGAAATCGGGAATGTATTCAGACTCAAGAATCCTGCCTTTATAAGTGACATGCATCCGCGCTTCACGCTCATAAGGTATGCCCCGTATCTTCAATTCTTCTTCCAGTGCGTCCTGATAAACTCTCTCGGTAAAGCCACAGCCAAGAGTTTTATGCACCTCCATAGCCGCACCGATGACATCATACGTTAAGCTCTCCCTTTCTCTCATCTTTTATTCTCAATAGTAAGTGATTGTACGCTTCTCGGTGACGGTCTTGTTCTCGGTGGTGACAACGTCTTCCGCCTCAATGTCTTCCCTTTCCGTCAGAACCATATGGATCTTGGCGGTTCTTTCCGTCCAGTTGCCCATCTCGTCCGTCTTCGTGATGGTGTAAGTGGTGGTGGTCTCCTCGCTGCCGTACTCATCGCCCCACCCGCTCAGTTCCTTGGCGATATAACCGCTGCCGTCATAACCTTTCACCTCCACATACACATCGCCCGTGCACTCTCCACTGGCATAGTGATATTTGGAAAGCCCGCCTTTGCCGTACTCAAAGTAGAAGCCAGGAGCATCCCCACAACCATCGCCTGCCGAAACGCTGAGAATGCTTCCAGTGTTGTCGCGTTTCACGTTGTGACCGCCTCGGGATGTCACTTTGCCATCAGGGTTGGAGGCGTATGAGATGGCGTACTTCTCACCACCGATGAAGCCAATGGACGTGAGGCGCCCATCCACATCGAACGAGAGTTCCCAGTTGTCCATATAACTATTGCCCTTCCTACTCCCCTTCACACTCTTTACATTTCCCTGAAGCTCGAACAAGCTCAGATCGGCAGTACAGAACACATCCGTCACGTCTTCCTCTGGAACCGTATACGCCTCTTCTCCATCCTGCGGCGATGCAGCCATTTCCGTCTTCGCCTTGCCGCTTTTCTTGCTCAGCTTCTTCAGGAGCCCTTTGCAAGACACCAGCGAGAGCACGATGGCCACTATCAAGGTCAAAAATGTTAGTTTCTTCATGTCTTTGTGGTTTGGGTTTATAGGTTTGCTTTGCAAAGTTACAACTTTTTCTTTGGAAAAGCAAATAAATCGGGTGATTTTCTGACGGAGAAGTTGTTGTAGGCGACTGAGTCGAGTGTTTGTCTAAGGAATTTAGGAATTAAGGAAGGGCTCCTCGAACGGAAGCCACCATGCGGGGTGTTGGCCACTAAAAGCGAACAATTGGGCGAAGCGGAGCCTTCATTGATCCCATTTCCTTAATTCCCAAATTCCTTAGACAAAAAAACAATATTATTTCATTTAAACGTTTTTCTTTTTATCCATTAATATCATTGCAACGTTATTTCGTTATTTTATCTGTTTGTTATTTTATTATTACTTCCCATTGATTCAACGATTAACCGTATATATCTTTATTTTGTTATTTCGGTTTTATGTTTTTTGTTTATTCCGTTTTTACGTTGGTGCGTTTTTCTGTATGTTTTGTTATTCTGTTATTATATCTTATTATATATTTCGGTGTTACATTATTTTAGTTTATCCTTTTTTCGATAAACTATAGATACAATGAAAAGAAAGAAGGGAATAACGAAAAGGGTGGGGAGGGGTGGTTCTCAACACCTGCGGTGTTTCGACAGACGATAATTGCCGATAATTAGCAATAATTTTATCCGATAATAATAACTCTTTGACTCAAATGAAAATTATCGGAACCAATTATCGTTAATTATCGGCAATTATCGTTTATCCAAGCCTCCAACGGAGGCGAAGGAGCCAACCACAGAAAAAGGAAGAAGTTTTTATCGGAAATGACAGCGAAAATAGCACGGAAAAGGGGTAGGGGAGGGGGGTAAAAATGGAAGCGTCGCTGCCCATGAATTAGCAACTCCAGTTCCGATTGATTGAAAACCCCAGTGCCAATTAATTGAGAACGGGCTTGTCGATTTTGTGTTTACTGGGCTTTTATTGACGAGGCAAACTTTTTTCAAATTTTTCTTGAAATTTTTTCGGAAAAAGTTGTCTCATATTAATCTTTTTCCCTACCTTTGCAATCGAAAAAGTTTTCTGAAACGGGAAACTTTTTTTGCGGAGTGGAGGAAAAAGTTTCCCGTTTTGGTAAACTTTTTGTTAAGGAGAGAAGATGGAAATAACTGAAAGAGAGTGAGATGAGAAATGCTTTACAAAATAGGGCAAAGAGGGGAAAGTTGACGGAAATGTGTTTTTTCGGACAAAAAAGAGGCATCATCCGTCACTGGGAATCGGAAACATTTTACACATTATTAATATATAATTCAAGTTTCGTATGTTAAGAAGATATAGGAAGATAAAGGAAGATAGCCGCATTTCAGCGGCGGAAGATAGAGGACGATACCTTGCCATTAGCATGACATTTGTCTTCTATCTCCTTCTATCTTCTTCTATCTCCCTTTATCTACAAGGCATACAAAGCTTGCGAAACTTTAGTATATAATATAGACATAACGACTAACAGCGATGGAAATCAAGAACTTTACCATTACGAAGCGTGACGGAACGAAAGACCAGTTCTCGCTCGACAAGATCATGAACGCGATTGTGAAGGCGTTTGACAGTGTGGACGAACCAACCGACCTGGCTACTATCTCAAAAATTCTGAGTCGTCTGGACATCAAGGATGACATCAAGGTGGAAGACATCCAGAATCAGGTGGAGTTGGCGTTGATGCAGGAGGGACACTATGGTGTGGCCAAATCGTTCATGCTGTATCGTCAGCAGCACACGGAAGACCGTGAGACCCTGTCGAAGTTGCAGTTCCTCTCTGACTATTGCGAGAGCGTGAACGCGGCGACGGGTTCGAAGTATGATGCCAACGCCAATGTGGAGCACAAGAACATCGCGACGTTGATTGGCGAGTTGCCCAAGTCGAACTTCATCCGTCTGAACCGCCGTCTGCTGACCGACCGCATCAAGAAGATGTATGGCAAGGAGTTGGCCGACGAGTACATCGACAAGCTGACCCACCACTTCATCTACAAGAACGACGAGACCTCGCTGGCCAACTACTGTGCTTCCATCACGATGTACCCCTGGCTCATCGGCGGCACGACGTCGATCGGTGGCAACTCGACGGCTCCGACCAACCTGAAGTCGTTCGCTGGCGGTTTCATCAACATGGTCTTCATGGTCAGCTCCATGCTCAGCGGTGCCTGCGCAACGCCTGAGTTCCTCATGTACATGAACTATTTCATCGGCAAGGAGTACGGCACAGATTACTGGAAACGTGCAGACGATCAGGCCGACCTCTCGCTGAAAAAGCGCACCATCGACAAGGTCATCACCGACTATTTTGAGCAGATTGTCTATTCGCTCAACCAACCAACTGGTGCACGCAACTACCAGGCCGTGTTCTGGAATGTGGCTTACTATGACAAGTATTATTTCGAGAGCATCTTCGGCGAGTTCTACTTCCCCGATGGCTCACGTCCAGACTGGGAAGGACTGTCTTGGCTGCAGAAGCGCTTCATGAAGTGGTTCAACCGCGAGCGCACACGCACCCTGCTCACTTTCCCTGTGGAGACCATGGCGCTGCTGACCGACAAGGACGGCAAGCCGAAGGATCAGGAGTGGGGCGACTTCACCGCCGAGATGTATGCCGAGGGCCACTCGTTCTTCACCTACATGAGCGACAACGCCGACTCCCTCTCTTCTTGCTGCCGTCTGCGCAACGAGATCACCGACAACGGCTTCTCCTACACGCTCGGAGCAGGTGGTGTCAGCACAGGGTCGAAGTCGGTGCTCACCATCAACCTGAACCGCTGCATCCAGCGCGCCGTCAACGACGGCAAGGACTATCTGGAAGAACTGGGCAAGGTGATTGACCTCTGCCACAAGGTGCAGCTCGCCTACAACGAGAACCTGAAGGATCTGCAGGATCATGGCATGCTGCCACTCTTCGACGCTGGCTACATCAACATCGGCCGCCAGTATCTCACCATCGGCATCAACGGTCTGGTGGAGGCAGCCGAGTTCATGGGTCTGAAGATCACGCCAAACCCCGAGTACCAGAAGTTCGTGCAGGGCATCCTCGGTCTCATCGAGAAGTACAACAAGCAGTACCGCACGAAGGACGTGATGTTCAACTGCGAGATGATTCCAGCCGAGAACGTGGGCGTGAAGCACGCCAAGTGGGACCGCGAGGACGGCTACTTCGTGCCACGCGACTGCTACAACTCCTATTTCTATGTGGTGGAAGACGACTCACTGAGCATCATCGACAAGTTCAAGCTGCACGGCGCACCCTACATCGAGCACCTCACAGGTGGTTCAGCGCTGCACATGAACCTCGAAGAGCACCTCTCCAAACAGCAGTATGCGAAGCTGCTCGAGGTGGCTGCACAGGAAGGTTGCAACTATTTCACCTTCAATATTCCCAACACTGTCTGCAACGATTGCGGTCATATTGACAAGCGCTATCTGCACGAATGTCCAAAGTGCGGCAGCAAAAACATTGACTACATGACCCGCATTATCGGCTACCTGAAGCGCGTCAGCAACTTCTCTCAACCACGTCAGGAGGAAGCAGCACGCCGCTACTATGCCCATGCAAGCGCGTGAACAACGATGATTTTCAACAACGAATTTCACGAATCTCACGAATAAAAAAATGCCGCAAGCGGCGACGAATGGAAACGAATGTGGCTGCTTAACAACCATCATGCATTCGATTCCATTCGCTGCCGCTTGCGGCATAAAAAAGAAAAATTCGCCTCATTCGTGAAATTCGTTGTCAAAAAAATTGAATCAAAGTCAAAGCAAAAAATTCGTGTAACCCATGCTCAAGTACGTCAACACAGGCGTGGTGTTTCAGGAGATTCCTGACGAGGTAACCTTGGCCATCAACATCTCAAACTGTCCGTGTCATTGCCCGGGCTGCCACTCGCAGTACCTGTGGGAAGATATCGGCATGCCACTCACCACCGATGCCATCGATGCCTTCGTGGAGAAGAACGGGAAAAACATCACCTGCATCTCCTTCATGGGCGGCGATGCCGAACCTCGGCGCATCAACCGCCTGGCACAGTACATCCACGAAGAGTATCCTGACCTCAAGGTGGCTTGGTACAGCGGTCGCATGCGCCTCTCTCCCGAAGTGAACAAGGACGACTTCGACTACATCAAGCTCGGCCCCTACCTCCAACACCTCGGCCCCCTCAACAAGCCCACCACCAACCAACGCCTCTACCGCAACAACCACCAGGGCGGATGGGAAGACATCACCAGCCGCTTCTGGAAAGACCATGAACAGGGCAAATGAAAAAAAATCGGAGCAATCAAAGTCTTTCTGATTGCTCCGATTTTTCTGGTTACTCCGATAAGTCAGAGAAACACTATCCCTGAAAAGGGGGTGGGAAGGGTGGGGGTGTCATCGTGGGAGGCACTCCCGGGAAGGGTGGAGGAGTGGCAGATTCGGCAGGTGGCACAGATGCTGCAGCCTGAACACCTTCTTCCTCAGCAGCCATCTTTTCCAGTTGTTGCTGCATATCTTGCAGGAGGGCATCGCGTTCGGCTCCTGGCTCCATGGGGGTGAAGAGCCACTTGACCGTGTACTCCACGTGGCAGCAGAGGCCAATGGCACCCTCGACGCTGACGAGGTAGAACTCTCCTTCCTTCGGGGGATGCTGTTCGTCCCAGTCCTTGGCGAAGTTAAACACCTCCACCAGCGTGAACACTTCGTCAGAGTTGACCAGCCGCCACACCTGACAGCGTGACATCGCCACCGTCAGCGCCTGCATCAGATAGGGGTAATGCCCCGTCCAGAAGGCCTCTTCCGCCTGCTTGCGGATATCCTCCGGCAGATCCGCCAGCGTTGGAGCAGCGTTCGGAGTGGTTTGTCCGTTCATTGTTTCCATATATCTTAACGTGAGTTCGACGAAAATGTTTTTAAAATAATTGCTTGAATATTAGAAAATTAGCGATATTTTTAGTAAATTTGTAGTTGCTAAAAAACAAGTTTCACTAAATAATATCGCTAATGTTTACCGAGGACAAAATTACTGAAATTTTCTGTATTGCCGATGATTTTTGCAAATTTTTTGATGTCCAGATGAAAAAATATACGTTTAAGCCTGATAAAAAGCGCAAATATCACCGTGATAGTATGATGTCAAAAGCAGAAATCATGATGATAATGATACTTTTTCATTCGTCAGGCTACAGATGTCTCAAGCACTTCTATCTCGAAGAGGTTTGCAAACACATGCGTCACCTCTTTCCCAAGGTTGTTTCATATAACAGATTTGTGGAATTGGAGCGTGAGGTTGCAGTTCCTCTTGTCATCTTCATCAAGAAAGTACTGCTGGGCAAATGTACCGGGATAAGTTTCGTGGACAGCACGCCATTGCGAGTATGCAGGAACCAGAGGATACAAATGCACAAGACATTCAGGGGTATTGCCCAAAGAGGCAAATGCTCTATGGGATGGTTTTTCGGATTCAAACTGCATCTGATATGCAATGAGAAGGGGGAGCTGCTTAACTTCATGATCACCCCTGGAGATATTGATGACCGCAAGCCACTCGAATACAAGGCTTTTGTTGACTTCATTTATGGAAAGCTCGTCGGTGACAAGGGATATATAGGCAAGAACCTGTTCCAAAGGCTGTTCGTTGACGGCATACAGCTCATAACAAAACTCAAAAGCAACATGAAAGGTGCTATGATGTCAGTATCAGATAAACTGCTACTGAGAAAAAGGGCTATCATAGAGACCGTAAATGACGAACTCAAGAACATTGCTCAGGTAGAGCATTCAAGGCACAGGAGTTTTGACAATTTCATGGTAAATCTGTTTGGAGCATTGGCTGCTTATTGCTTCTTCCCAAAGAAGCCTACCATTAGGGTACAGACGGTAGACTGCTCTAATGATAGGCAACTTACTTTATTCTAAAGTATTTTCGTCGAACTCACGTTATCTTAGTTTTTGATGTCATTAGATGGCCCCTCGATCAGTCGCTGTATGCCTGCTTGAACCGCTTGAGGGCACCCCAGGCATCGGGCACGGTGTCAGTGACAAAGGAATATCCATTGATGATACCTTTCAAACCACCAGATCCAATGAAAGGAATCTTGCCGAAACCATAAGCAATGGCCTTCACCTTCATGCTTCCGAGGGCAGCTTGACTGGGGTCTTTTCCTTGCTCCATGGCACTCAATGTGCTGTTGATGCCCTCGCTACCGATGAACATGGCTGCTTCGCCTGGCACACCTGTACACAATATACCAGAAACATCCTTGGCATGAGATTGGAACAACACCGCATCAACACCTTTCTTCGCACCCAGTGCAACGTGGGTTAGGCCACCTTCCTTCATGTAAAGGGCTTCAACACCTGCCTTTCCAGTGGAACGCAGGAAAATATAACCATCCTGGATAGCCTTAGCCCCCAAATTACCTTTATTGGCGCCGGCCAAAGCAAATATGGCGGTTTCGCAAGTCTTATCGACCGCGTCAAATGGCACTAAGCCGACGGAAGCCACCATGTCCTTCAAGGCGGCACTCTTGAGGTCTTGCTTCGCCTGACGAGTCTCTATCCCGACGCGCTCCTTCGTGATGTCTCGTCTGATGGCCTTCTCGTCACTCGAATCGGCAATGCCACGCCTTAAAGCCACCCTGTTCAGGACATCCTGATGGTGCTCGGATTCTTCACACTCTTTCTTCCACTTGTGGTATTCATCGTAGAACTTTTCGTCCTCCTTGCGCTGGATGTCGGGCTGTTGCTGCTGGGCCTCTGCTGCCTTGTCGGCAATGTGCTCGAAATAGTCCTTGTTCTCAGCCTCGTAGCGGAGACGCTCCTCAATTTCCTCTTGCGTGTAACGCTGATTGGGGTCGTCGGGGTTGCGGGCGAAGTCGGTGAACCAGGTGCCGTCGCCATAGTTGTAGTAGTGGATATCCTGATCAGTGGCAGGGCTCTTCACCACGATGTCGCCATCAGGCTGCTGTGTAATGTAGTTGCCGCACAGGTCGGGATGGTCCTTCGGCGTGAACTTGTTGGGATCCTGATCAGGCTGGTCTTTGTCAGACGGGTCAGTATCTTGGGGATCGTCTTGGTCGGAAGAATCAGTGTCGGAAGGCTCAGTGTCTTGTTCGTTATCCTTATCCTCTTCGTCATCTTGCTCTTCCTCTTCTTCCTCATTATCTTCTTCCTCTTCCTCATCGTCTTCCTTTTCTTCACCTTCCTCGTCTTCCTTTTCTTCATCTTCATCATCCTGCTCCTCTTCATCTTCTTTATCTTCCTGCTCCTCATCATCCTGCTCCTCTTCGTCTTCGTTATCTTCCTGCTCCTCATCATCCTGCTCTTCTTCATCTTCGTTATCTTCTTGCTCCTCATCATCCTCAGGTTCCGGCTCATAAGGCTCATAAGGATCCTCCTCTGGAGCGTCGGGTTCGTACGGTTCCTCAGGTTCGTACGGTTCCTCAGGCTCGTATGGTTCCTCGGGTTCGTACGGTTCCTCAGGCTCTGGCTCGTATGGTGGGTCAGGCACTTGGGACGGTTCCGGTGTTGTCGGCACTTCGGGCATACTCGGTGGCGGTGGGGGAGTGCCGGGCGGTGGCGGTGGGGGGGGCGGAGGCACGGCTGCTCCCACGGCACCGCCCGCTGCAGCTGCAGCAGCGGCTCCGATGGTGGTGCCAAGTCCTAACGAGACGAGGGTGCTTACGGTGTTGACGGCCACAGCACCACCGGGGCCGGCATGCTGATCCACACCATGACCGTCGTGGTAGTTGTAGTCATCGTGTGCGGGAGGGGTGTAATAGTCATCGGAATCGTAGTAGCCGGGGTCGTTGAACGACACGTGCCCTGATTCGTTGTCCTTGTCCTCGTCGTCATCGCGATGGAGACTCGAGAGGGATTTGGCTATTTCCTCTATATCCTTTTGCACCTTCTTCACTTGCTCGTCCATGGGGGATACGTTGTTGCCCCGTTCACCGGGATCGTCAGGTTCGTTCCAGCGGATTGTATTCCTTTCTTCGTCGGGATCGCTGAAGGGGTTGCCACCTTCGGTCTTCACATCACCAGCGGGTGTGTACTGCGCCATCAGCGGGGTGAAGGCCATGGCCAGCAACAGTGTGGCCAGCCATCGGCCAGCCCATCTATAAGGGGGTGTCAAGATAGTTCTTCGTATAGGGATGATAGGTTTTAGGTCAAGATGGTACAAAGTAAAGCGATTTTTCGCAGACGCGCAAACGTCTGAAGTATTTTCTTTAGAAAAGAGAGACAGACGAACGAATTGCCGCTTCTTCCTCAGCTGCCATCTGGGCCATGCGCTCGTCCAAGTCCTTCAGCAGGGCATCGCGTTCGGGGCATGGCTCCATGGGGGTGAAGAGCCACTTGGTGCCAGCCTCATGGTGACGCTGTTCACCGTCGGCATAGGCAGACAGACACAACGCCACGGCCAGCAAGGTGAAGGCTGACCGCAACCACTTTCTATGATGTATCTTCTTGATGTTCATACGGACTCTGCTTATCTTTGTGGATAATACGGAGGAGGGGAGAAGGGTGGGGGTGTCATTTGTGTAGGGGGCACTCCTGGCATAGGAGGCATACCCTGTGTGGGAGGCACTCCGGGGAATGGGGGTGGGGTGGCTGCCACAGCGGGCTGTTGCCGCAGCACCTTCATCAACAACCCCAGCACAAGGCTCAGGAAGAGGGAGAACAGGGCGAGCCAGAAGCACCAGTGGAGGCCGACGAGGCTGAGACCCACGGCCATGGTGAAGCCGATGGTCATGCCCGTCAGGAAGCGGGTGACGGAGAGGAAGGTGGGCACCTTGCCCTTCGTGAAAGTGCGGGCTGTCGAGAAAATCAAGCCCATGAGGAAACTGCTCTTGTTGCCCATGGCCTGCAGAAGCATGACGAGCGACACGATGCCCACCATGGAGTTCTGCCAGCGCTGGTTGATGTTCATGAACGTGTAGAACAGCAGCGCCAGACCCAGACCGCCCAGCAAAGGGGCGATACCGCTGGCAGCATCTTTCGACATGCTGGTGAACATGCCCTTCACACCTCCTGCCACACCCACAAAGGGTGGCTTCTTCTCGAAGAGCGGCAGGATGGCGGAGTTGATGAACACGGCCATCACGACCTTGCCCACGATGCCACCCACGGCACCGAAGAAGCCGCCGAAGAGTCCGCCCTCGGCGTAGGAGAGGAAACTGGCTATCTGCATGGGCCAGGGGAACGGTTGCCAGAGGCTCGAGAGGATGCCGATGACCAGCCACACGAAGCCGATGACCACAGTGGGCAACAGCTTGAGGGGGTTCTTGAACACTTGAAGACCTTGCTTGAGGGTGTTCTTCAGATATTGGCCTAAGCCTACATTCTCTTGTTGTGGTTCCATATCTTTCTTTAGTTAATGATGACACTTTTGCCGCAGTGGGTGCAGAACTTGTTGCCGGGCATCACCTTGGCGCCGCAGTTGGTGCAGAACTTGAGGGTTCTGGGGGTAGACGGGGCTGGTTGGGGAGCCTCGACTGGGGTGGAGACGGGGGAACCGTCTCCCACAGGGACAGCCTGCTCCTTGGCGGCCTGCTCCTTGGCCGCTTTCTCTCGCGCCAGCCCTTCGGTCACGGCCTTGTCGACGGCTTCGCGGACGGCACGTTCGGTCATGAGGTCTTCCCGCATCTTCATCAGCATGAAGTCGCGCTCCTTGCACTCCTCCATGGGGATGAACATCCACGTGGTGAGCCACTCCAGCCCGGGACTGATGCCGATGGCGCCTTCGCGTGTCACCATGTAGAAGTAGTGCTCCTTCAGCGGATGCTCCCTGTCATGCCGCTTGGAAAACTCGAAGAGTTCCTTGAGCGAGAAGGGCGTGCCCGTCTCGGCATCGCGCCACACCATGATGCCGCGCGTCATGGCGATGGACAGCGCATGCGTGAGTGACGGGGTGTGTACCGGTACCACCGCGTATCTGGGTTGTTCTTGTTCCATACGTATCTTATTGATGCTCATCTGGATTTAGTGCACGTCGATGCCGTCGAAGTAAAGCTCGGAGATGACGGTGTCCTCGTACTTGGTGCCAGGATAGACCTCCATAATCTCGAAGCGGAGGTGCCAGCTGGGCTTGTCGGGGTCGTGATAACCCAGTGCGATGAAGGGATATTCGTTGTTCTCTTCGGCCTTCTTGGCTTCGGCAGGTGGGAGTGGGGTAGTGAGGTCGAACCATTGCACACCACGGATGTCCTGCAGGTCGAGGATGGCGTAAGGCTTGCCCAGATAATAGACCTTGATCTGCTTGGGACGCGAGTTGGCCTCCCATGCCGCCTGCGTCTTCACGTGTCCGCTCGCGATGCTCACATGGGTGACACGCGGACAAGCACCCTCAAACTCGTAGTCGAGCCACTGGCCGATGCCCTGACCCGGCACTCCTTCTGCCCACACCGACTCGTGGTCGAAGTCGTGGGCATTCTGGGGCAGATAGTTGAAGCGGCCTTGCGACTTCAGGTGGCTCGATGCCGTCACCCGCTTCACGTCGCCGCCGCAGTACCAGCTGCAATAGCCCGAGTAGAGGTCTGTCAGCAGCGCGCTTCCTTCCATAATCTCGGTCAGTCGCTGAAACTCAGCCTCCGTCATCTTATCGGCCTCCTTCTCTTCCTTGGCGCGCAGGGCATAATACTCCTTCATCACCGCCTCCGAAGGCATGAGATCCACGTCCTCAGGCTGAATGTGCCGCAGTTCCTGTGCTTGTCCCGCAAGTGCCGCCATCGCCAATGTGGCAGCCAATGCTATCTTTTTCATACATCAATAGTTTTAAGTTATTCAAGTTTCGCAAGCTCCACTTTCTTGGAGTTAAAGAAGTTAAAGGAGTTAGAGGAGTTAAAGCCGAATGTAATGCTGGCGTGAAAACTCCTCTCCACAGTTGACAGAGTATAGGCTTTAACTCCTATAACTCCTTTAACTC